>NZ_VMSH01000021.1:0-47195 GCF_007713445.1 Pseudomonas sp. RGB | reverse complement strand
GGGCAGGGCTGGGGGCGTCGGATTCGTTGTTTTATTCGTTTGTCAGCACCAATTTGCAGGTGGCGTTGCATGCGTTGGAGACCAATGGGCGCACTCAGGTGCTGTCGGCGCCGTCGTTGGTGGTGATGAATAACCAGCCGGCGCAGATTCAGGTGGGGGATAACATTCCTATCAGTCAGACCACGGTGAATACCGGCAACGCCGATTCCACCTTGAGCAGCGTCGAGTACGTGCAGACCGGGGTGATTCTGGATGTGGTGCCGCGCATTAATCCGGGCGGGTTGGTGTACATGGATATTCAGCAGCAGGTCAGTGATGCCGAAACTCAGAGTGGTACCAGTGATACGCCGGTGAATCCGCGGATATCGACGCGGTCGGTGTCGACGCAGGTCGCGGTGCAAAGTGGGCAGACGGTGTTGCTGGGCGGGTTGATCAAGCAGGACAACGCGCAGAGTGTCAGTGCTGTGCCGTATCTGGGCAAAATTCCCGGGTTGCGGTGGTTGTTTGGTAACACCAGCAAGTCCAAGGATCGCACGGAGTTGATTGTGTTGATTACGCCTCGGGTGATTACCAGCAGCAGCCAGGCGCGGCAGGTGACGGATGATTATCGCCAGCAGATGCAGTTGCTGCGGCCGGCGAGATGAAGTGAAGCAATGGGGTGGAAAATGTGGGGGCTGGGTTGCCTGGGATGGTGGTAGCTCGTGTAGATATCCGTTGCTGCGGTAACGGCCGCTATGGGTTCCGCTCTTACAGCGGGTCACTTTTGGAAGGACCTGTACGGACCCAAAAGTAACCAAAAGGTCCTCGCCCCACCACTCGGCACCTCGCCTGGGCTCTGTGTGCCCTCACGCAGGCTTTGGAAAAGCAGAGCACGGCGGCCTGGTAGCCGACCTGAGTGGTAGAGGCAAAAGCACAGCAACACATCTATCTGATGCACAGAGATCCAAATGTGGGAGCGGGCTTGCCCGCAATGGCATCAACCGGGTATGCCTGATACACCGAGTTGTCTGCATCGCAGGCAAGCCAGCTCCCACATTTGATTGAGTGCAGCCTCCAGGATCAGGTCGGCTGTCAGCCTGCCGAGCTGTAGATTTTGATCCTGGGTGCTCAGTTACACCACGCTGGCAACCCGCGCCTGATCTCAATAAAACATTACCAATGCGAATAAAATTATTAATAAATAATGAAATTGGAGAATATTAGCTTATGCCCAAATAGCATTATATTTTTAAAATCCATTCCGTTATGTTTGATCGCAACAGCCTACCCCTGACCTCGGATGGTACCCAGCGTGATTCAGATTCTGCGCGCCATAACCGGGTAAAGACCCTGCGGCAGAATCGTTGGAACGGAGTTCAACGTATGTTGCCCATTCAAACCCCTCGCTCGCCCCACACCTAGTTTCCAATCGCCGAAACACCCTCGAAAAATCCGAGCACCGCGCACGACCGCGCGAGCGCCCGACTTCGCGATCTGGAAAGTCTGGAGTGGCCATGAAGCACGTTTTACACCCCACCACCGCCCTGGCGCTGGCCCTGCTGGCGAGTGCAGCTCAGGCCCAGGACGACAGCACCCTGTCCACCGTGGTGGTCACCGGCAACCGTGGCGCCGAGCAGCGCACCGTCACCAGCAGCCCGGTGCCAATCGATGTCGTCAGCGCCAAGCAACTGCAAAGCACCGGCAAGCCCGGTTTGATGGAAGCCTTGAGCGCGGTGATCCCGTCGCTGACCCTGCCGGAAAAAACCGGTTGGGACGCCAGCGGTATTGCCCGCGCCCCGAACCTGCGCGGCCTGAGTGCCGCCGAAGTGCTGGTGCTGGTCAACGGCAAGCGCCGTCACACCAGCGCCACCCTGAACATCAACGGCATCAACACCGGCGCGGCACCGGCCGACCTCGACCTGATCCCGATCAGCGCCATCGACCACGTTGAAGTGCTGCGCGACGGCGCTGCCGCCCAATACGGCTCGGACGCCATTGCCGGGGTGATCAACGTGATCCTCAAGGCCGACACCAGCGGCACCGCTGTGACCAATATCGGCCAGGGCTACGACGGCAAGAAACAGACCGTGCAGCAAAGCCTCAACAAGGGTTTCGAAATCGGCAACGGCGGCATCGTGCAGTTGGCCCTGGACGCACGCAGCCAGAATGACGACAACAAGGCCAGCGCCAACGGTTATACCTACGAGCAAGCCTATGGCCTGGCGGGCAAGTCCACTTATGGCGGTTACGGCACGCCCAAGACCAACCTGCTGACCCTGGGCTACAACGCCGAACTGCCGATTGATGACAGTTTGAGCCTGTATTCCTTCACCACCTACTCGCGGCGCAAGGCCGAGCAAGGCCAGAACTTCCGCCTGCCGACCATCACCAACACCATCACCACCGGGCCCAATGGTTACCCGGCCGGCTACACGCCGACCTGGTACATCGACGAGGATGATTTCCAGGCCGCGTTCGGCGGCAAGGGCACGGTCGGCGCGTGGGACTGGGATCTGTCCACCACCTACGGGCGCAACGAAGCGGAGCAGGGCACCACCCACAACCAGAACCCGTCGCTGGGCGAGTACACGCCCAACAGCTTCACCTCCGGCACCTGGATTTCCACCGAGCTGACCACCAACCTCGACTTCAAGCGCGGCTTCGACATTGGCCTGCAAAAGCCGCTGGACCTGTCTTACGGCTTCGAGCATCGGCGCGACACCTATGAGGTGCAGGCCGGTGACTACGCGTCCTATGCCAATGGCGGTTACTGCGTGGCGCCGGGCAATTGCGCGTCGTCCGGGGCGCAGGTCACCAACGGCATTTCACCGGCGGAAGAGAGCAGCGCCTCGCGCAACAGCCTCGCCAGCTATGTCGATGTGGGCTTCAACCCGCTGCCGGACTGGTACGTGGGCACCGCGTTGCGCTATGAGCATTACAACGAAGGCGTCGGCGCGACCCGCAGCGGCAAACTGACCACGCGCTACGATTTCACCCCGCAGTTCGCCGTGCGCGCCACGGTCAGCAATGGTTTTCGCGCGCCGTCCCTGGCCAACAGCCTGTTCAGCGCGCGCTCCACGACCTATGGCGTGGTCGACGGCGTGTATCAATCGATCAACTACGGCGTGTTGCCCGTGGGGTCGGCGGCGGCCAAGGCCTTGGGCGCCGAGGGCTTGAAACCCGAGCGTTCGACCAACTTCAGCCTCGGTTTCACCCTCACGCCCACCGACCGCTTGAACTTCACCGCCGACGCCTACGTGATCAACCTGCGTGACCGCATCACCCTGACCGGCACCCTGCTCGGCCCGGAAGTCACCCAGGTCTTGCAGAACAACGGCATCAACTCCACTTCCGGCGGCCAGTACTTCATCAACGGCGCCGACACCCGCACCAAAGGCCTGGACCTGGTCAGCAACTACAACCAGGACATCGGCCCGTACGGCTCGCTGAAGTGGACGGCGGCGTTCAACTGGAACCAGACCAAGATCCTCAACTACAAGGCGTCCACCGACATCCTTGGCACCTCCTATGACCTGATGGACCGCCAGGCCCGCGGCCTGATCACCGATGTGCAGCCCAAGACCAAGCTGATCCTGGGCGGTGACTGGAGCATCGACCGCTTCAACCTCAACCTGGCCTTGACCCGTTACGGCGCTTACAAAGAGGTCAACGTTTCCGCCGACCGCAGCCTCGACCGGGTCTACAGCGCCAAGTGGATTACCGACCTCGACCTTGGCTACAACCTCACCAAAGACCTGAACGTCGCCGTCGGCGCCAAGAACCTGTTCGACCAATACCCCAAAAAACAAGGCGTGCCGAGCAGCACCATGCTCGCCAGCTACGGCACGTATTCGCCCTACGGTTTTACCGGCGGGTACTACTACACCCGGCTGACTTACGCCTTCTAAGGCCGCAACTCGCGAGGAATAGACCATGCCCATTGTCGCCAAAACCTATGACCTGATCGATGAGGTCACCGACTACCCGGTTCGCCAGGCGCGTGTCGCAACGCCGATCAAAGCCTTGCACGTGGTGCCGGCCCGGCACCCGTGGCGCTGGGCCGGGTCGATTTTCGCCGCGCTGGTGCTGCTGGCCATCGTGCATTCGCTGGCCACCAACCCGCGCTGGGAGTGGGGCGTGTTCGGCCAGTGGTTCTTCTCGCCGTCGGTGCTGCGTGGCCTGGGCCAGACGCTGTTGCTGACATTGCTCAGCACCGTGTTCAGCATCATCCTCGGCACTGCATTGGCCCTGGCGCGGCTGTCGGGCTCGCCGCTGCTGGCGGCGTTGGCCTGGGGCTACATCTGGTTTTTCCGCTCGATGCCGGCGCTGCTGGTGCTGATCATCCTCTACAACTTTGCCTACCTGTATGACCACATCGTACTCGGCGTGCCGTTCACCGGCGTGGTGTTCGCTGAATGGTCGACGGTGGATGTGCTCAGTCAATTCACCGTGGCGGTGTTGGGCCTGAGCCTGATGCAAGCGGCCTACGCGGCAGAGATCATTCGCGGCGGCCTGATCGGCGTGGACGCCGGCCAGCATGAAGCGGCGGCGGCCTTGGGCTTGCCGGCCTCGCGGCGTATCTTCCGCATCATTCTGCCCCAGGCCTTACGCTCGATTCTGCCCTCGGGTTTCAACGAAATCATCGGCCTGGTCAAGGGCACGTCCATCGTCTACGTGCTGGCCTTGCCGGAGCTGTTCTACACCGTGCAGGTCATCTACAACCGCACCCAGGCAGTGATCCCGCTGCTGATCGTGGCCACCGTGTGGTACCTGATCATCACCACCGTGCTGACCAGCGCCCAGTATTACGTCGAGCGCCACTTTGCGCGTGGCACCGCACGCGTGCTGCCGCCGACGCCGCTGCAACGCATCCGCCGCTGGCTCAAGGAGAAAACCCATGAGTGAAGCACGCGCCGGGCGCATCCAGATCCAGGGCGTGGGCAAGCGCTTTGGCAACCAGCAGGTGCTCAAAGACATCGACCTGACCATTGACCCGGGCAAGGTCACGGTGATTCTCGGGCCGTCCGGCTCGGGCAAATCCACCTTGCTGCGCACCATCAACCACCTGGAGAAGATCGACAGCGGGCACATCACCATCGACGGTGAATACGTCGGCTACCGGCGCAAGGGTGACCTGCTTTACGAATTAAAAGAGCGCGAGATTCTCAAGCGGCGCATCGACGTGGGTTTCGTGTTCCAGAACTTCAACCTGTTCCCGCACCTCACCGCCTGGGAAAACATCGCCGAAGCGCCGCTGGCCCACAAACGCTGGCGTAAGACCGAAGCCCACTTCAAGGCCGCCGAGTTGCTGGCCAAGGTTGGCCTGGCGGACAAGGTCGATGCCTACCCGCGCCAGCTCTCCGGTGGTCAGCAACAGCGCGTGGCCATCGCCCGTGCCCTGGCGCTGGACCCCAAGGTGCTGCTGTTTGACGAACCTACTTCAGCCCTCGACCCGGAACTGGTGGGCGAGGTGCTCGATGTGATCAAGGGTCTGACCCAACTGGGCGTGACCCTGGTGATCGTCACCCACGAGATCGGGTTCGCCCGTGAGGTGGCCGACCACGTGGTGTTCCTATGCGACGGCCAACTGATCGAAGAGGGCCCGCCCGAGCAGATTTTCCGCCAACCCCGACATCCCCGCACCGTGGCCTTTCTCGGCAAGGTGCTTTAGTTCAAGGAGTGACTGCCATGTTCATCCATACCGCCCGCGTGGCTTTGCTGGCGCTTGCCGTCAGCACCGCGCAAAGCGCTTTTGCCGTGCAACAGGTCGACCTCAGCCCCAACCGCGTGCGCATTCATGTGCCGCGCAACGAAGCAGCCATTGCGCAGATTCCGCCGGGCTTCAAGTTTGCCCAGCCGGGCAAGTTCACCGTGGCTGTGTCCGGCGTGGCCGGGCCACCGCTGGCGCTGCTGGCCAATGACGACAAGACCACCATCGGCAGCGAGGCCGACACCGCGCAGCTGATCGCCGACAGCCTTGGCCTGCAACTCAACGTGGTGCAGACCAGTTGGGAGGATTGGCCGCTGGGCGTCAGCTCAGGCAAATACGACGCGGTGATCAGCAACGTCACCGTGACCGAAGCGCGCAAGAAGCGTTTTGACTTCGCCACGTATCGCCAGGATGTGCTGGGGTTTTACGTCAAGAGCACCAGCAAGATCACCGCGATCAAGCAGGCCGCGGACATTGCCGGGCTGAAGATCATTGTCGGCTCTGGCACCAACCAGGAAAAAGTCCTGCTGGCGTGGAACGAGGCGAATGAAAAGGCCGGCATCAAGCCTGCGCTGTTGCAGTACTTCGACGACCAGGCCGCCGCGCAGCTGGCGGTGCAATCGGGGCGCAGCGATGCGCTGTTCGGGCCTAACTCGGTGTACGCCTATTCGGCGGCCATCACCGGTGGCATCAAGCTTGTCGGCACGGTCAATGGTGGCTGGCCGCTGAAAGCGGATATCGCCGTGACCACGCGCAAGGACAACGGCCTGGTCCAGCCGATTCACACGGCGCTTGAAGGCGCGATTGCCGGCGGCCAATACGAACAGGTGCTGCAGCGTTGGGGCCTGGACATCGAGCGCGTCGATAAGTCGCTGATCAACCCACCGGGCCTGCCGGACTAGGAGCATCGATAATGGGACTGACACGACGTGAAGCGCTGTCGAGCATTGCCGCGGTAGGCGGTGAGCAGGCAGTCAAGGATGCACTGGCGGTATTGGGCCTGGGGCCGTCGTCGCACCGGCGCCCACAGCCGCTGGAACTCAAGCCCGGCCTGGGGCAGGGCACCCGCGTGCTGGTGCTGGGCGCGGGGATTGCCGGGCTGGTCACTGCGTTGGAACTGACCCGCGCCGGGTTCAGTGTGCAAGTGCTGGAAGCGCGCGATCGCGTCGGCGGGCGCACCTGGACCCTGCGCCATGGCGACCGCGTGGACTACAAGGACGGCCGCACGCAAACCGTGGCATTTGATCAGGGCCTGTATTTCAACGCCGGCCCGGCCAGGATTCCCAGCCAGCACCGTACGATTCTGGATTACTGCAGCGAGCTGGGCGTGCCGCTGGAAGTGCTGGTCAACAGCAGCCATGGCGCGCAGGTGCGCCCGGACCTGCAACAGCCGGCATTCACCGTTGGACAGGCGATCAATGATGCGCGTGGGCACTTGTCCGGCTTGCTGGCCAAGGCCGTGCAGCGTGATGCACTCGATGATGTGTTGAGCAGCGAAGAGCGCACGCGCTTGCTGGCCTTCTTGCAGGTCTACGGCGATCTGTCGCAAGAACTGGCCTATGAGGGCAGCCTGCGCGCCGGTCACCTGGAATCGCCCGCGCATCCCGGCGCATTGCCCGCCAGCCGCAGCCCGCTGGCGCTGGACCGCTTGCTGCACCCCGAACTGTGGGGCGCGTTATTGCACACCGAGTTCCCTGAGTTCTCGGCAACCATGTTCCAGCCGGTCGGCGGCATGGACCGCATCACCGACGCTTTCTACCAACGCGTCAGCGAACACGTGCAGTTGGGCGCGCAGGTCAGGCAGGTCCGTCAGCTGGAAGACGGCGTGGCGGTGACCTACCACGATAAACACAGTGGCCGCGAACAGGTGGTGCGCGCTGATTACCTGGTCTCGACCTTACCGCTGCCGCTGCTGGCCAAACTCGACACCGATTTCAGCGACCCGATCAAAGCCGCGTTGCTCAGCACCCGCAGCGACCAGGCCACCAAAGTGGCGTGGCAATCGCCGCGCTTCTGGGAAACCGACTACCGCACCTACGGCGGCCTGTCCTGGATCGAACACCCGGCGCGCCTGCTCTGGTACCCGAGCAACGACCTCAACACCCGCGAAGGCTTGCTGGTGGCCGGATACGTGACCGGGGAGGGCGCCGACGTGTTTGGCGCGCAGCCGTTCGATAAGCAGTACGCCACCTCCAGGGAGGCCGTGGAGCTGTTGCATCCGGGTTACGCCAAACACCTGCGCAACCCGCTGGCCGTGTCCTGGGAACAGATTCCCTACAGCGAAGGCCCGTGGCTGCAACGCGAACACTTCCCCGCCGACGCCAGTGCCTTGCTCGAACAGGCCCATGGCCGCGTGTATTTCGCCGGGGATGGTCTGGTGCAAAGCGGCGTGGGCATCTGGCAGGAATCGGCGGCCAACTCGGCGCGCCATGTGGTTGCGCAACTGGCTGACCGCGTGACGCAACAAACACAGCGTGCGGCATTGGCCGCGTCTTAAGGAGCATCCTCATGAGCGACAGCATTCAACGTACCAGCGTCGGTGATTTTCCGATCTCGCAAACCGTGACTGTGCCGGCGTCTGCCAGCCTGATTTTCGTCAGCGGCACCTTACCGGATCTTGCCGACGCGCAGGCACCGGCAGGCACGCCAGCCGCGTACGGCAGCACCGAAGTGCAGACGGTGTCGGTGTTCAACAAGCTGCGCAAGATCCTTCAACAACAAGACCTGGACCTGGGCGATATCGTGCAGTTGCGGGTGTTTCTGGTCGGTGCTGAAGAAACCGGTGGCAAGCTGGACTTTGCCGGGTTGCAGCGTGGTTATACGCAGTTCTTCGGCACGCCTGAACAGCCGAACAAACCGGCGCGTACGGCGTTGCAAGTGGTGGCGTTGCCCTTGCCGGGGGCGTTGGTGGAAGTTGAAGCTATCGCGGCCCGTACCCTTTGATTTGAAGTGAGCTGGCTTGTTGTGGCGCGCGGGGCTGTTGTGGCAAGCGGGCTTACTGTGGCGAGCGGGCTCGCCCCGCGTTGGAGTGCGAAGCGCTCCCAATCCAACCGCCGCGGTATAACGGGTAAACCGCGTCGTCAGGTTCTGGGGCTGCTGCGCAGCCCAACGCGGGGCAAGCCCGCTCGCCACAACAGCCCCGCTCGCCACAACACGTCCGGCAGACACAACAAGTCCGTTTGCTACAGGAGCATCATTTGTTGGCAGGTACCTAGGCACCCTTGCCGGGCAGTGGCCAGATCTGTTCGCGCACCGACTCGCCCATCCACACCATGCCATGCATGAAGGTGTCGCGCTCCTGGGGCGTAGTCAGGGGGAAACTCGCGTAGTGCGTGTGCGCCATGACCCGCAGTTCTTCAGCCCAGGCTTGCTTTTGCTGCTCGGTGTCGAGGTTGCAGCCCTCAAGGACGTCGGCCGGCATGAAGGTGTTCAATGCCATGGGCAGCGCGTCGCTGGTGCCCAGTCGGGCATTGAGCGTGGCGCTGCAGATCTCTACGGTCAGCCCGGTGATGCCCTTGGCGAGCAGTTTTTTCAGCGGTTTGATCTTGTTGCTGGCGGCGAAATTCGTGGCCTTGAGCAACGTGTTGTAATGCGGCTTGAAGTGATTGATCAGCGCCGCTTCCGCCAGCGTGATGACCTCATCGCGATTCAAACGCACGCTGCGCAGGCGGTCGAAATGCGCCGAGTCCTGTTGTTCGCTGGCCGTCGGTTCAGCGTTGAAGTCACCGCCGTTGCTGATCATCGTCCGGCCGTGCTCGAACCGGTAGAGCAGAATGGAAACCTCCAGCTCCGGGCTGTTGGTCGAAGTTTCTGCCAGGATGCGTTGCAAGGTGGTGTGGTTCAACAACCGGTCCACCGCCGTACGCGCGTGAATCTTGCCGATGCCCTGGCCGACATAGAGCACGTTCATGTCCCGATGGTCTGCTTGCAGGGCACTGGTGGCGTTGGCCACCACGATATGCGCGGCGGTGGTCATTTGCCGTGAGGTCGACAGGATGGTCAGGTGCGTGCCGTTGGGCGCGACGAACACCTGTTCAATCTCATCCTGATCCTCAGGCCCGATCCGTGGGATGTCATAACGGAAGGGGATGGACTGCACGCCCTGTTCATCCATCACGATAAAACTGCCGTGCGCCGATCGCCCGAGCAGGTAGATGTCATGAGGGTTGATCAGCACCCGCCGCCGCGCGGTGATCAGGTAAATATTGCTGCCGGCGATGGCCTCTCGGAAAGGCCCATCGCTCTTGGCACGGTACAGGTCGGCGGGTGTCAACACCGAGGGCGGGCTGGAGTAGAGATGGGTGGCGCCTTCGGCAGAAAATTGTCGAATGATCGAGTCCATGCCAGTCATTGTTCCATCCTTGTTGGGCTGCACGCAGCGGCAGCGTCGCGCCGTAGTTTGCCAAAGTTGCGCGGCCATGGGCACTGACTGAACGGACAGGTAGGTGCACATGCATGCGGCAGGCGCTTACTGCCTTTTTTCCTGCGCGAGCGGCCAGCGTTCCAGCGTCTTACTCCTGCAGCTGCAACGCCTGCTGCTTGAGTTTGCGTTTCTGCTCGAACGGCAATTGCTCATCATCCCCGTACGGCGCGCTGTACCAGTTACCGTAACTCGGGTTGGGCAGCAGGAACCAACGCTGCCCCAGCCATTTCACATAGGGCGCGACGGCCTTGCGCTGGTCCGCGAGGGTGTTGTGCTCGGCCTGCACGAAGTCCCCTAGCGAATCACCCGCCATCAGCAGCACGCGGGCATTGTTTGCGACCCATTGGCGGCGGCAGTTCTTGCCATAGCCCGCGCTTTCGCAGTGGCCGGTCGGCGTACTGGCGGCCAGCACTTGCTCGTCGCTGTCCACCGGGAAGCCGCGCAGGCGCAGGTTGGCGACCGTGGCTGCGACCTGGCTGTGTTCGCGGTTGGTGAGGTAGTAAACCTTGATGCCTTTTTGCTCGGCCGCTTGCAGAAACGCCACTGCGCCCGGCAACGCCTGGGCCTTGGCCTGGTCGACCCAGGTGTTCCAGCGTGCGTATGAATAGACTTGGTTGTTGATGATGTCGCGGGCATTGAGCGGCACGTTGTCGAGCAGGGTTTCGTCGATATCGACCACCACGGCCGGGGGCAGGCCGTTGAGGTTGCGTGGCGGCAAGGGCAGGGCGTCCCAGGTCGGTTCGGCCAGGGCCGCGCCGAGCTGGCGGGTAGCGTTGGCGAACAGTTGGCGGTAGATCAACTCGTGCTCGATGGAGGTCTGGGTCCAGAGCACGGCGTCGAGTTGATCGTTGGCGGGTGGGGTTTGCTGGCAGCCTGCGAGGGCTGTGGCCAGCAGGCAGGCACCGGCGAAAATCAGGTTACGCATGGGCAAGTCTCGAAGAGGAGGGCGCATCGGCAGCACCTTAGCCTAAACGCTGACCTTAAGCTGTACCTCAACCTAAATGTGGGAGCGGGCTTGCTCGCGAAGGTGGAGTGTCAGTTGATGTATCTGGTGACTGACACACTGCGTTCGCGAGCAAGCCCGCTCCCACATTTGGATCTTCGAGAATCAGACAGCAAGGATGTGGATTGCCCCTTCAAGGCCCACACACCAACGCCTGGCGCTCATAGTTCAGCGCCTTGTTCTGCGGCGCCAACGCATAGCTTGCGCTGCACTGCTGATCACCCCACTTGATGATCAATGTGCCCTGATCCTCTTCCACCAACGCCAGCGCATTGCCATTCGGGTCTGCAATCGCCAGTTGCTTGCCGGTCGAGTCTTCCAGCGAAGCCCCGAACGACAGAGGCTTGTGCTGCGCATCAAACAACTCGAACAACACCCGGCGCCCGGTGGTGCCGCTGTAGTGCGCCACCACGATCGCGCCACGGCGCGGCACCACTTGTTGGGTGGCGTTGCTGATTTCCACATTGCCGCCCAGGTCGCGGGTGTCCAGGCTGACCCAGTTCACCCGGTAAGGCTGGGCATTGGGGATCACTGCATAGCCGTTATAGCCGGTCTCTACGCCGCTGTAGCTGCTGATCTTCGCGCCGGAAATGCCTGGCACTTCGGCCAGTGCGAAGGTCTCACTGACCGTCTGCCCCAGGTTGATACCGCCTGCGTGAGCGACCACCGAGCCGGCGAGGTTGAGGTTCTGCGAGTTGTAACCCTGGCCCTGGCTGTAGCCCAGGCTCACATCCGCCACGGACGTCCGGCTGTTGATGTTCACCGAACCGGAATCCCCGCTGGTGTCGCTGTGGCCGGCCTGCACCGAATAAAACGTGTCGCTGGTATCGGCGACGTAGCCATTGATGCCCGCCTGCGTGGTGGTGTCGCCGTGCTGCCGGCTGGTGGTGACAAACGCGCGCGGCGCGCGGGCCTGGCTGCCCAGCGGGAACGAAATCGACAGGTTCAATTGCGTGTCGCTGCTCGGCTGGCCCCAGGTGACGATCTGCTTGGTGCGCGTTACGCCGAGGTTGTAGCTTAGGTCGCCCCAGTTGCTGGTGTAGCCGGCCGAAAAGCTCTGCGAGCCGCCGCGGTTCCAGTAGCGCTGGTCGCTGGCATTCACGTACACGCTGCCAAATTCGTTGTTGCGCCCGATGCTCTGGTTGATGGTCAGGTCGGTGCGGGTTTTAGAGTGGCCGGTGCGCACACGCACGTCCTGGCTGTTGTCTTCGACATGGTCGCTGAGGGTGCGGTAGCCCTCGGTGGAGTAGCGGTAGGCGGCCAGGGTGAAGTTGGTGTCGGTACCGGTGAAGGTTTTTGCATACAGCGCCCGCACGCTGCTGCCCTGGGTGGTTTTGCCCTGCGCCTTGCTGGAGGAGTGCGTCGTGTCCAGCGAGAAGGCGCCGAACGAGGTGTTCTTGCCGGCGCCAATGGACAGTGCGTTGTAGTCCTCGCTGGCCTGCAACCCGACAATTCCGCTGAGGTTGCTGGTCAGGCCGTACGCCAGGGTGCCGCTGAGAAAACGCGGGCTCGCCAGGCCGTCGGCGTTGCTCTTGAAGGTACCCGCCGAGAGGCTGTACTTGACCTGGCCTTCACGCACCATGATCGGCAAGCTGGAAAACGCCTGCATCGTCACGCGGCGCGTGCCGTCGGCTTCGATCACGGTGATTTGCAGGTCGCCGTTGGAGCCGCTGGGGTAGATATCGTTGATCTCGAACGGCCCCGGCGCGACGTTGGCGGTGTAGAGGATGTAGTCGTTCTGGCGGATTTCCACCGTCGCGTTGGTCTGCGCCACGCCACGGATCACCGGCGCATAACCGCGTTCGCTGTCGGCGCGCATGCCGTCATCGGAGGCCAGTTTGAGGCCGCGATAACGCACGCTGTCGAACAGGTCGGTGTCGGAGAAAATCTCACCGGCGCTGAACTGGCCCTTGATCGCCGTCACGTCGTGCTGCAGGTAAGTACGGTTGCTGGTGTAAGTGTTCGAGCGCCCGGTGCCGCCGCTCAAGTTCGATTCATTGCGCAGGCGCCACGCGCCCAGGTTGATGCCGTTGCGCAGGCCGAGGTTATTGGAGAGGCGCGTTTTGTAGTCGCCGGCGGTGCGGCTGCTGTTGAGCTGGTAGTTGATAAACGCTGCGGGCACGCCGTCATCCCATAGTTGCGGGTCGACGTAACCGCGCATGCCGCGCTGCATGGCCACCTGCGGAATGCTCGCCATCAGGCGCAGGCGGCTGCTGTCGTAACGCACGCTGGCCTCCTCGATCATCTCGGCGAGGGCATAGCATTCCTGCGGCTGCTGCGGGTCGATTTTGCCTTCGGCCTGGAGGCGGTGCATGTCGATGCCCAGCTGCTTGAGCAGATCGAGGGTCAGGCAGGCTTCGACCCGGTCGTTTTTCGGGTTGCGCTTGAAGTCGATATCGCGCCGGCCCACCAGCACTTCGTTGCTGTACAGGTCGACGCGGTAATTGCCCGGCAGCACGCTGTTGGCCGAGAGCAATTGCTGCAGGTCGACCGTTGACTGCGAGCCTTGCAGGAACGTGGTGTTGAAGGTTTGCGCAGTGTCCTCGGCCATCGCCCAGGCCGGCAGGCCGGCGGCAATCGCGAAAGACAGCGTCTTCAACTTCAGTGCGCCACGCGCGGGCCTGTTACTGGAAAGAAAAGACATGCGAAGACCTGTGACATCCCTGATTGGCGAACAGGCGGGCACGCGAACACGCACGCAACGTGAGCCTGTGGGTTAGAGAAAGTGCTTAGGGGTTGAGGCGTGCTTCGGTGGCGTGTGCAGCGATGCCCGAAAGTGGCGCGGTGTAATGGTTCTGTGCGCCGTAGTCATTGATGCTGGAAAACGACAGTTGCACCGGGCCGGGCGCTGGCGCCGTCTTGAGCGCAAACTGTCTTTGCTCGCAGGGCGCGATCATGGTCGAGTCGCTCGCCAGTTGTGCCTGCACCTTAACGTCGGCCATGGACACGTGGTACAGCGTCGGGTTTTTCACCTGCAACAGCGTTTGCGCGCCGTGCTTGACCAATGCCCACTCCAGCTGTGCAGGCGCCTGCAACGCACTGCCGGTCAGGCCGGCAGGGCGGAAAAAAATCTTGATGCGTTGGCGAATGGCCAACTGCAAGGTGTTCTCGGTCTCGCTGGCCTTGGGGATTTCCTGCACGTTCAACCACACCACCGACTCGCGGTCCGTGGGCATGCCCGTGCCTTCATACAAGATGCGCAGCAGTTGCTGTTCCTTGGCGAACACCCGGGCCAGTGGCGGGGTGACGGCAAACGGAGCACGGCTGCCGCTGGAGTCATTCATGTCGACCCAGGACTGAATCAACACATCCTGGTTACCGTTGCGCACGGTGATATTGGCTTCTTTGTGGTCGCCATCGAACACGATGCGGGTGGCATTCAATGAAATGCTTGCGGCGGCCTGGGTAGCCAGAAGCATGCCCAGCAGCCCCAGGCATGCGGCAATAGAACGAGGCAGCATGAGGGTTATCCGGTGTAATCAAAAAAAGAATGGCGAGGCCGTGTGGCCTCGCGCGTTCGGTGCACGGGGCGCCGGGGTTACTCGTATTGCAGGATGAACGGCAGGGTGGCATCACCGCGACCGGCGGTGGATGCACCGGCAGCGCCGGTGGTGACGTAGGCAGCCGCAAAGCTCAGGGTGGCGTCGCCGCCGGCAGTGCCGGTGCCGTGCATGGTGCTTTCGATGCGCGCAGTGGCCTGCGAGCTGAGGTCGATCAAGCTGCCATTGCTGTCGAGCAGGGCGATACCGACGTTTTTAGCCGAAGCGGAACCGGCGTTCAGCGCCAGTACGTTCTTGCCGGTCACCAGGCCCGAACCGCCGTTGTTGGCGTCAAAGATCATCGCGACTTTGGTGCCCTGGTTGCAGTTGACGTTCAGGTTGAAGTCTTTGGCAGTTACACGGCCGGCGGTTGGGTTTTCCGCGGTGCCCATGTCTTTGATCGAAACGTTGCCCATGTCCACCGAAATACTGCGATCGGAGTTGGCGCCGTCTACCGAGCAGGCGTCGTTGTTGATCACGCCGGTGAAGGTAATTTTACCGCTGCCGCCCAGGGTAGGCGTCGGTGCCGGATCATCGGCAAATGCACTGCCGGAGGCGGCGATAATGGCCGAGGCGATAACAGCCAGGGAAAACTTCTTCATGATGATGTCCGTAAGTGTTAGTTGGAAAATGCGGTTGTTGAACTGCGAGGAAAGAATAAGAGGGCAGGCGCTGCGAGCGAATAAGACGATTCTTATAAGCCGCGCAATAGACGGGTTAGTTGCACCGCAAGGCAGTTTTGGAGCCCGCAAACAGGGGGCCAAGCCATTGCCCGGGAATGGCTTGCACGGTGTGCTTAGTTGAAGATATTGCGCGCCAGGCAATAGGCGAGAAGGTCCTGGTCGCTGCTCACTTCAAGTTTGCGCATGGCCGATATTTTTTGTGCGCTGATGGTCTTTGAACTGCGGTTCTGGCTGCGCGCAATATCACTCACGCTCATGCCGGAAATAAACAAACGCAAGATCTCGAACTCTTTGGGCGACAAGCTGGTAAAGCGCTCGTCGATGGCCGTGAGGGTCTCGATCACCGAGGTCTTGGGCGGCTCCAGGCTGCGGTAGGCGCTCTGTTGCGCAATCGCCTTGAGCGCCAGTTGAATCTCGGTGTGCAACTGGCTTTTCTGGATGATGCCGACCACGCCCAACTCTTGCAGACGCGTGAGGATCAGGTGGTTGGAAATCATGGTCAGGATCAAAATCTGCACCTGCGGAAAATGCCGTTTCAGGTACTCCACCAGCTTCAGCCCATCGCCGTAGGGTGAGTCGCCGGGCATGTTGTAATCGGTGATCACGATGTCGGCGCCCTGGCGCTGCAACAGCTCGATCAGGCCCGCCGAACACACCGCTTCGCCCACGACTTGAAAGCGCGTGTCGCGCTCCACCAGTTCGCGTACCCCGAGCAGCACGATCGGGTGATCGTCCGCGATAACCACGTTGAATTTTTTCATAAAGGGCCGTCCGTAGTGCCAGTTCAAGTGAGGGAAGTGTGCCCGGGCTGGAGAGTGTCCAGGACGGCCGACAGTCGTTGCATCACCGCCTTCACCTTGAGCTCAAGCGTGGTGTCGAGGCTGCCGCGGTTCAGTGCGTTTTCCAGCTCGATGCAGGCCTGGGCCAGAGGGAGCGCCTGCACGGCGCCCAGTGCGCCGGCGGCCGAATGCAGCAGTTGGGCGAGCGCGCGCGCATCACGCTGCGCCAGTGCCGCGCCGAGTCGCTGCAAATCTTGCTGCACGCTGCTGATGAACAGCGGGCGCATCTTGTCCGACAGCTGCACGTGGTCGTCGAATGGCGCGGGCGGCGGTTCGACCGGCGCCTTGACCTGGCACAGCTTGACCAACTGCGCGCGCAGGGTTTGCAGGCTCAGGGGTTTGACGATCCAGGCGTTCATGCCGACCGCCAGGCAACGCACACCTTCCTCGCGCATGGCGTTGGCGGTCACGCCGATGATCGGCAATTGCGGGTCATGCGCCCTGAGCGTGCGGGCCAGCTCATAACCATTCATCAAGGGCATGTTCACATCGGTCAACACCAGGTCGAAGGCTTGCGGTTGCCACAACTGCAGCGCCTGCTCGCCGTTGGCGGCCAGGGTCACCGAGCAGCCGAGCGCCTCCAGTTGTTCCTTGATGATCGCCTGATTGATCGGGTTGTCCTCGGCCACCAGGATGCGCAACCCAAGCTGCCCGGCGCTTTGTGGCAGGGCCGCCGGCGGTTGCTCATGCTTGCCGTGCTGGGCCAGCGACACGGTGGTGGCGATAGCCCGTACGTCGTGCACGTCCACGACCCAGCCCTGTGCCGTGTGCAGCGGCGGGCTGTGCGCGCCGGGCAGGCACAGCACGCGTCGCCCGGCCCAGTAGCGGGCGGGCTCGCTGGGCAGCAGATCGACCAGCACCGCCTGGCGGCTGTCCTGTTCCGGCGTGGGCGCCGCCAGGGCCGCGGCAATGCCCAGGCGATTGAGCCAGTCACACAGCGACTGCGCCAGCTCGCGCACCGGCGCCTGCACATACACAGGCGTCGCGCTGGGTTCGATCAGCGGCGGGTTGGTCAGCGCACCGCTGCTCAGCGGCAGGCGTATTTTCAGGGTGAAGCTGCTACCCAGGCCGGGCTCGCTGACCACTTTGATCTCGCCGTCCATCATTTGCGCCAGCCAGCGGCAAATCGGCAGCCCCAGCCCGGCGCCGCCTTCGCCGGCGGTGTCGGGAGCCTGGTAAAACACATCGAACAGCTTGGCCTGCTGCGCCTCGGGGATGCCCACGCCAGAGTCGGTGACCTGCCATTCCAGATTGACGTACTCGGCGTCGCACGCCGTGACCCGGGCGCGGATCACCACGCGTCCGATGTCGGTGAACTTGAGCGCGTTGCTCACCAGGTTGTTGAGAATCTGGCGAATGCGCATCGGGTCGCCCAGTACGCTGTCGGGCAGCTGCGGGTCGATGCAACTGTAAAGCTGCAACCCCTTGCGCTGGGCGAAGGCGGCGTAGGTGTGCAGGGTGTCCTCGAGCATGTCCAGCGGGCAGAACTCCACGGCTTCAATCGCCATTTGCCCGGACTCGATTTTCGACACGTCGAGCACGTCGCTGATCAGCTGGAACAGCGTCGCGGACGAACGCTGTATGGTCTGCAGGTAGGTTTTCTGGTGCGGGTCCAGGTCGGTCAGGCCGAGCAGTTCCAGAGTGCCGAGCACGCCATACAACGGCGTGCGAATTTCATGGCTCATGGTCGCCAGGAACAGCGTCTTGGCCTCGTTGGCGGCATCGGCGGCGTGGCGGGCGTCCTCTAACGACTGGGCATCTTCGATATGCCGGGTGATGTCGTTGAATGCATACAGGCGCACGTCTTCGGCCTGGTAACGGGTGGAGACGAAGCCAATCTGCAGGTGGCGGCCTTCGATCTCCAGGTGCGTCTCGCCGCTGTCGGCGCTGTCATGCACACCGGTCAATGCGGAGACCAGCCGCGCGGTGCCTGGCCATTGCTGGGCCCGCTGGTTCTCGATCAACACCTTGCCGTCACTGCGCCGCACCACGCACAGGCCCGTGGGCGCGGTGTCGATGATCACGCGGCTGAACGCCACGCTTTCGGCGATGCGTTCGTGCGCCAGGCGTGCGGGGTTGATCACCTGGCGCCGGTACCAGCGGCTACCGCCCCAGCACAGCGTAATCAGGATGCCCAGCAACAGGGCCAGGCTGCTCAGCGGCCACAAGGCCGAATGGAAAAAGTGCGAGTAGTTCAGCCCATAGATTGCGCTCCAGGGCTGGTCGCCGCGTTGGGTAATCTTGAATTCGAAGCCGTCGGCCCTGAAGTGCACGCCATCGCTGAGCGGCACACCGACGTCTGGCCCGACCAGCCGGCTGCCGTCGGGGGCAATCAGGGTGAAGCGGTCAAAGGCCGAGTGGTCCAGGGCGCGCTGCACATCGTCAACCTGAGCCACGTCGAGCAAGGTGCCGACCACCGCCTGGCCCTGGCCGTCGAGGGGCAGGCCGATATAGGCCAGCAGGTGCGCAGGTGCGGGACCGGCCTGCCAGTACACGCGGTTCTGTTCCAGCGGCTGCGGCGTCTGCTCGAGGGTCTGTTGCACCGCGTTGACCAGCGCCACCAGGTTGCCGGTTTCTTCGGCGCTTTCTCGACGCTGGTAGCCCACCGACGGAACGGTGATGGCGTAAGGCGTCTGGCGATTGAGCAGAAAGGTTTGTGGCGCTTCATAGGGCGATGACGACCAGAAGGCGCTGTAATAGCTGGTGAGGTGCGCGCCCAGGGCAAAAATCTGCGACCGGGCGGCAGCGCTGATCTGCTGCTCGTCAAACTTGACGCTGAACGGTACCGAAAACGAATATTTCTGGCCTTCGTACAGCGTGCGGTGGTTGTCGACCATGCGGCTTTTGAGGCTGACCTGAACGTTGGTGGCGCGCAACAGTTCGGCCTGGATGCCCGGGTGCGTCAGACTCTTGAGGTACGACTCCTGCTCCGCCAGGTTCTCCATCAGGCGCGCAAAATGAAAACGCGTGGCGCCGTAACGGGTTTCGACCCCGCGTTGCAGTGACCAGTAGTTGGTCAGCACCAACAGCAACGCGATCCCGAGCAGCACCATCAGGCCTTTGTTCAGGCGCGACGAGCTGCGGGTGAAGGCTTCGAGGACCGCGTTGTTGTGCTTCATCAGGGGTTTCCGCAGGCGCAGGATAAATCGGCACAGGATGGAGCTGACTCCTTACTATCGAACAGATAATCCGCGGCCGCCAGCTAGTGAGATGTCGCGGGGCCATCATTGTTCAGAAGTTGTTGAAATTGTTCTGAAGAGACCGCGTGTGAAATCAGGAAACCCTGCACCTGATTGCAGTCAACCTTGCGCAGCAGAGCCAGTTGCTGCGGGGTTTCCACCCCTTCGGCCACCACCGTGAGGCCAAGTTTGCGGCCCAGCGCGATGATGCTTGCCAGGGCCTGCGCCATGCCCTCGTTGTCGTGGCAGCCCTGCACCAGTGCCTGGTCGATCTTCAATTCCGTAAACGGCGTGGAGACCAGGTTCAAGTACGAGCTGTAGCCCTTGCCGAAATCATCCTGGGACAGGCCGAAGCCCTTGATGCGCAGGCGGCAGGCGCCGGCGTAGAAGTTGCTGATGTCCTGGGGCACCGAGCATTCCATCAGTTCGAAGCAGATCATTCCCGGAATGCCGTCGTGGTGCAGCACGAATTCCAGCAAGCGGTCGGCCAGGTCATGGCTGTTGAGCAGGTGCGTGGGCAAGTTGATCGACACCGGTATTTCGTAGCCACGCTGGCGCCAGCGTTCCTGGGCGTGGATCGCCTGTTTGAGCACCACCCACAACAATCGCTCCTCCAGCTCGAATGCCTTGATCGCCGGCAGGAACGCGGCGGGCAGCATCACGCCTTGCTCGGGATGCATCCAGCGCACCAGGGCTTCGGCGGCGACGATACGGCCGTTGGCGAGGGACTTTTTCGGTTGGAACCAGGCCTGCAGTTGGCCGCTGCTCATGGCGTGCACCAGGGTGTGGCGGTCGATGTCCAGGTGCTCGGGCAATTCGGGAGAGGGTTTGCGCACTGTGTTCCTGAGTTGGTCGACGAGGCTGCGCAGGGCGTCGGCGGCGACCGGTTTGGAGATCAGCCCGATCACTTCCACATCGAGGTTTTTCGCCACCAGGCTGGCCGCCATCAGCATGCGCCGCGACGCCGCGCTCATGATCGCCAGCGCCGGCTTGCAGCGCAGGCTGGCCAGGCACTGGATAAACTGCACGCCGTCCATGCCGGGCATCAGCAGGTCGGTCAGTACCAGGTCAAAATCGCGCTGGCGCAGACGCTCCAGCGCTTCTTTACCGTCCTCGGCGGTTTCGAGCATGAAATCCCCCAACTCACTGAGCAGGTGCTGCAGGTAGATGTGCTGCAGGGGATGGTCCTCAACAATCAAAATACTAAGGGGCTTCATGGGTGATCCGTGCATAAGGCGCCAGGGAGTTGAATAGAGCCCGCAACGCAAAGGGTTTGACCAGGCAATGGTTCATGCCGGCGGCCAGGCACAGGTCGGCCTCGCCGCGCATGGCGTTGGCGGTGGCCCCGATAATCGGCAACGGGCAGCCCTGACGACGCAGTTCGCGCGCCAGTTCATAGCCGTTGATGTGGGGCATGTTCACGTCCGTCAGCACCACGTCGAAGTTGCCGGCGGTGTACAGCTGCAACGCTTCCTGACCATCGGCCGCCAGCTCCACGGTGCAGCCGAGTTCTTCGAGTTGGTCACGCAAAATCAGCTGGTTGATGATGTTGTCCTCGGCCACCAGCAGGTGCAGGTTGAGTTTGTTCAAGTCACGCTGACGCGTCTGCTCACCGGCGCGGGCCACCCACAGCCCCTGGGCCTGGCTCACGGCCTGATGAACAGCGCCCAAGTGGTTGAGGTTGACGTGCCAGGCGCCGGCCTCGGCCTCCAGCGCGGTGCAGGCATGGCTGCTGACGTGAATCACCGGGCCCGGCCACTCGGGCGCCAGCGATGGATCGACGCTGCCGGGATGCACTTGCAGCAGCAGATGGCTTTCCGGCAGCGTCGGCAGTCCGGTCTGAGCGCGTGCACCCCAGCGGCGCAGCCAGCCGCTGATCGAATGCGCCAGTTCCGGGATGGGCGACACCACGTAGATCGTCTCGGCCAGCAGCGGTGTCATCGGTGGCGTCGGCGCTTCTTCCAGCGGCAGGATCAGGCTGAAGCTGCTGCCCAGTCCCAGTTCGCTGACCATGCGGATATTGCCGTTCATCAATTCGGTGAGGCGCTGGCAGATCGGCAGGCCCAGGCCGGTGCCGGCAACTACGTTAGTGTTGCCTTCGCTCTGGTAGAAGGGCTCGAAAATCATCGCCTGGTCTTCCTGGGCGATGCCTTTGCCGGTGTCCGAGACTTGCCACAACACACTGGAGCGCTCGCCATCGCGGCCAAGCACTTTGACGCGCAGCACCACGCGCCCGTAGTCGGTGAACTTCACGGCGTTGTTGAGCAGGTTGTTGAGGATCTGGCGGATGCGTGTCACGTCGCCGATCAGCCGTTCCGGCAGCTTCGGGTCGAAGCAGGCATACAGCTGCAAACCTTTGCCCTGGGCGGCCGCGGCGTAGCCCTGAATGATTTCGTGGACGAGGTCCAGCGGCGAAAACTCGCTCATTTCAAGAGCCAGCTGCCCGGCTTCGATCTTCGACACATCGAGCACGTCGCAGATCAGTTGCAGCAAGGTCGAGGAAGACCCTTCGATGGCCTGCAGATAGTCTTTCTGCTGGGCGTCCAGTTGTGTGCGCGCCAGCAATTCCAGAGTGCCGAGCACGCCGTACAGCGGCGTGCGGATTTCATGGCTCATGGTCGCCAGGAACAAGGTCTTGGCGGCGTTGGCGGCGTCTGCCGACTGCCGCGCTTCTTCCAGCGCCGCTTCCACTTGTTTGCGTGCGCTGATATCGCTGAAGGCGCAAAACAGCACGTCTTCGCCTCTGTAACGGGTCGGCGCGCTGCTCAGGTACAGGTGACGGCCGTCGATGGTTTCAAAGTAATCGCTGCGTTCGGACGGCTCGCCGGCGTAGGCCTGCGCGATCCAACCGGCGCGCAACGCCTCGCGCTCCGGGCCGTGGCCCAGCCATTGCTGGGCGAGGGTGTTTTCCAGCACCACCTGGCCGTCGGTACGGCGCAGTACGCACAGGGCGACAGGCGCGGTCTGGATCACATCGCGGCCGAACGCCTCGCTTTCGATCAGCGCCTGGATGCGATGGATCGAGGGAATGATGAAGCGCTGATCGACGCGGCGCATCACCAGCCAGATCAGCGTCAGGCTGAACAGGCAGAACAGCAGCGAACCCAGTAGCTGTTTCCACAAGCCGGTGACCACCGCGCGCAGGTCGATGGAATACATCAACTGCCAGTCCGAGGATTTCAGGTGCTTGCGGATCACCAGGTGATCGGGCAGCAAGCCGTTGCCGACAAAGCCGAAGAAGCTTTCTTCCTTGGGCCTGAGGTGTTGCTGGCGCATCTGCGTGTCGTCGCTGTTGGTAAATACCAGCATGCCCTGGGAGTTGAGCATCATGAACTCGCCGGCGCTCTGGTCGCTGAGGGTCGAGGACACTTCACGGCTTTCCATTTCCAGACCCAGCCAGCCGGAAGTGGGGTCTTGGCGATCCAGACGGATGAATATGTACAGGTGCGAATGGTGTTCGGTGCGGTCGCTCAGCCACAACTCGTTGAGGGTGGACGGATCGCTGTGCTGCAAGGCCTTGAGGCGGTTGAGCATGCACTTGGAAATCGGCAGGACTTGCGCGGTCGCGTCATACACCCGTGTCACCTGCGGGGTAGGGCCGGCGTTCACGTACAGCAGGTTGAGTTGCCTGGCCTTGAGGTAGTCGCGCAGGCGTGCCGTCAGCCAGATGCTCCACTGGTTACCCGGCGTGTCGCCCAGCTGCACATGCTCTTCTTCGGGAGAGGAGGGGTAAATCCTCGACTGCTTGCGCACCGCCGAGAGGCTGAGGCTTTCAAGCAGCGCCTCGCGGTTGGTGAAAAACGTATGGGCTTCGGCGATGGCGCTGCTCATGTAGCCACGGCGTTGGGAAATATCGTTGTTGAAGGTGGACAGCAGAAAGGTGTAAACGCCGCTGAGGATGCCGATGAGCAGCACGGTCGCGAAAATACGAAGCAGCCTTCTGGCTGCTTCGGGTCGGGAGAGGACGGGGTTGATCTGGAGCAGATAACTTTTCAATCGCATCGGCGGACTTTAAGCGTCGGCCGTGTCGCGTGGCATAAGACGATCCTTAAAAATCAGCTATTTGTAATACATATCCACCACCACCGCGGCCTCGAATGCGCCGGGAATCGGCAGGGTGCGCCATTTCAAATCGGCGCGGAATTCGTCGTGGCTCTGGCCCAGGCCCATGAGGTTCTGCAGCGTGAACCAATTGTCGAACGGCAATTGCTGTTGGCTCTCGGCGCGGGACAGGGCGATGCCCACCGATTTATTGTTGTCCGGTACCAGCAATCCATTGATCACACTGCCGCCACCTGGCGTGGTGGCGAAGCGCGCGCTGACGGTATAAGGCGTGTCGCAGCCTTTGCGCAGGTTCAAGCTGAAGTTTGCGGTGCTGGCGACTTCGCCGATTGCAAACTTGCGCGAGGGCATCGGGAAGCTGACCACGCTGGGGCTGATCGTCAGCTCGGGGGTACAGGGCACGAAGCGGATGCCGTTCATGCCGGTGACCACGTAGTTGAAGTTGCTGTTGGGCCTTGAGTTCAGCCCGCGCACGCCGTCCAGCTGGAACACCCGATACTCGGTCAGGGTACTGGCCTGGCCACTGGGAGGCGTCGGGTCGTATTTCTCGATGAATACGCTGAAGTTGAGGGTGAAGCGCGCCTTTTCCCAGCCTTTGCAGTTGGTCAGGTTGCAGCCGCGGTCGGAAAAGAACCCGGTGCCGACCTTGCCGGTACTTTGGGTGATCGGCTGGTTGTTATAGCGAATACCCACGCGGATACCCGTGCCGATGCTGACGTTGGCCGGGTTGACGTAGAAGTAGATTTCCTCGCGGCCGTAGTAGTAGTCATCTTTGCAAATCACATTGGTGGAGCGTGGGCCGGACTCCCAGATAATGCTGCCGTTTGGCGCATCGGCCGCCACCGCCAGGGCGGTGCCCAGGGCTTCCTTGGTAATGATCGAGTCGCTGCCGTCCTCACGGCAGGCCAGCGCATGGCTGGTGGCGGGCAGGACTGCGCAGGCCCACAGCAGCATGGGTAGCATTCGTTTGGTGAGTGACATTGGTGCAAATACCCCGCGAACCATCAGTTGAGCGCCGCGCTGTGGCGGGCTTGCAAACCGATATCGGTGATTTCGGTGAAGTGGAGGGTGGTGCCTTTGGGCAACGGGCCTGGCGCGGTCAGGGTTTTGCGCTCGAAAGGCTTGAGCAGCAGGTAATCACTGAGCACCTGGCCGTCGGTTTGCAGGTTCACCAGCGACAGGTGAAAGGCGCTGGGATTGCTGACCGTGACGGTGCGCCCATCGTTGCTGCGCCATTGCAGCTGCTGCACCGCGTCGGCCGAACCGCCTTTGAGCGCGGGTGGCCGATAGAACAGCTTGAGCCGCTGGCGTATCGCAAACTGCACGCTGTTGGGGTCTTCCGGCTTGAGCGGGATCTCCATGATGTTCAGCCAGAACAGCGATTCACGGTCGCTGGGCAACCCTTCACCGGCATACAGGATGCGTAACTGATGATGCTCGCCGGCGCCCAGTTGCACCAACGGCTCGGTGGCGGCAAACGGCACGCTGTGGCTGCTGGCTTCGTCCTCGCCGCTGATCCAGGTTTGCACCACCACCTCCCGTGCAGCCTGGTTGACCACGCCGATGTTGGCTTCGCGGTCATGGCCGAAATAGATCAGGCGTGTGCCTTCGACCTTCAGCGCGGCGCTGGCAGGCGGCGGTGCAAGGGCCAGCAATCCGCAGGTTAAAATCATCATTCTGAGTAAAAACATGAGCACAGATGAATCCATGGGAGCGTGGGGGAACGCGGCCCATGGTAGGGGCAGGGCGCAGCGGGGGCTTTCAGGCGATTCTTAAAAGTGCGCGGCTGTACCCGGTTACCGTTTCAGAATCGCCTTAAAGTCAGGTTTCACCCCTGACAGGTAACGTGGTCAGCGTTGAATGATCGACGCGGATGCCCAACTGTCAGGTTTACCTATGTCCAATAAAGCGTTACGCCTTCTGATTGCCGATGCAGACATTCTGCAACGGATCAAGATCGAGAAAATGCTCAACCAGCTGGGCTATCACCGTATCGTCCCCTTGAGCTCGTTCGACGAACTGCAGGTACTGACTCGTTCGGGCGTCGTGGCGTTCGACCTGTTGATCATCAACACCGCGCTGGTGCACTCGCGGCAGGTCAACCTGTTGAAGTATTGCCATGACAACCCGCTGATTCGCCACACGCTGATCTACGACGGGCAATGTGCGCAAAGCTCGGTGGTGTCGGTATCGGTCAGCCAGACCCTGCACTTGTCGCTGTCGCAATCGCCGGATTTCAACTCGCTGCGTCGCTGCATGGAAGTGGTCGATCCTGACCATAGCCTGCCAACCGTCGAACGCCCGGTGCTGCGCGCCGTTGACAGCCGGACCAGCGTGCCGTCAGCGGTGCCACGCGCGATCTACCAGGGCGATCCGGCGGTGGTGGCCTGCGCCGTCGGGCTCTCGCCCAAGCGTTGATCAACCGGCAGACTCAAGCGTATCGGCACCGATTTGGCCGCCGGCACCTTGCTGCGTTCGGCGTGGTGCCAGAGCGGCACCAGTGGGTTGCATTCGGGGTAATACGCCGCGGCGCAGCCTTCGGGGATGTCATACGCAACGATTTCCAGCGGGCCGACCTGGCGCTTGACCTCAGGCTCTATGGCGGTGGTCAACATCACCCCCTGACCGTTCTCGAAACCCAGCCGCGCGATATCGTTGCGGTGCATGAAGATCACCTCGCGCGTGCCACTGATGCCGCGAAAGCGATCCTCGTAGCCATAGATCGTGGTGTTGAACTGGTCGTTGCTGCGCAGCGTCATCAGTTGCAGCACGTCACGCGCCAGCACATCGGTGTTGACGTCATCGTCTTCATTGAGCGTGGCGGGCAGCACGAACTGTGCCTTGCCGCTTTCAGTCAGCCATTCGCGCTGCGCAACGGCGATGGGGCGGTGAAAACCTCCCGGTTCGGCCATGCGAGTTTCCATGTCGTGGAAGATTTGCGGGTAGATGAGGCTGATGGCGCTGCGCACTTTTGAGTAGTCCGCGCTCCAGCGCTGCCAGTCAATCGAGCCGCCCGCTGGCAACGTGGCCTGGGCCAGGCCGGCGACGATGCTGGCCTCGGCGCGCACGTGGGCGCTGACCGGTTCGGCGCTGCCATGCCAGCCGTGGATGCAGCCGGTGCTGTCCTCGGTGGCCCAGGTTTGCTCGACACCCTGCTGCCGGTCGATTTCTATACGCCCCAGGCACGGCAGCAGCCACTGGTGTTGCGCGGGCAGCAAGTGCGTGCGATTGAGTTTGGTCGCGATCTGCACATTGAGTTGCAAGGTTTGCCAGGCCGGCTCCATGCGCGACGTGTCGGGAATCGCGCGCAGGAAGTTGCCGCCCAGGCCGATGAAGCCGCGCACACGCCCGGCCAGAATGCCTTCGCAGGCGTCCACCGTGCACAGGCCCATTTGCTCCGGCACCTTGAAGCCGAACTGCTGCTCGATCAGCTCGACCGGGACTTTTTTCGGGTCTTCGGTAATGCCCACCGTGCGCTGGCCCTGCACATTGGAGTGGCCGCGCACCGGGCAGATGCCTGCGCCCGGCTTGCCGAAATTGCCGCGCATCAGCAACAGGTTCACCAGCATCTGCACGTTTTGCACCCCGTGCCGATGCTGGGTCAGGCCCATGCCGTAGATCATCATGACCCGGTTACTGCGCGCGTACACCTGCGCGGCCGCTTCCAGGGCGCCGCGGCTCAGGCCGGAGCGGCGCTCGATGGTCGGCCACTGCGCGGCGCGAACCATCGCCGCAAACGCCTCGAAGCCTTCGGTGTGTTCGGCGATAAAGGCGTAGTCGAGTACCGGCGCACGCCCGTCGCGCTGCGCCTGGTCGTCCAGCTCCAGCAGCACTTTAGCCAGGCCGAGCAGGGCGGCCGTGTCGCCACCGATCGCCACCTGGTGATACTGGGTACTGATCACGGTGGATTCGGGGGTGAGCATTTCTACCGGTGATTGCGGATTGACGAAGCGTTCCAGTCCGCGTTCGCGCAAGGGGTTGAAGGTGATGATCGGCACGTCGCGTTTGCGCGCATCCTGCAACTGGTGAAGCATGCGCGGGGCATTGCTGCCGACATTCTGGCCGAAGAAAAACAGGCAGTCGGTGTGCTCGAAATCTTCCAGCGTCACGCTGCCGACGGGGATGCCGATACTTTCCTGCAGGCCGACCGAGGTGCTTTCGTGGCACATGTTCGAACTGTCGGGCAGGTTGTTGGTGCCATAGGCCCGGGCGAACAGCTGGTACATGAACGAGGTTTCCAGCGAGGCGCGGCCCGAGGCGTAAAACACCACGCTGTCGGGTTGCAGCGTTTGCAATTGCGCGCCGATCTCGCGGTAAGCCTCCTCCCATGACGTTTCGCGGTAGCGGTCGGTGGCCGCGTCGTAGCGCATCGGATGGGTCAGTCGACCGTGTTGCTCCAGTGCGTAGTCAGACCATTGGCGCAGTTCACTGAGCGAGTGTTCGGCGAAGAACGCAGGTGAGGTCTTGAGCGAGGTCAGTTCCCAGGCCGTGGCCTTGGCGCCGTTTTCGCAGAACTCCAGGGCATGCGGCTTGCCGGGTTTGGCCCAGGCGCAACTGACGCAGGCGAAGCCATCGGGCTTGTTCTGTTTGAGCAGCGCTTTGGTGGCCTTGGCAAAGGCTTGCTCGCGCCAGAGGATTTTCATCACCGACTGTGCCGAGCCCCAGCCGCCGCTCGCGTGGGTGTAGGGGTGAAAGTGGGCTTTTGGATAGATGAGCATGGGCTGCACCTGAGGGCTTTATCGGTGAGGGATAACGTTACGACGAGTACGCTTGGCAAAAGGTTCGAGTGGGCTTCCCGGCGGCAGGCTAACCGCTCGTCCGACGCCGTGCGGATTTGTTGAACATCCGTTTCTCTGCCTCGGCCCTATCAATCAAGACGGCCGCATTTATTCAGTCGTCGCTGCCTATTAAAAAAGCCTGCCGTGAATACCTTGCCGAGCGGAGAGACGCCTGATGAACGACCTACCTGCAGTCAACCCAGCAATTCAGCCTTTGGCTTTTGAGCCGTCATTCGAACAGATTCCCGATGATGAAGCGCAGACCAGCAAGGAGCTGGCCGAAGCGCTGCACGGCATCATGGAAACGACCTTTCGCGACAGTGGCCACGCCACTCGCAGTGTCCACGCCAAGGCCCATGGCCTGCTGCGCGGGCACATCAGCGTGCTGGAGAACCTGCCCGCCACACTGGCCCAGGGCGCGTTTGCCAAACCGGTGAGGTTGCCGGTGTACCTGCGCTTTTCGACCAACCCTGGCGATATTCTCGATGACAAGGTGTCCACGCCCCGCGGGCTGGCAATCAAGATCGTCGGCGTGGACGGCCCGCGATTGCCGGGCAGTGATGGCGAGGTCACCCAGGATTTCGTCATGCAAAACGCCAAGGCCTTCACGGCCGCAACGCCCAAGGCTTTTTTGAAAACCCTGAAATTGTTGGCCAAGACCACTGACAAAGCGCCGGGCATGAAAAAAGCCTTCTCGGCGCTGCTGCGAGGCGTGGAAGCCACCCTTGAATCCATGGGCGGCGAAAGCGGCACGCTGAAAAGCCTTGGTGGCCATCCGCAGACCCATATTCTTGGCGAGAGCTTTTCCAGCGTGGTGCCGATGCTCTATGGCCCTTACTACGCCAAAATCGCTGTGGTGCCGGTGTCGTCCAACCTGACGGCATTGACCGACTTGCACGTGGACTTTGGCGACAACCCCGACGGCCTGCGCGCAGCCGTTGAGGCTTATTTTGCCCAGAGCGGCGGCACCTGGGAGGTGCGCGTGCAATTGGCCACTGACCTGGAAAAAATGCCCATCGAGGATGCTTCCGTGCAATGGCCCGAGGACCTCAGCCCATACGTGACCGTGGCGCGCATCGACCTCGAACCCCAGGCGGCCTGGAGCCCTGAAAACGTCCAGAAAATCGACGACGGCATGGCCTTCAGCCCGTGGCACGGGCTGGCGGCGCATCGCCCGTTGGGCGGAGTAATGCGCGTGCGTAAACCGGCTTACGAGATGTCGTCCGGGTTCAGGGCCGAGCACAACGGGTGCCCGATCCACGAACCGCGGCCGTCAATCACGCCATAAAGGTTGGTGGTCGTCATCCAGCGTCCAGTGGGGTTGGCGGGGTTCCAGACACACCCCGCCAACCCAACGCGTATGGCTGGCATGGTCCAGCCAATAGGCGTCGGCGTTCACCACCGCTTGCCCCAGTGGGGTCAGTGCGAGTGGGCGACGCGGCCAATCGTGCTCGGTCGCAGTTTCGACCAGTAACGGCGCGTCACCATCGATCAACGGGCGCAACAACGCATGGAACATCATGTCGCCCAGAAACGGCAGCGGCTCACGCTTGCCCATCAGTTCTGCGAACACCCGGCCAAAGGGCACGGGCCCGGCTTCGGCGATGTACTGCAGGGACAAGCGTTCGGTGAGTGACAAACCATCGCGTGTGCCTGGCAGCTCCTGCAATTGGCGCGTCAGCGCGGGCGCGAGCAAGGGCAGGGCGCGGTGGTTGCCGTGAGCCAGCTGCGCCCAGTCGACCGGCGAGGGATTGCAATAAGCCGACCAGGCTTGCTTGGCCAGTTGCACGGCCTCATCGTCGATCAACCGGCGCTGTGGCCATAACCACGCGAGGACGTCGGGTGCCAGTTGGCCAATGCCGATAAACCGCTCGACGCCGGGAATGCGGTGCACTTCGATCAGCTCAAGCTTGCGCGGTGCCTGCTCAAGCCCGGCCAACGCACGGATCAGGAACAGCTGGTCATAGGCATCTGCCTCGCACCACAGCACGCTGTGATCGGCGTCGGCCAAGGCCTCAAGCTGGTGGTATTCATCACTGATGCGCCGCGCGACTTCGGTGGGGTCCAGGGCGAAGGCCTGGCTGATAAACGCGCTGCGCATCGCACGGAACGCGTCGCCGGGGAGGTCACGCACCGGCCCCATGCACAGCGGATCGGTGAGCATCTGGAACTGGCCTTTGAACCCCGCCACCTGCAGGGTGTGGGCAATGTCGCTGCCGCAACGCCAGTGGGTGGTGCGGGCTTCATCACTGGCCTCAAACGCGGGGTGGCGGGCGGCGAAGTCGAGGGCGTCGACGTGCGCCTTGAGCTTGGGCCAACTGCTGAACCCCAGTTGCCGGGCGACGTGCCATTGGGCCTGGGACAACGTGGCTGTGGGGTCCTGGCTTTTCAGGCGCGGCAACAGTTCCTTGGCGCGCTTGCGCTGCTGCTCAAGGTTAAGACGGCCATCGGTGTTGGAGGATACAGGGCGTTGCGACATACGATCTCCTTGCACATACCTTTTCCGCTTTAAGGTTGGGAGTCGTAGAAATGAAATGCAGCGTGAGTGTCTTGGGCGCAGCCCTTTCCGCGGAAGGTGGCGTAGAGAGCGCCAGGCGGGAAATATAGGCAGCATTGGCGCTCAGTGCAACCCTGCACGTGTGGGAACGGGCCTGCCCGCGAAAGCGCGATGTCAGTCAGCCAATGTGCTGACGGAACCACCGCTTTCGCGGGCAAGCCCGCTCCCACCTTTTTGTTGTGTTGCTCTTACTTGTCCTTGCGCGCATCCATGGTCTTTTGATGCTCGGCCAGGAACGGCTGCTCCGCCGGGTCAAAACGGTCGATCCCGGCGGTGAAGCGATGCCAGTACGGATACAACGGCTGTCGCCGCGTCACCGCCTCGATGCGTGAAGACTGTTCTTCGGTGAGTTTCAGTTCGGTCGCCGCCAGGTTGTCGCGCAAGTGTGCTTCGGTGCGGGCGCCGACGATCAGCGAGGTAATGCCCGGGCGATCCTTGAGCCACGCAAGGCAAGTGCGCGCCACCGATACACCGTGCTCGTCGCCTACGGCGGCGAGGGTTTCGATGATATCCAGCGCGCGTTCCAGGTCATGCACATAGGGTTCCGGCCAGTCACTGCCTTGGCGGGTAGTGGCCGGTGGTTTGTGCCCGCGCCGCGTCGAACCGGTCAGCAGGCCTTCGCCCATCGGGCCCCATACCAGCGTGCCAACGGACTGGTCGAGCGCCAGCGGCAGCAGTTCATATTCGGCTTCGCGCGATTCCGGTGTGTAGTAAATCTGCTGGGTGATGGGCTTGAGCATGCCGTGCAGCTCGGCCTTGCCCAGGGTTTTCATCATTTGCCAGGCCGTGAAGTTGCTGGTGCCGAAGTAGCGGATCTTCCCCGAACCGACCAACAGGCGCAGCGCTTCGAGGGTTTCCTCGATGGGCGTCATGCCGTCCCAATTGTGCAATTGGTACAGGTCGATGTGGTCGGTGCCCAGGCGCTTCAAGCTGGCTTCGCAGGCGCGGATCAAGTGGTAGCGCGAGGAACCGGAGTTGTTCGGGTTCTTGTCCACCGGGCTGCGGCCCTTGGTGGCCAACAGGATGTCGTGGCGCTTGTCGCCCAAGGCCTTGCCCACCACTTCTTCGGCCAGGCCGTGGGAGTAGAGGTCGGCGGTGTCGACCATATTCACGCCGGCGTCGAACGCGATGTCGAACATGCGCTTGGCCTGCGGCACGTCCACCGCGCCGCACTTTTCAAACTCGGCGCGGCCGCCGAAGGGCACGGTGCCCAGGATGATTTCGGACACCAGCAGGCCTGAATGGCCCAGTTGTCGGTATTGCATGTCGCCTCCTGTTTACATTGCACGTGAAGGTGTGAACGACATGAACGGCGATAGTTTGAATTTTTTCATGAAATCTTCGTGCACCTGCCGCACCATTGCGCCCAACAGGATTTAAGAGGAACACCGCGTCCATGAGCGCACTGATAGAAACCCGCGCCCTCACGCGCGTGGACGAGCGTCGCCAAGTGGCCTTGCTTGAGCCGACAGACTTCACCCTGAACAGCGCCGACCGCGTGTCGATCACCGGTTCTTCCGGCTCCGGCAAAAGTGTGTTCCTGCGTGCGCTGGCGCTGCTGGATGCGCCCACCTCAGGGCAGATTCTGTGGAATGGCCAGCCCGTTGCCAACGCCGAAATTCCCCATTACCGCAGCCACATCAGCTACCTGTCGCAACGTCCTGCGCTGCTTGAGGGCACGGTGCAAGACAATCTGCGTTTTCCGTTCAGCCTCAAGACGTTGCGCAAGCGCCGCTTCGACCTGCAGGCGGTCACCACGCTGCTCGGGCATGCCGGGAAAACGGCCGACTTTCTGCACAAAAATGCCGGTGACCTGTCGGGCGGTGAAGCCCAGGTGGTCGCGCTGATCCGCACGCTGCAACTCAACCCCGAGGTGCTGTTACTCGACGAACCCACAGCGGCCCTCGATCCCACGTCTTCCCGTGATGTGGAAGCGCTGATCGACGCCTGGTTTGCCGGCGACACCTCGCGTGCTTTCATCTGGGTGTCCCACGACCTCGACCAGGCCCAACGCATGAGCGCCATCCACCTGCAGATGAGCGCCGGCGTGCTGAGCGCAGTGGCCCAACCATGAATTATCAAAACCTCACCGCGCTGGACATGGGCATCGCCGCCTCGCTGATCCTGATCAACGGCGCGCTGTCTTTGCTGTTGCGCCTGGGCCTGGGTCGCCAGTTGCTGTGGGCGGCGGTGCGCACGGTGGTGCAGTTGTTGGCCATCGGTTATCTGCTGGGCTGGGTGTTCGAGTTTGCCTACTGGTACGTGGTGCTGCCGCTGATGTGCGCGATGACCTTGATCGCCGGCCTGTCGGCGGCCGGGCGTGGGCGCAGAACCTATCGCGGGCAACGGGTCGACAGCATCCTGTCGGTGTGGGGCAGCTCCTGGCTGGTCACGGCGGTGGGTTTGTTTGCGGTGATCCGCATCCACCCGTGGTACGAGCCGCAGTATGCGATCCCGATTCTGGGGATGATCCTTGGCAATACCCTGACCGGCGTGTCGCTGGGCATCGAGCGCATGACCCAGGAACTGACCTCGGGGCGCAACACCATCGAGATGATCCTGGCGTTGGGCGGTTCGCGCTGGGAAGCCGCGCAGGAAGCCATCCGCCAGGCAGTACGCGCCGGGATGATCCCGACGCTGAACCAGATGACGGTGGTTGGCATCGTCAGCCTGCCCGGCATGATGACCGGCCAGGTACTGGCGGGAGAGAGCCCGGTGGACGCGGTGCGGTATCAGATCGTGATCATGTTTCTGATCGCCGCGTCGTCGGCGCTGGGCACGGTAGGTGCGGTGTTGCTCACCTATAGGCGGCTGTTTTCCACCCACCACCGGTTTTTGCGCGACCGGCTGCAAGAGCGCTGACACAGCAGCCAGCACCGCCCAAATGTGGGCGCTGGCTTGCCTGCGATAACGGTGTATCAGTCGCCGAATAAGCTGACTGAACCACCGCTATCACAGCCTCGCTGAAGCCCGACAGCTCCTCCAGGGTTTGGCGGGAAGGCCTCAATCCAGATCCGCCACACCAAAGTCCAGCACCACCTTCATCGCCTGGGTCTTGTCCGCCGCCAGCTCAAATGCTTGCACCGCATCACCGAACGGCACGGTGTGGGAGAACATCGCCTCGGAGCTGGGCGAGTTCACCACCATGCTCGCGCTGGTGTCTGCCGGGTTGCGCGTCGGGGTGTTGCCGGCCAATTGCGTGTCGCGTCACCTCGAGCTGGGGGTATGAGGCCAGCACCGGACTGGCCTGGACCGAGCTGGACAGCGCGGTGAAGATCACGCTGTCCAGCCTGAACATGGAATTATTCGCGCAGTGATTGTTTCGTCCGGTGAAATGCTGGATTGTAAATCCTGATGATTCCCGGGATCAGCGCAGCGGTGGAACATGGCGGCGTCGATACCTCATCCTTGGAGCCTTTCATGTCCCAGCCTGCAATCAAACTGTATGGTTTCCCACTGTCCGGCCACTCCCACCGAGTGGAGCTGATGTTGTCGCTGCTGGGGCTGCCCCGCGAGTTTATTCTGGTAGACCTCAAGCAGGGCGCGCAGAAAGCCCCGGACTTTATGGCCCGCCTCAACCACTTCGGCCAGGTGCCGGTGATTGATGACAACGGCACGGTGTTGGCCGATTCCAATGCGATTCTGGTCTACCTCGCGAACACCTACGGCGACGGCCAATGGCTGCCGAGTGATCCTGCCGGCCAGGCGCGCGTGCAGCGCTGGCTGTCGGCCGCCGCCGGTCAACTTCACGCCGGGCCGGCGGCCGCGCGACTGGCCGTGGTGTTTGGCGCCGAGGTCGACACCGTCAGCGCCATCAGTCGCTCGCACGCCCTGCTGAGGCTGGTGGAGCAACAACTGGGCCAGAGCCGCTTCCTGGCCAGCGAGCAGCCGAGTATTGCCGATATTGCCTTCTACACCTACGTCGCCCACGCGCCGGAAGGCAATGTGTCGCTGGCCGACTACCCTCAGGTACGCGCCTGGCTCGCCAGCATCGAGGCCTTGCCAGGCTTTGTCGGCATGCCGCGCACGGCAGTGGGGCTGCAAGCGCCGTAAATGATCTGTGGCCAGAAGAGTGAGCGCCGATGGACCGATTTCATGAAATGCAGGTATTTCTCGCGGTCGCCGAGGAGGCGGGCTTCGCCGCTGCCGCACGCCGCCTGAAAACCTCGCCGCCCAGCGTGACCCGGGCCATTGCCGCCATGGAACAACGCATCGGCACGCAACTGCTGGCGCGCACCACGCGCAGCCTGCACCTGACCGAAGCCGGCCAGCGCTACCTGGAAGATTGCCGACGCATCCTCGCCGAACTGAACGAGGCCGAGGACGCGGCGGCAGGCAGTTATTCCATCCCGCGCGGTCACCTGACGCTGACCGCGCCCGTGCTGTTTGGCGAATTGTATGTGGCGCCGGTGCTGGGCGATTACCTGGACCGTTTTCCGCAGGTGAGCATCAACGCCTTGCTGGTCGATCGCGTGGTGAACATGGTCGATGAAGGCGTGGAGGTGGCCGTGCGCATCGGCCATCTGCACGAGCCGGGGCAGCAGGCAATCAAGGTGGGAGAAGTGCGCCGCGTAGTGTGTGCTGCGCCAGGGTATCTCGACCAGCACGGCAGGCCGGCGCGGCCGGAGCAACTGCGTGAAGCGAAGATTGTCACGTCGTCCTCCAGCCAGTTGGTGAGTGAGTGGCGGTTTATCGAGGGCGGCCAACCGCTGACCGTGCCTATCGAGCCGCGTCTGGTGGTCACGGCCAATAACGCGGCGATCAACCTGGCGCGGTTGGGTTGGGGCATGACGCGAGTGCTGTCCTATCAAGTCGCAGCGGCGGTGGCGGCGGGGGAGCTGGAAATTGTGCTGGAGGATTTTGAGCCGGCGCCGCTGCCGATCCAGGTGGTGTTCCAGAAGAGCGCGCGGGTACCGGCCAAAATTCATACCTTTGTCGACTTTCTCACTCAGCGCCTCGGGCAGGACGCGGCCCTGAACCCGGCGCTGAGGCGGCGCAGCTGATGGAGCGTTATCGCGACATGCGGCTGTTTGCGGCGCTGGCCGGGCAACCGAGCCTGGCCTCGGCGGCCCGTCACGCACACGTCTCCAGCCCGACGCTGATGCGTGCGATTGCGCGTGTGGAGGCGCGCCTGCACGCGCAGTTGCTGCAACGCAGTACGCGAGGTGTGAGCCTGACCGACGCGGGCAGCGCCTACCTGGCCGACTGCGTGCGCCTGCTGGCCGCGGTGGACGCCGCCGAAGCCTCGGCCCAGGGTTTGCACGCGCAGCCTCAGGGCAACCTGCAAGTTTTTCTGCCGTTTCTGTTCAGCCGCTACGTCATGGCGCCGGTGTTGGCTGGCTATATGGAGCGTTACCCCGACGTGCGTCTCGTTGCCCGCTATCACGACTATTACCCCAACCTGCATGAAGAGGGGCTGGACGTGGCAATCCTGGTCGGTGAACTGCCCAGTTCGTCACTTATCGCCCGCAGGGTAGGGCAGGTGCGCCCGATTCTCTGCGCCAGCCCCGACTACCTGGCCGCTCACGGCGAGCCGGCGCATCCCGACGACCTCAAGCAGCATCGCCTGATCGCCAGTGCCGATCAGGTTGACTGGGGCTTCAAAGGCGGCTCATTGAAGGCGCGCGCATGCTTGAGTTGCACCACGGTGCAAGGCGCGATCAATGCCGCCGTGCACGGTGCGGGGCTGATTCGCTGCCTCAGCTACCCGGTGCATGACCAGTTGGCGAGCGGCCAGTTGCGTCGCCTGCTACCGGCCTTTGAACCGCCGGCGCTGGCGGTGCACGTGGTGTACCGCGAAGGCCGCAACGCGCCGATGCGCGTGCGCAGTTTTGTCGATCACTGCGTGGCAGCGCTGCGTGACCATCCGGCGTTTCAGTTGGCGTAATGCTGGATTGCCAAGCGTGGGCATTCTCTCGATGGGCGACAGAGCGCAGCATTCACCCATCCAACACTGAGGTGTGCGCCATGAACCTGATCGAACCCTCCCCCTGGCATGCCGGCGAACGGCAGATGCAGCAAAGCGCCGGCGTTGCCGAGCGCATGGCAGTCGTGGGGCCCAAGGTGATCCGCGACCATTTGCCGGAGCAGCATCGGGATTTTTATCCGCTGTTGCCCTACTTGATGCTCGCGGTGGTGGATGCGCAAGGCATCCCTTGGGCGACGCTGCTCGAAGGCGCGCCGGGGTTTGCCCATTCACCCGACCCGCACACCTTGCAGATCGACAGCTTGCCGTCCAAGGGCGACCCGGCGCTGGCTGCGTTACACCGCGGTGCGTCCGTGGGCCTGCTGGGCATCGACCTCACAACCCGCCGCCGCAACCGCATGAACGGGCGCGTGGGCAGCCTTGGTCACGCTGGCTTTTCGGTCGAGGTGGTGCACACGTTCGGCAACTGCCCCAAGTACATTCAACGACGCCCGGTCGAGGGCATCGCGCGCCAACCCGGCACCTTGGTCGAGCCCTTGAACGGCCTGGATGACGCCGCGCAACACCTGATCCGCAACGCTGACACCTTCTTTGTCGCAAGCTACGTTGACGAGGAGGGCGCACGCTCGGTGGACGTCTCCCATCGCGGCGGCAACACCGGCTTCGTGCGCGTCGACGGCAATGTGCTGACCATTCCCGACTTCGCCGGCAATCTGTTCTTCAACACCTTGGGCAACCTGTCGGCCAACCCTGTGGCGGGGCTGTTGTTTATCGATTTCGAATCGGGCGACGTGCTGCAGATTGCCGGGCGCACCGCGCTGATCCTCAGCGGCCCCGAAGTGGCCATGTTCGACGGTGCGCAGCGGTTATGGACGCTGACCGTGGAGCATGCGGTACGGCGCCCGGCAGCGCTGGCGTTGCGCTGGCAGTTTGCCGAGTTCTCGCCGTTCAGCCTGGCGATGGGCCGTTGGCCGTGATTTGCAGCGCGGCCGGATTATCTGTCGCAAGCCGGCCAAGCGCATGCTTCGGCATGGCGCTGGTGGGTGATGAGCTGTACATCGGCAACGCTGACGCGGTGGTCAAGGTGGCGTTACCTCGGGCCAGACCCACATAGACGCCACGCCGGTAAAGGTCACCGGGCTGCCGGCCGGGATCAACCATTACTGGACCAAAAACCTGCTGGCCAACCCGGACGGCACGCGGCTCTATGTGACGGTGGGCTCCAACAGCAATGTCGGTGAAAACGGCCTCGACGCCGAAGAAGGCCGCGCGGCATCTGGAAGCCTGGCTCCACCCAACTGTGGACAGTGGTCAACGAGCGTGACGAAATCGGCAGCCACCAGGTGCCCGATTACCAACGGCGTTCGCCGATGGCGTGTTTGTCGGTGAACAGGGTTCGTGGAACCGCAACCCGCAGGCCGGTTACAAGGCGCGTTGCTGGTGGCAGACGATGTGGGCAACAAGGTGTGGCGGGTGGCACAGCGCACCCCTTGAACGCTGCACAAAGGATGTGGCTAGCCCACATCCAAACCCGCTTTATTTTGCCGTCGCCAGCACCGGCGTATCCCCCCACGCGCCACCCAGCGCCGTATACAGGTTTACCTCCGCCACCAACTGTGCCAGCCGGTCGACAATCAGCGCTTGTTGCGAACTGAACAACGAGCGCTGTGCATCGAGAAACGTCAGGTTGCTGTCCACGCCGCTGCGGTAGCGGTGTTGGGCCAGGTCGTAATAGGCCTGGTTGGACGCGACGAAATCGCGTTGTGCATCCAGCTGGTCATTAAAGGTCTGGCGGGCGGCGAGGCCGTCGGCGACTTCCTGAAAAGCCGTCTGGATCGACTTTTCGTACTGGGCCACAGTGATGTCCTTTTGCAGTTTTGCGTAGTCGAGACTGGCGCGCAGGCTGCCGGCGTTGAAGATCGGCAGGTTGATCTGCGGCTGGAAGGTCCAGGTGCCCGAGCCGCCCTTGAACAACCCCGACAGTTGCGTGCTGGTGCTGCCGGCGTTGGCCGTGAGGGTCACCGATGGAAAGAACGCCGCGCGCGCCGCGCCGATATTGGCGTTGGCGGCCTGCAACTGATATTCGGCCTGGAGGATATCCGGGCGCCGTTGCAGCAAGTCGGACGGTAACCCTGCGGGCACTCGCGCCACCAGCTCATCGGCGAGTGGGCGCGCCGGCAAATGCTCATCCACCGGCGCGCCCACCAGCAGGGCGAGGTTGTTCAGGTCCTGGGCGAGCTGGCGTTCATAACGGGCCACGCTCGCACGTGTGCTTTCCACCGCGGTGCGCGCTTGCACCACGTCCAGCGCCGAGGCCTTGCCCGCACTTTTGCTGCGGCTGGTGAGCTGCCAGCTGTGGTCGTCGGCATCCAGGGTTTGCTGGGCCAGGGCCAGCAGTTCCTGGTCGGCGCGCCAGGTCAGGTACGCATTGGCGACGTTGGCCACCAGGCTCAACTGCGCGCTGCGTCGCGCCTCTTCGGTGCCCAGGTACGTGAGCATCGCCTGCTCGCTGAGGCTGCGCACACGGCCGAACAAATCCAGTTCATAAGCGCTGAGCCCCAACGTGGCGGAATAATTGGAAGTAATCGCAGACTTGCCGGTGCCGGTCACATCGCCCGGCAACTTCTGGCGTTTGCCGGCGCCTGTGGCGGATAGGGCCGGGAACAGGTCCGCACGCTGGATGCGGTACTGCGCCTGGAACGCCTCCACATTCAGCGCCGCAACGCGCAGGTCGCGGTTGTTGAGCAGCGCATTGGCGATCAACTGCTGCAAGGCAGGGTCGTGGAACACCTGCTGCCAGTCCTGGGTTATCGCCACGGTGCCCGATTGCGCCAGACGGTAGACCCCGCTTTGCGGGTACTGCGCCGGCACAGGCGCCGCCGGCCGCTGGTACTCGGGGATCAGCGAGCAACCGCCGAGCATCCAGGCCACGCCTAGCGTTGTGAGCATCCCTTTGTTCATCAGGCGCCAACCATCCATTTGGCCAGGCCATGTCGGCCACTGACGCCCAACTTGGCTGCGGCGCGTTTGAGGTAGGTTTCGATCGAGCTGTTTTTCACGCTGAGTTTTTCCGCCATTTGCGGCACGGTGCCGCCGGTCAACAGGCCCAGGCACACTTCCTGCTCGCGCGCCGAGAGGGTGATATCGCTTAAGGACAAACGCTTGTAGAACTCGCGCTGCAGCTGCGACTGCTCCAGCGGGTTGTGCGCCGGCTCGATCTCGGTGTGCGGTGCCTGGCGCAGGATCTGCGCGTGCCGTTCCATCAACGGCAGCAGGGTGTCCGACAGGCACTTGAGGAACGACAACTGCGCCAGGGAAAACCCCGGCTGCGTCGGCGGGCGATAGAACGAAATCACGCAGCGTCGATTGCCCTGGCGCGACACCAGGTTGCACTGGTGTGAGCTGCCGCGCGGGTGCGCGCTGTTGGCCTTGGCCTTCATTTGAATCAACAGCGGGTCCTGCATGCGCAGCATTTGCCGCAGCAGCGGGTGGTCTTTGATGGGGTGCAGGGTCTGCGGCGCAGACAGGTCATTTTTAACGCCGGCGCTGCCCAGGAGCTTGATCTCGCGCACGCTGTCGCGCAGCTCGTCGAGGGTCCATTCACTGAGGTCCACCAGATGAATCGGCACCCACTTGTCCACGAGGTGCAACATGTTGGCGGCGAAGTGCTGGTGGCCGCTGCTTGAAATCAACTCACCCATTTCGGCGTAGAAATGCGGGCTCTGTGTGTCGCCAATACTGCGGGTCAGACTCATAGCCATCTCATCCTTGATGTCGAAAACCGTCGACGGGGCGCCCTGGGTTTGTGAGGCGCGGTCCGTGCTCCTTGAACGTAGTTCGGCGTTCGAGATTTTATTTAGCCATAGGGATTTGTCCTACGTATGCAGCGGAAACGAGGGACACAACCTGCCATAAAAACCACGTCATTAATTCGACGTTTCTGACAGCTCATTCCGCCCACGAAAAACCGCCTATGCTTTTTAGATTTAATTAACGTGCTGATTTATATGAAAAATATGTTTATTTAAAAAATTTTTTTAAGCATTGGTAGCGGCCACAAATAGCCAATTTCCTACAAGCGTTTAATCGATTCAGCAATGAACCCTCAGCCAAGGTCGTTTTGCGCCTTTGTGGTGTCCGGGTTTCGGGTGACAGACAGGCCCGAACCCCCATGCTCAAATCCGGCAATTTCGGCGAAATGGGCCCTCGCGCGGCCAGTGCCTGAACTCCCATGAGAAGGATCTTATGACGCATCTCACCCGCCAGCCGGCCAGCTTCCCCCTCACCGCTGCCCAACAGGACATCTGGCTCGACCAACTGCGTGTGGGCGACTCACCGCTGTACAACATCGGCGGCTATGTCGATTTCGCCGGGCCGGTGGTCCCCGATTTGATCCAGCGCGCCGTCGAGCGGCTGGTGGCCAAACACGATGCATTGCGCACCCAGCTGCATAGCGACGACCAGGGTCTGCCTCGGCAAACCTTCGTCCCTGCGATGGCCGTGGAAGTGGGCCAGTACGATTACTCTGCGCTGCCCGACCCGCAGGCCGCGACCCAGGCATTGATGCAGGCGCAAATGGCCCGCCCGTATGCCATGAGCGGTGAACCGTTGTTTCGGTTCTTCCTGGTCAAACTCGATGATGATCACTACCGCCTGGGTACCCAGGCTCACCACCTGATCCTCGACGGCTGGGGCTTTGGCCAGATGCTGCAGTCCCTGGCTCGGCTGTACAGCGACCTGGAGCAAGGTCGGCAACCGGAGCCACTGGCGCCGTCCTATATCGACTTCATCGACACCGACCAGCGCTACTTGCAATCGGCGCGTTATGCCCGTGACCGTGCCTATTGGCTGGACAAATACCAGGTGCTGCCCGCGCCGCTGTTGACGCCTCGGCATAACGCGCAGGCGCCGAGCAATACGCTGGTGCAAGCGTTTCCGGTGGCGCTGCTCAACCGCATGGAACAAGTGGCCAACCGTTATCAGGCCTCGGCCTTTCATGTGTTGCTGGCGGCGATGTACGTGTATTTCACCCGCACCAGCCAACGCGATGAGTGGGTAGTGGGGTTGCCGATTCTCAACCGCTCCAACGCGCGTTTTCGGTCTACCGTGGGTTTGTTCACCCAGGTGAGTGCGGTGCGTTTTCAGTTCAGCGAGCAGTTGTCATTCAGCGCCTTGGTGCGTGGCATACGTGACCAGCTCAAACAGGATTTCCGTCATCAACGCTTCCCGTTGAGCGAGATGAACCGTGAGCTGGGCCTGCGGCGTACAGATCGTGGCCAGTTGTTCGACCTGTCGGTGTCCTTCGAGCAGGACGACCACGACCTGCGTTACGGTCAGGTCCAGGCCCGCGCGGTCAAGGTTTCCAACCATCATGAGCCGCTGCCGATTGCCATCCACCTGCGCAGCAACCGTTATCAGGACACCGCGTGCCTGCACTGCGTGTACAACGAGGCGTATTTCCAGCACGACGACGTGAAAGCGATGGCGCAGCGCTTTACCTGGCTGCTGGAACAGGGCCTGGAAGACACCGTGCTGAGCGTGGCTGAGTTGTCGCTGGTCACGCCGGCCGAACAGGCCCAATTGCTGCGTTGGAATGCCACCGCACAACCCGCCACCGAACCGCAAACCCTGCACGCGCGCATAGAGGCGCAGGCCGCACGCACGCCGCAGGCCATCGCGGCGGTGCACCAGGGCCAGCAGTTGACTTACGCCCAGCTCGATCAACAGGCCAATGCGCTGGCCTGGCAGTTGCTCGAACACGGCGTGCAGTTGGACGATCGCGTGGCGATTGTGGCCCGGCGTGGCCTGGACACCTTGGTGGGGTTGTTGGCGATCCTCAAATCCGGCGCCTGTTATGTCCCCGTGGACCCGGCCCATCCTGCCGAACGCCTGAACTACCTGTTGCACGACAGTGCGCCCGTGGCGGTGCTGACTCAGCAGGATTTGCTGCATCGCCTGCCTTTGCTGGACGTGCCGGTCATCCGCCTGGAGCACCCGGCCGTGCACCTGGGCGACAGTCCGCGAGTCGCCGTCACGCCGTCGAACCTGGCCTACGTGATTTACACCTCCGGCTCCACCGGGCAGCCCAAGGGTGTGATGGTCGAGCACCATACGGTGGCGAACCTGGTGGATTGGCATTGCCGGGCGTTCGACCTGCGCGCCGGCAGCCACACGGCCAGCGTGGCCGGCTTCGGGTTTGATGCGATGGCCTGGGAAGTCTGGCCGGCGCTGTGTGTGGGCGCGACGCTGCACTTGCCGCCGGCACAGGATGACGCACAGGACATCGATGCGTTGCTCAACTGGTGGCGCGCGCAGCCGTTGCAGGTGTGCTTTTTGCCGACGCCGGTGGCCGAGTACGCCTTCAGTCAGCGCCTGGAACACCCTACATTGCGTACATTGCTGATCGGCGGCGACCGGCTTCGCTCGTTCAGCCGAACGCAGACGTTCGAGGTGATCAACAACTACGGGCCCACCGAAGCCACGGTGGTCGCCACCTCCGGGCGTGTCGAAGTGGGCCGGCCGCTGCATATCGGCGCACCGGTCGCCAACGCCTGCGTCTACTTGCTTGATGAGCAGCAACGCCCGGTGCCCATCGGTGTGGCGGGGGAGTTGTACGTCGGCGGCAAGGGCGTGGCGCGCGGGTATCTCAACCGTCCGGAACTGACCGGCGAACGTTTTCTCGATGACCCCTTCAGCAACGGCCGGATGTACCGCACCGGCGACCTGGCCCGTTGGCTGCCCGACGGCAATCTCGAGTACCTGGGCCGCAATGACGATCAGGTGAAAATCCGCGGCGTGCGTATCGAGCTGGGGGAAATCGAATCTGCGCTGGCCACGCACCCGGCCGTCATGGAAGCCGCCGTGCTGTTTCGTGAGGGGCAATTGCTGGCGTGGTATGTCGAACGCGCCAGCGTCACTGTCGAATCGCTGCGTGCCCATCTACAAGCCTCGTTGCCTGACTACATGCTGCCGGCGGCCTACGTGAAGCTGGCGGCTTTCCCGCTCACCGCCAACGGCAAGCTCGACCGCAAGGCTTTGCCGGCGCCCACACAGGCGGCTTTTGTGACGCGGTTGTTTGAGGCGCCACGCGAAGGCGTGGAAACCACTCTGGCGCAGATCTGGACGCAGTTGCTGCATGTGCAGCAGGTAGGGCGCCATGACCATTTCTTCGAGTTGGGCGGGCACTCGCTGCTGGCGGTGCAACTGGTGCAACGCATGCGCGATGCCGGGTTGCGCGCCGACGTGCAGGTGTTGTTCGGCCAGCCCACCCTGGCAGCGTTGGCGGCGGCCAGTGCCGGCAGCGACAGACAGGTGCCGGCTAACCGCATCCCGTCGGGTTGCACGCACATCACGCCAGACATGCTCGCGCTGGCCGAACTGGATCAGCCCGGCATTGATCGCATCGTCGCCGGCATTCCGGGAGGGGCGGCCAATGTGCAGGAAATCTACCCGCTGGCGCCGTTGCAGGAAGGCTTGCTTTACCACCACCTCACCGACGAACGCGATCCCTATCAGCAACATGCGCTGTTCAGTTTCGCCAGTCGCGCGCAGCTCGACGCGTTTGCCCAGGCGTTGCAACAGGTGATCAACCGTCACGATATCCTGCGTACCAGCCTGGCTTGGGATGCCCTGGAACAGCCCATGCAAGTGGTGTGGCGCGACGCACAATTGCGGGTTCAACCCCTGCGCGAACAGCATCAGCCGCTGGACTTGCGCCAGGCGCCGCTGATGGCCCTGGATTACGCCGAAGAGCCGCATAACCGGCGCTGGGTTGCCAAGCTGCGTTTCCATCACTTGGTCAACGACGCCACCTCGACCACCGTGCTGGTGGACGAAATCCGCGCGCACCTGCTTGGGGAGCAGGCGCAACTGCCGGTGCCGGTGCCGTATCGCAATGTGGTCGCACAGACCCGGGCGCCGGAACGACAGGCCGCCCACGAGGCGTTCTTCGGCGAGCGCCTGGCGGATGTCGACGAGCCGACCCTGGCGTTCGGCTTGCAGGAGCGGCAGGCAGACCGCGCTGAAATCGAGGAGTCCGAACAGCCTCTCGGCGACGCGCTCAACCAACGCCTGCGGGCCCAGGCGCGTGCCCTTGGCGTCAGCGCTGCCAGCCTGTTTCATCTGGCTTGGGCGCATGTGCTCAGCCGTGTCGCGGGCCGCGATGACGTGGTGTTTGGCACCGTGCTGCTCGGCCGTTTGCAAGCCGGCGAGGGCGCCGATCGCGCGCTGGGCATGTTCATCAATACCTTGCCGTTGCGCGTGCGCCTGGCCGGGCAAACCGTGCTCGATGCGCTCAATGACACCCACACCCAGCTCAGCGCCTTGTTGGCCCATGAACAGGCCTCGCTCGCCTTGGCCCAGCGTTGCAGCAGTGCGTCGCCGCTGTTCAACAGCCTGCTCAACTACCGTCACACCGACGCTGACCCACGCCTGAACCTGGTGCCGGGCATTGCGTTGCTCAGCAGTGAAGACATCCTCAGTTACCCGTTGATGCTCACCGTTGACGACGTTGCCAGCGGCTTTCGGCTCAAGGCCAAGGCGCCGCGCAAGGTCGGCGCCCAGCGGCTGTTGGCATACCTCGACACGACCCTGCACGGCTTGGCCGACGCACTCGAACACGCACCGGCCACGCCATTGCGCACGGTGCCGGTGCTGCCTGCCAGCGAGCTGCACCGGCTGTTGGTGGACCTCAACGCCACCGAAACCGGCTACCCCGAAACCCTTACCGTGCAGGCGCTGTTTGAAGCCCACGCGCGGCACATTCCCCATGCCATCGCGGTACAGGCCGGCGAGCGGCAACTGACCTACCGCGAGCTCAATGAGCGCGCGAATCAGCTGGCCTTCCACCTGCGTGAACGCGGGGTCGAGCCGGATTCGCGGGTGGCGCTGTGTGTCGAGCGCGGGCTGGACCTGGTGGTGGGTTTGCTGGCGATTCTCAAGGCGGGCGGCGCCTATGTGCCGCTCGACCCGGGCTATCCGCGCGAGCGCCTGGCCTACATGCTCAACGACAGCCAACCGGTGGCCCTGCTGGTGCACGCCGCCACCCGCGACTTGCCGGGCGCGGTGTCTGTCCCGGTGATCGACGTTGACCAGAACGCCTGGAGCCAGGCGCCCAGCGGCAATCCGTCGGTGCCCGGCTTGAGCGTCGCCAACCTGGCCTACGTGATGTACACCTCGGGTTCCACCGGCACGCCCAAAGGCGTGATGATCGAACATCGCGGCCTGGGCAACCTGATGCACTGGGGCTCCCGGCTGTGCCCGAATACCGAAGGCGGCGCGTTGCTGCAACGTGCGCCGTTCAGCTTCGACGGCTCGGTGTGGGAGTTGTTCTGGCCACTGGCCAACGGCATGCGCCTGGTACTTGCGCGGCCCGACGGCCACCGTGAACCGGCTTATTTGGCGCAAGTGATTCGCGAGCAGCAGATCACGGTGATCAAGTTCGTGCCGGCGATGTTGCAGCAGTTTCTCGAGCTGGAAGAGTCGGCATTGTGCACCAGCCTCACCGACGTGCTTTGCGGCGGTGGCGAACTCACCGAAGCCCTGGCCCGTGGCGTGCAGGCGCGCCTGCCCAAGGTGCGTTTGCATAACGTCTACGGGCCCACCGAAGCCACGGTGGACAGCAGCGCGTGGACGTTGGAACCCGGCGATCCGGTGCCGGCCTTGCAGCTGCCGATTGGCCGTGCGATCAACAACACGCGCCTGTATGTGCTGGACGAACACGATGCGCCGGTGCCGATGGGCGTCAGCGGCCAGCTGCATATCGGCGGCGTTGGCGTAGCCCGGGGTTATCTGGGGCTGGAGCAGATGACGGCCGAGCGCTTTATCGACAGCCCGTTCGTGGCGGGTGACCGGCTGTACCGCACGGGCGATCTGGTGCGTTACTTGCCGGACGGTAATCTGGAATTTCTGGGGCGCAATGACTTTCAGGTCAAGCTGCGCGGTGTGCGCCTGGAGCTGGGGGAGATCGAGTCACGCCTGGCGGCGCATCCGGCGCTGCGCGAGGTGGCGGTACTGATTCGCGATGAGCGGCTGGTGGCCTACTTCACCCTGCGCGCTCAGGCGCCGAGCCTGGAGGCTTTGCGTGCCCATGTGCTGGAGCAATTGCCGGAGTACATGGTGCCGGCGGCTTTTGTGCAGCTTGAGGTATTGCCGCTTAATCCCGCCGGTAAGCTTGACCGCAAGGCGCTGCCTGAGCCGGGGCTGGAGGCGGTGGTCAGCCGTGCGTATGAGGCGCCGGTGGGTGAGGTGGAAACCTTGATGGCGGGGATTTGGGCGCAGGTCTTGAAGCTGGAGCGGGTAGGGCGGCATGACCATTTCTTCGAGCTGGGCGGGCATTCGTTGCTGGCGGTGAGTTTGGTGGCGCGTATGCGCAAGGCGGGGTTGGATGTGGATGCGCGGACGTTGTTCAGTCAGCCGACTTTGGCGCAGCTTGCAGCGTGCACTGCGACACGGGTGGAGTGTGTGGATGTTGTGCAGACGGCTATTCCGCAGCTTGGGCCTGTCGCTTATACACATCT
>NZ_VMSH01000020.1:0-88110 GCF_007713445.1 Pseudomonas sp. RGB | reverse complement strand
GCCCCCGAGCGCCCCCTGGCTGCCCGAGGCATTCGCCACCGTATTACTTCCCGAATTCCCCGCCAGGCGCCCCAGATACCACTGCACCCCAAGGTCCAGTTCCCCGGTCAACTTGACCTCAAGAATGCGCGTCTCGATCTGCACCTGAAGCGGCGGATTATCGAGGCGTTTGATCGCCGCTTCGATCTCCTTCCACTGCGCCGGACGCGTGCGCACCAGCAGTTGGTTACTGCTCTTCTGCGCGGTAATCCGAGTACCGGCTTCAAGACTTTTATCCGCCGCAGGCGCAGCAACGTCCGGTGCTTGCTCAGGCTCCTCGGCAGGCGGCGGCGCATCTTGCAACCCGCCGGAATTGCTGTTGAGCGACGACAACGTCGCCGTGCGCAACCCCGGCGCAACCTTCGCCGGCGCGTCGTCCTTGATCGCGTCATTGCCGTAGATCTGGCGCAGGTACCTGGCCAGGTCCGAAGCCTTCATATTGCGCACATCGTAGACATACATCTGCGGCTCGTTACCGCCGCCCTCGTCGATGGTGCGGATCCAGTCACCCACCTCGCTGAGGTACTGCGGCTGTGAAGAAATCGCCACCACCGAATTGGTGCGCTCAATCGGCAAAAACCGCAGCATGCCCGCCAACGGCATGCCACTGTCCGGGCCGAACATGGCTTGCAGCTCGGGCATCAACTCGGCCACTGACGCGCGTTGCAGGCCGAACACGCCCACCGACATGCCCTTGAGCCAGTCCACATCAAAGGTGTCGATGGTCTCCTGATAGTTGGCCAGTTCCTCCGCGGTGCCGGCCAGGCTGAGGATATTGCGCGCCGGGTCCACCAGCAAAAACGCGTTCTCGCGGGCAAACGGCTTGAGCAGCTTTTGCATCTCGGTGGCGGAGATATACCGCAGTGGGAACAACCGCGCAGAGAGGCCGCTGGACGGCGCCGCCACGTGCATTTGCGGCACCAGCTTGCCGGCCACGGCCTGGTCGGCGGGCAGGATCACATAGCGCTGGCCCTGGCGGATCATCGCGTTGTCGGTCCAGGACAGCAGGGTTTCCAGAATCGACAACGCCTGCTGCTTGTCCACCGGTTTGGAGGTGGAAAAGCTGACGTTGCCCTTCACGCCCTGGGCGATGCTGTAGTTTTCGTGCAGCAGGTCGCCCATCACGCTGTTGATCACCGCTTCGATGGGCTGGTCGGCGAAGTTGAACACGATGTCGCCGCCCTGCTCCTTCGCGCTCGGTGATGCGGCGGGCGGGCGCACGAATTGCTGGTTGCCACGGATCACCTGGCGCTGTGGCGCTGACCTGGCTGCAAGCGGCGGGCTTTCAGGCGCAGGCGCCGCAGTCGGCGGCCGTTGCGAACCGGTGCCCTGCATGGCTTCGTGCAGCAGGTCGTCGTCCGCGTCGGGGCGGTCGGGGAAGGCGCCACAGCCGCCCAGTGCGAGGGCGGTGGCCAGGCAAAATGTTGAAGTGCGCATGTCGATCAAGGGAGGGGCTCGCGGGGAAGAGTAATCGGGGGCCGGGTGGACGGCGGCGGCAGGCGCTTGGCATAGAGGTTCAAGGTTTGCGTGCGGCCATCCAGGGCAAAACGGGCGTATTGCGGTGTCAGGTGTTCCAGGCGCCAGCCGTTGGGCAGCGTCTGGCCCAGGCGCACGGTCAGCGGGCGGCCGTCGGCCTGCTTGAGCATCGCCATTTGCAGGTTGCCGGTGATCATGATGCCGCTGAGAGTCAGGTTGGCCAGGCTCGAGACCCGGGCTTTGCCCACCACGCTGTCGGGGCTGCGATCAGGGCTGAACAGCGGCGTTTGCCACGTGGCGGCGAGGCTGTCGAGTGTCACGCTTGGCGCCACGCGCGCACTGACCGCAGGGTGTGCGCGCACGACGGGTTCGGGCAGCCACTGCGGTTCATCGCCAATGCTGCTGAGGATGACCGCCATCAGCACGCCGAGTAACCCGGCCAAGCCGAGCAAGCCCCATTCCAGGGGACGCAGTGCGCCGATCATCGCGCCACCTGCGGTTGCAGATAGCCGCGCACCAACAGGTGCACCAGTAGTTTTCCCGCCCCGCCGCTGGCTGGCGCCTGCTGGCCACGGCGGATGCGCAGCTCATCCACAAACAAAAACGGCGGCTGGTACTCCAGCTCATGCAGCACGGCTTCCAAGGGCTCGATGGAGCAGTTCAGGGTCAGGCTGACTTTGACCTGGCGATACGGCTCGCCCTCGTCCTGCTCGGGGGTGATGGGCTTGCGTTGGGTCAGGCTGCAGCCGCCGCCGAGCGTGGCGTGGCTGTTGATCAGGTCGGCAAGACGCTGCATCAGGTCGGCGGCCACCACGTCAGGGTCATCGCCCGGCAACAGGCTGGTGCTGCTGGCCGGGTCCTGGCGGGCCTGTTGCAGTTGCTGGCGCAGCGCATCGCCCTGGCGCACCACGCCGGCGTAGCGTTGCTGCTGCTCGCGCAACTGCTCGGCCTGTTCGCCCATGTCACGCAAGGGGCCAGCAAACCAGCTGTCGATCAACAGCCAGTAGGCCGCGCCGACGACCACGGCCAGCAATAGCAAGGCCGCGCCGCGACGTTCACGGGGTGTGAGGGGTCGGCGCATCGGCGGCCTCCTGACGTAGGTGGGCACGCAAGGCAAACTGGTCCTTGCCGGTGCGCGCATCGGGTTGAATCACCCCTTCGAACTGGGCGTTTTCCAGGCTGTGACAACCCTTGATGCGGGTGATCAGCGCGCTGGCCTTGGCGCTTTGCCCGGAGATGGAAATCTCGCCGTCCTTGACGTCCAGCTGGTCGAGCCAGGTGTCGGCGGGCAGGCAGGTGGTGAGGTCATTGAGCAACGCGGCCAAGGGCGGCTGCGCCAGTTTGCGCCGGGTCAGGTATTGCGCCGCGCCACGGGTATTGAGCAGTTGCTGGCGCAAGGCGTGCACCTCGGCGACCTGGGCTTTTTGCTGCTGCACGCTGGCGCGCATGGCGTCGAGCACGCGCTGGCGGTCGTTGAGCCACAGCAACATCGCCGCAATCAGCAAGGCACCGCACAGCCACGGCAGGCTGCGTTGCAGGCCTTTGCCGGTAGGGCGTTGGCGCGGGCGCAGTGGCGCCGGGAGCAAGTCAATGCCCAAGTGATTCACATCCACCCGATGAGGGTGCACGCCGAGGGCGGCGCAGTCGCTGAGGATCTGGTCCAGCTGTTCGCGCAGGATCGCCACCAGCGTGACCTGCAGGTGTGTAGCGGTGCGTTGCTCCTGGCGCGCGACGAAGTACAGCTGGTCAGCCTCGAAGGGCGTGTAGCGATCCAGCTCGTACCCGACCACGGCGGTCAGGTTGCGCGCGGCGGCCAGCGGCAGCTGCACGGTTTGCAGCAGCACCGCGTCGGGCGCAAGCATCAGCACCTGGCGCGCGCTGGCGAGTGTGACCGGTTCGCTCAGTGGCCAGTGGCAGACCTGTTCAGGCGGCTCGCTCAGGGCCAGCCATTTCGGTACACAGGCGCGCAACTCCGCGAGCCACAGGCGCCAGCCCTGTTGCAGCAGGCTGCCGCGCCAGTGCCGGGCGATGGGTTCCAGTCGATTCATTCTTGCCAACGCAGCACCCGGTAGGGTTGCGCGCTGTCCTCCGAGGGGCTCAATAAAACAGTGAGTTGCAGGCGTGCCTGGTAGCCGCCGGGGCGCTGTGCGTGGCTGTCGACCACCAGCACCACACCCGGGTCGGCGCCTTCGGCGTTCTGACGCGGCAAGTTCAGCGCCTTGCGCATCAGCGGGCTGGCGAAGGCCGGATCGGGTCGATCCAGGTCACTCCACAGGGTGATTTCCGGCAGCAATTGGCTGTACAGCGTTTGTGTCATGCCGGGCAGCTGGCGCACTTCTTCCAGCACCCGAAACGGCGGCAGGCCGTGCTTGCGGCGCGCCTCAAAAGCTTTGATCAATTGGTCGGCCTGGGCCTGGGTGGCGCCGCAGGCCAGGGCCAGGCGCATCAAGTCATCGGCCTCGGCGTTAATCAGGTAGAGCTTGCCGCGCTCGCTGCGCAGGCTGACGTGCAACTGGGCATCGTCGAAGGTCAGCGGGATGTCACGGCCGTCGGCAACCCAGCGCCGATCGGCCATGACCAGGGCGATGCCGGCCTCGGCAGCCAGCACGGTCTGGGTGTGCTGGCGCAACCACAGGGCCTGGCGGCTTTGCAGCTGTACCCAACCGGCCAGGCCGCCGAGCAACACACTGAGCAAGGCCAGCGCCCACAGCACCAGCAGCAGCGCAGCGCCGCGTTGGCGCCTCATTCCTCCAGCGCTCCGCTGGCGAGGTTAAGACGCAGGGCAATCACTTGGGTAACCCACGGCAGCGGGCCGTCGATGCGCGCGGCAATGCGCACCGCAGCGGGCAAACGCTTGGGCCACGGCCATTGGTTGACCCATCCGGTGGCTTGGCCCAAAGGCGATACGCCGCGGTAACTGAACTGCACGTCCTGGACGTTTTTGAGCAGCACTTGCGGCTCACTGCGGGCGACGTTGGTGTGCGATTCGAGCTGAGCAAACGACACCTGCAATGCCTGTTTTTGCGCTTGCAGCGTGAACCGCTGAATGCCGCCGCCGAGCACACCCGGCAGCGTCGCCACAAACTGCAATCGCTGGCGCGTGCCGACAAAAAAACCATCGGTCTGGCTGTCATCTTCGGTGACGTCCAGCGGCAGCGCTTCACTGATCGCCGTGCGTAGAAACTGCTGGGCGGCGCGCATCTCATCCAGGCTGGTGGTGTAGCGCTGGGCCTTGGACACGGCGCGATTGGCGCCCAGCAACGCCCCGCCCACCAGCACCAGCAGCACCGCGAGCAGGCTCAGCACCACGAGGATTTCCAGCAAGGTGAAGCCCTGCTCGCGGCGCTTCACAGGCGCGCCTTCAAGGTACTGAAACGGGCCTGGTGAGGCCCTTCGCTGACGGTCAGGTCGAGGCGAAAAAGGTGCGGCTGTTGTCGGGTCTGGGTCAGTTGCCAGTGGATGCCCTGCAAGTCACCTTCACTGACACCTTCAGCCAGCGGCCCCGCCGCTTCCTGGTCGAGTACCGTCAGCGCCGCATGGGTGAGGCGGTCGCTGTGGGCGACTTGCGACAACGAGCGCGCGCTTTGGCCAAAGGCGACCAGCAACACTGTGCCGCACACCGCCATCAAGGTCAGTGCGGCGAGCATTTCAAGCAAGGTGAAGCCTGTCTGGTATTTCATGGCAGCGCCCTGGACTGCACGCTGCCGGTCAGCCAGCCCACGTCGATGCGCCAGCGCCGGCTGCCATTGGCCAACAACAGGTGGCCGCCGGTTGAGCTGCCGTCGGGGTAAAACTCGACAGCCGAGCCGGCCTGTTCGGCAGTGTGCAAGCTCACCTGCAGCTCAGCCGGCCAGTGTTGCAGCGCGCGGCCCGGCGCCTGGAAGGTCATTTTCTGCAGATCGAATTCAGTGCGCGCCGCCGAGCCGCTGACAACCGCCCCGGCCCGCGTGGTGCGCAGCGCATCGACCATCTGCCCGACCACGCGACGCTCTTGCGCCGCCTGCAAACCCTGGCGCACGCCCAGCCCCAGCAACCCGGCGGCGAGGCCGATCAACAGGATGACCACCAGCATCTCCAGCAGGGTAAAGCCGCGCTGGGCCATGGCGAGGTTATTCCCAGTTGCCCAGATCGGCGCTGTAGCCATCGCCGCCCGGCTGGCCGTCCTGACCGTAGAAAATCAGGTCGAAGGCGCCGTGCTCTCCGGGGTAGCGATAGCCGAAGGCATGGCCGAACGGGTCCTTGAGGTCGGAGGGCTTGGCGTAGGGGCCGGCCCAGCTGGATGCGTTGGCGGGCTTGTCCACCAGCTGTCGCAGGCTGTTGGGCGGCGCGCCGACGTCAAGGGCATAGCTGTCGATCTTCATGCTCAGGCCGGCCAGTTGCGCCTTGCCTGCGCCGTATTTGCCCTTGTCCACGTTGCCGCCGACCTGGCGCACCACAATGGTCGCGACAATGCCCAGCAACACGATCACCGCGAGCATTTCGAGCAGGGTGAAACCGCTTTGGCGGCGTGTCGATCCGAGTTGAAGGTGTCGCATGGGAGTGGCTCCTTGAAGGTTCATATATTGCTGGTCAGGCTCATCAGCGGCAGCATGATCGCCAGCATGATCACCGCCACCAGCACGGCCATGACCACGGTCAGCGACGGCACCAGCGCGGCGAGCAGGCGGTCGATGCCGCGTTTGGCTTCGACGTCGAACACCTCGGCAACCTTGAGCAGCATGCTGTCCAGTTCACCGGCCTGTTCGCCGACTTCAATCATTTGCAGGGCCAGGTCTGGCAGCAGCGGTTGCGCGCCGAACGCGCTGGCGAGGGTGCCGCCGCCTTTTACCGATTCCGCCGCATCCGCCACTTGGGCCTGCAGCGCCCGGTTGGTGCAGACTTGGCGGGCAATCACGAGTGCCTGCAGCAATGCCACGCCGTTGCTGAGCAGGGTGCCGAGGGTGCGCGTCAGTCGGGCGGCTTCGACGCGTTGCAGCAGCGGGCCGATCACGCGAATGCCGAGCAGGCGGCGGTCGTAGCGCTGCCTGCGCAGCGGATCACGCAGGCGTGCCGCCACGATCCAGATGGCCGCCACCAGTGCGCCCAGGACCCACACGCCATAGGCGCCGAGGAACTGGCCAAGCGCGAGAATGACCTCGGTGATCAGCGGAATCGGCACGCCCAGGTCCTGGAAAATCGGCACGAATTGCGGCACCACGTACGCCAGCAACAGCGCCAGCGAACCCACCACGCCGACCACCAGGAACGCCGGGTAGATCAGCGCATTGATGACGTCGCCGCGCAGCAATTGGCTGCGTTCCAGGTAGTCGCCCAACTGATGCAAGGTGCTTTCCAGCGCGCCACCGGCCTCACCGGCGCGCACCATGCTCAAATACAGCGCCGAGAACGTGTCGCCCTCCTCCTCCAGCGCGGCGGATAACGGCTTGCCCGCCTTGACGTGGTCGCGGATACGCTCGATCAGCGCGCGCACCTGGGGTTGGCCGGGGGGTTTGAGCAGCAGGCCCAACGCGCGCTCAAGCGGCTGACCGGCGCCGAGCAACGTGGCCAGTTGCTGGGTAAAGCTCACCAGGGCCGCGCCCTTCAACGGCCCGCGCACAGTGCGCAGCAGCGGGCTGCCGGCCACTTCGATGTGCAACAGCAGTAAACCGCGTTTGTGCAGGACGGCGATGGCAGCCGCCTGGTCCTGGGCTTGCAGCGTGCCGTTGTGGGCCACGCCCTGGCTGTCCAGCGCGCGAAACTTGAACAAGCTCACGCGCCCTCTCCACGGGTGACGCGCAGCACTTCTTCCAGCGAGGTGACGCCCGCCAGCGCCTGGCGCAGGCCTTCTTCATGCAAGGTGCGCAGACCGGCGCGGCGCGCGGCCTGCTCCAGCGTGGCGGCGTCGGCGTGGCGCATCAACAGGCTGCGCAGTTCGTCGTTCATCACCAGCAATTCGGTGATTGCACTGCGACCGCGATAAGTGCCCTTGTAGAGCAGGATCGGGCGCTGGTCGGTCAAGCGATCCAGGCCATGTTCTTCGATCAGTTCCGGCGCGGCTTCGAATGCCACGCGGGTCGCCGGGTCCAGGCGCCGTACCAGGCGCTGGGCGAGAATGCCGCTGACCGTCGAGGCGATCAGGTAGCTTTCCACGCCCATGTCCAGCAAGCGCGTGATGCTCGCGGCCGCGCTGTTGGTGTGCAGGGTGGAGAGCACAAGGTGGCCGGTGAGCGAAGACTGGATGGCGATGCGGCAGGTCTCCAGGTCGCGGATTTCGCCGACCATGATCACGTCCGGATCCTGGCGCACGATGGAGCGCAGCGCGCCGGCGAAGTCCAGGCCAATGGCGGGCTTGACCTGGATCTGATTGATGCCTTCGAGCTGGTATTCCACCGGGTCTTCAACGGTGATGATCTTGCGTTCAGCGGTGTTGAGCCGCGACAGCGCGGTGTAGAGGGTGGTGGTTTTGCCCGAGCCGGTGGGCCCGGTGACCAGCAGGATGCCGTGCGGACGTTCGAGCAGGTCGAGAAACGCCGCCAGGCGCTGGCCGTCAAAGCCCAGGCTCTGGAAGTCGAACTGCACGGTTTGCCGGTCGAGCAGGCGCATCACCACCGATTCGCCGAAGCTGGTGGGCACCGTGGACACGCGCAGGTCCAGCGCCTTGCCCTGGACACGCAGCATGATCCGCCCGTCCTGAGGCAGCCGCCGTTCGGCGATGTCCAGGCGCGCCATGATCTTGACCCGCGAGATCACCGCCGCCGACGAACTGGCCGGCGGCGCTTCGGCGTCGTGCAGCACACCGTCGATGCGGTAACGCACCTTGAGCTGGTTTTCGAAGGGTTCGATGTGGATATCCGACGCGCGCTGTTCCACCGCACGCTGCAGGATCAGGTTGACCAGGCGAATCACCGGCGCTTCGGAGGCCATGTCCTTAAGGTGTTCGATATCTTCCAGCGCCCCGCCCTGCTCATCGAGGTTTTCAATCAGGGTGCCCATGGCGGAGCGGCCCTGGCCGTAGTAGCGCTCGATCAGCGTGTCGACTTCAGTACGCGGGCCGATGGCCAGCCACACCGGCACCTGGCAGGCGTAGGCCAGGGCTTGAAAGGGATAGAGGTGCGCCGGGTTGGCCGCCAATACGCGCAGGCCACCTTGGGCCCAGCCCATGGGCACAACCTGGTAGTGGCGCATAAAGCGTTCAGTGAGGGCGGGCAACGGGTCGAGCAGCGGCGGCGCGGCATCGGCCAGCAACAGCGGCGCGCCAAGCAGGTCCGCCCAGGCGCGGGCCAGCTCGATTTCAGAGACCAGCCCCAGACGCGCGAGCAGGCCGAGCAGGTCGCCGGCGTCCGTAGACAGACGCCGGGCGCGCTCCAGGTCGACCGTTTTCAGCCCGGCGTGCCGCATCAGCCACGCGCACACGTGGTCGGTGTGCGGGATCTGCAGAGTGCAGGCATCGATGGGCATTGACGACATAGTGTGGGGTGTCTAGTTGCGAGAAAGTATGGCTATTTGGAACTACTGGCCAATACCGGAGAAGTGCCATTAGTTCGCCACGCCGCAGTCGGGGTTAACCGGGTTAATCGACTAAAAGTTGTAAATCTAGTTCCTGATGGCTGGAAACAAACTGAAAAGAATACGCATTGGCTGTCCCGGATTTCCGGTACAGCCCTTGATTTAGGGCCTTTGGAGTGAACCAGCAGAAGTGAGCTAGTTGCAATTAGCCACTTCACTAGTTATTCAAGTGCTCTCACGCTCAATCAAGCGACACTCCAGAAGATTCAATCGCACAACTTCATCCTCCACTGGCAGAACACCCAAACTTTCAAGTACCCGCGTGGCGGCTAATATTCCGATGTCCAGGGCTGGCGGTTTTATCGTGCTCAGACTTGGCAAAAGCATTTCGGCAAAGGGGTAATCACCAAAACCGAGCACGGCGCAGTCTTGCGGGATGTTCAATCCGGCCCGCTGGCCTGCCAGCAAACCACCGGCGGCCAGGTTGTCGTTGGCGAAGAAAATCGCATCCGGCGGCGTGGCATGGCTCATCAGCACCTGCATTGCCTGCTTGCCGGCTTCGAAAGGCGCCAGGTCCGCATCCGGGGCATACACCCAGGGCTGCACACCCAGTTGGGCGGCGGTGGCGGCATAACCGTCGCGCCGCTCCAGCGCACTGAAGTCGCCGGGCGCACTGTTCTGCACGAAGGCGATGCGCCGATAACCCTTGGCATACAGGTAGCGCGCAGCACTGACGCCCACCTCGTAATGGGAGAAGCCAATCTGCAAGGGTTCGCGCGTGGGCACGTAATCCCAGGTTTCCACCACCGGAATGTCTGCCTCGGCGATCATTTTTTCAGTGCCCGCGCTGTGGAAACGACTGGTCAGTACCAACGCCGCCGGCGACCACCCGAGAAACGCGCGCACCGCGCTTTCTTCCTGGTCGGCGCTGAAGTAGCTGGACGCCAATAGCAGCTGATAACCATGGCGGCTGAGCGTGTCACTGAAGCCCTGGATGGTGTTGGCAAAGATCGGCCCGGAGATGTTGGGAATCACCATGGCCACGATCCGCCCGCGCGCCGAGGCCAACCCACCGGCCACCAGATTCGGCACATAACCCAACTCGGCCACCACCGCCGCGATGCGCTCCCGGCGCTCTGGCGAGACCTGCTCTGGCTGATTGAAATAGCGCGACACGGTGATCGCCGACACCCCGGCCTGGCGCGCCACGGTATTAAGAGTGACGCGCCCGGCGCCACGGCGTTTGCGCGGTTTTTCTTCGCTCAAGAGGCAATCCTGTTAGAAACGAAAAAGCATATAGGACTAATTTTTTAGTATTTGACGCTCTAAACCAGCCCCAACAATAATGCCGATGTTAGCGCTACCAAAGCGCTTTGTCTGCTACTCGCTCGAGCGAATGCCCAAGACACGACACAGGCGCTGACGGTCGCAGAACCGCAGCGGTTCAGGGCATTTTTGGAGCGGGCACAGCATGCACAACTTTCCACGTCACACTCATTTATTGTTTCTCGCCGGGCTGACCGCCCTCCCCGCGCCGGGCGTATTTGCCGCCGATGAGCAAGAACCCACGCTCAAATCCGTCACGGTCACCGCGACGCGCCGCGAAGAGTCGCTGCAAAAAGTCCCGGTGGCGGTCTCGGTACTCGATGGCGAACAACTGGAGCGCGACAACCGCAACGGCGTGGCGAGCATCGTGCAGCAAGTGCCGTCGCTGAACTTTCGCACCGGCGCGTCGAACAAGGACACCTCGTTGTTCGTGCGCGGCGTGGGCACCATTTCCACCTCCCCAGGCGTTGAACCGACCGTGGCCACAGTGATCGACGGCGTGGTGTATGCGCGTCCAGGCCAGGCCACCCTCGACCTGCTGGACCTTGAGCGCATCGAAGTGCTGCGCGGCCCGCAAGGCACCCTGTTCGGCAAGAACGCCTCGGCCGGCGTACTGAACATCACCAGCAAGGCACCGACCGCCGAGACCCACGGCTATATCGACCAGTCGTATTACAGCGGCAACGAAAGCCGCACGCGTTTCGGCATTGGCGGCAGCCTGGTGCCGGGGGTGCTCAAGGGCTCGATCAGCACGCTGTTCGGCAGTTACGACGGTAATGTGGATAACAAAAACAACGGCCAGGAGGTCAACGGCTACAACCACAAAGGTATTCGCGGCAAGCTGGAATTCACCCCCAGTGACGAGGTGAAACTGACCTTGATCGCCGACTACATGCAGGCCCATGACGACGGCCCGAATGGCGTGGTGAGCAAGTCGCTGACACCCGCGTTTGCCAATGCGTTGAGCCCGGTGCGCGCGTCCAGCGACAACCGCGATATCAACACCGACACGCGCAGCCATGTCGAAGACACCAACAAAGGGTTGTCGGCGCAGCTGGACTGGAACCTGGGCGACTACACCCTGACTTCGATCACCGCCTGGCGCGGCTGGGACAACACCCAATACCAGGATGGCGACCGCCTCGGCACCGTAACCGCCGCCTTCCCCGGCACCGCCGACAAGGGCGAGCTGGCCTTCGACCAGTACTCCCAGGAACTGCGCCTGGCCTCGCCCAAGGGTGAATTCCTGGAGTACGTCGGTGGCCTGTTCTACCTGCATGGCAAGGACGAAGAGACCTACCAGCGCACGCTGACCACCCCGGCGCGCACCGACCGCGGCATTGCCGACTACAGCACCACCAGCGACAGCTACGCGGCATTCGGTGAAACCACGCTGAATTTCACCTCCCGCTTTCGCGGCATCGCCGGCCTGCGCTACACCCACGACGAGCTGAAATACGATCACCGCCGCGTGTCGACCTCCGCCACCACGGTGAGTGGCATTCAACCGGCCACCCGCAGTGCCGGTTCGGTAGACGAGGACGGCTGGTCCGGGCGACTGGGCGTGCAATTCGACATCAGCGACAGCATCACCAGCTACCTGACCTACTCACGTGGCTACAAAGGCCCGGCGTACAACGTGTTTTTCAACATGCAGCCGCGCGACACCAACGCCCTCAAGCCAGAAACCTCCAACACCTGGGAAGCCGGGATCAAGGCCACCAGTTGGAACAATCGCCTGACCACCAACCTTGCGGTCTTCCACAGCGACTACGACAACTACCAGGCCAACTTTTTCGACACGGTCGCCGGCCAAGTCGTGACGCGCCTGATCAACGCCGGCAGCGTCAGCACTGAAGGTGTGGAACTCGATTACGCCTTGCAGGCCACCCAGCAACTCAAGTTGTCCGGGGCCCTGGCCTACACCCGTGCGCGTATTGACGAATTCGCCTGCCCCGCCGGTGCGGCGGCAACGTGCAACGTGAATGGCAAACCACTGCCGTTCAGCCCGGACTGGAAAAGCTACGTGCGCGCCGACTACAGCATCCCGCTGGAGAACGGCCTGGACGTTGAGCTGGGCACCGACTACAGCTGGCAGAGCGAAGTGCAGTACGACATCAGCCAGAACCTCGACACCAAACAAGGCGCCTACGGCATCTGGAACGCCAGCGTGGCCCTGGCCGATTACAGCAATGGCTGGCGCGTGGCGCTGTTGGCCAAGAACCTCGCCGACAAGTCTTATTCACCGCTGCTGGCCAGCGGCGGCAACTACATCTACCGCGCCGTACCCCGTGACGATGAACGTTACTTCGGCGTGCAACTGCGCAAGGATTTCTAAGCATGAGCCGTCAATTGAAACTCGGCGCCTTTCTCATGGCCACCGGGCACCACGTCGCCGCCTGGCGCCACCCGGACGTGCCGGCCAACGCCGGGCTGGATTTCGCCCAGTACAAACGTCTGGCGCAGATCGCCGAGGCGGCCAAGTTCGACGCGCTGTTCGTGGCCGACAGCATTGCTGCCGCCACGGGTGAGATCGCCAGCCAGATGGCGCGTTCGGATCACTTCGAGCCGCTGACGTTGCTCTCGGCGTTGAGTGCGGTAACGGCGCATATTGGCCTGATCGCCACGGCGACCACCAGCTACAACGAGCCCTACCACGTGGCCCGCAAATTCGCCTCGCTGGACCACCTCTCCGGCGGGCGCGCCGGCTGGAACCTGGTGACCTCGGACAATGCCGCCGAGGCGCAGAACTTTGGCCGGGATGAGCACCTGGGCCATCGCGAGCGTTACAGCCGGGCGCGGGAATTTCATCAGGTGGTGACCGGGCTGTGGGACAGCTGGGAAGACGACGCTTTTGTGCGCAACAAGGCCAGCGGCCACTACTATGACCCGGCGAAACTGCATGTGCTGGACCACGTCGGCGAGCATTTCCGGGTCAAGGGCCCGTTGAACGTGGCCCGCTCGCCACAGGGCCAGCCGGTGGTCGTGCAAGCGGGTTCTTCCGAAGCCGGCCGGGAGCTGGCTGCGCAGACCGCCGACGTGGTGTTCACCGCGCAAACGTCGCTGGCCAATGCTCAGGCGTTTTATGCCGACCTCAAAGGGCGCCTGGGCGGCTACGGGCGTGAGGCCGACGCGCTGAAAATCATGCCCGGCGTGTTTGTGGTAGTGGGGCCAACCGAGGCTGAGGCACAGGCGAAATTCGAAGCGCTCCAGGCGTTGGTCGAGCCCGAGGTGGGCGTGGCCTTGCTGGGGCGCATGCTGGGTAATTTCGACCTGTCCAAGTACCCGTTGGACGGGCCGTTGCCGTCGCTGCCATTGACCGACAGCGGGCAACGCAGCCGCCAGCAATTGCTCAGTGACCTGGCGCACCAGGAGCAGCTGACGCTGGCGCAACTGGGCCGGCGGATTGCCGGTGGTCGCGGGCATTACAGCCTGATCGGCACGCCGCTGCAGATTGCCGATGAGCTGCAACGCTGGTTCGAAAACGCTGCGGCCGATGGTTTCAATATCCTGGTGCCGCATTTGCCGGGAGGGCTTGAGGATTTTGCCCAGTGGGTGGTGCCCGAACTGCAGCGGCGCGGCCTGTTCCGGACCGACTACACCGGCAGCACACTCAGGGAACACCTCGGTTTAGTGCGCCCGGCGAATCGTTTCAAGGCGGCTCAGGCATGAAAATCCCTTTGCTGTTGCTGACCTTGCTGGCCGTCACCGACACCGCGCTGGCGGCCGACCCCGCCACCCTGAGCATCGGCTATCAGAAAGGCTCTATCGCCCTGGTACTCGCCAAGGAACATGGCCTGCTGGAAAAACGCTTTGCACACACCGCGGTGAAATGGGTCGAGTTTCCCGCCGGCCCGCAGATGCTTGAGGCACTGAACGTGGGCGCGCTGGATGTAGGCTCTACCGGCGATATCCCGCCGCTGTTCGCACAAGCGGCCGGTGCCGACCTGGTATACATCGGCGCCGAACCGCCCAAGCCAACCGCCGAAACCCTCCTGGTGCGCAACGACAGCCCGCTGCACTCGGTTGCCGACCTCAGGGGCAAGAAAGTGGCCTTCCAGAAGGGCTCCAGCTCCCACAACCTGATCCTGCGCGCCTTGAATAAAGCCGGCCTGCGCTATCAGGATATTCAACCGGTGTACTTGCCCCCGGCCGACGCCCGCGCGGCGTTCGAGCAAGGCAGCGTGGACGCCTGGGCGATCTGGGAACCCTATTCGTCATTGGCTTTGAGCCAGAGCCCGAGCCATGTGCTGACCAACGGCGAGGGCCTGGGTTTGTCGGGGCCGGTGTACACCGCGCGGCGTGAGTATGCGCAGGCGAACGGCGCGTTTATCCAAGCGCTGCTGGGTGAACTCAGTGCCGCCGAAGCGCTCACCCGCAGCGAACGTGAAGACAGCTTGAAGGTGCTGACCGCCTTTATGGGCCTGCCTGCCGAGGTGATTGCCCGCTATATGGATAACCGCCCGCCTTCGCCGATCCTGCCGATTGACGAGACGGTCATCCAGGCGCAGCAAGCGACGGCGGATCTGTTTTATCAGAACCGTTTATTGCCCAAGGCCATTGAAGTGAAGAAAGCCGTGTGGAGCGCTGAAGCCAACTGAGGCCAGGCATTGTGGGAGCTGGCAAGCCGGCTCCCACAGGTTGAGTGGCGTCAGGCTTGATTTCGGGTGCTTTTTTCCACGAGGCACATCGGTGTGCCGGCCACCGGCTCGCGCATGATCTGCACCTGTACATCGAATACTTGACGCATCAGTTCGGCGCTGATCACTTCGGCGGGCGCGCCGTGCGCGACCAGTTTGCCGCCGTGCATCACCGCCAGGTGGTCGGCATAGCGGCAGGCCTGGTTGATGTCATGGAGCACGGTGATCACGGTCTTGCCTTCGGCGGCCAGTTCGCCCATCAGGTCGAGCAGTTCGACCTGGTGACTGATGTCGAGGTAGGTAGTGGGTTCGTCGAGCAGCACCACCGGTGCGTTCTGCGCCAGCACCATCGCCAGCCACGCGCGTTGGCGCTGGCCTCCGGACAAGTCCGCCAGGGCGCGGTCGGCCAGGGCGTCGAGTTCCAGGCGCTGCAGGGCTTGGGTCACGTGGGCCTGGTCGTTGCCGCTCAGGCGCCCCCACAGCGAGTTATGCGGGCTGCGGCCATAAGCGATGAGTTGGCGCACGCTGACGCCTTCCGGCACCGGCAGCACCTGGGGCAAAAATGCGATCTGTTGTGCCAACTGACGAGCGGACAGGCTGGCGTAGGCTTGATCCCCCAACGTCAACTCGCCCTGGCTTGGCTTGAGGATGCGCGCGAAGGCCTTGAGCAAGGTGGACTTGCCGCAGCCATTGGGTCCGATCAACGCAGTGACACGCCCCGGTGGCGGCGCGAACGACAAACCCTGCACGATGCGCGTGGCGCCGTAGCCGATATCGAGTTGATGTGCTTTTAAAATGCTCATGTCATCAGCCCTTGAACCGTGCCAGCAACCAAAGAAAATACGGCGCGCCAATCACCGCCGTCAGCACCCCCGCAGGGATTTCGCTGGGCGCGATCAACGTGCGCCCGAGGGTGTCGGCCAGCACCAGCAACAGCGCGCCGATCAGCATGGCCGCCGGCAGCAGATACAGGTGATGCCCGCCCACCAGCCGCCGCGCCATGTGCGGCGCGACCAGGCCGATAAACCCGATCGGCCCGATCACCCCCACGCCCAGGCTGGTCAGGACCACCGCGCACGCCATCGCCAACCAACGCGTGCGGGTCAGTGCGGTGCCCAGGCTGTGGGCGGCTTCGTCACCCAGGGCGATCAGGTTCAGCGGTTTGGCCAGGCACAGGCCCAACGGAATCAGCAGCAGAAACGGCAACACCAGCGCCACGTGGTGCCAGTTGCGGCTCCACAAACTGCCGGTCAATGCGAGCAAGGCGGTGTTGATATCCAGCGGATGGGAGAGGATCAGAAATTCAGTAACGCTGGACAACGTGACCGCAATCGCCACGCCCGACAGTGCGAAACGCACCCCGGAAAAACTCACGCCGGTGTTGTACAGCGCAAGCAGCAAGGCGCCACCGGCACCGCCGAGGCAGGCCACCAGGGGCAACCAGGCAATCGGCATGTGCGGCCAGCCGATGATCGCCACCGTCAGTGCCAGCCCGGCGCCTTGAGTGACGCCGAGGATTTCCGGCGAGGCCAGCGGGTTGCGAATCACACCCTGGACAATCGCCCCGGCCAGGCCGAACGCGCAGCCGGCGAGGATGGCGATCAGGCTGCGTGGCAGGCGATGGTTCCACACTTCGAAGTCGAGGGCGTTGTGGGCCAGCAGACGGTCCAGCACCGTTTCCGGGGTGAGCCACACCGTGCCGGCACTAAGGCTGACACCGGTCGCCACCAGCAACATGCCGAGCAACAGCCATAGGCGTAATCGGGGTTGGGTCATAGCGCGCGCCTGGCAAGAAAGAGGAAGAACGGCGCACCGATCAGCGCGGTCACCACACCCGCCGGGGTTTCCACCGGAAAGGCCACAGCGCGGCTGAGCAAGTCGGCGCCGAGCACGATCGCCGCGCCCAAGGCTGCACTCAGCGGGATCAGCCAGCGGTAGTCATTGCCGAGAAATTGCCGAATGATATTCGGCGCGATCAGCCCGACAAAACCGATGGGGCCGACGGCGCAGACGCTGGCACCCACCAGCAACAGGCTGGCGAAAAATACCTGCAGACGCAGGCTGGCGATGCCCACGCCCAGCGAGCGTGCAGCGTCTTCGCCCAGGTTGATCAGGTTCAGGCGCGGCGCGCACCACAGCGCCCAGAGGCCGCCGATCAAGGTGCAAGGCCAGAGTAATTGCACCTGGGCCGCGCCGACGTTCGCCAGGGAGCCGGCCAGCCAGTTCAGCACGCTTTGTGCCTGAGCCTCGACCAGAATCACCGTGAGCCGCGTCAATGCTGCGCACAGCGCCGCCACGGCCACGCCGGCCAATACCAGCCGGCCTTGGGCGGTGGCGGGCGACCACGCACCGCCCAGACTGAACACGGTAATCCAGGCCAATGCGCCGCCCACGCAGGTCATCAACAATGCGCCGCCGGCAAAGGGTGGCGCGACCAAGCCGGTCGAGAACAATGCCAACCCCAGCGCCGCACCCGCCGTTACACCAAACAGCGACGGCGATGCCAGGCGGTTGCGGGTAATGCCCTGCATCAGTGCACCGGCCAGGCCCAGGCAAGCCCCGACCAAGGCCGCGCATACCGCTCGCGGCACCCGCAACTGGGCGACGATATAGGCCATATTGCCGCCCACGCTGCCCTGGTGAACCAAGCCATTCCAGGCATCCGTCGCCGTGAGGGTGAACGGTGACCAGCTGTACAAAGAGAGCCAGAACACTAAAGCGCCCAGCAGCACGATACTCGCTGCCGCGAGACTTCGGCCCATGCTTATTGGCTCAGTACGGCTTTGCCGCCTTTGAGAATGGCCAGGGCGTCTTCGGCGATCTGCTCCGAGGCCAACACACCGCGATTGCGCGCCCAGCTGTCGCCGTCGACTTCGGCCACATGGTGGTTACGCACCGCACCAAGCACTTGCCACAGCGGCTGCTTGCTCCAGGTGTCGACGATGCTTGGGCGGCGGTAGTGACCGACCAGCAACCAGCCCGGATCCAGCGCGAGCAATTGCTCCAGGCTGACAAACTCGGTGGAGGCGGCGTTGGCGCGCACCGACGGTACTTTCAGGCCAATGGCTTGCAGCACGCTGCCTGCATAGGAGTCCGGGCCGTGCACGGAAAAGCTGTCTTCCCGGGCGACGCCGAACAGCACGCTGGCACCGGTTGGTATCTGCTTGGCAATCGCCTGCAAATGCTCGCGGTTCTGCGCGATACGCGCCTCCATCTGCGGGCTCTTGCCCAGGGCCTTGCCGATCAGCTCGGCGGATTTGAGGCTGCCCTCGTAATCCTCACCACGCGAAGGCAACAGCAAGGTGGGCGCGATGCTCGACAGGTCGCTGTACAGCGCCTGGTGGCGATTGAGGTCGGCGACGATCAGGTCCGGCTTGAGCCGGGCGATCTCCTCGATGCTCGGCTGCGAGCGCAGGCCCACCGATTTCCATTGGCCGATGGCCTGGCGCACGCGTGGCAGCACTCGGTTGGCGTCGCCATCATCGGCAGCGCCTACGGGCGTAACGTCAACAGCGGCGAGGCTGTCGAGAAAGGAAAACTCCAGCACCACCACGCGCTTGGGCGCATCCGGCAAGTGCACTGCGTGCTGGCCATCATTGAGGTCGATGGGCGCAGCGCTTAACACGCTGGACGAGAACGCCAGGAGGCAGGCGGCAAGGGTCGGGATGGAGCGCAGCATTCGCATGACAGGGACCTCGGCGTTGGAACACCCCGGCTGGACAGGCTGGGGAAAACGGCGGGTACTATTCCATATCGGGACGATGCAATCAAAAAACATTCTTATTAACGCTTTTTCATTTACAGGCGCTGTACATCCTGTTGGCAGTTGGGCTGCTGTGGCGAGCGGTGGCCGTTGTGGTGAGCGAGCTTGTTGTGGCGAGCGGGCTTGTTGTGGCGAGCGGGCTTGCCCCGCGTTGGGCTGCGCAGCAGCCCCTATTCAGTCACCGCAGTTTTTTCAGTCAGAACTCATTGGCAGGTTTTGGGGCCGCTTCGCAGCCCAACGCGGGGCAAGCCCGCTCGCCACATCAAGCCCGCTTGCCACGACAAGCCCATTCGCCCTCAAGTTGCGCAGTTAGAAGTCGACGGTGGCCGAAAGCAAGTACGTACGCGGTGTCGACAGGGTCAGCCCCGGTTCGCTGTCATCCGAGGCCCCGGCCGAGCTCCAGTAGCGTTTATCGGCGACGTTCTCGATATTGGCGCGCAAGGTGATGTGTTTGTCATCCACCTTGAAGGCGTAACGCGCGCCGACGTCGATGTGGTTCCAGGCATCAATTTCTTTCACGTTGGACTGATCCAGGTACTGCGAGCTGGAATAAATGCCCCGGCTGGTCAGGGTCAAACCCTCGAGCGTCGGCACATCCCATTCCGCCCCCAGGTTCACGTTGTACTTGGGTGTGGCCGGTGCGCGGTTGCCGTCGTAGGTGCCGTTGGTGGTATGGGTCAGCTCGCTGTCGATGTACATCACGCCACCGAGCAGGCGAAAGCCCTTGAGCGGCTCGCCAAACACACTCAGCTCCACCCCGTCGTTCTGGCGTTTGCCGTTGGGGCCGAACACCCGCGTGGTGGCGTTGGTTTCATAGGCTGGCTGTTTGATGCGGAACACGGCGGCGGTGACAGCAAAGGCGCCCGCGTCGTATTTGGCACCGACTTCGACCTGCCGGCTGATAAACGGCGGGAAGATTTCGTCTTCGTTGATTGAGGTAGAAGGTGCGATTTTGCCCTGGCTCAGGCCTTCCATATAGTTGGCATACAGCGACAACGTGTCGGTGGCCTTGAAGAGGATGCCACCCGACGGCGAGATTTTTTCCTCGTCATAGGCAGTGTCACCTTTGACGTTGTCGGTCCAGTCATCCACCTTCACCCGCTGCCAGCGCGCGCCGAGGGTCAGCAGCAATCGGTCGTCAAAGAAACCCAGGGTGTCGGACAGCGCGACACCGCTGAACTTATTCTCTGTGTAGACCTTGGAATCGAAGCGCGTCGGCCGCGAGGGGGTCGGGGTTTGCACGGGGTCGTAAAGGTTACTTGGCGCCGCCGCGTACCGCGCCCCGCCATTTTCAAAGTCCATATAGAAGTAGCTGGCAGCCAGGTTGAGCTCATGGCTGACGGGGCCGGTGTGCAACCAACTGCGCACTCCCGCCGTGGCGGTACGCACGTTTTCGTCACGGGTGAAATCACGCGGCTGCACGCTGAAATCCCCAGCGTTGTTGGTGACGGACACTGCGTGGCGCAGGAAGTCGTGATTACTTTTCCGCGCGCCAACACCGCCGTAGAGCATCACGCTATCAGTGAGGTCGAACTCGCCGTTGACGGTGCCGAACGTATCGTTGGTGCTGGCCTTGCTCCAGGGTTGCGCGTAGTTGCGGCGCACATCGCTGGCACTCGGCACGCGGGCATTCGGGCCGATCTGGACACGCTCCTGCGGGGCATCGGTGTCACGCTCGGTGTGACCGATGTCTGTGGAAAGGCGCAGACGTTCGCCACGAAAATCCAGGCCCAGTACGGCCATCTCACGGTCGACACTCTGGTGGTCCCATTCGGTGTCGCCAGACTGCTTCACGCCGTTGAAACGGATGCCGAATTTGTTGTCCTCACCAAAGCGCCGGCCCACGTCCACCGCACCGCCAGCCTGGCTGCCGGAAGCCCAGGTGCCGGTAAACGAATTGATGTCTTTGTCGGTGGCGCGCTTGGGCACCACGTTGATTCCGCCGCCGACGCTGCCGCGTGGTGAGATGCCGTTGATCAACTGGCTCGGGCCTTTGAGGATATCGACGCGCTCGGCCATTTCCATGTCGATGGTGTACGTCGGCAACACGCCGTACAGGCCGTTGTAGGCCACATCACTGTTGAACAGACTGAATCCGCGAATGGTGAACTGCTCATAGCGCCCGCCGGCCGGGTTAGTGGCGCGCACTGAAGGGTCGCTGGCGATCAGGTCGCCGAGGGTGCGGGCCTGCTGGTTCTTCACCGCTTCCTCGGTGTAGGTGGTCATGCTGAACGGCGTTTCCATGAAGTCCCGCGAACCGAGCAAGCCCTGCGAGCCACGACGCGCCACTTGCCCGCCAGCGTAGGTATCGCCGCCCTCCTGCCCTGCGCTGCCGATGATTGACGTCGGCGCCAATTGCAGGCTGCTGCCTTCGGGCACCGGCACCAGCCTGTACGCCTGCTCACCCATCGGTTGCAACTGCAGGCCGGAGCCTTGCAACAGGTGAGCAAAGCCCTCCTCCACGCCATATTCGCCGGCCAGGCCACTGCTGCTGCGACCGCTGACCAACGCAGGATCTACCGACAGATTGACCCCCGACAACCCGGCAAAACGGGTCAACGCCGCGCTCAGGCTGCCGGCCGGCACCTGGTAGCTGCGCCGAGCACTGCTGTCTTCGGCGTAGCTGATCGGGACGAATAATGGGCTGGCACTGAGGCTCAGCATCAGGCTCAAGTTCAGTAACGGGCGCAGGCGCAAGGGTGGGACGGCGGGCATTGGCGGAAGCTCTCGATTTGATTCACTTGCCATGAATGACAGGCGAGGTGAAAAAAAGGGACAGGCTTCGGCCATTTTTTTCAGGCAATGAAGCGCTCAACTGATCGGTACTTTTAGCCCCACCTTGCCCCGGTCCAGCGCCTGGTATTCCCGCAGGCTGGCGACATTCAGTATCAGCACGAAATCCACTTCGCCGGTGACGCAGTAGCACTGCTGCACCTGGGGCAGGATCGACCCGTCGAAACCGTCCAGGACGTGCCTGATTAACCCTGCTGATGGCACTGATGGGACTGTTGCTGCTGGCGGTGGTTGGCAGTTAAACGCTTATGTGCCAGGGTTCTCCCGGCCATTACCCTGAGCATTTTCGTCTTGCATAGAAGCCACCCATTGCTCAGGATGGCGGCCTGATTTCAACCTCTGCAAGAAGGCTCGACGCATGAAACTATTGCGTAAATGGCGCGAACACCAAGCGCGCAAGGCATTGCGCGCGCTCTCCCCCCTGGAGCGTTCGACGCAGAAACTGCGCAACCGTTACCCCGACTACAGCTTTGGCATAGGGACCTACGGGGACCTGAAGGTTCACGACTGGCATGAAGGCACGACCTTGCGCGTGGGTGCCTACACGTCCATTGCCGGCAATGTCGAAGTGTACCTGGGGGGCCATCATCGCACCGATTGGCTCAGTTGCTATCCCTTCCCGGCCAAGGTCAAAAGCCTCGCGCACATCACTGATTTTGGTGGCAGCAAGGGCGACGTGATCATTGGCAATGATTGCTGGATCAGCTCGCACGCGAAGATTCTGTCCGGCGTCACCATCGGCAATGGCGCGGTCGTCGCGGCCGGCTCCATTGTGACCAAGGACGTTGCCCCTTACGCCATCGTGGGCGGCAACCCCGCCAGACATATCCGCTGGCGCTTCGATGAGCCCACCCGCCAGATCCTCGAACAGTCCGCCTGGTGGGAATGGCCGGAAACCGAGGTGCGCGCGATCGCTCATTTGCTGTGCAGCACGGATATCGACCCGTTTGTGGATTACCTCAAGCAGCGCGCCACTGGCGCCTGACGGGTGCCGACAGGCAGCCATGCAAAACTTACGCGCATGAAAAAGCCCAACCTTTGCAGGTTGGGCTTGATCAAGAATATGGTTTCTGCCACTCCATTACAGACGAAACCGACCTACTTCCTGTTTAAGTCCTATCGCCAACTGATTCAAATCGTTGCTGGTGCGCAGAAGATCTTGCACAGACTGATTATTTTGCTCAGCCATCTGTGCAGATCGTTCGACGTTACGTGCGACGTCCTGACTTGCAGCTGTTTGCTCACGCAAGGCCAAAGAAATCTGTTCGACCACCTCGAGCACTTGGCCAGAGCTTTGACTAATTTCAGTAATAGCCTTGCCAGCTGACTCCGCCATTTCCACACCCTGGCTAACTTCCATCACGCCGCTGCGCATACTCTCCACAGTCTCACGGACTCCGAGCTGGATCTTGTCGATCATGCCGGCAATTTCCTTGGTAGATTTACCGGTGTTCTGCGCGAGCAACCGTACCTCGTCGGCGACTACTGCAAAGCCGCGGCCTTGTTCACCCGCTCGAGCAGCCTCAATGGCAGCGTTGAGAGCGAGGAGATTGGTTTGATCTGCGATGCCTTGAATAACACTGATAATGGTAGATATCTGCTCGGAATGGTGGCCCAACTCTGACACTTTGGTTGAGGCATGCTGCACGGTCTTCGCGATACCATTCATGCTGGTCAGTGTGTTCTGGATGACGGTGGATCCATCTATTGATTGCTGACCAGAGCGATGAGCGAGTCCGCCGGCCTCGCCTGCGTTGTTGGATACATGGTTGATACTTACCGTAAGTTCTTCAACCGTGGCCGCCATCGCGGATGCCGAGTTTGATTGTTCGTTTACCGCGCTGGAAAGCTGCTCCGAAGCTCCTGAAATCTTCTGTACGGATTCAATCAATTGACTGGCAGCTTGATTGATCTGCTGAATCATTTCCCGCAGGCGCGTTTGCATGCGATCAAATGCCCTGGGCAGTTCATCGCTGCTGCTGGTATCAATCACGGTGTCCAATCTACCTTCGGCAACCGCTGTCGCCGCGTCTATAGCCACTTGCAGGCGCGCGCGCGTGGTGCGGCCTAAAGCATAGGCGAGGATGACCGCCAAAAAGGCCGCAATCAAACCACCGGCCACCAGAATCGTAATCGCGCGATCCTTGGCGTTGTTCATCTCTTGAGTGCGGCTTGCCAATAGAACGTCTTCTGCCTGCGATAGCTCTGCAATAATGCCGCGCATGCCATCCATTTTGGCTTTGTCTGCGCCGCTGCTTATGCGCTGATTCAGCGAATCACCGGAGGTGCCGCTTTGCGTCAGCTCACGCCGTTGCGCGATGATCGAATGAACGTCTTCGTCCAGCCACCGCTTTTGTAGCTGCTCCAATGAGGCAAGCCGTTTCTGCTGCTCGGCGTTATCAATCGTCAGTTCTTTGAGCGTCGCAAGACTGCTAGAGAATTTACTTTCACCGGCAATCTGGGGCTCAAGAAAGTTGTCCTTGCCGGTGATGACGAAGCCGCGCATACCGGTCTCGATATTGATCAACTGTTCAAGGGCTATCTTGGACTGACTTAACACGCGATAACTGTGGACGTTGCTGTTGATCGCACTGTCGACCTGTCCAAACCCACGGTATGCGCTGATGACAAGGATGCCCAACAGAAACACGATGGCGGCAAAGCTGAGGTAGAGCTTTTGGGAAATACTGAGTTTGCTATACATATGTATGCACTCGAATGGTGGAGCATCCTTGGCTCGGACTTTTAGATTTTTAATGCAAAGATCGAATGATGTCGTATCGACATCACTCTTTATCGACTGCTAGTGCCCTAGCTTGAGTGGCGCTCTCAACAGGCATCAAATTTACTGGAGTGCGCCTTAAGACATGAGTCTGGGCATCACGTTTAATCAACAGAAAGCCCCCATAGCAGGCTGCCACCCCTCACGGGAAGCGGAGCCAAAGCTGCAGAATGGTTGGAGTCCGCTCGATCACTGCTTGTCTCCCACTCATAACCTGTAGCCGCTGGTGGACCGGTGATCGAGCCTTTAGCAAAACAATGGCTCATTGATATCATCGCAACCATCGGACAACCCCCTATTTAAGTGTAGGAATGTTGCAACAGCGGTTAGGAAAACCCCTACCCCAATGCGCTGGTCACAAAATCGACGGCAGCGATGAGCAAGACAAAAGCGCCAAAAAGGACTGCTTACCCATAACTTAATAACTCCTCCAGTGCGAAGTTAAAATGCTTTTCACATAACCCTGACAGGCCCGCAGCGCGATCAATCCTTGGTCGCCGGCGTCGGTGATCGGGTGAGACGCCACTACTTGCATCACGACTATGCCGACGAGAAGAAAAACGCCTGGAACCTGCTGGGCGATCGACTCAGTGCGGTGCTGTCCTCGACCTACGAGCACACGCCAAACGAGTCGAAGTTGTCTTTTCCAGCGTACGCGGCGACATAGACGCGAACACCCTCATAGGGTTGTTGCACCCAGCGCTCTCAGGAACTTAACATCCGCGACAACCGGCGTTGTGACCTTAAATTCGCGATGAGCAAAGGTGACCGACTGCATGTTCACATTCGTGAGCTTCACCGTTGCGGAACTGTTCGAAAAAGTGTGGCAAACATCCATGGTCAAACTGGCCCGCGAAATTGATGTTTCCGACGTCGCCGTCGCCAAAGCTTGTCGCAAAGCCGGCATCCCTCTCCCTGGGCGTGGCCACTGGGCCAAATCGAAAAGCAGCGACAACGCAAACCTCCTCAGGTCGAAGGCAATGTCCGATTCCAAGTGCTCGACCGTGACGACTCGCTCGTCACGGCTGGCACTGACTTGAACTCACCTGGAGTCCGGCGAACGATTGAAGCCCCTATCAATTAACCGAACCTCACGCGCTAGTGAGTCAATGACTAAAGAGCGCAAAAACATCGAAGGTCAAGGACGGCTACCTAGAATACGCAGGCAAGGGCTACGTCTTTGGGCTGCATTCAATTCGGTTTCTCCAGGAACGAAAAAGCCCCGGCAAATGCCAGGGCTCAGGGATGATTTTTAGCCAACAAAAAACCCGCATTTGGCGGATTTCTGGGAGACGGGCGTAACTTCGCTACTTAAGAAAATATTGCCGAACCCCGCACTTGGATATCAAGAGGGCTTTGTCAGCGCGCCATATAGGATGCCATTGAAGCTAATCGCGCACTCCGCAAAAGCATCTGCCGCTTGGTTGATTCGAGTAATAGGCCAATAGCCCGTCTTCCCCTTCAAACACTGTCCATACTCTGGATGAGTGACCGGTGTTCCGTGGATCAGGTCGTTACGCAGATCCACCAAAGGGTTGAAGACCTCTGCAGCTTTTATGAGCTGGTCTCGCACGTCATCATCCGTTACAGCCAAAATAAGCTTGCCGCAACGCTTACGAACTAAACCGGCAGTGAGTTCTTTCAGCTCTGATACCGAATCCTCTTTCATTCTTTCGCAGTAATAAACCACATTCCATTCAAGACGGGCAAACATATACGCGGCCAACCCGAGAGCCTCGGCATAACCATTTTCCATACGCTAACTCAGCCTTTCGTCACTCACGCAGCTTCTCTCTCTTCGTTTAAGGCGCGCCCATCTGACGCAAGTACAAATTTCTTTAGACGCACCGAGTGTGCCAAACATAGGTTGTACTAGCCAACCCCACTGCCAGTGCTCAACTGCAGCTATCGAGAGCGCTACCCATCTTTCGCGAGATACACGTTAATAAAGAGCCTGGTCACGGATTCCGCACCCCTGGCTTATTAAATCTACTTCGGGGTCGCGCTGGAACAGCTGAACACCGTGCCATGAAAACAGACCCGTATCCGGCATGAAAGAACTATTTACGCGGCTTCGCTCATCCCTTGCAATACCCCGTAAACCCACCCAACGCCGGCCTTGATTATTTCTCTTGCAGAGCGCTCCGACATCTTGCCCGACTCACCTATCCGTACCATCGTCCACTTGGCTCCGAAATGGAGCCAGAGATACAGGCTCATCTGCTCATTACGGCGCGTAAGCTTGGCTATCGCAGAATCAACCGCGAGTGCCAGGTCATCAGTGATAACGTAACGCGGCACGCCCATCCCATCCATCCGCCACCAGCCCCATTGTTCGAGCATATAGTCCGTATCGCCCAGCGGCTTGTCAATGTAGGTGCGCTTTTTCACGCGGCTTTCCTCGGGTCTGGATCACTCAAGCCAAACAGGTCACGCAACAACCGGTCGGCGGGTTTATTCTTTGCATTCCTTTCGATCAGCCAGCGCTGCCCGAAGTCGTGGAATCCGATCTGGGCGCGACTCTCGTGCCAACTGGCGATCATTTCCAACAGGTATGCCAGAGCTGTAGCTCCACCAACTTTGACTTTGGCCAACTCTTCACCGGCGATCTTCAGGAAACGCCGTTCCAGGTCGCTCATGCTCTTGCGGGGCAATGCTACGGTGACGTTATTCATGGTTTTTCCTCCCCTTGAATTTGCTGGCAAAGCTTCGGCCCATCTCCACTTCTTCGTTGCTCGGTGGCCGTCCCACAAAGTCGACAAAGCGAACGTATTTACCCTGCTGCTGGACCATGCAAGATCCGACCTTCGGGTGACGGACCTTACCCACGATCAGCTCGATAACGCCGTTCTGGCCCTCCTCGCTCTCCAGATCGCGATGACCCAGGATCACAACATCGGCGTCCTGCTCGATCGGGCCTGAGTCGCAGATATCACTCGGACGCGGGCGCTTGTCGGGACGGTTGATCGACTCAGCGATGACAGCGGTCCTGCGGTGCTATTCGACTGGCCTTCGGCCCGGGGTGACGCATGACGCGCGAATTATTCAGCATCGAGGCCGAGCATGGGGTTTTGGTTGCGATCATGTTGAACCCCTCTCTGTTTGACGAGGTGACCAGCAAGGTAGCATCTCCGACTTTCACGACCCGGAAAATGCGGCGCTGTACAAAGCAATCATTGAATGTCAGACCGCTGGCGAACCTATTGACCCCGTCACTGTTGGGCTGTGGCGCCCAACCTTGCCGAGCGCCAATGGCACACTGGCGTTTGCAGTAGAGATCGCCAAGAACGTGCCCAGCACTGCCAACTGGAAGACGGATGCCAAGCACGTACGGGAGCGGGCAATACTTCAACAGATTGTCGATGCCACTTATGTGATCAACGAAATAGCGAACGAGGAGCGCCCACTGTCGGAGATCATTGCGCTTGCCCAACAAGCAACCGCCGACCTTCGTGATCTGGACGACGACGGTCAGCGTGATTACTACCGTGCAAGTGAGTTCCTGCCCGGCGTTGTCGACACCATCGATTCGAAGTTCAACGAGACGGCGCCAACCGGTCTTTCCACTGGGTTGAAGGATCTTGACGCACTGGTGCGAGGGGGGCGCCCAGGCAACATGATCGTCGTTGGCGGGCTTACAGGTTCAGGCAAGACCATCCTTGGTTTGTAGATCGCCCAGCACGTCACCTGCAAGCTCGGTGGCGCCGGTTTAGTATTCTCCATGGAGATGACCAAGGAGGAACTGATCACGCGCGGCCTGGCATCGATGGCAGCGTCAATCTGAGCAAGTTGGACAGCGGCGAGCTTGACGACGATGACTGGCCGAAGCTGACCGGCGCGGTGAACGCCCTGAACCAGGCGAACCTGTTCGTCAACGATCAGGCCGGCATGACGATGCCCCGTATCCGATCAATTGCCCACCAGTGCCCGCGCCGAGAAGAGATGCCTGCAGAGCTTTCAGGTGAGCACTTCAAGGAGTGGTTCACCCAAGGCGTCCTATCTCATCGCATAATCATGAATGACACCAAAGCGCTGGCTCACACTGTCGAAGATACGATCTTCCTCGTCACGCCTGGCGTCTTTCATCGCTACGGGCAGGAGCACCGACACCTTGCCCGTATCGCAAAGAAAGCCAATACGACTGGCAGTGGATTCAGAAACGTTTTGAAGAAATGAAGCTGCACCGCAAGCAACCAAACGGACTGAACATCTGGACATGCGAGGTAAGCGGCGGGCGCAGAACTCGGCGCCTTCACGGGTACTTACTCAAATCCCCCGATGGAATGATGAATGACTTGGCCCTCAACAATACCTACCTTAAGCTAGTCGAATCAGCGCAGAAAAAGGCCCCCAGGCCATCATTAGGAAATACTCGGTAACCGGATTGTGGATTGACACCAAAAGGCTGTGTCTTGCTGACGTGTTCAGCTACATGCCAGCCGCCAGGTGTCTTCTAGGCGGTGCTGCGAATATTCGCAGGATCCACCCAATGACCGTATCGCTTCGGGAAGCACGGTCAGTCGACCACGTGTCGAAAGAAGTACGATTTTCCCACCCACGACGGGCCTACCCCGTCGTGGGGATAGGACTTTTTAGTTTTTCTGGAGGCCTTAAAGAAAGTGGAATTGGCTCTATACCAAGCTCTGATTTCAATCAGTGTACGCTAGCTTAAAGCCCACACGGTTATAGAAGCGATGGAGATAGATATGCAAACACTTTTGGCACAAAGAGTGACATAGGAAATCTTCGCAACCAGCAAATTGCTGATGTTGCACAATTGCGCTCAGAAATCGCTCAAACTAGAACTGAGATCGCTCAGTTTGATGTTAAGTTGACAGTTAGAATGGGAACCATGCTTTCTGCGACAATCGGAGTTCTTATTGCCGCAATGAAATTCATACATTAATCCTATTGAATTTTTATGCATATAATGCGATCTGTCTTTTGACAGATCGCGTTAAATTTTTCAGCAGCAAGACGCTATACTAGTAACGATATGACGAGATCGAACAGCTATCGATCACTATGCATTGATGTCCATGCAGATCTACGCCTTGAATATTTCGGAGGCCATCATTATTAAGAGGTTCTCATAAGCAGCCATTTCGACTACTGACCAAACTTCATTTTCCGCTATCTTTCTGTTCAGAAAAAGTGAAGATCTTGCGTACATCTCTCTTTTTTCTTCATACGAGGCATTGCCCGAGATAGTATTTGGAACATTATCTAATAGAGTGAGATTTCCCAACGAATTCTTGAGCGACTCCATCTCTCCGACTTTATTAGCTGGCGAAGCATTGCGCGGATAAACATGCTCAATAGATGTGCTATTAAAATCATATATACGATTCCCCTCAATGCACTTCGGGGCGCCAGTTGCACCAGAGCTGTACCAATCCGAATAGCTTTCCACGATAGATAGCAAGTATTTGATCGGTTTGTTTCCGCCATCCCTGGCCTGATACGTTAGCGCCTTCAGACCATTGACAAATGAATGGATTGGAGACTTGTCGAGCAACAGGTTATTTAACTTGTCTCGCAGGGATGAAACATTATAACTTTTCCCGCTACTTCTAATAACTTGAGACTCTTCATAATACAGCCTCTTTAGTGGCGTTACATGCTCAGAACATATAACCTTGAACCTAAAAAAACTCCGCTCAAGCATCAGTACTGCATCTCTAAACACAGTGGCATCATGTTGCGCCAGAGCAATTAACAACGGGACACTTAAGGTATGCCCTAGATCAACAACCATTGCCTTTAAGCGAGACTTATCCCAAGGGGTAACCTGTCGAACCTCGTCATATGGCCATTCGCCTTCAACCAACTTCCGACACAGATTAATATCTGCGCTCACAGTCCTCATACCATCAATACATTGACGCGCCTGCTCTTCACTAACCTCACCAAACCCTACATCCGGAAAGAAGTGAGAATAAAAATCATCCGCTAGAGATGATGATTTGGCCCTCACAAATGCGTGAGATTCGTACACCCAATGCAGATAATTAAGCGTAACACTTGGCTGGTCGGACAATATATTATCCCAAATCGCCTCTGCTTCGGCCTGTTCGACATCGTGACCCTCTAAGGTTTCTAATACGCGAGCACGAAGCAGATCCCCATCGGTTAATGAAACGCCACGATCATTAATTACTTGAAATAGTCTATATGCATCACTCTTATTGTCAACCACCATGTGAAGTACTGAAAAATCCGAAAGCAACACATTTTGCAGCCGTTCAAGTGAGTCTAGTTTTGCTTCAGGTGTACCAGCCGCCCCAACAATTTTGGCCACGTACTCCTTAAGCTTAGCATATGCACGCTGTAGTTTTTTGTGTGAATCTCTTACTGCGACAGCCCCCCCGCTAGATAACATCGAACGAAAGAAAGGCTCATCATTTTTTGACATTGTCAGGACATTAACTTTCTTTATTTCTTTATTAACTTCTTGAGAATACTCGATAAAGCAACTTTTCAGCTTCGACTTGCGGAGATCAATTCGCTCGCGAAATTCATCATTCCCCACTGCTGAAGCAGAATAAATAAGCTGATAATTTTCGAATAGTACTGCCGCTAGCAGAGTCAGAGTAGTGACGCGCTGCTGACCATCCACCAGCTCAAATTTTGATTCATTCGCTACGCCTTGCATTTGACGGCGAATACTAAGTATGCCTCCGAAAAAATGCTCTCTTTCCTTCCCATCGTTTCTTATTTCATAGCAAGCAGACAAATCGTCCAAAAAATCGTCGAGCGCCTCATCTCCCCATGCATACCCCCGTTGATAACGGGGAACCTCGAATATTGATCGCCCATCGAAGATGACGCCAAACGACGCGTGAGAGGGATTGATCTGCATGCTGATACCTAATTCCTTTAGAGAAGTTGCCCCATGTTCTAGAGCAGTGAATTATGAGCTGGCGGCCAAACCAGCAACATCAAAATGATATCAAAAATATCAATTTATCGCTTTCAACTCAACGCGAGCTTGCCTGTATGTTAAAAATGTGCAAAATGACATACCTCATCATTTAACACATGCAAATTCATGACAACCTACGTTCATTCCTTTCCGTGTGTTAGGGGGATTCAAGCAGGTAGGCCTTGCTACATTGCTATGTGCCCCATGCGCCTCGTCCCCAAGATTTTTATCTTTAACGAGGAAAACGTCCCAGCGGACCTACGTGCACAGCGCACTTTGAATCTTGCTAGGGTTCCAGAGATTTCAGCATATCTGCTCGATAATCGCGACGACTACACACTTTCCGCGATCACAGCCTCAGTAGATGGCGTGGTTCAGTTCACCCCCGCTTCAGATACTGGCTTGGAACAGAGCATCGGCACGCTTACTATTCCAATGGAGGCCCACATACTGATTAACGATGGTCAGCACCGACGTGCGGCCATTGAGCAAGCAATTCGAGAAAACCCGGAGCTTGGCTACGACAATATCCCGGTGCTCTTCTTCATCGATGAAGGCCTCAATCGTAGCCAGCAAATGTTCGCTGACCTCAACAAGCATGCCGTGAGGCCGAGCAGCTCCATCAGCACGCTTTACGATCATCGTGACCTGATTTCCGATTTAGCCCGCTATCTGGCCAAAAACGTAGATGTTTTCTCAAGAATGACGGAGCTAGAGAAGTCAAGTCTCTCCCCTCGCAGCTCCAAGCTCTTTACTCTCAGCGCCATAAAAAACGCATCCCGAGTCTTATTGAAAAAAGGGAAAGGCGATCTCATCGCACAGAATGAACGAGAGCTCGCAAAATCGTTTTGGGAAGAGGTGTCCTTGCAGATGCCCGACTGGATCAGAGCAAAAAATAAAGAGCTGTCGACGTCCGAATTACGGGACAATTACATTCATGCCCACGGCGTGATGCTCCAAGCAATGGGACTTGTGGGAGCTGAACTGATTATCCGCAAGGAGACCGAGTGGAAAGCAACCCTCAGCCAACTCCGCCAAATCGATTGGTCAAGGGCCAACCCTGAATGGGAGGGTCGCGCGATGGTCCACGGCCGGATCTCAAAAGCCACAACGAACGTGGCGCTCACCGCTAGTCTTATCAAGAAAAAACTTGGCGTCCCGCTGTCAACGGCTGAACGAGAGTTAGAAAACAGGTTTCCTCAACAATGAGCAATGATCAATTCCTCTACCCATCGCACGATGATTTCGTTCAAGAAGCGATCATTTCTGGAAGACCGCTAGCGGACGCTGTCCGCGAGCTTCAAAGCATATACAAGGCCGATAATCGCCCCTGGGTAGTGGGGTTCAGCGGCGGAAAGGACTCAACAGTAATCCTTTCGCTCACCTACTACGCCTTAAAGATGTTGCCACCTGAGGAGCGCCACAAGCATGTGTACGTCGTCTCCTCCGATACTCGAGTGGAAACACCCGTTGTAGTCGACATGATCCGCCAAGTGCTTGATTCGGTGAACGCTCAAGCAGTTGAAGATCAGATTCCGATGACAGCCCACTCTGTCACTCCCAAAGTGGGCGAGACCTTCTGGGCCAACCTTCTAGGCAAGGGTTACCCCGCTCCAACCAAGGCATTCCGTTGGTGCACAGAGCGGATGAAGATCGACCCAGTGAGCGAGTTCATCAAAGACAAGGTGGCACGTTTCGGTGAGGTCGTGGTGGTACTTGGCTCGAGACGGGAGGAAAGCTCCACGCGCGCCCAGGTAATCACACGTCACAAGATCGATGGCTCAGCATTGGGTCGGCATACCACGCTGCCGAATGCATACACCTATATGCCAATTGAGCTATGGCACGCCGATGATGTGTGGGAATACCTCATGAGTGCTGCCAGGCCATGGGGTGGCTCAAATAGAGTGTTGTTTGAGCTGTACAAGGACTCCAACGCTGGCGAGTGTCCACTGGTGATCGACACCAATACCCCATCCTGCGGTAACTCCCGCTTCGGATGCTGGACGTGCACCGTGGTGACTCATGACAAGGCGATCGAAGGTCTCGTAAACAGCGGTGAAGATTGGATGCTACCGTTGCTCCAGTTCCGCAATCAGTTGCATGCCAGCTCGCTTCCTGAGAACAAAACCGAGTACCGCAACTACAAACGCCGTACAGGGAAAGTCACCTTCGCAAGAGGGGCAATCGACGACGACACAAATGCAGCAACCAAGTACGTTCCTGGTCCGTATTGGATGAAGTATCGCAAAGAGTGGCTCAAGCTGCTTTTGGAAATTGAAAAAGGCATCCGTGAGACCGATCGTGATATTGAGCTGATTGGCCGGGATGAGCTGCAGGTGATCCGCCAACAATGGCTGAAGGATCCGAATGAGCCAGACTGGATTGATTCGCTCCCAAAAATTTATGCCGAGGTCTATCCCGCGGATACGGTGGAGTGGATCAAGAATGATGCCGGCGCGTTCACTGAGCCTGATGCCGCCATCCTCAATGCACTGGAAGCGGAACATGGCGTGCCAGCTGTATTGATCATGAAGCTGATAGATACTGAGCTGTCGTTCTCCGGCCTGTCGCGCCGCAAAGGGATTCTGGAGGAATTGCAGAAGATCCTGGAGCAGGACTGGGGTGGGCTTGATGAGGCTATGGAGCGGCGCGCCGTTCCTAAAGTTAACGACACATATAAAACCTCTTTCGAATCCCTGAAAGCAGAAATAGATGGCTTGCTGCAATGATTATTGACTCCCTCTCAGTACTAGATTTCCGTGTGTTTAGCGGCGCACACAACTTTGACTTGGTACCCAAGATCAAAAGAGGCAAAAATGCGCCTATCGTTTTGTTTGGTGGCTTAAATGGCGGCGGCAAGACGACCATTCTGAGCGCACTGAAGCTTGCCTTGTATGGCAAAGGCGTGCTTGGGTCTGGCGCTACGATCGCAGACTATCACCAATATCTTCGTGATTGCATTCATAGAGCACACAATAGCATTGCCAAACCTACACGAGCGTCCGTCGATCTAACATTTCGCTATGCGCAATACGGAGTGATTTCGAGCTATCAATTGACTCGAGATTGGTTTGTTGATCATGGCGGCAAGATCAAGGAAGGCCTTATTATTTCAAAGGACGGTCAGCATCTGACCGAACTCTCCTATGAGCAAGCCCAGGCTTTCCTCAACGAGCTGATCCCAATTGGCGTTTCCGAGTTGTTCTTCTTCGACGGAGAAAAAATCGCGAGCCTCGCAGAAGAAACATCCGGAGACGCCTTGCGAGACTCTATAAACAAGCTTCTAGGTTTGGATCTGATCGACAGACTGCATTCCGATCTATCGGTGATTATCAGAGGGCGCTCAGTAAAAAAAGTCTCCGATGATCGCAAGCAGAAGATAGCTACGGCCGAGCGCACGTACGAGGATCTAAAAAAGCAACTCGCAGAGACACGCGAAAAGCTTGTCCATATGCGCGTAAGTACCGTAGAGGCTAATAAGAATCTAGCCAATATCGAGGCGAAGATTAATGCACGCGGTGGCGCTTGGAGCGCTACGAGAGAGCAAGAAGCTGCTAATCTCGACTCATTGGTTAGTGAGAAAAAGGCGATAGAACATACCTTGCATGAGATGCTGGGTGGCTTATTGCCCTTTGCCATTACTCGCAAACTCAACGAAAAACTTCTTGTGCAATTGGACTCTGAGCAGCGCACGGAAAAAGCACTGGTACTTTCTGAGTATCTGGAACGTCAGCAAAGCAATTTTCTGGCTGAGCTTGAATCGACGCTAAAAATTAGCAAGCAGCAGCGCCCTGCCCTTCAAGAAATTTTCCTTAGGACATTCGGTTCAGAACTCGGTAGTAGCGATCGAAACCAACCGCCAGTACATGAACTCTCTGATACTCAGAGATCCAGTATTGCTCATCGGCTGACGAGCGATGTGAGCTCACTCCAGCAACGCGCATCTGCCCTAGCGATGACGCTTAAGGACACGGACACTGGGATCGAATCTGCAAAAGAAAATATCGGGAGAGCCCCAGAAGAAAAAGTGCTGATGCCTCTATTCAACGAACAAGGGCAACTACAGGGGCGCTTGTCCGTTCTGGAGGAACAAAAATCTGTACTTGTTGAAGAAGCAAAGACGATTCTTAATCAATTATCGTCAGCAGCGCGCCATCTAGATCAGTTATATACAGAGATTTCCGAGTCGCAAGAGGAAGAGAGGCTGTCCGAGCTCGCTCAAAGTGCCAGAGATGTTCTAAAAGAATTTTCTACTCGCGCACGGATCGAAAAGCTGAAGGAACTTGAATCACAGTTTTACACATCTTTCAATGGTCTCGCTCGTAAAGAAGATCGAAATCTGAGCATTCAGATAGATCCGACTTCCTTCGAGGTTGTCCTTATTGATGATGAGGGTTTAACACTTCGTAAGGATGAGCTGTCAGCAGGTGAAAAACAGATTTTTGCAATTTCCATTCTGGAGGCCTTAGCCCGTACCTCTGGGCGAAGCCTGCCAGTCGTCATTGATACACCGCTTGGCCGACTCGACTCTATTCATCGCAAAAAACTCGTGGAAAATTACTTCCCCAAAACTAGCCATCAAGTGATTATCCTGTCGACGGATACTGAAATTGATTATGCATTCTACGAAGGCTTACAAGGAAGCATTTCTCACTCTTATCACCTGGTATACAATCCAGAAACTCGTTCCACTCAAGCAGAGGAAGGCTATTTCTGGCGGTGGGCACAACACGCATGAACGTATTTCCGCACAAATTTAAAATTTCAGCTTCTTCCACTGCGAAACTAAAGTATCTAAAATCAAAAACGGGCCTTACACCTAACATCTTAAGTCGATACGCCATTGCCCTCGCCCTTGCGGATGACAGTGGCTTAGGCAATGCCAGCGTATCGGACCTAGATGGTCAGGAGTTCAATGCTCCTACTTTGTTTGGAGAGCATCTGGATATCTATGAGGCGCTGCTCCGACAATTTACACATCAAAACAATCTGAATTGGGATCCCGTCAGGCACGTGGCGTCGCTGGTTGAAGTGGGCCTACATAAAATTGGACATGTTCGATCAATAAAGGATGTAGCGCGCCTTATTGCAAACGACTAAAAAAATGTAATTTTAACTAGTTATAATTAATCCAAACTCAGGTTTTTTGAGTTTGGATTAATAAATCTCTGGCATGATAGTTGCGAAACACTCCGCCAGCAGGAAATTGGACCACTTGCTAGGACACATATTAAAGTATCCCCTCCCACAGAAATAAGCATCCATCTCCGCCTGCACCCCCGTTCATCATGCATATGATAATTCTCTAGTTTCATAAAAACCGCATCATTAACAAATGCTCGAGCATCTATCTTCGGTAGCCAAATTTTTTTAGTCATGGCTTAATATCTGCTTGTGCAAATTGAGCCGGTCACCATGAAATTTTACTGTCGGATATTCTTCTCTCTCACGATCATGAGCACCCCATTGCTAGCTGACGAGCTTTCGCTTTCGGTTAATAGCCCTCCCGGTGCCCAGTCAGCAGAATCAAACCCGTTACCTACTGCGATTCAGTTAACTGAATCAAAGCCCTTGAGCACTCAGTTTCAAAACGCTGAGTCACAGCAATCATCTGCATCACCCCAGCCGCTTGAAGCCCCTTCTTCAACTGAAGAATTTGAAGCTAAAGAGATCTCTATCCAACCTCAGCACATCCTCGTGGATAAATTGGATTCGATTTCACGTTCTAATGACGAAATAGTAAAAAGAATTGAGACACTAAAACAAACCACACTTGAAAAATTGTATCCGGCAATATTCGGTTTTCTAGGTATTTTGATTGGCGGAGGTATCAATTTTTTTCTTCACAGAAGTCAACTTTCTCATAATCTTAAGGAGCGCAAAGAAAAGTTCTCATTTGAAGTAAAACAAAAAATATTTGAATATAGAAACAAGCAAAATAATGATTTCTATGGCCCACTATTAGTTCTTTTAGCCCAAAGCAAAGAGCTTAGCTCCCAGTTACATGATCAGCTTCAGAAATTTGACTGCTCTCGCTATAAGTACAGAACAAACTTAATGGAGCCCCGGCCAAAGAAAGCACTCCATATTTTTACAGAAGGTACTGCCACCCCCTTTAGATTAATAGAAGACCTACCTTACTTAGGTAAGCATATAAGAGCTTCACTCCCCCAAGTCTTGGTAATTATTGAGGTAGGCGAGCAGCTCTCTGCGCTAATTGAGCGCTCATCCGGCCTTGCAAACCCTAAAAACTTAGAGTTAAGTGGATGTCTCGGTACTTACTTGGCCCACTTGCGAGCTTTAAAGGATGCTTATGCCCAGGCCAAGAAACCGAGACAATCTGAGCCGACTAGATTGTATACCGCCGTATTCCCCCGCCAAATCTACGATTTAGCAAAGAAGGACTATGACGAGATAAATACTCAGATTGAAGTATGGGAAAATCAAGCTAAACCTATTGAGAGGGGATAATTTTGAACTCGATGAAAGCAGACCCTCAAACCATAGAGTACTATGACAGCTTCGCAAAGTCCTATGATTTAAAAACATTTCAACTTGAACTTACAGATCAGTGGAATAGCTTCGCAAGCATGTTAAATGTAGGTGCAAAAATTCTTGATGTCGGCTGTGGTACAGGGCGGGATATCAAACATTTCCAGAACCTAGGTTTTTTAGTTGATGGCATTGAGCCTTCAAGAAAAATGGCCGCAATCGCCAGATCCAAAACTAACGCCACTATCTTCAACATGGCGGCTGAAGACATTAACTTCATCGATAGCTACGATGGGATATGGGCATGCGCTTCTTTAGTACATATCCAAAAGGCGTTATTCGTTAAAACTTTGAAAGCAATCCTCAAGGCTCTAAAATCGGGAGGCTACCTATACATTTCTCTCAAGGAAGGTGAAGGTCAAACTCGACTTAATGACGGAAGGTTGTTTAGTTATTTTACGAAGTCACATCTTCATGAAATCGTCTCGACCTTGACAAATGCCAGTATCATCAAATCATGGGCAACGTCAGATTCAGCAGGTCGCGGTGATATTAGCTGGATAAATATGATTATACAGAAAAACCAATAGCTCTATTATGTTATTACACCCCGCCACCGGGAGCATACGAGCTCTTGGCAGCTTCTATTGCCGTAACTAAAATGGTGATATTCTTATTTAGCCATCGAAAAAAGATCAACAATGACTCTATATTTTGCATTTAAAAGTTTATGAGTTACAACGTAAGATATTATGAGCATCGGGGAGAATTGAGTATGAATACTAAAAAAAAACCGGTGGTGAGATTTGATCTTTTAGGCCTATGGCCGGGTGCAGATGTCGAAATCACGAAGGAATTGATAAATATTGTTTTTGATATAATAGAGGAATTATTTGGCAAAAAGCTTCGTAGTCCAGTATTGATTACCAATTACCCAGACGCCAAAAACCCACTTGCTTGTTATGATATGAAGGATGGATGCTATCAAGTGCATCTCTGCGTCAAATCTGGTCTGAGCTGGTGCCAGATCGTTTATCAGCTCGCACATGAATTATGCCATCTCCACAGTAACTACGCTGACTCGAAAGGTCACAAACATAAATGGTTTGAAGAAAGCTTGTGTGAGATGTGCTCGATTGTAGTTTTGATTGAGTTGAGTGAGCAGTGGAATAAAACCAGTATGCATAGATATAATTATGCTGCCAGCATAAAAGAATACGCTGAGTCTCTTAACTCGATGACCGGTTATGTGCCTAAAAGTCAAGATGCATTTATTTCGTGGCTCGCTATCAATATCGAAGAGCTTGAAAGAAATTCTGAAAGTCGGGAACTTAATGGGGTGGTGGCTAGATATCTTTTCAATAATAGATTCAGCACCCAGTCAACGGGATGGGCGTGTGTAGGCATGCTGAATCAATGGAACTGCCATGAGAATTTAAGTTTTACAGAGTACAAAGACTCTTGGCGGAGATGCTGTGCTGATTCAGCGGAGGTGAATGAGATCGTAAATTTATTATGATCCAATTGAGATGTATAATTACCTAAAGGATGTATCAAGGAGTCACTTCTGCGCGAAGTACGCAAGCGCACGGCCAAGTCACCTATCGAACTCCAGTATTTCGGGTGATGTTGTCCGCGTTTTTTAAACAAACGCGATCGCCCTACCACAAGCATTTTCATCCGACAACGAAGCTTCACACCAAACCATCTAGAGCCCAGGTAGTCCAAGAAATACCTGCAACTGGGCCTAGGATTCCAACGAAGCCATTCATCAAGGCAGAAAGATCCATCGTTTACCTGATGTTCGGGCACCGCAAACGGCTAAATAATAGGACGTCCTCCTATACACGCATAGAAAGGGTAAAACTTATTCATCCGTCACCCTGTGGAAGCCAAGGACTCATTGTTTTTCCGACAACTTCGAAAGAAACTCTCGAGATATTATCTTCTGGTTCTTCGCGTTCAACTTAATAATGACTTCTCGCTTCTGTGACCATATCTTATCTTTCAAAATCGATCCACCCAAGCACAAATCCTTTGATAGGATATTTTTTATTACTGACTCCACATCACGTTTATTTGATTTTAATCCAGATATCACAATATCCGTATATAAGTCCCAACCCACAGGTCTAAACAGAAGGTGCCCACCATCATCGCCCCCTCTGTAATCAGAAACCTCCGCCCCCTTATTAATAACCGTGCTTAACTCTGAACAATATTCAAACGTATACTTAAAAAAATCCACCACCTGCTTCAGTATTTGCTCATTACCCTTGAAGCGATAGCGATCTAGGTCCGAGACCTTTACGCCGAGATTGTACGCTGCGAGCTTCTGTATATTGTCATATATATTAACAATTGAAGTAATGCTGGTGCCATCCCTGACAGGCCCCGAGCTGAATGAAACATTGCTTTCATTAAACCAAGGATACTCATCTGACTCGATCAATGCTCTGGTTACACACGCAGAAATATCATCTTCATCCAATGCGATTATCGCATCCTTACTCACTAGCTTTGCCTTCTTGTTTAGGGTTGTAAAAAGCCTCCTAGATCTAACTTTCCCACTTGGGGTATTCGAATGAGCTACAATTATGACGTTAATCAAATCAGCGCCTAACTGCTTATCGCTTTCTACTGCAGATTTGATACCTGCCAAGCGATGTTGCCCGTCTAGAGCAAAAAGCTTTTCACCTCGGGTTATTGACAAAAAACCCAGGCAATTTTCAGCATACTCTGGAATTTCTAGAAGTGAAGCCTCTTCGGTATTAGGTCGCAAACTTTCTACATCGTGCCAGTTTGGATCGCCGTCATAAATCGCCACAACTAGCGAATTAAAAAACCTGTCTTCATTGCTTAACAAGTAATCAGATATTTCTTTTGCCCTTTCCTCATTCAATTCTCGCTGTATTTTATCCGACAGCTTGCCAATCTGATGCAGCTCTTCAGCAAAGCCTATCAAATCTGCGGCATCCGAAAGCCTCATCATGCAACTATATGTGTCCCATGATCCCATGTACCCTCGTAAACACGGCAAAACCAATCGCTTACTCATATGATCCGCACTCTACGCAACAGACTCCTGACTTCACCTGAAAAATCCATCTGGCAACAGGGTGGGACAAAAATATCAGCCAACGCCCGCTCTACTACTGAGGTCGCATCACCATCCGGCACCACAGAATAATAATAAAAAAGATGTTCGGAGAAGTATTTTAATAGCTTCTTAACTTTCGGTCTTTTTTTATAGCCAGAGACATTCACATAATCCATAAATCTTTTGGCAATTGTATTTGACGAATCCGTATCCCCAGCCTTGCCAACATACATCACGTAGGAATTCATGGGTAGCTTTTGACTTTCAACACTAACCATGAACATATACACCCCTTGCTGTTCAGGAAAATCATGCCCTGCATGGTCGTCATACTTAACTCTCACCCAATTCAAAGAAGGCAAATCATCATTTCGCTTGAACAGTGCGGGGCATAACAGGAATGGGAAAGTATTTTTAAAAAAACCTAAATATGCCTCTCTTTTTTCATTCTCATCAAAACTTGCCATACCCTCATCTAAAGCCTCATATATGCTAACCACCGCGCAACTCCATACCAGAGGAAAACTTATTCATCAACGCTGCAGCCATGTTGCACTAAGCAAAACCCAAGATAACCGCCCCCTAATAGTCCTGCAATCTATCTATGAATGGCAGGCCCTGGACCGGGCCGACTTAATGCGAAAAAAATTTACTCTATCTATGAATTAAGCGAGCCATATTCCGATTTATTATGCAGGGCCGCTAGCCCTTTTCCTGCGTCAATTAGACTTTCATTTCATCATTTCAAAATCATTAACTTTTAATGATACTGGTACATTCCAAGCATGCTGCATTAACCTCGGAAACAGGTTCTCTTCAGCACCTTTCTTTGAATTCCAACGTCGAAGAAAGTCACGATGACCAAAAAATAGAAGGTGAAGCTTCGCTCTAGAGCAAGCCACGTTGAGACGTTTCCGGTCGAGGATAAAGTTAAGATTCCCCTCGGTGCGAACAGTAGAATAACAAACGACGTCCGCCTCACTCCCCTGAAACGCATCCACTGTATCAACAGCTATCGATAATTGACCAAGCTTCCCTTCTACCCATCCAATCTTACGCAAGCTCGCACGCACACATTCTTTCTGCGCTCCATACGGCGTAATGACAGCCACCGAAATAGGCTTCGTTGTACTGTACGCAAGATTAGCCAAAAACTGAGTTATCTCCTTCGCCTCCTCCCGATTTTCTTTGCTTTGCGAACCTTTCGGCTGAGATTGACGCCCTTTCACGTCGACCCAGTAAATCGATTTTTCGAACAAATATCGCTCTTCGAAATACGCGTCATCTCGGCCATTGTGAAGCACACGTTTACCTTCACGCATGTAGAAAAGTTCTGCCACCAAATCCCCGATCGCCGGCGCCATTCGATACTGCAAACTCAAAGTCTCTCGGCACTCTGGCGGAAGGCGCTCGAACATCAATTCAAAGAAGCTGGTATCCAAGAAATTTTCACGTAGGAACCCAAGTTCTTCTACGGCTTCATCCTCTCGGAGCAACGGAGCGATGCTTGGTGGAAGCTGGTAGTGATCGCCTACAAGAATCACCTTGTTTGATCGCAAGATTGGAATGAGGATTTCCGGGATGGTGGCCCTGCCAGCCTCATCAATGATTGCTACGTCGAACTGGAGTTGATCTATACCTCCCTTGTTCGTAGCCAAGCCCACACAGGTGGCACCGACCAGGTTGCGGTCGGCCAAGAGCGTAATAAAAAATTCGTCCTGGTTGGCGCGCGACTGTGAGGCTTGCTTGATCGAGGAAAGCCACATGTGGCACAACGCGGCTTCATTATCCGGTAGGCTGACGGCGCCGGCGATTGCGAGATCTTCGAGATCTGTAAGGTATTCACGGAATTGGCTGTCGAACCCTAGCGGTTTGATGACGCTACTCATCTTCTCAGGATTACCTATCCGAATAGTGCGAATCGCGTGGTCGAAGCCATCGGCATGCTCGGCTAGAAACTTCTCCAGGGCGTTGTCCACCGCAGAGTTTTGTTGCGACACCACTAGAATTCGGAGATCAGAGCGCTGACGGTAAAGCTGATACAAAATCTCAACAATAGCCGTTGTCTTACCAGCGCCAGGTGGTCCCTGAATTAACGCGACATTTCGCTCACTCAGCGCTAACTCCACCACTCGTTTCTGACTCTCATCCAGAGGCCCGGACCACGTTATGTCCCTACTCCGCTCTACCGGTTCGGCGAGATAATGCTCTGGCGCAAGCAGGATGCTCTTGAGCGCCGGGTTAACCAGTTGATCGTTGAAAAAGTCTTCTAACGCTTGCGCCTGACGCTTGAGTGCAGCACTGGGTACAGTGACAACCAAACGCAGCATTGCATTTGGCTCTTCTGGCAACGAGAAAGCGCTCTCGATGCTAATACTGCTCTTAGTGCAAATGTACAAAGGACGCCGGCGGCGATCGCGGGAGACAACAGGCACAAACTCACAACGGTCCGCATCCCATAGCAAGAGTCGGACACAGTGGTCAGGATTAAGGAAGTTTTTATCTGACAGCACCTCGCGAAGCTTCTCGACTAGGCCTTCGAAAGCCTCGTGATCTGACGGCGGGAGACTGTCTCGTTGGAGTACAAGTACATCGTCTTCTTGAACAAGGAGCATGCTTGCTGAAAAATCCAGTACAGAAACTTCTTCCTGGCTGCGTTGATACGCGATGACCTGCTCCCAGCGCTGATAGAAACGACTGTGAGCCAAGCGCTCAGGTGAGTCTTTCATATCCATTGCAGTTTGAGAGCAGAAGCGAAGGAACTCTTCTACACCGCTTCGCCATCCAACCTGCGACATCGCCGCCAGCTTCTGATTAAGAAGCGTGAACCGAAATGGGGTATCGAGACCAATCTGCAGAGTCCCCGCCTGAACAACCTGATGGACTTTGAGCAAGCTAAAACTGGTCGTCGGCGCGCACTCCACCCTCACTGAGGCTTTGCCCAGAGAAATCACTCCCGTCGAACCAGAGTAGCCGAGCAGTGTCCAAGGCTCGTCCTCTTCGAAAAACTGTTGGTCGGTCACACCCTCTAGATACTTCTCATCTACGGTCAAATAAAGCTGCTGATAGGACTGAACTCCACGAGCGCGATAGTTAAACTCGCTGACCTCTATATTGGTGCGTCCTTGCTCAAATGGATTACGTAGCAAACACAGATCGTACTGCGTCGGATGCACCAAGATCTTTTGGCCAGAGAGCAGTCGTACGCCAGGATGCTTTAGCTGGCTGACAGGAAGCGTGGCGCGCATCAGTCCATCAAACAACGTCCCAATCATCGATTGCTTCTGCTTTCGTTCAACAATGAAAGGTACGGGTTCACCGGTAATGATGTGTTTATAGTAGAGCGCGCCTCGGGCGACACAGCCGTAGAAGGATCCATTGTCCCACTTGGTTGCAGACTTGATCAGTATGGGTATCTCATCGTTGAACGGCAGTGCTAACGCCTTTTGAGACACGTCGTCAGTACCGAACGAGATTCGATGCCCGAAGCGTGGGAGTGGCCTGCTAATTTCTTCCATCGCCACCAATACGAGCTTTCCTGGGTAAAGCCATTCCAGAGGAAGAAGCTTGTCTGCCGGGTCAAGCGCTAGCAGCAGCGCGTAATGTTCACCCACAAGCAAGGTGTCGACTTCATTCTCAGCGAATGTCAGATAGCGCTCGTACTCTTTCATGCGTACTACAGCATCTTCGACACGTGCGTACTCTCGACGAAGTGCTGACTTACGGTAGGGGCTGGAGGTCTTATCAGAAATTTCCCGGGCAACCATCTGCTCGAGCTTATTCAGCTCCTCTGGAATTCCAACTATCGCCTCGCGGTTTTCCCGGATAACTCTACGTAAAAGTTGAACGTGCTCAAGAACCATCTCCCGGTATTCTTCCCACGCCCTTTGCTCTTGACGTGCCTGAGCGGCAGCTGCCCGGCGTCGAATCTCGTCCGTACGGGCGTGCTCCTGCGCATGTTTTCGCTCTTCTTCCTCAGTCATGCTGTTAGCTAGCCAGCTGAAGACTTTAGCAACCGCAAAAATCGCAACGCCAATACCGACAACGAGTGGAGCTGCCATAAACTTATTCCTGTCCGCCACCTAGCAACATGGCAGCGTCCTCTGCCGTGATTTTTCCAGACTCGAGCTGCTTGAGTACCCGGTCCTCTCTATCAGCCTTAGTCTCGAGCGTGGTCATTGCTACGTCGTACTGCTGATCGGCCTCTCGGCTCTGGTTTGAAAGCTCTTGCATTCTTGCCCAATGATCGCGCTTGTGTTGATCATCTTCGAGCTCGGCTTCTTTCAGCTGCTGCTCCCCAAGTAGAATTTGTCGCTGCCCTTCAATCACGGTCCGTTTGGTGACTTCTTCTTCTTTCTTGTAATCAACAAACGACTTGAATGCATCAATCGATGTGTTGGCCATCTGCATCGCTTGATTCACATTGAATCCACCTCCACCTTTTTTAGGAGCGGATTTGCCCGGAGTGGGCTTGGGGGGCGTAGGTTTGCGAGGTGCTTTCATGCGTTCTCTCCGGTTGGGGTGAGCAGTAGTGCCAACGTCGCGTTAATGCACTGATCAAGGCATATCTGTAGGCCGATCAACTGCTGGAAATTACCTAGGTCCTGTCGTTCCTTTTGAAGCAGCACATGCACTCGTTTCAAGGTATCGAGTTGCTGGCGAACTTTCTTGAGGGTCAACAATTTTTGTTGATTGGAATGCTTCAACACCTGAGTTATTTGTTCCTTACGCCCAGAACGTTCGCGCTGCAGCTGTTGGAGTTGTTTTTCCCCAATGCGCAGGTCTTGTGCGAGCGTTGCCTCGAGTGTTTTATTGAACTCCCTCAGCTGTGCTGTGACCTCACGAGCCGCGCAGAAACGCAGGTAGCTGGCAGTCGCTTCGAGGACGGCGATTGCAGCATCAACCCACACGACAGTGGGATTCAGCTTCCCCAGTCCTCTTGCGCCTTGCGTGAGCAAAATGGTTCCGTAACGCCGAACCTGGGCGTCATCCACCATTTGCTCAGCCATATTGGCGAACACATCAACGACCTTCATTGATCATCCTCAATTGGATACACGCCATCTAAATCCAAGCTTTCTTGAATCATTGCCCAGTTAAAGCCTAGATGCTGCCAACGCTCCTCTAGGGCATGGTGACGATTGAAAACCGATGAGACGTTTTCCTCAGCCAACGCCAGCTCTTGGAAGAGATGCTCGATGACTTGATCTTTGGTCGCTCGCTCGACGACTGGCCACACCCAGGAAGCTTTAGGATCATCAGTAAGCTCTAGCTCTCCTACTGACTCATCATCGTGATCAACAAACGTGGTGAACCTGCAATGGTTAGCGGGGAGCAAACTGCTCAAATGCTCAGGCGCGCCTTCGGGCATATTGAATCGAGTCGAAAGGCAAACGACTGGGCTAGCAAACGTAAAATCGTTGGGTCTCGCATGTCGCAAAGAGTCAGTTTTGAGCTCAACTTCAATAGCACGGACGTCGCGTGATATTTCCGCTGCCACCCATACGGACAGAGCCCAATCTGACCTGACAAATTTCTGGTCTCGAAAACATTCGTTGAAACTCTCGAAAGCGACCGGCAGATACTGCTCGGGAACATCCCAGATTCGGTTTTTCTGCCGCTCACAATCCTCTCCCCAGTCACTGCTCGGCCATAAACGTGGCTTACCTTCCCCACGATGCCATGACCGAATCACGAACTCAGTTTCGTCATTAAGCTCTGACGTCTGCAGCGTGTGTACTCCGCAAAACGAGTGGCGCCTGTAGTCTCCGTCGAGCCACAGGTATTTTGTTTGCGCATGCAGTAACCGCTTAGCCTTGAGAAGAGGCTTGGCGCGAGCGGTCAGATTGAAATTCTCCACCAACCCAAGCCCTTCGAGTCGGCGAATAATAGGATGCAGTTGCTGGGGATTGAGGGCTGTCCGTTCTATAACCCACCCGATACCCCTATCAGGCATCACATCGAGCGCTTCTAAAATCAAATGCGAAAAACCACCCAACTGGTCAAGTAGGCGGTGCTTGAGTGTTAGCTCATAAAGCCGAACTGGGACATGCACACGTAGACTGCCTTCAATGGCGCACGTGTATTGGCTATGGATTGTCAACCGTCGTACCTGACTATGCTCATGAGAACAATGACATTTTGACATCATGGTAACGCCGGTTGGCGTTCTTTGCAGCCCCAACAGCGATCAATTTTTCGCTGTCAGTCAGATTGGCTGCAGACCACTACAGTTCTCGAGTACGATTGAGTCGCGTCAAGCGCTTCGCTGAATCGGGCAAAGTCGAGACCCCATCTCCGCGTCCAGCCCGCCACGAGCAACAGCGTTGATCAGTAGGTGATCCCGCTTCTGCTATCTTGAAAGACTTCTTCCTCATGGTATTTAAGGTAAGGCACCAGTTCCTTCGGGACAAAACGCAGCGGCTTCGGCAGACCTAGATCCTCTCTGTGTTTTCCATCAAGACGTTTTGAAACGTGCATTTGGCCCAAGCTATCGAATGTAATTAGCCCTTTATCAAACAAAGCGTCTAAATTCGCAGACAATAGAAGGCCGTTGTAGCGGTCAAGGCGTTGTTTGGCAGTAGAGTCGATCCAAGGTTTCACATGTGAAGCACGAAGAATCTCCCTGCACGCCAACCCCGTTACGGAGCAAGCGCCGCCCCAAATCTGCATCAGGTCCTCACGAAACCTACCCTGTCCGCGACGGGCATTAACTCGAGTAAGCACCTCTGTGATGGGTTCACTTCCCTCGGTGATGTCCTCGGCCGGCAATGGCTCGGAAGGAGCGCATTGAATAGCGTCAATCAGGCGATCCCATTTTTCATGTCGCTGGGCTGCAGGTATGGCGTCCAGAATTCGCCCTACCGTCGGAAGATCCAGATCGGTGTAAGTACTGTACATTCCAAGCAACCTCTCCTTTCCCGTAATCATCCTTGGGTCCAGAGTAATTGGCTTTTCAAACCACCAGAAATAATCCTCTGGGCAGATCCAGTTTGGAATCCAGTGCAGGTCCCTCTCCCAAGCTTTCAGGAATTTCTTTTGGTTACCAGCGAACCGCTTTCGGACATTTTCAACATTCCAGGCGTCCTCCCAAAAGTCGCCTAGCGATAACTCGCGAACAATTTCTTCGCGCTGAGCAAGATGGTGGTCGTCGAACAGTCCGACTGCATTCCCTGCGATACCAACTAGCTGTTGAATGCGGTCATGCGACGTCGTCAAAAACACGAATGTCTGCCCCGCGTTTTGGTCAACTGGTGCCGCGCCCACCCCCTCTGTATGAAACACTCGAAAACGATTCTTTCCACGCAAAAGGACCATTTTTGAAGAGTTATTCCACTCCTCATGGCCGTATCCGTTTGCTTCAGGGAAGCCACTTGTTCCAAGGACTCCGGAAGGCGCAAGGTACTGGTTTGTGTTCCAAAAGATGGGTTTCTGAATGAACAGCGCCATGTTCTTGCTCGTCCTTGTTCAATTGGTATCGATGGATCGTTTAGGTTTTAAGGCGTTTTGCAGCACATCCGTAGGCGTACCGGGAACACACTTCACAAAGTTCAGCATTAAGGACGACAATTTCTACGTAATCTCACGCATCCCTCTGACTGCTGTGTCGTCGCCCTAAAGTCCTAGCAGACCGTTTCCGCAAGCGTGTTTCATTTTGGATTGAACTCGTACACAACGCTTCCCTTCCCAATCGCCCGAAACGTTCCAGCACCTTTACTCGAGAAAGGATTGGCAAGGAGTGTAGGAGTCATCCGAGCGGGGTCTCCCACATTGGCGAGATATAGGATTCGGTACTTGTGCTCGCTATCGACACGATAGCGTTGTGCCGCAAAGATTTCGGTAGGCCCCAGCTCGAATCTCAATGGGTTTCCAGTACTAGCCTTAACCTCGTAGTAGTAAGTACGGCTCTTGGTCGCGACAATGAAGTCATATCCCAAACTGTCCGAACCGCCGCTCGTGTTTAATACTGCATCGCGATAGCGGGATACCCATATGCTTTCGTCAACTGACTCTAGCTTGTGTCGGCGGCGAAGCCATTCGCGGGCCCATAGCTCTCCCATTAAACCTACCGCGAGCTTCTGCTCATCAGACATGCTCGTCTCGGAAAGCTTGGGCATACTTCCATTCCCACCACCGCTGGAAGTCCCGCTTGTCTTATAAAAGTCTATCGTTTGTAGCGTAGCCTCTTTCGATGAAACATGATTTAACGCGGGTGCTTGGGCTGCCGCCGCAACAACTGCAGCGGCGATGTCGATGTACCCTGCCGTGATCGCGGACATGGATACACCGTCAAACTCTACCTGCATACGCCGACGTTGCTGTTCCAACCGAATATTCTTCGCCCGCTCCTCATTGCTCACCATGCTCTCCGCGGATAACTCCCAATACGTCAAATCCTTGCTTGCGGCTTTTCCAACAGGCCAGATACCAGCTTGGGACAACCACTGCACGATCTCACCATCATCCAATAAACGGAAGTCCAGCCAGCCACAATCACGCGCATGGGCGATGCATGTGTCACGCGCCGCTTCTGGGGTACTCCATGTCTGGCGTACCAAGAGGGTTACAGTGATTCCGCCAGCGCGAACCCAAGCCGACAGTATCGGTGCGTAATGAGTCAAAAAATTACGAAGTCTTGCGCCGTTGGACGCTCGACATTCAGTCAGAGTTAGGTTCATTGACGAATCCGAAGCGCTAGCAGGCATAGCTCCATCAATCCAGCTATCGATTTGGGTATCCATCACTGCTGCGGGTAATTCGTCATACGTTGTGAACCAGATTGGCTGTGGAGCGATAGCAAGTACCCCTTCCCTAGCGGCAATGTATGCATCCAACCTCAGCTTCTGGTCGAATAAACCAACGCTACGCTCTCGCAAGCGTTCGATTATGTTTGTCTGCTGTAGGCGCAAATGGCGCATCCAGGCCTCTCGATGCATATGCTCATTGCTGGCGAGCTTGTATTGGTCGCCAAGAACAGCAATGGCCTCATTGAGTTCGGCGATCGGAAGTAAGAACTCCACCTTGAGGTCGGACAAATCGGCCAGATGAATCATCCGAGCCTCAAGGTTCGCAAGCGGTATGCCAACCTCGAATGCCAACGCTTCAAATACCGCACGCAGATCTTCATCCTGAGGTTCGCTCTGTGTCGAAAGCTCTTGGAGGCGTGCCGTGGTTTGCGGTGACGCTTTACAGGCCGAAAGCGGTATCGCGAGATGGAGCATTCCAATCAAATCACCACTTGCGAGAAGCCGTGTTTGCCGGATTGCTTCCGGTTCCACCCCCAGAGCAGATGCCAAAATCGTGTCATCGGGAGTTTCTTCGCCCCCATTCCGCATTGTGGAGGCAAGGCGCAACAAAGCAGCATCAAGACCATGCGCCAAATCCCGCGCCCCCAGAGCAACAGCCAACTGGACTGATGCTCCTGCAACATGCTCTAGTGTCAAAGGTTCCTGCTCAGCTTGGATTATCAGTACGGGACCAGCCGCACGATTGAGAACAAGTGAACCACGCAGTGACAAAGGCATGGCTACCCATTTGTTGCCGTGGGCGATTTGAATTTTTTGCCCGCTAACCACCTCCAACGACAATGCCGCACGTCGAATTCGCCCAAGTGTTCTTTGGGTTGACTGCATGAATACACTGCTTTTGTGTTCTGCAACACACACAAGGAACTCGACAAACCATGACCCTATGACATCGCTCAGAAGACGACTTGGCGTACGGTCATCAAATCTGATGCCATCGACGTAAACCTCAGCTGGCTCGTCAGAGATGAGTCGAAACCTTTGCGGAACACTGTTGTTCACCCAACCCCACGCAGCTGCGGTGTCTCCCGGCACGAAGTCGAAAATAGGTTCTCCGACCTCCTCCAACAACTGCTTCTTTACCCCATCACGCTCATCATCGAAGTATGGCTCGATATCTTCTTCGATCGTCCTGGTGAGCACTCGAATTTCATTGCCTATACGTACTGGCACAGAAGTGCCAGCCTCAGGTGTACCTTTCTTACGTGCGTGGATCCATAGGCGTCTAAACCACTCCTGAAACCGCCGCACGTCCCGAATATCGGAGATTCCCCCAGAAGCTGATTCGATGAGTGCGAGCAACGCACGCCCAGCATGCAACTCATTATTGAACAATCCAAACTTCGCTTCGCGTTGAAGCCATTCGAGCGATTGGGAGTCAATCGCTACTGCCACTTGGTGGGCCACGAACTCTACGAAGCGCGGGGGGCGCTCCTCTTCGCTGTTGAAATACCATGCATCTGAGGGTTTAACGAACCGTAACTTACCTCCCGGGTGAATCACCGGTAACCACTGAGCACCGGTTAGAAAGGCAAGTAGGGGAGTTGATAGCCGGTGTACCTCTCCATTGCCGATCTCCGTCCGTACGGCGCGGAATGTACGGTGTTCGTCACTAAACGATCGCATAGCCATTGCAACCTGTACTGCAAAGTCTCTCCTGACATCTGGCGGAAAGGACTCGCATTCACCCTGACCAGGAATACGCCAAGGCCGCATTTCTGCCCGGTAATTGCGTGTAAAATACATTTGGGAACAGTCTTGCGTAATTTGTGCTTTCCAGTGGGAGCGCAACGTTTCGGTGATTCCTGGCAAATCGCGTGTGACGATTAATGGCAAAAGTGCGGGAAAGCCAATAGGATTGGCGGTGATGCTTTCACCGCCAATGGGGCGCAGGCAATCAACCACGCCACTGGCATTGAGAAAGCGAACCCATTCGGATTGGCTTCCATAACGAATTGGCCACGCAACGAATTCCGGCACCAAGCGTGCCAAAGAGACCTTCATATCGTCAGAGTCATCGGCAGTGATCCGTAGCAACGCTTGCAACTTGCTGCCATTCGGAACCTCCCAACCGGCGCCAAACATAGCTGTCTTCGCATCAACCCAGTCGTTGGCGGTCGGTACAAAGAAATCAGCCGAGCGCGTCTCCTTGTCGGAAAGCGACCGACCACTGCTCCATAATCTAAAGGCCCATTCGAGGGCCTGTTCTCGTGTACGGTCAGGAACGGATGAGCGAGTCACTCCGGCAAGGGTGCGAAGTACGTCTCGGGTGTCGTACTCGCGGGCCAGCTTACCGGCAATGAGGAAGGAACGGCCAGGTCGATGGCCGCCATCGTCCTTCAACCAGGGTATATCTCGGCTCAACAAGGCGAATCCCTTACGCAGCGTTGCGGGGAGTTGATCCAAAGGTAAAGTTCGCTTGCTAGCTTCATCGTCGACGTCTGCGTCGACAGACAGTACTGGCGCGAAATAGACATCCGCTGCCCGCCGGCTGCGGCCGGAGTTAGTGTTCGCAGGTAACTCACTGCTGATTAAGTCGCCACTGACGCTCAGCAGAAACTTTTTGCCGGAAAGATACGAAGCATGGTCCGCCATCACGGTAGACACTTCATCATAAAAATCAGCCCACCGCTCCGGGGCGGCGATCTGCTCATGCATTTTTACGGCGATTGCCTCAATCCAGCCCGAGATCACTTTGGCGGGAGGTTTAAAGTCGGACTGTCTAAGTCGTATATACAATCGATCCAATGCTGCTCTCTGCGACAGCGTGAGCGAATCGACTAATACCTTTCCGCCTCCAATCTCGCAAATTGCCTTAGTGGATAGACAGGCATTGCCGGGAGCTATCCATGAATACGTTTCCTTGGGCGATGCCCAAGAAATCGTTTCATCATCTCCACGTACAGGGAGAAACTCCCGACTCAAGATGCCTTGGCCGTCGTCGCCCATGCCGAGCTTCAATGCGGGTTGATACGCTTCGTCCCAACATAGAAGGCTGACGACCGCACTCGGCGCCTGCGCCCACCCACTATTGACCATAAAGTCGATCAGTTGGCAGCTTAACCAGGCGGCCGTGCGCATAAAGAATTCGTTGAGGCCAATCGATACGTCGACAGTTCTTCGGTCCATCTTCGTGTAGAAATTGGCATTGATGTAGCCGCAGAACGGTGCTTTGCCTTCCGCACCAAGCGGTAGGAAGCAATACAGCCTTCCCATCTCCAAGGGGGCACCCAGCGGGACCGCGATGCTGATCCTCGCGATACCGTCCCAATCCCTCCAACTTTCCGGTATCTCTTCCCTCTCAAGGCTTGCGTGCAACGCCTGCCTGAACAGCTGGTCATCGATGTCCCAATGAGCCGCGACAAACCTCGCATTGCCGAGGCAGAGCTTGGCCACAGTGATTGGCGAGTCCACCTTCAAGCCCTCGGGTATTACAGGCCAGGTCTCCTCTACCGACCGTTCCAGCACGAAAGGCTCGTTCATTCCAGAATCGATAGAAATACGTCCAACCCGATCCAAAAATAACTGAAGCGGTGTGGACAAGCTCATCAGTACGTCAATTTGCGCCCTTACGGATTGCAGCGCTTCTAGCGATTTCAAAGGTAAGCGGACAACGGTGGCAAAGCCTGCCTCGGCAAATCGTGTGACCTTGTCATCGGGCTCAGTGAGTACTGGTATATGCCAACAAGGTAGGTTGCTGGCCATCTCTTGAGAGGCATCGGCCGAGTGCACGTCCTTGTGTGCACGCAGATCATCAATGGTCGCAAACCGGAAGCACAATCCGTCGAAGGTGGCTCCTCCCCCTTCGCCACGAACCGAATAGATTTCGGGCCAACTGCACACCTGAAGCACACTTCGAAATCCCAGTCCCTTATTTCCGATACCGGCATTGACGGGTTTGCTACTCAGCGCAATGTTGGTGATAGCTTGCAAGTTTTTACCAGTAAAACCGGCACCACGATTAGCAACATACAGACAACCATGGCCCTCAGTAATGTCTAGAACTACAGCAATTTCACCATCTGTACGCGTTGGATCGTGAGCATCATGAGCATTCTGGATAAGTTCTACGAGAAAACGGTTGCCGTAGTCATCGGAGACGAACTGCGACATATTCCGTACGCTCTGATAGAGGCTGGGATCGTTGCGAGCAGCGAGGTAATTCGAGATACGTTGATTCATCAGCTTCGCGATTGATTCCGCAGGGCCGAGTTCTTGGTCTACTAACGGCATTTCAATACTTCCCGACATTCAACGTATACCTCCTTGTTATGGCACCGCTCACAGGTTTGTTGGGCCCAGCGTCTGTACCAGTCGTTCGCCAGTTTAGTAGCCCTAACAGATTTTTAGGTCTTTATTTCAGCCAGTACAGAATCCTCAATTAATGTGATGTTTGGACCTGTACGCAAAGGGCAGCATATGAGATTCAGCAATCGGAATCTGGCGGCGTCAGTTGGCCTATTCCGAAGATCTTGAATTGAGAGTTTGATATGTCGGACCCCAAACAAGTTGTGGCGACATCACCGTCTGGGCCGAGGGAAATGGCATTACCTAGCTGTCGTTCTGGATCTCTACCCACGCCGAATTGTGGGTAGGGCACTATCAAACAGCCGGGTGCGGATCTAGTCATCAAGGCGTTAGACATGGCTTGCGAGCAACGTTCTAGGCCTTAAAGGCTGCTGTTTGACTCAAATCAGGGCTCGCAATACGGCAGGCTGGCGCGCGCTCAGACTGAGAAAACTTAACATTATCTCCGGAATTAGTTGACCACTACACCCCATTTTTTTTGAGGTCCATTAGCCACCTTTGGCGTGATGCTATTCTGCTTTTTCCGGGCAACTCTCCACTCCCTCTCATTTGGGGGCTGACCCGAAAAAAACAGGCAGCCCGACCCTTGTGTCGGGTTTTTATTGCGCGCTATCAACGCCCTATACGAGATCGACACAATTTCTAGGTCAGGTTTATACGTGTCGAGTCTGCATTATCCACCTCAACTATCCGCTCGACCGGATAGTGCTTTCCTGTAGCAAATATGAAGCGTGATTAGCTCAAAACGCAATGTTCAAGCGCTCGAAAAAGGCGGAAATTCCATTGAGAGCCAGTCGTTTTGTAGGGGTAAAAACGACAAAAAATAAAAAAGGGTCGCGAGATAAAATCTCGCAACCCTTTGAATTATATGGTCGGGACGGAGTGATTCGAACACTCGACCCCTAGCACCCCATGCTAGTGCGCTACCGGACTGCGCTACGCCCCGACTAGGCGTGTTACTGGGTTCGCTTCGCTACGAAGCGATCCGGAATATACCGCAAGCTTTTGAAATGTGGAAGTATTTTAAAAGCCGACGTTATTTCTTCAAAACCACCAGCACATCTTCGAGTTCGGAGATCATCTGGCGGATCAGTTGCTTGTATTGGGTGGTGTCGTCTTTGGCTTCATCACCGGACATGCGCTGGCGCGCGCCACTGATGGTGAACCCCTGGTCGTACAGCAACGCACGGATCTGTCGGATCATCAGCACATCCTGGCGCTGATAATACCGACGGTTCCCGGTGCGTTTGACGGGGTTGAGTTGAGGAAACTCCTGCTCCCAATAGCGCAGCACGTGCGGCTTGACCGCACAGAGCTCGCTGACTTCACCAATGGTGAAGTAGCGTTTGCCTGGGATGACGGGTAGTTCGTCGTTATGACTTGGTTCCAGCATAAGCCTCAACTCGGGCCTTCAACTTCTGCCCTGGACGAAAGGTGACCACACGGCGAGCCGTGATCGGGATTTCTTCTCCCGTTTTTGGATTGCGGCCAGGCCGCTGGCGTTTGTCCCGCAGGTCAAAATTGCCGAAACCGGACAATTTGACCTGTTCGTTGTCTTCCAGAGCGTGCCTGATTTCTTCAAAAAACAGCTCGACCAATTCCTTGGCTTCGCGTTTGTTCAGACCCAGCTCTTCGTACAGACGTTCCGCCATCTCAGCTTTCGTCAAAGCCCCCATACGTCACTTCCTTAACGTGGCGTTCAACCTTTGTTCAAGCGAGGTGAGGATATTTTGTGTCGTGGTATTCACCTCATCGTCATTAAGAGTGCGCGATGGATGCTGCCAGGTCAAGCCAACTGCAAGGCTTTTTCTATGCGGATCAATGCCTTTACCCTGATAGACGTCAAATAGCCTGAGGTCTGTCAGCCATTCCCCTGCATTTTCACGGATTACATCCAGAACGGCAGTGGCGGCGACTTCGCGATCGGCGATCAGGGCCAGGTCACGACGCACTTCAGGGAAGCGCGACAACTCGCTGAATTTAGGCATCTTGCCCGACGCGACTTCCGCCAAGACCAGCTCAAAAACGAATACCGGACGGTCCAGATCGAGGGTTTTCGACAACTCCGGGTGGATGGCACCTACGTAGCCCACCAGGCGCCCTTCGCGTTCGATACGCGCAGTCTGGCCTGGGTGCAACGCTGGGTGGCTGCCCGGCACGAACGTGAAATCGTCAAGCGCGCCGGCAAAGCCCAATACCGCTTCCACGTCAGCCTTGACGTCGAAGAAGTCCACGGCGTCGCGGCCTTGGGCCCAGCCCTCAGGCAGGCGGCTGCCGCACACCACGCCAGCCAGCATCGGTTCTTGTTTCAGGCCGTCGAGTTGGCCGACAAAACGCAGACCGCTTTCGAACATGCGCACGCGGTCTTGCTGACGGTTAAGGTTGTGGGACAGTGCCTTTACCAGGCCCGGCCACAACGACGAACGCATGGCCGCCATGTCGTTCGAGATCGGGTTAGCCAACAGCAGTGGCTCGACGCCCGGGTTGAACAGCTCGAACTGTTTAGGATCGATGAAGCTGTAGGTCACCGCTTCCTGGTAGCCACGGGCGACCAGCAGGCGACGCAGCTCCGGCAGGTGCGCACGGGCCTCAGCTTTAGGCTGCGGCGCCAGGCGTGCTTGCGGGTAGCGAACCGGCAGACGGTTATAGCCGTACAGGCGGGCCAGTTCTTCGATCAGGTCAACTTCCAGGCTGATATCGAAGCGATGGCTTGGCACTTCGACGTGCCACTGCCCTTCCGCGCTCGCGGCAATGCTCAGGCCGAGGGCCGACAGCAGTTGCTCGATCTGAGCCGGCTCGATTACCAGGCCGAGCATTTGCTCGACGCTCTTGGCGCGCAAAGTGATCGGTGCAACGGATGGCAGGTGCTGCTCGCTCACGGTTTCAGTGATCGGGCCAGCTTCGCCGCCGGTGATTTCCAGCAGCAGGCCAGTGGCGCGCTCCATGGCTTCACGGGCCAGCTTCCAGTCCACGCCACGCTCATAGCGGTGCGAAGCATCAGTGTGCAGGCCATAGGAACGGGCTTTGCCAGCGATGGCGATCTGATCAAAGAACGCACTTTCAAGGAAAATATCACGCGTGGTCGCGGACACACCGCTGTGCTCGCCGCCCATGACGCCAGCAATGGCCAGGGCGCGGGAATGATCGGCGATCACCAGGGTGTCGGCGCGCAGGGCCACTTCCTGGCCGTCGAGCAGTACCAGCTTCTCGCCTTCTTCGGCCATGCGGACGCGAATGCCGCCGTTGATTTCGGCGAGATCGAACGCGTGCAGCGGTTGGCCCAGCTCCAGCATCACGTAGTTGGTGATGTCGACGGCAGCGTCGATGCTGCGCACGTCGGCGCGGCGCAGGCGCTCAACCATCCACAGCGGGGTTGGCTTGGACAGGTCGACATTGCGAATCACACGGCCCAGGTAACGCGGGCAAGCGTTGGGAGCCAAGACCTCGATCGGGCGCACTTCATCGTGCACAGCGGGCACGGCGGCAACCACCGGACGAGTAACCGGGACGTTATACAACGCACCCACTTCACGTGCCAGACCGGCCAGGGAAAGACAGTCGCCACGGTTCGGAGTCAGGTCGACCTCGATGCTGGCGTCTTCGAGTTCCAGGTAAACGCGGATGTCCTGGCCCACTGGCGCGTCGGCCGGCAGTTCCATCAGGCCGTCGTTGCCTTCGCCCACTTGCAGTTCAGCCTGGGAGCACAGCATGCCGTTGGATTCAACGCCACGCAGCTTGGCTTTCTTGATCTTGAAGTCACCCGGCAGTTCGGCGCCGATCATGGCAAACGGAATCTTCAGGCCCGGGCGCACGTTAGGCGCTCCGCACACGACCTGAAACGTCTGCGCGCCGTCACTGACCTGGCACACACGCAATTTGTCGGCATCCGGGTGCTGCTCGGTGCTCAGCACCTCGCCCACCACGACGCCGCTGAAAACACCGGCGGCCGGCGTGACGCTATCGACCTCAAGACCGGCCATCGACAGACGAGCAACCAGCTCGTCGCGATCTACCTGCGGGCTTACCCAGCCACGCAGCCATTGTTCACTGAATTTCATCCTGCTCTCCTAAAGATTCGTTACGACTAGCGAAATTGCGCGAGGAACCGCAAGTCGTTGTCGAAGAACAGACGCAAGTCGTTCACGCCGTAACGCAGCATGGCCAGGCGCTCAACGCCCATGCCGAAGGCAAAGCCCGAGAACTCTTCCGGGTCGATCCCGGACATGCGCAGCACGTTAGGGTGAACCATGCCGCAGCCCATCACTTCCAGCCAACCGGTCTGTTTGCAGACGCGGCAGCCTTTGCCGCTGCACATCACGCATTCCATGTCGACTTCAGCGGACGGCTCGGTGAACGGGAAGAACGAAGGACGGAAACGCACCGCCAGCTCTTTCTCGAAGAACACCCGCAGGAATTCTTCGATGGTGCCTTTGAGGTCGGCAAAATTGATGTCGCGATCAACCAGCAGGCCTTCGACCTGGTGGAACATCGGCGAGTGGGTGATATCCGAGTCGCTACGGTACACACGGCCTGGGCAGACGATGCGGATCGGCGGCTTGGTCGCTTCCATGGTGCGGACCTGTACCGGCGAGGTATGAGTGCGCAACAGCATGTTCGCGTTGAAATAGAAGGTGTCGTGCATCGACCGGGCCGGGTGATGGCCTGGGATGTTGAGCGCCTCGAAGTTGTGATAGTCGTCTTCGACCTCAGGGCCTTCGGCAATGCCGTAGCCGATGTGGGTAAAGAACTGCTCGATACGCTCCAGAGTCCGGGTAATCGGATGCAGACCGCCCGAGGCCTGGCCACGGCCAGGCAGGGTCACGTCAATGGACTCGGCGGCGAGTTTGGCCGCAAGATCGGCCTCCTCGAGCGACGCCTTGCGCGCATTGAGAACCTCTGTGACACGCTCCTTGGCAACGTTGATCAGCGCACCGACTTGCGGACGCTCTTCAGCCGGCAAATTCCCCAGGGTCTTCATCACCTGAGTCAATTCACCTTTCTTGCCAAGGTAGTGAACCCGGATTTGCTCCAGGGCATTTACATCTTCAGCGCTTTGCACAGCCTCAAGGGCTTGAGCGACGAGCGCGTCCAGGTTTTCCATGTACAGACTCCAGATACAAAATAGGGGAAGAGCTTGAAGGCTCTTCCCCTATTTATGACGTTTACCACCTTGAGCTGCAGGAGCAGCCCAGGGTGACTGTCGGGGGTACTTAAGCCAAGGTGGCTTTAGCTTTCTCGACAATCGCAGCAAACACCGCTTTATCGTTCACGGCCAGTTCAGCCAGAACCTTACGGTCGATTTCGATGGACGCTTTTTTCAGGCCAGCGATGAAACGGCTGTAGGACAGACCGTTAACACGAGCACCAGCATTGATACGAGCGATCCACAGAGCGCGGAACTGACGTTTTTTCTGACGACGGTCACGGTAGGCGTATTGGCCTGCCTTGATTACCGCTTGCTTGGCAACACGGAATACGCGTGAGCGTGCGCCGTAGTAGCCTTTAGCGAGTTTCAGAATTTTTTTGTGACGTTTACGGGCAATGACGCCACGCTTTACACGAGCCATGAGTTACTTCCTCTAGTCTTGATCCAAAAATTAACGAAGGCGCAGCATGCGCTCGACTTTTGCCACGTCAGACGGATGCAGCAAGCTGCTACCGCGCAGTTGACGCTTACGCTTGGTCGACATTTTGGTCAGGATGTGGCTCTTGAAAGCGTGCTTGTGCTTGATACCGTTAGCAGTTTTCAGAAACCGCTTAGCAGCACCACTTTTAGTCTTCATCTTTGGCATGTTCGGATACTCCGCATTCAGTTGATAAACATAATCAGAAGGCCTGCCGTGCCCTGTTGATTACTTCTTCTTTTTCGGGGCGATGACCATAATCAGCTGGCGTCCTTCCATCTTAGGATGCTGCTCGACGGAACCGTACTCCAGCAGGTCAGCTTCAACCCGCTTGAGGAGTTCCATCCCCAGCTCCTGGTGGGCCATCTCACGGCCGCGGAATCGCAAGGATACCTTGGCCCTGTCCCCATCACTCAGGAAACGTACCAGGTTGCGCAGTTTTACCTGGTAATCCCCTTCCTCCGTCCCTGGACGAAACTTGATTTCTTTTACTTGAATCTGCTTCTGGTTCTTCTTCGCTGCGGCAACCTGCTTCTTCTTCTCGAAGATCGACTTGCCGTAGTCCATCACCCGGCAAACGGGTGGGATTGCATCGGCGGAGATTTCCACCAGGTCCAATTTGGACTCTTCAGCAATACGAAGCGCTTCATCAATCGAGACGATGCCAATCTGCTCGCCGTCAGCGCCAATTAACCGAACCTCGCGTGCCGAGATATTCTCGTTGATCGGGGCTTTCGGTGCAGCTCGTTTATCTTGTCTCATTTCACGCTTAATAATAATTACTCCGAATCTGGGCGACCACGCCGGGAAACCGCTTGCGCGAGGAACTCAGCGAACTGGGCGACGGGCATCGAGCCCAGGTCAGCACCTTCACGAGTACGCACAGCGACAGTCTGCATCTCGACTTCCCGATCTCCGATAACCAAAAGATAGGGAACCTTGAGCAAAGTATGCTCGCGGATTTTAAAGCCGATCTTTTCATTTCTCAAGTCGGACTTGGCACGAAATCCGCTTTCGTTGAGAGTTTTTTCAACTTCAGCCGCAAAATCTGCCTGTTTATCAGTGATATTCATGATCACTGCCTGGGTCGGAGCAAGCCACGCAGGGAACGCACCCTCGTAGTGCTCGATCAGGATTCCGACAAACCGTTCGAACGAACCAAGGATCGCTCGGTGCAACATAACCGGGTGTTTCCGGCTGTTGTCTTCGGAGACGTATTCGGCTCCCAAACGGATCGGCAGGTTAAAATCGAGCTGCAAAGTACCACATTGCCAGACACGACCAAGACAATCTTTCAGCGAGAACTCGATTTTCGGACCGTAGAAGGCGCCCTCACCCGGCTGCAGATCGTACGCAAGGCCCGCGCTGTCTAGGGCTGCGGCCAGTGCAGCTTCGGCGCGATCCCACAGCTCGTCGGAGCCGACGCGTTTTTCCGGACGAGTGGACAGCTTCATTTCGACTTCGGTGAAGCCGAAATCGCGATAAACGTCCATGGTCAGCTTGATGAACGCGGCGGATTCAGCCTGCATCTGCTCTTCGGTGCAGAAGATGTGTGCATCGTCCTGAGTAAAGCCGCGCACGCGCATGATGCCGTGCAGCGCACCCGATGGCTCGTTACGGTGGCAGGCACCAAACTCGGCCAGACGCATCGGCAACTCGCGGTAGCTTTTCAGGCCCTGGTTGAACACCTGCACGTGGCATGGGCAGTTCATCGGCTTGATGGCGTAGTCGCGGTTTTCCGACTGAGTGGTGAACATGTTGTCGGCGTAGTTGGCCCAGTGCCCGGACTTTTCCCACAGGCTGCGGTCAACGACCTGCGGAGTCTTGATCTCCAGGTAGCCGTTTTCGCGCTGAACCTTGCGCATGTACTGCTCAAGCACCTGGTACAGGGTCCAGCCGTTCGGGTGCCAGAACACCATCCCAGGCGCTTCTTCCTGAAGGTGGAACAGGTTCAGGCGCTTGCCAATCTTGCGGTGGTCGCGTTTTTCGGCTTCTTCAATGCGCTGGATGTAGGCCGCCAGCTGCTTTTTGTCAGCCCAGGCAGTGCCGTAGATACGCTGCAGTTGCTCGTTCTTTGCATCGCCGCGCCAGTAAGCGCCGGACAGCTTGGTCAGCTTGAACGACTTGAGGAAGCGCGTATTCGGCACGTGCGGGCCACGGCACATGTCGACGTATTCTTCGTGGTAGTACAGGCCCATCGCCTGCTCGTCCGGCATGTCTTCCACCAGACGCAGCTTGTAGTCTTCGCCACGCGCGGTGAACACGTCGATCACCTCGGCGCGCGGCGTGACCTTCTTGATTACGTCGTAATCTTTTTCGATCAGCGCGTGCATGCGCGCTTCGATAGCGGCCAGGTCGTCCGGAGTGAAAGGACGCTCGTAGGCGATATCGTAATAGAAGCCTTCATCGATAACCGGACCGATCACCATTTTTGCGGTGGGGTACAGCTGTTTGACCGCATGGCCAATCAGGTGCGCGCAAGAGTGGCGAATGATCTCCAGCCCCTCTTGATCCTTGGGCGTGATGATTTGCAGGCTGGCGTCGCTGGTGATCAGGTCGCTGGCGTCAACCAGCTTGCCGTCGACTTTGCCGGCTACGGTGGCCTTGGCCAGGCCTGCACCGATAGAAGCGGCGACCTCGGCTACGGATACCGAATGATCGAATGAACGTTGACTGCCGTCGGGAAGAGTAATAGTTGGCATGGCGCCTCCTCTCCTAGTGGTGACCCCTACCAAAGGTCACGTGGGTTGGGATGAGCCAGTACAAGATCCAACACCAGGCCGTTCAATGATGAACGCCTGCCTTACAGCGGCAGGAGCCTTTCGGCCAACCGATAATCGAACCAGAGTGACTGGAGTGAGCTAAAAAGAACATGGCAAGGCGGCAATTTGGCACGCCTGGAAATAGCCAGGCCGAGGATGCTAGCACAGATGAACGGTCATCGTGCTGGCGCCGCCTTTCTGAAAGACAAATTCGAGGCTTTATAGGTGCAAAAGTGAACTTGAGCTGTACGCCATGCCTCAAACACACCGAGAATCGCTGTTCGTCCTCGACCCAAAGGAGCATCCACATGATGCGTTTCACCTCGACCCTCGCTCTCGCTGCTTCCCTGGCCTTCCTGTCGCTCGGCGCCCAGGCAGCCGCCCCATCGAACTGGCCAACCGGCGCTCGCGACAACTTCATCAAAGATTGCAGCTCGGCAGCCCAGCAAAGCGTGGACGCCAAAACTGCCAAAGACCATTGCGAATGTGGCGCTGACAAGATCAACGCCGAATTGAGCACCGCAGAGATCAAGGAGCTCATGACCAACCAGAACGCAGATCCGGCGCTTAAGAACAAAGCTGTCGCGGCTATTTCGTCCTGCAAAGTCGTGAAGAAATAATCAGAACGACCACTGATCAGACGGCCGTCGCGCTGAAAAAACAGCCTGAAAACTGCCATTTCGCACAAATTACGCAGCTTTTACGGCTTTTTTTAACAGCTGATATTTCGCACCAAAGCCCCGTAAATCGGGGCTTTCAGCCAGCCCAGGCAGCAAATGCAACGCTATTGATTAGCAAACAATGCCTTGGGGGGGCTCCCAAGTCGAACATTTCGACTATGATAGCCAAGTGTGCCCAGTTGGCCTGAGCAGCACAGCACTACTGAAAATATATGTTTCTTGGAGATACACCATGTCTAATCGCCAAACCGGCACCGTTAAATGGTTCAACGATGAAAAAGGCTTCGGCTTCATCACTCCTCAAGGTGGCGGTGACGACCTGTTCGTACACTTCAAAGCTATCGAAAGCGACGGTTTCAAAAGCCTGAAAGAAGGCCAAACCGTTTCCTTCGTGGCTGAGAAAGGCCAAAAGGGTATGCAAGCTGCACAGGTTCGCGGCGAGTAATTCTCCGCTGAGCTAAAAAAACCCCGTCCATGCGACGGGGTTTTTTATGGGCGCTACAAAAGTGCCGAGGTTCTTAGCCGCAGTTGACTCGCGTGATCACCAGATTGTCATCGGTGTTCAGGTTCAGGCGGTCGGAGCGGTATTCCAGGGTGATCATGTCATTAGGCTTGAGGATACGTGCGTTCTGCGCACCGGCACGTGTACGCGCCTGCTCCAGCAACTGGGGCGAGGCTTTCTGGCCGATCGCGAACTCGGCGGCCTTCGCCTCACAGCGGCTATGACCGGCATCGGCCACGGCGGCGTCTTTGGCTGGCTCAGTGGTACCCGGGGTGCTGCAACCCGCCAACGCGAATGCTGCCAACAAAGTACCGAATGATGCGAGCTTCCAAGGCATGGAGCCTCCTATGATAAAAATGGACAGAGATCGTGCGACAGCGATCTGGGGGATTGGTTTCAAGACGTGAATCGCCCGCAGGCAAGTCTGCCTGACTCAGACCGAGCATTCGCTCGGTCAATCGTCACCAGATATGAATGTATTCAGTAGATGTCGATGTAGTCGAACGGCGGCTTCGGCCAGTTCTGCTTGAGCGCATTGAATATCTGCATGACCCAGACCTCATCACTGGCCGCTACGTTACCGACATAACCGGAGCCTTTGGCCCAGGTCTCAAGGCGAAACAGCAAGCCGGCGATATCAGTGCCGCCCACCACGCCTGACGAAATGTAGGCAATCCCGGCCTTGGTTACCCGCAGCTGGGTATGCTGGTCATCGCTGGCGCTGGCCAGCAGCTGACGAACAGCTTCCAGCGTCAGGTTCTCGGGGTTGTTCAAATCGATCTGCACCTGGCGTTCCCCGGCAATTAAACAGGGCCACAGTGTCGCACAGCACATGCCTCATGCCTAAGTAGCAGTGCCAAACGCCACCCAAAAATGGTTAACTGCGCCGGTAAAAGCCGCGTTTCAGCGCACTGCCCAGTACTTCCAACTCCGCGAGACACCCATGACCACTGTTACCCTCCAAGCCGACATCAAAGCCAAGTGGCCCCAAGGACAAAGTTCCTACAGCCCCGGAAGCCCGGAGGAGTTGGCAATCATCGGAATCGACCTGCTGGTCAAGGAACTCGGCACTCAGGCTGCACAAGCCTTCATCGGCCAGGTATTCGAAAAATACCCGGCCGATCACATGGGCGCACACAACCCCGAGCGCGAATAAGAACCGGCCGACGAACGCCGACCGGCACACACATTACTTCAGACGCGCCAGACGCTCGGTCAGCAGATTGAAGAAGCCCTGAGCATCGCCGTTCTCGACCCAGAAGGCATTCTTCGGCTGCTTCAGGCCATCGTACCAATCGACGATGGTCTGGCCGAAGGTCGGGCCTTCACGGCTATCCACCACCACATTAACTTCACGGCCGCTGAACAACTCAGGTTTGAGCAGGTAGGCAATAACGGTGGCATCGTGAACCGGGCCGCCTGGAATGCCGTAGTGCTCCATATCGCCTTTGACGTATTCATTCAGAATATCGCCGACGACCTTGCTCGCGTTGTTGTTGATATCGGCGATTTGCTTGAGGCGCGCTTCACTGGTCAACACCTTGTGGGTGACGTCCAGTGGCAGGTAGGTCAACTTGACGCCGCTTTTGAGCACGACCTCAGCCGCAATAGGGTCGGCAAACAAGTTGAATTCGGCCACCGGCGTGATATTGCCGCCGTTGAAGTGCGCACCGCCCATCACCACCACTTCCTTGATGCCTTGGGTGATTTCCGGAGCCTGGGTCAACGCCAGCGCCAGGTTGGTCTGTGGGCCGAGCATGGCGATGGTGATGCTGTGGGGCTTGGCGGTGCTTAGGGTCTTGATCAGGTAATCAACGGCATTGCCTTCGGCCAGGCCTTTTTTCGGCTCGTGCACGGTAACGCCCGAAATACCCTCTTTACCGTGAATATTCTCGGCGTAGATCGGCGTGCGCAGCATCGGTTTTGGCGCCCCTGCGTACACTGGAATATCCTCACGCCCCGCCCATTCGCGGGCCAGGCGCGCATTGCGGGAGGTTTTGTCGAGGCGCACGTTACCGGCGACGGTGGTCAGCGCACGAATATTCAATTCCTGTGGAGAGGCCATTGCAAACAGCAAGGCCACTACATCGTCAGCACCCGGGTCGGTGTCGATGATCAGGTCGATTTTTTCCGCCGCGTGGGCGCTGGCTGCTGTGAGCGCGGACAAAAGCAGGACACTCCGAAACAGGTTTTTCAGGGATGGAAGACCACGTTGCATGAAACACTCCTTGTCGTAGGAAATCTCTAGAAGGTTACGCCGGACACCAGCGCGATATTGCAATAAGGCTGGCACTCGCCGGTGCGCACGACGGCGCGAGCCTTGCGGCTCAGTTGCTTGAATTCTTCGTGACTGACCAGGCGTCGCTCGCCCAGGGCTGCCTGCTCGGTCAGGGTGTTGAGCGCAGTGAGTGCAGGCGGTTGCTTGAGCAGGATTTCTTCGGCCAGCACGTGGCTTTCCACCTGCATCTCGCTGAGCACAATGCGCAGGGTGCTGATGAAGTCAGGAATACCTTGGGTCAGCGCCAGGTCGATCAGCTCGACACCCGGCGGCACGGGCAAGCCGGCATCGCCGATCACCAGGACGTCACCGTGACCGAGAGACGCAATGACACGCGACAGGGCAATATTGAGCAGCGGTGTCTTTTTCATGAGGGCACAAAACCTTGAACGTCGTGCAGCGTGGGAATAGAGGGTTGCGCACCGGCGCGAGTCACAGACAGCGCTGCGGCCACCTGACCAAAGCGGATGGCCTCGGCTTCGCTCTTGCCATTGGCGAGCGCGGCGGCAAACCCGCCGACAAAGGTGTCGCCCGCCGCCGTGGTGTCCACCGCTTTGACCTTCGGCGCCACCAGATGCTCAAAGCCTTGGCCATCGGCAAACAATGCGCCCTGGGCACCGAGGGTGATGATGACCTTGCCCGCGCCTGCCTTGATCAACTGCGTCGCAGCGACCTTGGCACTGTCGAGAGAGTCGACCGTCACGCCGCTCAAGGCGGCGGCTTCACTTTCATTGGGAATCAGGTAGTCAATCGAGGCATACCATTCGGCCGGCAAAGGGCCGCTGGCGGGTGCCGGATTGAGGATCACCGTCTTGCCCAGTTCACGTCCGCGCTTGAGGGCCTGGCCTACCGTGTCCATCGGCGATTCCAGCTGGCAGACGATGACGTCGGCGGCCTGCAACACTGCGTCAGCCCGTTGCAACGAGGCTGGCGTCAGCGCACCGTTGCCACCGGCCACGATCACAATTGCGTTCTGGCTGCTGTCATCCACCACAATCAACGCCACGCCGCTGGAGCCGTCTACCGTGCTCACGGCCTGACAATCAATGCCCTCCACCACCAGCGCATCACGCAATTGAGCGCCGTAGGCATCAGTGCCGACACAGCCGACCATCGCCACATCAGCGCCCAGACGCGCAGCAGCCACTGCCTGGTTGGCGCCCTTGCCGCCGGGGACGGTAGAGAACGTTTGGCCGATCAGGGTTTCACCGGCACGCGGCAACCGACTGGCGCGGGTGACCAGGTCCATGTTCAAGCTGCCTATTACCACTACTTTTGCTGGCATACATCAGTACTCATCAATTCGGTTCAGCGGTATTGGGCGAACACACCGGCGACCGGCGCCGTCGACTCACGCAAAACAATACTCGGCGTCACGATACGTTGATCGATCGGCAGTTGGGGGGTTGCAATTCTTCGCAGCAAAAGCTCGGCCGCCGTTTCGCCCAGTTGCACGATCGACTGCCCGACCGTGGTCAGCGCCGGGTACACGTAACGGCCCATTTGAATATCATCGAAACCAATCACCGACAATTCGCCGGGCACGCGAATATTGCGCTCTGCCGCAGCGCGCAACACGCCGAAACCGATCATATCGTTACTGGCAAAGATCGCGCTCGGCGGATTGTCCGACAGCAACTGCACGGCTGCGGCATACCCGCCGATGCTGGTGAAATCGCTCTCTTGAGTGCGATTGGCCGCCACTTGCACGCCCGCCTCACGCAGCGCCCGGTGATACCCCGCCAGACGCATTTGCGCCACGCGGGTGTGGCCGGGGCCACCAATGCAGGCGATGTCGCGGTGACCGAGTTCAAGCAAGTGCCGGGTCGCCAGGTAGGCGCCCTCCTCGTGGTCGATGCGCACCAGATCGACATCGATGCCATCCAGCGCACGGTCGACGATCACCATGGGCGTGCGCACCGCGCTCAAGCCAGCGGCAAGGCCACTGTCGTCGCCCCCTACCGAGGTCACGATCAAGCCGTCGATGCGCTTTTCGAGCAACACGCGCAAGTAGCTGCGCTGTTTTTCAGCGTTGTCATCGGAGTTGCAGAGGATCACGCAATAGCCATTACGCTCGCAGTAATCCTCGATCCCGCGGGCCAACTCGGCAAAATACGGGTTGAGGCTGTTCGGCACCAACAGGCCGATGGTGGCGGTGGTCTTGGCCTTGAGCGATCGCGCGACCGCACTGGGCACATAATCGAGCTGCTTGATTGCCGCTTCGACCTTGATCCGTACAGGCTCACTCACCGGCCGCGTCTTGTTCACCACATGGGACACGGTGGTGTAGGAAATACCCGCAAGCGCTGCCACATCCTTGATCGTCGCCATGGTTCAGACTCGCCGGCTGGCGCGCTGGCTGCGGTAAGTGTCGAGGACCACGGCAATCACGATCACAGCACCGGTGATGATGCGTTTGGTGGGCTCCGTAGCACCGATCTGCGCCAGGCCAGCGGCCAGTACCGAAATGATCAACACGCCGAAAAAGGTGCTGATAACCGAACCGCGTCCGCCCATCAAGCTGGTGCCGCCGATCACCACAGCGGCGATCACCTGTAGCTCCAGGCCGGAGCCGGCATTCGGGTCCGCCGCTTCCAGGCGCGAAATCTGGAACAGTGCCGCCACACCGGCCAACAGCCCCATCAGGCTGAACACCAGGATTTTGTAGGGCTTGGGATTGATCCCGGCCAGGCGCACGGCCTCTTCGTTGGTGCCGATACCGATCAGGTAGCGACCAAACACCGTGCGCGTCAACACCAACTGAGCGGCAATGATCACCAGCAAGGCAATGATGAACGACGGCGAAATTCCGAAGGCAATCGGGTTCGACAGCCAGGCAAACGAATCACCGATATAGGCGGTACGCGAGCCAGTCATTTGGTACGCCACGCCGCGCGCCATCTCCAGCACGCCGAGGGACACAATAAACGAGGGGATTCGCCAGGCCACAGTAATCGAGCCGGTGATGGTGCCTGCCACTGCCGCACAGCCCATGCCCAGCAACGCTGCCGGCAGCACGCTCCAGCCCCAGCCGAGAATCGCCACACTGACCGCCGACGCGGCCAATGCGAGCACCGAGCCAACCGACAGGTCGATGCCGCCGATAATCAGGATGAACGTCATGCCCACCGCCAATACCATCAAGTCCGGTATCTGGTTGGCCAGGGTGCTGAAGGTGTCATAGGACAGGAAGTGATCGCTCAACACTGAGAACAGCGCGATCATCGCCAGCAAGGCGCCAGCCAGACCCAGGTAAGTGCCCAGGCCGTAGAAGTTGCCGCCGGTTTTACCCGGGGAAGTTGTGGTTTTCATGGGGTATCCCTAAGCGCTGCATCGTTGAGCAGCGCGTCACGTTTTTGGTAGCCGGCAAAAGCGGCGGCGAGCAATTCGTCCTGGGTCCAGCTGTCGCGCTCGAAGGTTTCGATCAGGCGCCCGGCGGACAGCACACCGATGCGGTCACAGATCAGCATCAGCTCACGCAGGTCGCTGGACACCACCACCAGCGCTTTGCCCTGGCGCGTCAATTCGCCGAGCAAGGCATAAATGTCGAACTTGGCGCCGACGTCGATGCCTCGGGTCGGCTCATCGAACAGCATCACCGCGCAATCGCGCTCCAGCCAACGGCCGATCACGACTTTCTGCTGGTTACCGCCCGACAGCTCAGACACCAACTGCGCAGGACTGGAGCTGCGGATGCGCATGGCGTCGATCTGGCGCTTGGCCAAGGCGGTTTCGTCGCGGCTGTTCACCACGCCGCCGCCGGAAATTTCCGGCATGTTGCCCAAAGCAATGTTGGCGCTGATCGACTGGGTCAACAGCAGGCCTTCGCCCTTGCGGTCTTCGGTGATCAGGGCAATGCCATGGCCCACCGCATCCACCGGGGAACGAATGCTCACCACCTGAGCCGGCGACCCCAAGGCGACAGTGCCGCTGTCCGCCAGGTCCGCGCCGAAGATCAGGCGCAACAGCTCGGTGCGGCCGGCGCCGATCAGGCCGGAGATGCCATAGATCTCACCGGCGCGCACTTCAAAGGACACATCACGCACCTTGTCCGAGCGGGTCAGCCCTTTCACGGTCAAGGCGGGGCCGCCAATAGTGCGCGGGCCCAGATCGATCTGTTCACCCAGCTCGCGACCGACCATCAGGGTGACCAGTTGCTCACTGTTGTAATTGGCCATCGGCTCGACGCAGACCAGTTTGCCGTCGCGCAATACCGCAATACGCTGGGCAACACGGGCCAGCTCTTCGAGCCGGTGTGAAATATAAATGATCGCCACGCCCCGAGCCTGCAGGCGAGTGATTTGTTCAAAGAGCATTTCGACTTCGCGCGCGGTAAGCATCGCCGTGGGTTCGTCGAGAATCAGTACGTGGCAGTCGCCGATCAGGTTGCGGGCGATTTCGACCATTTGCTGATGGCCAATGCCCAAGGTGCCGACCAGCGTGTCGGGGTCAATCGCATCCAGGCCGACCTGGGCCATGGCTTCGATCGCGGCTTTGCGCAGTTGCTTACGGCTGATCCAGCCACATTTGCTGGGCAGGTTATCCAGAAACAGGTTTTCGGCCACGGTCAGCGTTGGCAGCAGGTTGAGTTCCTGCATGACCATGCGCACGCCCAGCTCTTCAGCCTGGGTGCGGCTGCCGGGACGGTAGTCCTGACCATTGAACTGCATATGCCCGGTGGTCGGCGTGACCAGCCCGCCGATGATTTTCGACAGCGTACTTTTACCTGCGCCGTTTTCACCGGTCAGCGCCAGCACTTCCCCACGATTGAGCGTCAGGGTGATGTCGGACAGAACCGGTTGGGCATAGGTCTTGCCGATACCGCTGACCGAGAGGACAGCGTTCGGGGCGGAAGATGACATAGGAAAATCTCCAGGCGCCCACTCAGGACGAGCGGGCGCTGTTGGGTGCTGCCAGGATTACTTCTTGAGGACGAGTTCGACCGGGGTTTCGATCACACCGTCTTTGGCATCGACTTTCTCACCCTTGACCAGCTTGAGCGCGTTCTGGATACCGAACACGGCTTGCTGGGCGGCAGCCTGGTCAGCGGTCGCAAGCACACGGCCATCTTGCAGCATTGGTTTGATGGCTTCGATGTTGTCGTAGCCTACGACCAGCACTTTGCCGGCTTTGCCCGCAGCGCGCACGGCAGAGACAGCGCCCAAGGCCATGTTGTCGTTACCCGCCAACAGTGCCTTGAGGTCCGGGTATTCGCTCAACATGGCGGAGGCGACTTTCTGACCCTGGTCGATTTCCCAGTTGCCCGACTGAGTGGAGACGATCTTCATGCCGGCTGCGTCCATCGCGTCCTTGTAGCCTGCGGTGCGCTGCTGCGCGTTGGTGGTGGTCGGGACACCTTCGATGATGCCGACCTTGTCACCCGCGGCCAGTTGCTTGGCCAGGTAGTCACCGACCAGCTTGGAGCCTTTACGGTTATCCGGGCCTACGAACGGAATATCGAGGTTTTTGCTTTTCAATACATCCGGATCAAGGCGGTTGTCGATGTTGACGACCTTGATGCCCGCATCGGAAGCTTTCTTCAACACGGTGACCAACGCCTTGGAATCAGCCGGAGCAATCACAATAGCGTTTACTTTGGCGAGGATCATCTGGTTGACGATATCGATCTGCGCGCTGGTATCGGTTTCGTTCTTGATCCCGTTGGTGATCATGTCGAAATCACCGGCGTGGTCTTTTTGATACTTCTTGGCGCCGTCCTGCATGGTCACGAAGAATTCGTTGGCGAGGGACTTCATCACCAGGCCGACCTTGGGTTTGGCGGCGGCGTCATCGGCAAAAGCAGAGGAAAGGGGCAGAGCAGCGGATGCAGCGGCAAGCACAGCGACAGCAAGAAGACGTCCAGCAAATGGCAGCTTCATGGGTTCACTCCGATCTTATGATTATTGTGAGCAACGCTTGCACGGCAGACCGTCTCGCAAACGTTTGCGTTAGTCAAACTATGAGAACCTTGTCGAGATTTGTCAACGGGTGAAAAACGCCTTTCATCCAACCCCATTGCTACCTGCCATTGCGCCCCATTCGGTGGATGTGACTAAACATCGCCCTCGCCCGCCCGTTCTCTAAAACGACAGCCTGTGACACTCATGTCATACGCAACCCGTCGATATGCCCTGATGGCTTTCGGACAACCGAACACGATACTGCCTCCCCGTTCGGAAAGCCGGACGGGTGCTTTTTCATGCCTTCTGAGATATCTGTAAATATTGTTTTAAATCAATACCTTAATTTATAAGCACGAACACAATCAGCTTGGTACAAATCCTGCTCTTTCCTGGCACCTCGTGGCGTTCAGAACCGCCCGGGTGTTCTAGATGAACCTGCGACCGCACTCATCAAAAACCAGAGAGAAAAATAATGAAATCTGCACTGAAGTCTTTTGTTCCGGGCGCACTCGCCCTCCTGCTGCTGTTCCCCGTTGCCGCTCAGGCAAAGGAAGTTGAAACCAAGACCAAACTGTCCAATGTGGTGATTCTTGCCACCGGCGGCACTATTGCCGGCGCTGGCGCCAGCGCTGCCAACAGCGCCACTTATCAGGCGGCCAAGGTCGGCATCGAGCAATTGATCGCTGGTGTTCCTGAGCTTAGCCAGATTGCCAATGTGCGCGGCGAGCAAGTGATGCAAATTGCGTCCGAAAGCATCAACAATGAAAACCTGCTGCAACTGGGTCGCCGCGTTGCCGAACTGGCCGACAGCAAGGACGTCGACGGCATCGTGATTACGCACGGTACCGACACCCTCGAAGAAACCGCCTACTTCCTTAACCTGGTGGAAAAAACCGACAAGCCAATCGTGGTGGTCGGCTCGATGCGTCCGGGCACCGCCATGTCGGCGGACGGCATGCTCAACCTGTACAACGCCGTCGCCGTCGCCGGCAGCAAGGATGCACACGGCAAGGGCGTGCTGGTCACCATGAACGATGAGATCCAGTCGGGTCGTGACGTCAGCAAGATGATCAATATCAAGACCGAAGCGTTCAAGAGCCCATGGGGGCCATTGGGCATGGTGGTTGAAGGCAAATCCTATTGGTTCCGCCTGCCGGCCAAGCGCCACACCCTGGATTCTGAATTCGATATCAAAACCATTAAAAGCCTGCCGGACGTTGAAATCGCTTATGGCTACGGCAATGTGAGCGACACCGCCGTCAAGGCCCTGGCTCAGGCTGGCGCCAAAGCCATCATCCATGCCGGCACTGGCAATGGTTCGGTGTCTTCCAAGGTCGTCCCTGCCCTGCAGGAACTGCGCAAACAAGGGGTGCAGATCATTCGCTCGTCCCACGTGAACGCCGGCGGTTTCGTGCTGCGTAACGCCGAACAGCCTGACGACAAGTACGACTGGGTGGTTGCCCATGACCTGAACCCGCAGAAAGCGCGGATCCTGGCGATGGTTGCGCTGACCAAGACCCAAGACAGCAAAGAGCTGCAACGGATGTTCTGGGAATATTGATTTCTGATAACACTGTGGAGGCGGGTTTACTCGCCTCTATCTTCTCTTGAAACTTCCCCGCCACAACTCCCCGCGCAAGTCCTGAGTTTTAAGCAGTTGCGAAATTCCTTATAGTTAAATACTGTATACACATACAGCAAACTAAGGAATGCTCCGTGGCAAAGTCCTCTTCCGCAGCCCCAACCCCGCCTGACGCTTACGCACGCTTGGCCGTTCGTGTGCAAAAAATTATCAATTCGACCAATGCCCAGAAAGCCAAGGCAGCCTTGATCTTCCGTTTACCCGAAGAGCCCGAAGATGAATGGGCGCGCTTGCTGGAAGAAATTGCGGAGAACGACAACGTGACCCTCGCTTATCGGGACGACGGTGGTGTGCAGATTTTCTGGGTTGTGCCGAAGGAAGATTGATTCAATGAGTGTTCGCTTTACTGCTTTGTTTTGTCTGTTTTTTGCCATTACTGCCAACGCTCAGGCGCCTCGAACCTTCAGCGAAGCCAAGAAAGTTGCCTGGAAGCTCTATGCGCCACAATCCACAGAGTTTTACTGCGGCTGCAAATACACCGGCAACCGGGTGGATTTAAAAGCCTGCGGGTATATTCCACGCAAAAATGCCAACCGTGCCGCACGCATCGAATGGGAGCATATCGTTCCAGCCTGGCAGATCGGCCATCAGCGTCAATGCTGGCAGAACGGTGGACGCAAGAACTGTACGCGCCGCGATGATGTGTTCAAGCGTGCAGAGGCCGACTTGCACAACCTGGTGCCGAGCATCGGGGAGGTCAATGGTGATCGCAATAACTTCAGTTTTGGTTGGCTGCCGGTACAAACCGGACAGTACGGCTCATGTTTGACCCAAGTGGACTTCAAGGCAAAAAAGGTCATGCCGCGCCCGTCTATTCGCGGAATGATTGCCCGGACCTACTTTTACATGAGCAAACAATATGGCTTGCGCCTGTCGAAACAGGACCGCCAACTGTATGAAGCCTGGAACAAGACTTACCCGGTACAAACCTGGGAGCGCCAGCGCAACCAGACCGTGGCCTGCGTGATGGGGCGGGGCAACGAGTTTGTCGGCCCGGTTAACCTGAAAGCCTGCGGTTGAAGGCGGGAGGAGCTCCCGCCCGATCTGTTGGTTACTGTGCAACCTTGTGTTCAATCACCTGGGACTCGGTGTCATTTTTCTTGGCGCGGGCCAGTTTTTCGGTCAGTTGCGCCTGCTTGGCTTCGGCTTCGGCCTTACTGGCGAACGGCCCCAACAGGACATCGTCCTTGCCGTCTGTTTTCACGATATAAAAATTAAACCCATGTTCCAGCAACCAGGCAGTCAAGTCAGTGATTGCCTGGAGCTTGTGGTCCGGCGGGCCGACCCACACATCCCATTCCTGAGCGGCAATCGCGCCGGTGTCTGGCTGGCTTTCAGTCACGGCAGGCTTGGCCTTGGGCGCTTCGACAGGTTTGCCTTCACCGCAACCGGCCAATGCCAACACCGCAATTGCCATCGCTACTTTACGCACTGCCCTGCTCCTTTGAGGATAAAGAGGCAACTTTATCATTCACTGTCTATTCTGGCCGTCATAAACGTTGGCTTAAACAATGCGAATGATGTATCGCAGACCTGTATGATGCCGCCATGGGAATTAATGTCGCCTCTATGCGTCCTAAAAGAGGCAGTCACAGGGAAGCGCTTAGCAGTAAGCTACACACATCCGACATCTGCCCTGTCTGAAACATGTGTCCTTAAAAGTAATCAAGGAGAAGTCCATGCTTATACTCACCCGCAAAGTCGGTGAAAGCATAAACATCGGTGATGACATCACGATCACCATTCTGGGCGTCAGCGGCCAGCAAGTACGAATCGGCATCAACGCACCCAAGGACGTTGCCGTGCATCGCGAGGAGATTTACCAGCGTATCCAGGCTGGCCTGACGGCTCCGGACAAAAACCAGACTCCTTGACGCACTCTCAGTAGCCAGCCCTTTCGTTCACTGTAACGGCTGGCGAAGACCCTTAAAGCCTGCTCGCGTCTCTTGCGTGAACAGCACGCTTTGCGCCTTGCGCTTCGCCCCAAGATGAAACTGTCTTGACGACTTGAACTTGTTGCGTAATCCACAGCCGAATCTTCTGACTCTTATCCTGCCGTCCGAGTGCATTCAGGAGCACGTCGATGAGGCACGCCGCCCCCAAGCCCCTAGTTTCCAAGTCCTGGTGGATCGTCCTGCTGATAGGGCTGGTCTTCGTGACGCTGGGTTATGGCCTGAGATACGAAATTGAAAGTAGCAGCGCCTCCCATGGTAGCTCTTGGCCTGATCTGGCGCTGTTTCTGTGCGGTTACCTGTTTGCGTTCTGCCTCAAGCCTATTCAGAAGGCGATTCTGCGCAAGTTGTGTCAACGCGCCGCTCAACGAACGCACCACAAAACTGCACGATGACGCCTCCTTGCGGGCTATCAGATCACCGGCATTTACAGTGTCGCAGCAAGACCTATGCTTGGGCTTGCACGGTCAGTATTAAGGGCTGAAACAGATGGATACCCTGAGTAAATCCGAAATTGAAACTGCGCTGGCGGCCCGCCTGCCCAGTTACACAATCGCCTGCACACTGCACGCTGACGGCACATTGTCGGCTGTTCTCAGCGGCCCTGAAACCGACCACTTTGCAATCACCGGTATCGTGCGCGCGCACTATCGCGGCGCAGAAGCGATAGCCCGGCTGGCGAACGAAATCCTCAGAGAAATGGTGATGTCCCGACAGGGCCTTCGCAGCAGCCGACTGCAGGCCCTGCCGGAAAACAGCGTAAGTCGGACCGACCCGGCAACTGATGAAATCAGGAGCGATAACGGGTTTGGCTTTCGTGTATCAAGCCACGACGACCGATAAACTCAGCAACCCGTCATCGTTACGATGCACGCACACGCGCTCATACCCCTGAATCGACGCATGTACCGTGACCATGGGCTGCAAGTGCGTCGAGGTCACGACTACCACGTCAGCCCCCGCCGCCTCCGCGGCGCGAATCCCCACCGTCGCATCCTCGAACACCAGGCAGTCCTGCACCGGTACGCCCAGACGCTGCGCACCCAGCACATAACAAGCCGGATCCGGTTTGCCGCTGGCGACATCCTCGGCTGTTACCAGCACTGCCGGCGGCGCAATGCCCGCCGCTTGCAGGCGGCGCAACGCCAACTCCCTGGGGGCAGACGTGACCAGCGCCCACTGATCGCCAGGCAAACTGTTCAGAAACTCGACAGCGCCTGGAATCGCGACGACACCCTCGACATCGTTGATTTCCGCCTCGGTTATCCACTGCGCTTCAACTTCAGCGTCCACGCCTGGCAATGCCTGTCGGGTGATCGTATCAATGGCTCGTGCGCCGTGAATGGTACTCAGAAAAGCCGCCACCTCCAGGCCGTGGCGTTCAGCCCAGATACCCCAGACCCGTTCGGCGGCGGCGATAGAGTTGAGCAAGGTCCCGTCCATATCGAATAAAAAGGCGCGGTAGCGTTGGGTAAATGCGGCTGGACCTTGAATAGACACTGCGGGGTTTCCTTTTTATCGCTGACAAATGCTGACTCCGATGCAATCTACGGATCACGTCAACACTTGTAAACGTTGCAGAGCACTGCCCTCCCCCTTTGCATTACAAGCATGTAATGAAGCTGTAAGTCTTGTCAGCACCCTCACTTCATACAGTGACGTCGTCAGTCACCCCCACCGGGTGACACACCTGCACACTGATGAAGGGCCGCACGATGAAACCTGCAAGCACACTCTGCCTGATCGCCGCCAGCTTGTTGATGCTGGGCACCGGTACCGCCATGGCCGGCACCGTCGCACCGATCAAAGCCAACAACGTGGTCCTGGTGCACGGCTCCTGGGCGGACGGCTCGAGCTGGTCCGAGGTGATCACCCGTCTTCAGGCCGCCGGCCTGCATGTCACCGCCGTACAGAACCCGCTGACCTCGGTGGCCGATGACGTCGCCGCCACCAACCGCGTACTCGATCAACAGGACGGTCCTACCGTCTTGGTCGGCCATTCCTACGCCGGCACCGTGGTCAGCGACGCCGGCGCGAACCCGAAGGTCAGCTCTCTGGTGTATGTGGCAGCCCGCGCACCGGACGCCAATGAAGACTTCCTCGCGCTCTCCGCCAAATACCCGAGCATGCCGGTGCGAGCCGGCGTTGAAGAGCAAGACGGTTACCTGACCCTGAACCAGGACGCTTTCCTGAAGTACTTCGCCGCCGACGTGCCCCGCGCCAAGGCACTGGAGCTGTACGCCGTACAACAACCGATTACCAAGACGCTGTTCAGTGGTCGCACAGTGAATGCCGCCTGGCACACCAAGCCGTCCTGGTACGCCGTGTCGAGCAATGACCAGACCATCAACCCGGAGCTGGAACGCTTCCTCGCCAAGCGCATGAACGCCACCACCATCGAGCTGCCTTCGAGCCACTTGTCGTTGGTGTCCCACGCCAAGGAAATCACCGACCTGATCCTCGAAGCGTCCGGTCGCCAGCCTTGAATCCGTTGATTACGAACTTGTCATGATCCTGTTGGTTGGCTGTTTGGGGCGCCTGGTTACTGTGAACTCACTGCCAATCCCGGCAGCCGACCCTTTAAGAGAGCTACTGCCATGAAACTGTTTATCCTGGGCTTCGCCGCGCTGCTTGCCACCGGTTCCGCATTTGCCGCCGACACCTCTTCCGCCAACAACGTGATCCACGACAAGACCGGCTTCTTCGTGCACCTGGACGTCGACAAAGTGCTGTCGAGCACCGACACCTACGGGCAGTGCGGCATCGTCCCTGCCCGCCTCGATTACCTCGACCACCAGGGCCGCGAACATGTGCTGGACTACCAGGTACAGGGCATCGGTTGCGCCAGTGACAATTGATCGGGCTACACTTGCGCCACGCACAGAACCAGGGCACTTCCCATGAATATCCTTGTAGTCGAAGACGAACCCAAGGCCGGCAATTACCTGCTCAATGGGCTGCAGGAACTGGGTTACTCCGTGAGCCTTGCCCGTGACGGTGTGGACGGGTTGCACCAGGCGCTGGAAACGTCATTCGACGTGATCGTGCTGGATGTGATGATGCCGAAAATGGACGGTTGGGAAGTGCTGCGCCGCCTGCGCAAGGAGGCCGACACGCCGGTGCTGTTTCTCACCGCCCGCGACGACATTGCCGACCGCATCAAGGGCCTGGAACTGGGTGCCGATGATTACTTGATCAAGCCGTTCTCCTTCGCCGAGCTGGTCGCGCGTTTGCGCACCTTGACCCGCCGCGGCCCGAGCCGCGAAGAAGAACAGCTGCACATCGCCGACCTGCAGATCGACGTGCTCAAACGCCGCGTCACCCGCGCCGGCACGCGCATTACCCTGACCAATAAAGAGTTCGCCCTGTTGCATCTGTTCGCGACCCATCAGGACCAGGTGCTGTCACGTTCGATGATCGCCTCGCGCGTCTGGGACATGAACTTCGACAGCGACACCAATGTAGTCGACGTCGCCGTGAGGCGCCTGCGCCTGAAAATCGACGACCCGTTCCAGCTCAAGTTGATCCACAGCGTGCGGGGCATTGGCTACCGCTTCGACACTCAGCCATGAACAACCGCCGCCACTACTCGCTGACCCTGCGACTGGCGCTGATCTTCGCCCTGCTCGCCTTTGCCCTGCTGGCCACCCTGGGCGTGGCGCTGTACCGCGAACTTGAGCGTGAACTGATCAAGCGTGACGATGCCGCGCTGATCTATCGCGCCGACCAGCTGCGCAACCTGCTCAACGACAGCAACACCCTGGACCTGATCAAGACCAAGCCGGAGCTGTTCCGGAACATGCTGGGCAACAGCGAGTCGGTGCTGAGTATCGCGGCGCCGGGGCAGAAGCCGTTATTGCTGGTCAACCCGGGCAACATTGAAATGCCGAACGTAACGCCCGTGCCAAAGGACCATGAACTGGGCTTTTCCGACGTGCACCACTTACCTGGAGTGAACGGCGTACCCTTCGCCACCGTCGCCGCCTCCATTGATTCCGGAGACCTGGGAAGCCTGCAAGTCACCACGGGACGCTTGATGACCGAACGTACCGCCATGCTTGCCAGCTATCGCCTGAGCGTATTTATCCTGGCCAGCATCGCGGCGATTATCCTCGCCCTGGTCGGTTACCTGCTGGTGTACCGAGGCCTGCTGCCGCTGCGGCGCCTGGCCACACACGCGCAAGGCATCGGCGTGGGTAACCTTGCCGAACGACTCGACAGCCACGGTGCGCCGAAAGAACTTCTGCCGATGATCGACTCTTTCAACACCATGCTCGAGCGGCTGGCCAAGGGTTTTGTGCAACTGGGCCAGGTGTCGACCGACATGGCCCACGAACTGCGCACGCCGATCAACAACCTGCTGGGCGAAACCCAGGTCGCGCTTCAGCAGAGCCGCAGCATCGAAAGCTATCAGCAATTGCTGGCCTCCAATGTCGAAGAGCTCGAACGCCTGGCACGGATGCTCGACAACATGCTGTTTCTCGCCCGCACCGATCCGGCCAGCGCCTTGCGCCAGCGCCAGGAGCTCAGTGCGGCGGATGAAGTGCAACGCATGGCTGATTACTTCGAAGGGTTGGCGAGCGATGTGAATATCAGCATCCTCGCGCAAGGCGAAGGCGTGATCTGGGCTGAACCGATGCTGCTGCGCCGGGCGCTGGCAAATTTGTGTGCCAATGCCATCAAATACGGCGCCCCCGGTTCGGAGCTGGTGATTCAAGCCACGCCAAATGCCGAAGGCATCCGCCTGAGCGTCAGCAATCAGGGAGAGACCATCCCCGCCGAACACCTGCCCAGGCTGTTCGAACGGTTTTATCGGGTGGACGAATCGCGGGAACGCTCGGCCCAGTCCAACGGGCTGGGTTTATCGATCGTCGCGACCATCATGCAGCTGCATAACGGCCGCTACAGCGTCACCAGTGAAGGCGCATTGACATGTTTTGAGCTGATTTTTCCGAAGCGGGAACACTGAGCAGTGCGTGCCAGAACCCTGGTGTTATTTTGCAAAGTTTTGTAGGTCGCAGCCGTTCCCATCTGCCTCTACTCTTGCCCAGAGCGCTCTCTCAGATCATTCAAAAAAGGTGTCACGCTTTGGAGAACAAACAGCATCAATCAGGCGGGACGAACACGCTGGCTCAGGGTAGAGCCGGTGCAGGTAATAACGGAGATTCTGGTATGGAAAAACGCTTGGGTTTACTGGAAAAAGGGCTGGCTGACATGAAAGAGAAGCTGATCGCCGTTTCGAACAGGGCAGAAGCCATTGAAAGGCACTCCACCACCCATGAAAAACACTATGCAACCCGCGCGGACCTGGCAACCACAGAGCTGAACCTGATCAAATGGTATGTGGCCACTGCGTTCGCGATGACGGGGTTGGCCTGCGCCATTACCTTCGGGCTGACCCGAGCGTTGGCCGGTTGAGGCAAGCCTGGCAGGTCAACTGACCTGCCCACCGGTTTGCACGATATCCACCTGCGTATCCCACGCCGTCTGTAGCGCAACCCGCAAACCTTCAACCATTGTCACCAGTGCCATAGAGGGCTGCACCGCACCAGAGACCTGATCCGGAAGGCTGGGGGGTACGTGGATAAAGCCACTGCGTATCGCCGTGCCGGCCAGGGCATGCTGCAAAAGGTAAAACACCTGATTACACACAAAGGTCCCCGCCGTCTGTGATACCGACGCCGCGATCCCGGCCTCGCGCACAGCCTTGACCATCGCTTTGATCGGCAAGGTCGTGAAGTAGGCCGCCGGCCCCCCGACCACCACTGGGGTATCGACCGGTTGGGCTCCCAGATTGTCAGGGATGCGTGCGTCGTTCACGTTGATCGCCACCCGCTCCATGGAGAAATCGCTACGGCCGGGGGCGAGGCCTGTGGCAATCACCATCACCGGGTCAAATTCGGCGATCAACCGCGTCAGGCACGCCCCCGCCGTGGCAAACGCACAGGGCAGTCGACGCGCCACAATGTGCACATCTTCACTCAGTCGCACGCCGTCCAACTGGCGCGATGCCTCCCAGGACGGGTTCATCAGGTCCTGGTCAAAGGGCTCGAAGCCCGTCAGCAACACAGTTTGCATTTTTGGCCTCACATCAACAGGTAGAGCAGCACGATATTGACCACCAGCATCATCAACGCCGTCGGCAGTTGAGCCTTGATCACCGCGTTCTTGTCCGGTAACTCCAGCAACGCCGCCGGGACGATATTGAAGTTGGCAGCCATGGGCGTCATCAACGTGCCGCAATAGCCGGAGAACATGCCGATCGCCGCCATCACCGCCGGGTTGCCGCCATACACGCCCACCAACACCGGTACGCCGACACCGCCGGTCATCACCGGAAACGCCGCAAAGCCGTTACCCATGATCACCGTGAACAGCGCCATACCCAGCACGTAGACCATCACCGCCACCAACTTGAAATCAAGGTTGATGTAGGTAGTGGTGACATGCGCAACGGCCGTGCCCACTCCGGCTTCATTAAACAATAGCCCCAGCATTGCAAGCATCTGCGGCAACACCATGGCCCAGCCGAGGGCCTCGGTCAGGCGCCGGGATTCACGCAAGGCTTGCACCGGAGTATCGCGGGTCAGCCAGCAAGCCAGGCCGAGGGCGATCAGACAGCCGATGCCCAAGGATACAAAGGTGGTGTTTTTCGGGTCCAGCAGCGGTACGCCGCCGATCTCGGTGTGTTTGAGCAACACCGAACCAATCACGGTGGTCAGGGGAATGGCCAGCGCGGGAATAAACAATTTATGCCCCAGGCGCCCGGCACTCGCGCGGGAGGCCTTGTCATGCAGTTCGGCATGCTTGCCGCGGCCGACGCCACCCAAGCCTGCGATCAGCGCCATCACCACCACGCCAACACCAATGACCACCGACGGCAAGCGCTCCCCCACCAGGAATGGAACGGCAAACAAGAGCCAGAACAGCGCGGTTGACCAGCGTTTAGGGTGGGTTCGATCCAGCAGGATCATTCCTGCAGTTATCAGCAATAGAACACCGGCAAGCCAGTACAGGTACTCAATGGAGATGATCATTGTGCAGCCTCCACCGGCGTGGCGGCGGGCGTCATCTCGCGCGTCAGCCTGCGATCAAACCGGTGCAGGCGAATGGCGTGGATGACAAAGGCGCAAATCGCCGTCGGGATGCCCCACACCGCAATGTGCAGTGGCTCCACATCAATCCCCGAACCCAGCAGGAAGGTGTGCATCAACGCGATCGCACCAAAGGCGACAAAGATGTCCTCACCGAAAAACAGCCCGACGTTATCGGTTGCCGCACACATGGCCAACACTTTGTGGCGCAACGTATCCGGCAGTTTGCCGTAGCGCTTTTCCGCCGCCCCTTCGGCCATGGGCGCCAGCAACGGCCGCACCATTTGCGGATGCCCGCCCAGGCTGGTCAGGCCCATGGCGGCGGTGGACTCGCGTACAAACAGGTAGATGATCAACAGGCGCCCGACCGTGGCTCGCTCGAAACGCGCGATCCAGTTTTGTGCATGCAAGCGCAGGCCATGGCGCTCCAGCAGGCCAATAACAGCCAGGGGCAATAACAGGATCAGTTGCAGCGCGCGGGTCTGAAGGAAACCATCGCCCATGCTGGCGAGAATTTTTTCCAGCGGGAAGTGGGCAGCCAGCCCGGTGGCAATGGCGGCGGCGGTGACCACCAACAGCGGATTGAAGCGCAAGACGAAGCCAACCACGATGACAAGTACGCCGATCAACGGCCATAGGTTCACAACAGTTTGCATGACGAAGAGGTCCTTGAATGCGCGCTGCGGCGCCATTACAGCAGGATGTGAACAAAGGGTTCACAGCATGAAAGTGGCATGCAGCCCGGCGCGGTTTTTATTGTTGACCCGATAGGTCGAGCGTCAGTGGCGGCAACTTTGCTGCCTGGGGGCGGGAGGTGTCCAACAAGAAAAATTGTTGCTGCAAACCAATAAATTTTGTGGATGATTGGCGCCGGGCGATCCGGCGCCGTACGAAGATTCAGCCGAGGCGTTTCTGGAAAAAGTGCCGCTGGTGACCCGCCGGGTAATCAGCGATATGGCCAAATTCACTGAAGCCCAGCTTTCGATAAAACCCCGGCGCCTGGAAGCTGAAGGTGTCTAGCCAAATCCCGACACATTGCCGCTCACGGGCCAACTCTTCGGCGGCGCGCATCAACCGCGTGCCGGTACCTTGGGTACGCATCTGATCCGGGATGCTCAACAGCTCAATGAACATCCATCCGTAGGAAATTTTTCCATAAAGGCCACCGACAACCTCTTGTGTAGCGGGGTCTCGCAACAAAATCCCGATGGTTTCGAACGCCATGTTGCCCGTGTGACCGAGGTTGTACGCCCTCAGCGGTTTGAGGATGGCCTCACGCTCCTGCGCCGTTACGTCGAACGACACTTCCATTGACACTTCCATAGCGTGCTCCCTGGTATGAATTGAGTCGGCGACCAGTATGCAGGCTTACTGCGGCTTGACCAGCCTCGTAATCCGGGCTGATCTGCGCCAGCATCATCAAGGCTGCCGCCCCCAATGGCACTGCGTCCTGCCCAGCGGCCCCAGGTGCTCCAACACCCTTGGTTACCCCAGGAACACGCCTTGCCACCCGGAATCACCATCATGTGCCCGATCTCACCAGCATTGTGCCAGTGGCCGGAATACCGGCGGTTACCAGGTACAAACCGGCACCAAGACCGCTGCCGATAGACAGGTGCACAAAATTCGTCAGCTCGCTGGCGACGCAATAGAGGCGTTCAATTGTGATTGATCGCGGCGCGCCACGGCTTGCGAAGGCCTGTTGCCCAGCGTGCCGACCGCACATGCGCTACTGGAGCCCTTCACGATGATCCAAGGGTTCTATGTGAGCGCAGCGCAGCTGGCTGTGACGCGCGGGCGCAATCCGGATCAGCCGCGGTATTTGAAGAAGGTGACGCAGACGCGGTAATTCGAGCGTGCGGGCCCAGGGCTGACCCGGTATTGTCGAGTGCGATCGACCTTCACTGAAAAAAGGCCAACACCGGTGACTTCATCCGTTACACCTGTTTCAAGCGTGCAAACCCGTTTGATCGCCCTGGTGGTCGCCGTGACCTTTTTCATGGAGAACCTCGATGCCACCGTCATCGCCACCGCCTTGCCCACCATGGCGTCCGCGTTCGGGGTCACGGCGGTCGACATGAATATCGGCATCACCGCGTACATTCTTGCCGTGGCGATCTTCATCCCGCTGTCCAGTTGGATCGCCGACCGTTTTGGCGCACGCCGGGTGTTCGCCGGTGCGATCATCATCTTCACCCTGGCTTCGCTGCTTTGCGGGTTGAGCCAAAGCCTTGAGATGTTCGTGATCGCCCGGGTGCTGCAAGGCGTAGGCGGCGCGCTGATGGTGCCGGTGGGGCGCCTGGCGGTGCTGCGCAATACCGACAAAAAAGACTTGGTGAACATGATTGCGGTGATCACCTGGCCCGGACTGGTCGCGCCGATTCTAGGGCCGTTGGTGGGTGGTTTGATCGTGACCCACGCAACGTGGCCGTGGATTTTTTACGTAAATCTGCCTCTGGGAGTGCTGGCCTTGGTTGCCGCATTGTGGCTTGTGCCCAAGGGGCGCGAGGCCAGCGTACGGCGATTCGATGCCAAAGGCTTTGTGCTGCTGGCAGGTGCGTGTGTGGCAGTGCTGGGCGGGCTGGAATGGCTGGGCAACCAGACCAGCGAAACGCTGATCCCGGGTTTTGTACTGGTGGCCACGGGCACGTTGCTCGCGGCATGGGCCGTGCGTCATTGCCGCCAGCATGCCGAACCGTTATTACCGCTTCAGACCCTGTCCATCGGCACCTTTCGCGTGAGTATTCTTGGCGGGTCGCTGTTCCGTCTCGCCATCAGCGCCCTGCCCTTTCTACTGCCCCTGTTGTTTCAAGTGGGTTTTGGCCTTTCTGCGGTGGATGCCGGCTTGCTGGTGCTGGCGGTGTTTGCCGGCAACCTGGTAATGAAACCCTTCACGACGCCCATCATGCAACGCTTCGGGTTCCGCCCCGTGCTGCTGGTCAATGGCGCTATTGGCGTCGCATTGGTTGCAACCTGTGCCTTGTTCACGGTGCAAACGCCCTTACCGCTGATTGCGGCCGTGCTGTTCGTGGGTGGGCTGTCACGGTCGATGCAGTTTACTTGCTACAACTCAATCGGCTTCGCCGACGTCCCCAAGGCGCGGATGAGCGAGGCGTCGGCGCTGTTCAGCATGGCGTTCCAGCTGGCGATGGGTCTGGGGGTCTCCATGGCGGCGCTATTGTTACGGGCGTCGATGGCTGTGCAAGGGCACGCCGTGCACGCGGCCGTCGGGGACTTTCGGGTGGCCTTCGTGGGCGTGGCGCTGCTTGGGCTCGTGGGATTGATTGACGTGTATCGTTTACCGATGGGCGCCGGCGAAAACGTGCTGAATCGCGCTAAAACGACGGGACCGTGAAGAATCCTGTTCCAGACCTATACTCACTTGAGCTGTTGCGCGTTTTGCGCACCGCTCACGGCAGTATTGCCGACCAAGAGGTAGCCGCTATGTACGCAGGACAAATGAATATGACGACAACAAATGGTGAAATACGCTGCCAGATGGTTGTTCAAATCATCTGCCTTTTGTCGGTTGCCACGCTGTTCTGCTGACCCATCAGTACTGCCTGCCTTTCAACCACCGCTGCGTATAACCGCGCGGGGGCCGCATTCGCGCTGAAGATCTTAAATAATAGGCCTCAAGGGCTTTAACACCCCGCCAGACCATTCAAGGCCTTGGCGTATCGGGCCAGACGCGCGCCTAGCTCAACAAACAGGCGAAAGCCGAAAATAAAGCCGACAACGACAAACCAGATGGATAAATAGGTGAGCTTTTCCGCGTCGGTGGAATCGAGCCCACACCGGTATCGGCTATTTTGAGTAAACCTCAATCACATCGGCGCAGCGTGTGATCAGCACCGATGCACTCGGGGCGATTTGAACAAGAAGGCGGGCGCCGAACGGGGCGTGAGTAAATGGCAGACAACAAAAAAGGGCCCACCTTTCGGTGAGCCCTTCTAGACCGCCCAGCAGAGCGGATTTTGTTTGGTAGGCGCGATTGGACTCGAACCAACGACCCCCACCATGTCAAGGTGGTGCTCTAACCAACTGAGCTACGTGCCTGCTGTGAGGCGGCATTCTACGGAATTCCGGAGGGGTGTCAACATCTTTTTTGCAGCTAACCCTATGAATATGCGAATTATTTATTTGCGCCGGGTGCACCGGTGATTTTCGGGTGGCTGGCAGGCAATTTTCAACTCAGGTAGGATCGGCGCACTCGTAAAAAATATAAAACAGAGGTTCCAGGATGGCGAACACCCCCTACCCCCAGTCGTATTACGCCGCGTCCGCGAATGCGGCACCGCCACGCCCGGTACTGCAAGGTGACGTCGAAACCGATGTGTGTGTGATTGGCGCCGGCTACACCGGCCTTTCCAGCGCGCTGTTTCTGCTGGAGAACGGTTTTCGCGTCACCGTGCTGGAAGCCGCCAAGGTGGGGTTTGGTGCGTCGGGCCGTAACGGCGGGCAAATCGTCAACAGCTACAGCCGCGACATCGATGTGATCGAGCGCAGCGTCGGCCCCAAGCAAGCGCAGCTGCTGGGGCAGATGGCGTTTGAGGGCGGCAGGATCATTCGCGAGCGCGTGGCCAAATATCAGATCCAGTGCGACTTGAAGGATGGCGGCGTTTTCGCCGCCCTCAACAGCAAGCACATGGGCCACCTGGAATCGCAGAAACGCTTGTGGGAACGCTACGGGCATACGCAACTCGAGTTGCTGGACGAACGCCGTATCCGCGAAGTGGTGGCCTGTGACAACTATGTCGGCGGCTTGCTCGACATGAGCGGCGGGCACATTCACCCACTCAACCTCGCACTGGGCGAAGCGGCTGCCGTTGAATCCCTGGGCGGCACGATCTACGAGCAATCGGCCGCGGTGCGCATCGAGCGCGGCGCGAACCCGGTGGTGCACACCGCCGAAGGCAAGGTCAGGGCCAAGTTCATCATCGTCGCGGGCAACGCTTATCTGGGGAACCTGGTGCCGGAGCTGGCGGCCAAATCAATGCCTTGCGGCACGCAAGTCATCACCACGGCACCGCTGGGTGATGAACTGGCCAAGACGCTGCTGCCCCAGGATTATTGCGTCGAAGACTGCAACTACTTGCTCGACTACTACCGCCTCACCCGCGACAAGCGCCTGATCTTCGGCGGCGGCGTGGTGTACGGCGCACGTGACCCGGCCAACATCGAAGCGATCATCCGCCCAAAGATGCTCAAGGCCTTCCCGCAGCTCAAGGACGTGAAAATCGATTACGCCTGGACCGGCAATTTCCTGCTGACCCTGTCGCGCTTGCCGCAGGTGGGTCGTCTGGGCGACAACATCTATTACTCACAAGGCTGCAGCGGCCATGGCGTGACGTACACGCACCTGGCAGGCAAGGTGCTGGCGGAGGCACTGAGAGGTCAGGCGGAGCGTTTTGATGCGTTTGCCGACCTGCCGCACTACCCGTTCCCGGGCGGGCAACTGTTGCGCACGCCGTTTGCGGCGCTGGGCGCCTGGTATTACGGGTTGCGGGACAAACTGGGGTTCTGACTACGCAGTGGGAGCCGGCTTGCCGGCTCTTGCAGCAGAAAGCCAAATCGCAGAAACAAAAAACCCCGGTCTTTCGACCAGGGCCTTTGCTATCGGATCAAAGTCAGCCAAAGGCTTTCTTTGTGCTTCAAGGCGTTCAGTGGGCCTTGAGGCAGATATGGCGCAGCGGACGGGACTCGAACCCGCGACCCCCGGCGTGACAGGCCGGTA
>NZ_VMSH01000001.1:0-766851 GCF_007713445.1 Pseudomonas sp. RGB | reverse complement strand
GTTTACCAAGGAGTTTTCCGTTTCGACTGCGCCGGAAGTGGGGCGAATTATAGACTTCCAGAATCTGCCGTCAACCCTTAATTTTGCTTTTCTATCAATTAGTTAGGATTGATTAAAAAACAACCGATATTGAGCCCTTCACGCCCTCTATATAGAGGGGAGCGCTCATATAACCCCCGCCTCCTTTAAAGCAGCCACACTCGCCGGCCCCAGCCCAAGCACACCTTGCAACACCTGAACCGTATGCTCTCCCAATAGAGGAGGCGCGCTACGGTACTCCACCGGCGTCTTGGAAAGCCTTATCGGACTCGCTACCTGAGGCACCATCCCCGCCAACGCATGCGGCAATGCCATCGCCAACCCCCGCGCCTTGACCTGCGGGTCGGCGAACACCTGTGCCAAGTCATTGATAGGCCCGCACGGCACACCCACTCGCTCCAGCTGCGATACCCACTCAGCGGTGGTCTTAAAGACGGTAGCCTGGCGAATCAACGGAATCAGCTCCGCGCGATTAGCCACCCGCAGCTTATTAGTAGCAAAGCGCGGATCCTCTGCCCATTGAGGCTGCCCCGCCACCTCAGCGAACTTGCGAAACTGCCCGTCGTTACCCACCGTGAGGATGAAGTCACCATCAGCCGTGGGAAAATCCTGATAAGGCACGATATTGGGATGAGCATTGCCCAAACGCTTTGGCGAAACACCCGTCGTGAGGTAATTCATCGCCTGATTAGCCAGGCACGCCACCTGCACATCCAGCAACGCCATATCAATGAGTTGCCCGCCACCGTCATGATCGCGATGGGCCAGCGCTGCCAGAATGGCCACCGTCGAGTAGAGCCCGGTCAGGATGTCGGTCAATGCCACGCCCACCTTCACAGGCCCAGCCCCTTCATCACCCTCTGGCCGACCGGTCAGGCTCATAAGGCCACCCAGCCCCTGGATCATGAAGTCATAACCGGCGCGTGTCGCATAAGGCCCCGTCTGACCAAAGCCGGTGATCGAGCAATAGATCAACTCGGGATTGATCTCCTTCAGCGATTCATAGTCCAGCCCATATGCCGCCAGACCACCCACCTTGAAGTTCTCGATCAGGATGTCGGACTTGGCCGCGAGGTCACGCACCAGCTTCTGCCCCTCCGGTCGCGTGAAGTCGATAGTCACCGACTCCTTGTTACGGTTGGCCGACAAGTAATACGCCGCTTCACTGGTGTTCTCGCCAAATGCATCCTTAAGAAAGGGCGGCCCCCATGCACGCGTGTCGTCGCCATTACCAGGCCGCTCGACCTTGATCACTTCAGCCCCAAGGTCCGCAAGGATCTGCCCGGACCAGGGGCCCGCCAGCACTCGCGATAAATCCAGTACCCGCAGATGTGAAAGCGCGCCCATACCGTGCTCCTATTAATAGAACGCCTGAAGACCGGTTTGCGCACGCCCAAGAATCAAGGCATGCACGTCATGCGTTCCTTCATAGGTGTTGACCACCTCCAGGTTGACCAAGTGGCGCGCCACCCCGAACTCATCGGAAATACCGTTGCCACCCAACATGTCACGCGCCATACGGGCGATGTCCAGGGACTTGCCGCACGAGTTGCGCTTCATGATCGAGGTGATCTCAACCGCCGCCGTTCCTTCATCCTTCATGCGCCCCAGACGCAGGCACCCTTGCAGCGCCAGCGTGATCTCGGTCTGCATATCGGCGAGCTTCTTCTGGATCAATTGGGTTGCCGCCAATGGACGCCCGAACTGATGACGATCCAGCGTGTACTGGCGAGCGGTATGCCAGCAGAACTCGGCGGCACCCAGCGCGCCCCAGGAGATGCCGTAGCGCGCCGAGTTAAGGCAGGTGAAAGGCCCTTTCAAACCACGCACATCCGGGAAAATGTTTTCTTCCGGCACAAAGACGTTATCCATGACAATTTCACCGGTAATGGAAGCCCGCAGGCCGACCTTGCCGTGAATCGCCGGAGCGCTCAGACCTTTCCAGCCCTTCTCAAGGACAAAACCGCGGATATCCCCGGCATCATCCTTGCCCCACACCACAAACACATCGGCGATCGGGCTATTGGTGATCCACATCTTGGCGCCAGTCAGGCTGTAGCCGCCGTCTACCTTGCGCGCCCGCGTAATCATCGCGCCCGGGTCAGAACCATGGTTAGGCTCGGTCAGGCCGAAGCAGCCGATCCATTCCCCGGATGCCAACTTCGGCAGGTACTTCTGCTTCTGCGCCTCGGTACCAAATTCGTTGATGGGCACCATGACCAGTGACGACTGCACACTCATCATCGAGCGATAGCCAGAGTCGACACGCTCGACCTCACGGGCGATCAGCCCATAACTGACGTAATTCAAGCCACTGCCACCGTACTGCTCAGGGATCATCGCGCCGAGCAGGCCGGTTTCGCCCATCTCGCGAAAGATCGCCGGGTCGGTCTTTTCATGGCGGAAGGCTTCGAGCACACGCGGCGCCAGCTTGTCCTGGGCGAACTGCTCAGCACTGTCACGCACCATGCGCTCTTCTTCGGTGAGCTGTTGATCCAGCAGCAGCGGATCGATCCAGTTGAAGCTTGCCTTACCAGCCATGAATAAGCCCTCGCGGAAAAAATCAGAAGTCGTGGATGCAGCCTAGGCTGGGCAGACGCAGAGGGCAAACGAGGTTTCTGCATAGGGTTGTGCTAATTTCTCACTCCGAAACGACTGAGAAGGGCGCAGACGCGCTTTATAAGTGAGTACTCCGTACATGCGCAGAAAAATTCCCAGCACGACTGCTCTGGTCAGCTTTGAGGCTGCGGCCCGCCACGAGAGCTTTACCAAGGCGGCGCACGAGCTTTCCATCACCCAAGGCGCCATCTGTCGACAGATCGCCAGCCTTGAAGAGTTTTTGAGTGTCGAGCTATTTCGGCGCTCAAGGCGCGGGGTAAAACTGACGGAAGCGGGCCTGTCCTATAGCCGGCGCGTCGCCATGCAACTGGACGCCGTAGAGCGCGACACCTTGTCAGTAATGGGACAGCAGGGCGCCAACGTCATTGAATTGGCCGTGGTGCCAACCTTCGGCACCCAATGGTTGATCCCTCGCCTCAAAGATTTTCAACGACAGCACCCAGAGGTGACCGTCAATCTCACCAACCGGACGCGCCCCTTTCTATTTGCCGATACCGAATTCGATGCTGCGATCTACTTCGGCGATGCCGACTGGTCCGGCACCGAGTCCCACCGTCTGATGGGGGAAAATCCGCTGCCGGTGTGCAGCCCGCGCTTGTTGGGTGACCGTGACCACTTCAGCCCTCAGCAGATCGCGCAATTGCCGCTACTGCAGCAAACCACTCGGCCATACGCCTGGCGCCAATGGTTCAACGCGCAACAACTGAACATACCCCGTGACATGACAGGCCCTCGTTACGAGCTATTCTCGATGTTGTCTCAAGCCGCCATGCATGACATGGGCATTGCGCTGATTCCGCCATTCCTTATCCAGCGCGAGCTTGAGGAGAAGCAATTAGTGATCGCAAGCCCCGAAGCCCTCAGCAGTTCGAAGGCGTATTACCTGATGATTCCCGAACGAAAAGTCGAATCCGCCTCACTGCGCGCCTTCAGAGACTGGTTAATTGATCAATCACAGCGTTATAGCCCCAATGTTTAAAGGCCCTACGCTAGTTACTGACCCTGTAGTCAAGATATTCTAAATCCTACAGATGTACGGATATGTCGCATTTACACAGACTGTACTTGCCAGCCAGAAATCAAGCTCAAAGCTATGATCCACATGGCTTGCAGCGACCATATGCGGCCAATGCCCGCCCATTCACAGCGACGATTGGAAAAAGCCTCAAAAAAGCCTGAACCCCTCTAAACACCTGTATTTAAAACGGTTATTAGGGTGCATTGCGACAATCAGTCACAGGGTGACTTGTAGTTAATTTTTCGTCACCCGTCATAATCCCTTGATGGCCGTAAAGTTCGCCTGCAAAATGCCGCGCCCCGCTGTCATTTCGGCGGGATCGTGCTGATCGGCCGCCCCAGTTGCGCCACTCGCGGTGCACTGGCCTTTTTACAAAAAGATCAAAAGCAAAAAGATCATGCAGGAGATTTGACGTGCACATTGGTGTTCCTCTCGAAACCCAGACCGGTGAAACGCGGGTGGCTGCCACCCCGGAAACCATCAAGAAGCTGATCGGCCAGGGCCATAAGGTCACTGTTCAAAGCGGTGCAGGCATTAAAGCCAGTGTCGTGGACAGCGCCTATGAAACCGCAGGCGCAACCATTGGCAGTGCCGAGGATGCGTTGGGTGCCGAGCTGATTCTCAAGGTGGTTGCCCCCAGCGACAGCGAACTGGCGCTGATCAAAAGCGGCACCGTGTTGGTGGGCATGCTCAACCCGTTCAGCAACGAAACCATCGCCAAGCTTGCCGAGCGCGGCATTACGGCCTTCGCCCTTGAAGCTGCACCGCGCACCTCGCGGGCCCAGAGCCTTGACGTGCTGTCATCGCAAGCGAACATCGCCGGCTATAAAGCGGTATTGCTGGCAGCCCATCACTACCCACGCTTCATGCCAATGCTGATGACTGCCGCCGGCACCGTCAAAGCCGCGCGCGTGCTGATCCTCGGCGCCGGCGTTGCAGGCTTGCAGGCCATTGCCACGGCGAAACGCCTGGGTGCAGTGATCGAAGCGTCCGACGTGCGCCCGGCAGTAAAAGAGCAGATCGAATCCCTGGGTGCCAAGTTCGTCGACGTGCCCTACGAAACCGACGAAGAACGCGAATGCGCCGTCGGCGTCGGCGGTTATGCGCGCCCCATGCCTTCCAGCTGGATGCAACGCCAGGCCCTGGCCGTACACGAACGCGCCAAGCAAGCCGACATTGTTATCACCACCGCGCTGATCCCGGGCCGCAAGGCACCGACGCTGTTGAGTGCTGAAACCGTCGCACAAATGAAACCCGGCTCTGTGGTCATCGACCTCGCCGCCGCCCAGGGCGGTAACTGCCCGCTGACGGTCGCCGATCAGGTGATCGTGGAAAACGGCGTGACCATCTGCGGCCCGACCAACCTGGCCGGCGCAGTCGCTGCTGATGCTTCTGCTCTGTATGCGCGCAACCTGCTGGACTTCCTGAAGCTGGTCTTCACCAAGGAAGGGCAGTTTGAAATCAACCTCGAAGACGACATCGTCGCCGCGTGCCTGATGTGCCGCGACGGCCAAGTCATCCGTAAAAACGCCTAAGCAGGGATTCAGACGATGGAAGAGCTTATCTCCCCCGGTATCTACAACCTGATCATCTTTGTGCTGGCGATTTACGTCGGTTACCACGTGGTTTGGAACGTCACACCCGCGCTGCACACGCCATTGATGGCCGTGACCAACGCGATCTCGGCGATTGTGATCGTCGGCGCCATGCTGGCGGCGGCCCTTACCGTTACCCCCTTGGGCAAGACCATGGGCACTCTGGCCGTGGCTCTGGCGGCAGTCAACGTGTTCGGCGGCTTCCTGGTAACGCGCAGGATGCTCGAGATGTTCAAGAAAAAAGCCCCGAAAGTAAAAGAAGAGGCGCCAAAGTAATGAGCATGAATCTTGTAACGACGCTCTACCTGATCGCGTCGATCTGCTTTATCCAGGCCCTCAAAGGCTTGTCACACCCCACCACGTCGCGACGCGGCAACCTGTTCGGCATGCTCGGCATGGCGCTGGCGGTGCTTACCACCGTGGGCCTGATCTATAAGCTGGGCGCTGAGCTGGCCACTGCTGGCATTGGTTACGTGATTGTCGGCCTGTTGATCGGCGGCACCGCCGGTTCAATCATGGCCAAGCGCGTAGAAATGACCAAGATGCCTGAGCTGGTGGCATTCATGCACAGCATGATCGGCCTGGCCGCGGTGTTTATCGCCATTGCCGCCGTGGTCGAGCCGCAATCCCTGGGCATCGTCAAACACTTGGGCGACTCGATCCCTGCCGGTAACCGCCTGGAACTGTTCCTCGGCGCGGCCATCGGTGCCATCACCTTCTCCGGTTCGGTGATCGCGTTCGGCAAGCTGTCGGGCAAGTACAAGTTCCGCCTGTTTCAGGGCGCACCGGTACAGTTCGGCGGCCAGCACAAGCTGAACCTGGTGCTGGGCCTTGCAACCCTGGGTCTGGGCCTGGCGTTCATGTTCACTGGCAACCTCAGCGCCTTCGCATTGATGCTGGCCCTGGCGTTCGTGCTTGGCGTGCTGATCATCATCCCGATTGGCGGCGCCGACATGCCGGTCGTCGTGTCGATGCTCAACAGCTACTCCGGCTGGGCAGCGGCGGGTATCGGCTTCTCGCTGAACAACTCGATGCTGATCATCGCCGGCTCGCTGGTGGGTTCCAGCGGCGCGATCCTGTCGTACATCATGTGCAAGGCGATGAATCGCTCGTTCTTTAATGTACTGCTCGGCGGCTTTGGCAACACAGCCGATGCGGCGGGCCCTGCGGGCTCGAAAGAAGCGCGCCCGGTCAAATCCGGCTCTGCCGACGACGCCACTTTCCTGCTGACCAACGCCGACACCGTAATCATCGTGCCGGGCTATGGCTTGGCGGTGGCACGTGCGCAACATGCGCTTAAAGAGCTGACCGAGAAGCTGACCCACCGCGGCGTGACCGTGAAGTATGCGATCCACCCGGTGGCGGGCCGTATGCCTGGCCATATGAACGTGCTGCTGGCCGAGGCCGAAGTGCCTTATGACCAGGTGTTCGAGATGGAAGACATCAACTCCGAGTTCGGCCAGGCCGACGTGGTGCTGGTGCTGGGCGCGAACGACGTGGTCAACCCGGCCGCCAAGAACGACCCTAATTCGCCGATCGCCGGCATGCCGATCCTTGAGGCGTTCAAGGCCAAGACCATCATCGTCAACAAGCGCTCGATGGCCAGCGGCTATGCGGGCCTGGACAACGAGTTGTTCTATCTGGACAAGACCATGATGGTTTTCGGTGACGCCAAGAAGGTCATCGAAGACATGGTCAAAGCCGTCGAATAACACTGCGCCAGCGCAATACCCGAAACCCTGGCCCGCAGTAGGCTGGGGTTTTTTATTGCTGGATTAAAACCGACCAAAGGCTCTAAATCGCCGCCTGGCATTCGACCATGGTAGCGGGCCGAAATTTTTTGAAATCACTACACTGCCCACCTTGCTTCCGTAGCCTGAGATAAGAATTCATGTACCGTGATCGTATCCGCTTGCCTTCGTTGTTGAACAAGGTCATGAGCGCGGCAGACGCCGCCGCACTGATCGAGGACGGCATGACCGTCGGCATGAGCGGCTTCACCCGCGCCGGTGAAGCCAAGGCCGTCCCTCACGCCCTGGCCGAACGCGCCAAGACTTCGCCGCTGAAAATCACCTTGATGACCGGCGCCAGCCTGGGCAATGACCTGGACAAGCAACTGACAGAAGCCGGTGTGCTGTCCCGACGCATGCCATTTCAGGTCGACAGCACCCTGCGCAAGGCGATTAACGCCGGTGAGGTGATGTTCATCGACCAGCATTTGTCCGAAACCGTCGAACAACTGCGCAACAACCAGCTCAAGCTGCCGGATATTGCCGTGATCGAAGCCGTCGCGATCACCGAGCAAGGCCATATTGTGCCGACCACCTCTGTGGGTAACTCGGCCAGCTTTGCGATTTTCGCCAAGCACGTGATCGTTGAGATCAACCTGGCGCACAACCCGAACCTGGAAGGGTTGCACGACATCTATATTCCCACCTACCGGCCGACGCGCACGCCGATCCCGCTGGTCAAGGTCGACGACCGCATCGGTAGCACCGCAATTCCGATCCCGCCGGAAAAGATTGTCGCCATCGTAATCACCAACCAGTCTGATTCCGCATCCACTGTGACGCCGCCGGACGCCGATACCCAAGGCATCGCCAATCACCTGATCAATTTCCTCAAGCAGGAAGTGGACGCCGGTCGCATGACCAACAAGCTCGGCCCGCTGCAGGCCGGGATTGGCAACATCGCCAACGCCGTGATGTGCGGTTTGATCGAATCGCCGTTCGAAGACCTGACGATGTATTCGGAAGTCCTGCAGGATTCGACCTTCGACCTGATCGATGCGGGCAAGCTGAGTTTCGCCTCCGGCAGCTCGATTACCTTGTCGGAACGGCGCAACGCCGACGTGTTCGGCAACCTGGAGCACTACAAGGACAAGCTGGTGCTGCGCCCACAGGAAATCTCCAACCACCCTGAGGTGGTGCGGCGCCTGGGTATTATCGGCATCAATACCGCGCTGGAATTCGACATCTACGGCAACGTCAATTCCACCCATGTGTGTGGCACGCGGATGATGAACGGTATTGGCGGCTCCGGGGACTTCGCGCGCAATGCGCACCTGGCCATCTTCGTGACCAAGTCGATCGCCAAGGGCGGCGCCATTTCCAGCGTCGTGCCGATGGTCAGCCATGTGGACCACACTGAGCATGATGTCGACATTCTGGTCACCGAAGTGGGCCTTGCCGACTTGCGCGGTCTGGCGCCACGGGAACGGGCTAGGGTGATCATCGACAACTGTGTGCATCCGGCCTACCGCGATGCGCTGAACAGCTACTTCAATGCTGCCTGTGCTATCGGCGGGCATACCCCGCATATCCTGCGCGAGGCACTGAGTTGGCACATTAACCTGGAAGAAACCGGGCACATGCTCAAGGCGTGATTGATACAGATTCGAGCTGATGCTCATACAGTTGCATCAGCTCGAATGCATCAGAATCAGATCTGCAAAAAACTGTACTGCTGTACCGGTCATTTCCCGCCGTATATTCCTACATACATCATCGAAATTGCCAATTTCGCACTGTTTAAGTGCAGACAGGTACAGTTGCCCCATTTCCGTACAGTACAGCGGGTATAAACAGTTAACTGGCCCTTCACAATACAGGTGAACTGTATCTACAGAGTCTTGCGTCGGAAGAGGATCATTGGCATCAGTTAAACCACTACCTAATCCCGCCACAAGCGGAAGGATGTCATCATGGAACGTACACTCAGTTCCGATCTGTTCTTCGAAGAAAAAGCTGTAAACACCCAGGCTTCCCTGCCTTTGCGCGTTCTCGCCAACCTGATGTTGTGGCAGCGCCGCATCTCCAGCCGTCATCAACTGGCTCGTCTGGATTCGCGTCTGCTGGCTGACGCCGGTATCAGCGAAGCTCAACGCTACGAAGAGCTGAGCAAGCCGTTCTGGCGCTAATTGGCGCCCGCTGGCCCTGACCCGCCGGGTCCACCGCCAGCATCCAGATTTGTCAAAGCAAAGCCCGCCCCGGGTAACCGGAGGCGGGCTTTGCTGTTTCTGGGATTCAGCTTTTTAGATCGCAAACAGATGAGCTGCTTTGTAACCAGTACAGTTTAAAAAACACTACAGTTAATCAGTACAATTTAGAATTGGTGTATCTGTATTGGTGTCAGAGACACGCCCAACATGGAGTTCCACTACCTCATGAAAGGCCATCCCCATGCGAGCCTCGTCCAGTAAACAACTGATTATTCGCACCGCCAGTGCCCTGGCTCGATGGGCGAAACAGGCCCATGAGCGCCAACAACTGGCACAACTCGACGCTCGCGAGCTGTCCGACGCTGGCATCAGCCAGGGCGACCGAATCGCCGAGCTGTCCAAACCGTTCTGGCGCGACTAAAACGGTGGGGCTTTCCGAATAGATAAACGGCAGCTTAAGATCGCGTCATCACGTGGCGAACCTTGTAGAACCGACGTCTGATGCTCAATTGCAACAACGTCGGTTTCACAGTGGCCGCTTTGCGCCGCTTTATTTGTTCATCTACAGGAGTCATTCCATGTCCCGTCTTCGCCTGCTGAGTGCTGCAGCCCTGTTGGCCGTGGCTGCCAATGCCAACGCAAGCAGCCTTATCGTGACCACCGATTCGATCGTCGGCGCGCTGAAAGCCACCTCCGATGCCAGCTCGGATGCCACGTCCTCCCTGCGTGACAACAAGGTCGTCCAGGCCGCTCGCGATGACGCCGCCAGCTTTGTGGCCAGCGAAGGCGCCATCCGTGGCGTGAAGCTGGAAAGCGCCTTGGCCCAGATCCGCCAACAGGCCCCCCAACTGAATGCGGCGAGTGACACGCAGCTCGCTCAAGCGATCCTGGCTATCTGACGCAGATCGACAGAGAAGGGCGCCAGCTGCTACCTCATGTGTCAGCGCTGGCTCTCGCCCGGGCGTTGCGCTAGCCTTGGCGCTCGCTTTCAGTTGTCGAGTCTTATGGTTTTTTCATACCGCCTGTTGATCGTTCCCGTATTATTTTCCGTCTGCTGGTCACCCTTGGCTTCGGCCTTTGATGTGTCCACCCAGAGCACCGTCATCAGTGCGTACGCCACCAGCAAGGTGACGTCAGCGCCCTTTGACAGAAAGTTGGTAATGGCCGCCCAGGATGACGCTGCCGCTTTTATCGCCACTGACGGCCAATGGCGGGGCGCTCGTCTGGAATCCGCGCTGGATTATCTGCGCCGCACCCAGCCAAAACTTCATGCAAGCGACCTTGAACTGGCGCAAGCAATTCTCGTCCAATAATCATCTTTGTATTTTGGAGTTATTTCATGCGTAGCCCGCTGATCGCCGCCGCTCTCGGCCTGCTGTTGTTGGCCGATGTTGCCCACGCGCAAACCTTGAAGGCCACCAGTAACATCGTCGTACGTGCCTCGGCCCGCACGATTGACTTCACCTCGGACACCACCACCTCCATACGCGACTCCAAAGTTGTGCGCGAAGCCCACGACGATGCCGCCAGTTTCGTCGCCACCAATGGCGAGATCCGTGGCGCCCAATTGGAAGCCGCCTTCGACACCCTGCGAACCCGCGTGCCGGAAGCTCGCGATGCCAGTGACCAGACGCTCGCCGAAGCCATCCTCGCTCTGTGAGGCGCCTGGTCGCCTGGCTATTGGCCGGGACTGTTCTGCTCTGTGCAGGCGCAGCCCAGGCCAGCCTGCAACTGCGGCTCAAGACCGATGGCTTGAGCCCGGCAGAACAGCAGGCCAGCCAGGCATTGCTTGATGAAGCGATGCGCGCTTTGCCGCCGCGCTTTGTCGAGCAACTGGACCGACGTATCGATGTCGGCTGGACCGACAAAATGCCTGAAAACGCCTATGGTCAGGCCTCACTGGTGTCTAAGCTTGATCTGAATCAGAACCTGCTCGCCAGCCTGACCGACGGCAGCGCCGCCACCCAAAAAACCAATCGCCCACACGGCACTGTGCGCCGCGAAATGCTCGCCACCGTGCTGCATGAGCTGACCCACATCTATGACCGTGCGCGCCTGTGGTCCAAAGACGACCGCACGCTCATCCAGCGCTGCAGCCGCCAAAACAACATCACCGGCCTGATCGGCCTGCCCGATCAATGCCGTGGCCAGAATGATCGCCGCTTTACCTTGAGTGACGACCCGCGCCTGCTGGACCTCGCCGGCTGGCCGCAATACGTGGGCCGTCGCGGCGAACGTGAACAACACAACCACCAGGTTGCCCGTAGCCCGGACATCTACGAAACCACCAGCCCGCTGGAGTTCGTGGCAGTCAACATGGAGTACTTCCTCCTCGACCCGAGCTACGCCTGCCGCCGCCCCGCGCTGTTTCGCTACTACAAGGAACACTTCGGCTGGGCGCCGCCCGAACAAGACACCTGCGCCAAAACCTACGCATTCCTGAACGCAGGCAACGATTTCGCCAAGACGCCTCTGGGCCAGATTGATCCGGAGCGCGTGTACGAAATCGACTACCTGCTGGCCGAAGCCAACCAGAACCTGGTCAGCCGCTGGGGCCATAGCATGTTGCGCCTGGTGATCTGCGCGCCCGGTCGCCCGCGCGGCCCGGATTGCCGCCTGGACCTGGACCAACACCTGGTCCTGTCCTACCGCGCCTTTGTCGGTGACGTACAGCTGTCGAGCTGGGATGGCCTGGTGGGCAAATACCCGTCACGCCTGTTCGTGCTGCCACTGGCCCAAGTCATCGACGAATACACCAAGACCGAGCTGCGCGGGCTGGCCTCCGTACCGCTGAAACTCACCCGCCAAGAGATCAACGACACCGTCGAGCATGCCGCCGAAATGCATTGGAGCTACGACGGCAACTACTTCTTCATCTCCAACAACTGCGCGGTCGAAAGCCTGAAACTCCTGCGCAGTGGCAGCGCCAACCCACAGCTGACCGGGCTGGACAACATCACCCCCAACGGTCTGCTGGAAGTGCTCAGTGCACGCGGCCTGGCCGACACCAGCGTCCTCGAGGATAAACGCGAGGCATTGCGCCGGGGTTATCACTTCGACTCGTTCCGCGAGCGTTACCAGGCGATGTTCGATGTCCTGCGCAAACACTTGCCGATCAAGCAGACCGAGGTCGAAGACTGGCTGTCGCTCAGCGCACAAGAACGCCGCCAATGGTTCAGCCAGGCCGACCTGCGCACCAGCGCCGCGCTGTTGCTGCTGGAACAGGCCAGCTATCGCAAACAGCTGATGCTGGCCCAGGATGAAGTCAAACAACGCTACCTCGGTGCCCGCGAGCTGAAAAACGGCGGCATGGAAAAAGCCAACAACACACTGCAACAGATCCTCGCCAACAGCGGTTTCCTCAGCCGCCCGGCGGAACTACTGGGCAGTAGTGGCTACGGCCTACCGCAACCTTCGGAATCCAAACGCCTGGAATCGGAAAGCGCCGAGCGCCAGAAGCAGCTGCAATCCTTGACCGGCGATCTGGACAAAGAGGTGAGGGTGCTGCTCGAGCCTTCCCGCGCCGCCGAAATTGCCGCGTGTGAAGCCAATCTCAAACAGGTGGGCGAGCACCTGCGGGCGCTGCACAAAGCGGCGGGCGGCCTTGAGCTTCCATAATTCGCCCCACACAAGCTGACTCGCCCTACAGAAGAAACAGAAAAACCTCTCATCACCTGATTACACAGCGAAAGCTGGCTGAAAGCTTCCACGTCTAGGATCGCCCCCACTGTCGGCAACAGACCGGCTGTTAACAACAACAATGGTGATTCCCGATGTCCGCTCGTCCTTGCCCTTTCGCTCCAACTCCACCCGTACGCCACGTGCCTTTCGTACTGCGCTGACCCCAAACCGGTTCGCCATTCCCTAGCCGCGCTACGCCTGGAGTATTTCTATGCTGACTTTCCTTGGCTTTGCCATGGTCATCACGTTCATGTTCCTGATCATGACCAAGCGCCTTTCCGCGCTGATTGCCTTGATCATCGTGCCCATCCTGTTCGCCCTGTTTGGTGGCTTTGCACCCGAGATCGGGCCGATGATGCTTGCGGGCATCACCAAGCTTGCGCCGACCGGCGTGATGCTGATGTTCGCCATTCTCTACTTTGCCCTGATGATCGACTCCGGCCTGTTCGACCCGGCCGTGCGCAAGATCCTCAAGATGGTCAAGGGCGACCCGCTGAAAGTGTCGGTCGGTACCGCCGTGCTGGCACTGGTGGTGTCTCTCGACGGTGACGGCGCTACCACCTACATGATCTGCGTCGCCGCCATGCTGCCGCTGTACCAGCGCATCGGCATGAGCCCACGGATCATGGCCGGCCTGATCATCCTCGCCGGTGGCGTAATGAACATGACGCCATGGGGCGGCCCGACCGCCCGCGCCGCCAGTGCGCTGCACGTAGACCCTTCGGATATTTTCGTACCGATGATCCCGGCCATGGCCGCCGGCGTCGTAGCAATCCTGGCGATTGCTTATATGTACGGCAAACGCGAACGCGCGCGCCTGGGCGAACTGCACCTGCAGGGTGACGAGATCGACCACAGCGAGATCAGCGTGTCGCAGTTCCCGGATGCTCGTCGTCCGAAGCTGATCTGGTTCAACGGCGCCCTGACCTTTGCCCTGATGTGCACCCTGATCGCCGGCTTGTTGCCGCTGCCAGTGCTGTTCATGGTGGCGTTCAGCATCGCGATGATCGTCAACTACCCGTGCCTGCAACAACAGAAAGACCGCGTCGCTGCCCACGCAGGCAGCGTACTGGCGGTGGTGGGGCTGATCTTCGCCGCCGGTATTTTCACCGGCATCCTGTCGGGCACCGGCATGGTCGACGCCATGTCCAAAAGCCTGCTGGCGGTCATCCCTGAAGCCATGGGCCCTTACCTGGCGGTGATCACCGCGCTGGTGAGCATGCCGTTTACTTTCTTCATGTCCAACGACGCGTTTTACTACGGCGTACTGCCGGTACTCGCCGAAGCCGCCAGCCACTATGGCATCACCGCCGTGGAGATGGCCCGCGCGTCTATCGTCGGCCAACCCGTGCATTTGCTCAGCCCGCTGGTCCCTTCGACCTACCTGCTGGTAGCCCTGGCCGGTATCGAATTTGGCGATCACCAACGCTTTACCCTCAAGTGGGCAGTGCTGGTGTGCCTGTGCATAATGTTCGCCGCTTTGCTGATGGGGATTTTTCCGCTGTTCAGCACTCTATAATCGTACCCACTCACCCGCGCGGCGCTGCAGCTTGCGCGGTTTAACATTTGCTCAAAGGAATACACATGGAATGGCTGACCAATCCGGAAATCTGGATTGCCTTCTTCACCCTGACGGCCCTCGAGATCGTCCTGGGCATCGATAACATCATCATGATTTCGATCCTGGTCAGCCGCATGCCCAAGCATATGCAGGCGCGCACCCGGATCTTCGGCCTGGCCCTGGCCATGGTCACGCGAATCCTGTTGCTGCTGTCGATCACCTGGGTCATGCAACTGACCGCCGACCTGTTCGTGGTCTTCGGCCAAGGCATTTCCGGCCGCGACCTGATCCTGTTCTTCGGTGGCCTGTTCCTGCTGTGGAAAAGCTCCCAGGAGATGTACCACGCGCTGGAAGGCGAAGACGAAACCCACGATGAGCCGAAAGGCGCCGGCGGCAAGTTCATCTACACCATCATTCAGATCGCCATCATCGACATCGTGTTCTCGCTGGACTCGGTGATCACTGCGGTCGGCATGGTTTCTCACGTGCCGGTGATGGTGGCGGCGATCGTGGTGGCCGTTCTGGTGATGATGCTGGCTGCCGGCACCATCAGCGAGTTCATCGACAAGCACCCGTCGCTGAAGATGCTCGCGCTGTCGTTCCTGCTGGTGGTGGGTACGGTGCTGATTGCCGAATCCTTCGACGTGCACGTGCCAAAAGGCTACGTCTACTTCGCCATGGCGTTCTCGCTGGCGGTGGAAGCGATCAATATCAAGATGCGCACCGCTATCGCGAAAAAGAAGAAACAGCAGGATCCAGTGAAACTGCGCAAGGATATTCCGGGTCAATAACACCGACCCGCTGCTGAAAAGGGGCTTTCGAGCCCCTTTTTTTCATCTGCAAAAAACTGATTTCATGACAGTTTTATTTCAAACACGACTTTAGCTATGCGATGCTGGCGCGCAGCCCATTCGCCAACTACAGCTTAAGTACAAGACGTAGAGCGGCACGCGGCAATTCTTATTTGCTCTTTTTGAGCTAACCCACACGGGGGGCCGAGCATGCTGACCTTGCTCAATCTGCTTTCCGCCGTGACCCTGCTTATCTGGGGCACGCATATCGTCCGTACCGGCATCTTGCGGGTCTACGGCTCCAACTTGCGCCAAGTCATCGGGCAGAACATGTCCAAGCGCTGGCTGGCGTTTGTCGCCGGTATCCTGGTGACGGCCATGGTGCAAAGCAGTAACGCCACGGCGATGCTGGTGACATCCTTTGTCGGCCAGGGCCTGATGGGGCTCACGCCTGCCTTGGCGACCATGCTCGGTGCCGACGTCGGTACAGCGTTGATGGCGCGCGTGCTGACCTTTGACTTGTCCTGGCTGTCGCCGCTGCTGATTTTTCTCGGGGTGATTTTCTTCCTGTCGCGCAAACAGACGCGAGCAGGGCAGATGGGCCGCGTCGGCATCGGCCTGGGCCTGATCATTCTGGCACTGCAGCTGATTGTCGAAGCCGCTGGGCCCATCACCCACGCCCAAGGCGTCAAAGTGCTGTTCGCCTCGCTGACCGGCGACATCCTGCTGGATGCCTTGGTCGGTGCATTGTTCGCGATGATTTCCTACTCCAGCCTGGCTGCCGTACTGCTCACGGCAACCCTGGCCGGGGCGGGCGTGATCGGCCTGCACGTGGCCATCGGCTTGGTGATAGGCGCCAACATCGGCAGTGGCGTGCTGGCGTTTCTCAGCACCAGCATGCAGAACGCGGCCGGTCGGCAAGTGGCACTGGGCAGCCTGCTGTACAAACTGATCGGCTTACTGCTGATCATCCCGGTGCTCGACCCGCTCGTAGGCTGGATGGACGGCCTGGACTACAGCGCCCAAGGCATGGTCATTACCTTCCACCTGCTCTACAACGTCAGCCGCTGCCTCATCCTGCTGCCGACGATCGGCCCAATGGCGCGCCTGTGCGCCTGGTTGCTGCCGGAACAAGCCGAGACCAACGGCAAAGCCAAACCGCGCCACCTCGACCTTGCCGCGCTCGACACCCCAAGCCTGGCATTGGCCAACGCCGCGCGCGAAACCCTGCGCCTGGGCGACCTGATCGACAACATGCTCACCGCAATGCTCGAAGTGTTGCGCGGCAAGCAAACCGCCATCACTCAGGAAATGCGCAGCCTCAGTGACGACGTTGAAGCCCTGTACAGCGCGATCAAGCTTTACCTGGCGCAAATGCCGCGTGAAGACCTCAGCGAACAGGACAGCCGTCGTTGGGCCGAGATCATCGAGCTGTCGATCAACCTGAAACTGGCTGGCGACCTGATCGAGCGCATGCTGCGCAAAGTCCAGCAGCAGAAAACCTCGCAACGCCGGCAGTTCTCCGAAGTAGGCCTGGAGGAGTTGGCCGGCCTGCACACCCAGCTGATTGCCAACCTGCGTCTGGGCCTGTCGGTGTTCCTCAGTGCCGACCCGGAAAGCGCCCGCCAACTGCTGCGCGAGAAGCGCCGCTTCCGCGCTCAGGAACGCCGCCTGGCTCACGCCCACGTCAGCCGTCTGCAACGCAAGATCGTACAGAGCCTGGAAACCAGTTCCCTGCACCTGGAGCTGATTGCCGACATGAAACGCCTCAACTCACTGTTCTGCAGCAGCGCCTACGTTGTGCTCGAAACGTCCGACACCGGCGCACTCTCGGCCGAAGATATCGCCGACATCACCCATTCACCCTGAACGTACGACGGTGAGTGAAGTCAGTTAACAGTGGACCTCACTCGCCAGGAAGCTGTTATGCGTCGCCTGCTATTCGCCTGCCTGCTCATGGGCTCGGCACATACCTTTGCCTTTGACCGCCTGCAAGTCGAGGGCTACACCTTGCCCAACGGCCTGCAGCTGCTGCTCAAACCGGGCACCGAGCGCGGGCACGTAGCTATCCGCCTGGTGGTAGGCGTAGGCCTGGATGACTTCCCTTGTGAAGAAAAAGAGCTGCCGCACCTGCTCGAACACTTGTTGTTCAGTGGCATCGACGGCGGCGGCGAAGGCGACCTCGAAGAGCGCATGCAGGCCTTGGGCGGCGACTGGAACGCCTACACCAGTAACGCCGACACCACTTTCGTGATTGAAGCGCCCGCGCAAAACCAGCGCAAAGTGCTGGATTTGCTGTTGGCCATCATCACTCGCACAGAACTGACCGACGCCAACATCTCTGCGGCCAAGCGCGTGGTCGAACGCGAAGACGGCGGGCATTACTCGCACCTGCAACGCCTGCTCGACCGCCAGGACCTTGGCCACACCGCCAGCAACCAATTGGCCGTTGAGCTGGGGCTCAAGTGCGCTGAACGCGCCGAGGTCGACCACTTGACCCGCGATCAATTGCAAGCGCTGCGCAAAAACTGGTACGCGCCCAACAACATGACCCTGATCATCGTCGGCGACCTCGACAAACTGCTGCCGGCCTACCTGGAACGCACCTACGGCCAACTTGATCCCATCGAGCCGAGCGAGCATTTGCCGCTTCCGGAAATCCAGCACGCCGCCGCCAGCCATCGCGACCTGATCCACGGCTGGATCGGTGACAGCGCCAAACTGCACTGGCTGTTCCCGGAACCGGTACTGGACGACCAGCATGATGAAACCTACGACCTGCTCAAGGACTACCTCGACTGGGCGCTGTACCGCCAACTGCGCCTCAAGCACGGTTTGTCCTACGGCCCGTGGAGCGAGCGTGAAGTGCTCGGCGGTGTCGGTTTCCTGAGCCTGAATGCCGACCTTGAGCGTGAAAACCTGCCGCAAGCCGAACAGGTGCTGCAAGCGCTCAGGGCGCAACTGCTCAAGGACGGCCTCGACGCAGCCACCTTCGCCCGCCTGCAGCAAGCTGCCATCGCGCGCCAGGCGTGGGCCGTGCAGGGCAACAGTGCGCTGGCCGATTACTACTGGAGTGCATCCGGCGACTACGCCGACGGCCACTTCAGCGACCCGGTCAAACGCATCAAGGCCGTCAACCTGAAACAGGCCAACCAGGCCATGCGCCAAGTGTTTGACCAGGCGGGCTATTGGCGTATCGAAAAACCGCTGTTGAGCTACGACAGCCTGACCTGGATCGGCGCGGGCGTGCTCGGGCTGATCGCCATTGTGTTGGGCGGCCTGCGGCTTTATCGCAAACGGATCGCGTAATGAGGCACCGAACACTGGACTAAGACGTTATTCTGTCCGGGTTTTTTCCTACACACATTGTGGATCGCTCATGCCAAAGCTGCCGCCCCTTATCCAGCGCATTCTCGTCCTGATCAAGCGCTACCCTGGGGTCATCGCACTCGGCGGCTTTATCTCGGGTGTGTGCAGCTTCATGCTGGTGGATCGCCAGCAGGGCATGGCCAGCTGGATCGCCGTGATCATGCTGGTGAGCTGGCTGTGGCTGATGCTGGAAAACAGCTTCACCCAGCTGTTCGCCAAGGTCTTCAAACGCGAAATCCCCGAACCCCTGCTGCGCTACGCCACCCAGATGATCCACCAGGAAAGTCTGTTTTTTGTGTTGCCCTTCTTTTTCGTCACCACCACCTGGAACAGCGGCCAGTCGGTTTTCACCGGCCTGCTCGGCGCGGCGGCACTGGTGTCGATCACCGACCCGCTGTACTACAAATGGCTGGCGCCGAAACGCTCGCTGTTCCTGGCGCTGCACACACTGACCTTGTTCGCCGCGCTGCTCACCGCGCTGCCGATCATCCTGCACCTGACCACCGCCGAAAGTTACAAATTGGCGCTGGGTGTGGCCATGGCGCTGTCGATCCCGAGCCTGGCGGTCAGCTTGCCGCTGCGCAGCTTCAAAGGTTGGGCGATGCTGCTGGGGGTGACGGCCGCCATTGGCTGCGCCGGCTGGTTCCTGCGCACGTGGGTGCCGCCGGCCACGCTGTGGATGACCGAAGTGGCGATCAGCACCCAACTGCAGGACCGTACGCCCGGAGATGACCTCAAGGAAGTCACCGCCGCCCAACTGCGCAGTGGCGGGCTGTACGCCTACACCGCGATCAACGCGCCGCGCGGGCTGGATGAGCGGATTTACCATGTGTGGAAATTCAACGGCAAAGAGGTTGACCGCATTGCCCTGGATATCCACGGCGGGCGCGACGAAGGCTACCGCGCCTGGACGCACAAGCAGAACTTCCCCGCCGACGCGGTAGGCCGCTGGCAAGTGCGGGTGCTGACGGAGGACGGCCAGGTCATTGGCGTGCTGCGATTCAAAGTCACTGACACAGCACAAACGGACACGCCAAAGTAGGCCGTATCGTGCTATTACGTAGGAATTCTGGATAGCCAAACAAGCTCGGAGCTTATGACCACCAGTACCACGGCGGGCGCCGCCCATCTCGACACGACTACCGCTCCTCCGTTACTCAGGATTACGGGGGACTGGACGCTTGCCCACTACGCAAATCTCAAGAAGCTGTCGGACACACTCGACGGCCAATACGACGCCGGCGCACGCATCGACCTCAATGGCTTGGGCGCCCTGGATACCGCGGGCGCGTCGCTGCTGGTAGAGCTGCTGGGGCCGCACCGTATCGAGCAATCGGCCGAACAGACCGATTGCAGCCTGTCCGCCGCCGACCGCGCGCTGCTGAAAACCGTCTACCGCTCGCTGAATGATTTTTGTGTGCCGGACAAAGCCCCGGAAGAGGCCGCCGGCATCCAGGTGCTGGCGCGCATCGGCCGCGCGGTGGACACCGTGTGGCAAGACAGCAAGAAGCTGCTCGGCTTTATCGGCCTGATCCTGGAAACCTTCGCCCGCGGCATCTTGCGCCCCAAGCGCTGGCGCATTACGCCCATGGTCGCGCATATCGAACAGACCGGCCTCGACGCCGCCCCCATCGTGGCCTTGCTGACCTTCTTGGTCGGGGCAGTGGTGGCATTTCTCGGCGCTACGGTGCTCAAGAGTTTCGGCGCGACCATTTTTACCGTGGACTTGGTGGCGTTCTCTTTCCTGCGTGAATTTGGCGTGCTGCTCACTGCAATCCTGATCGCCGGCCGCACCGCCAGCGCCTTCACCGCGCAAATCGGCTCGATGAAGGCCAACGAAGAAATCGACGCCATCCGCACCCTGGGCCTGGACCCGATGGAGCTGCTGGTGTTGCCGCGCGTGATGGCGCTGCTGGTGTCGCTGCCGATGCTGACCTTTCTGGCGATGCTCTCGGGTATCGTCGGCGGCGGCGTGGTGTGTGCGGTGGCACTGGATATTTCACCGGCGATGTTTCTCTCGCTGCTGCAATCGGACATCGGTGTACAACATTTTCTGGTGGGCATGGTGAAAGCGCCGATCTTTGCCTTCCTGATCGCCGCGATTGGCTGCCTCGAAGGCTTCAAGGTCAGTGGCAGCGCCGAATCGGTCGGCGCCCACACCACCTCCAGCGTGGTGCAATCGATTTTTGTGGTGATCGTGCTGGACGCGGTTGCCGCGCTGTTCTTTATGGAGATGGGCTGGTGAGTCGTCTACACCGTGCGCCCACCGAGGCGGTGATCGAAGTGCGCGGCCTGTGCAACCGCTTAGGCAGCCAGAGCGTGCACGAGAACCTCAATCTGGATTTGTACGAGGGCGAGATCCTCGCGGTGGTGGGCGGCTCCGGCAGCGGCAAGTCGGTGTTGCTGCGCAGCATCGTCGGCCTGCGCCGCCCCAGCGAAGGCGAGGTGCGGGTGTTCGGCAAGAACCTGCCGAGCCTGCCGGAACAGCAACGCTCACTGGTGGAGCGACGCTTTGGCGTGCTGTTTCAGAAGGGCGCGCTGTTTTCCTCGCTGACCGTCACCGAAAACGTCGCCCTGCCGCTGATCGAGCACGCGGGCCTCAGCCGCGCCGACGCCGAGCACCTGGCCGCGGTCAAGCTTGCCCTGGCGGGGTTGCCGCTGTCGGCGGCCGACAAGTACCCGGCGTCACTCTCCGGCGGCATGATCAAGCGTGCGGCTCTGGCCCGAGCCTTGGCGCTGGACCCGGACATCCTGTTTCTCGACGAACCCACCGCCGGCCTCGACCCGATTGGCGCGGCGCAATTCGACCAACTGATCCTGACCTTGCGCGATGCGCTGGGGCTGAGCGTGTTCCTGGTCACCCACGACCTCGACACGCTGTACACCATCACCGACCGTGTGGCGGTGCTGGCACAGAAAAAAGTGCTGGTGGCCGATGCCATTGATGTCGTCTCGGAAACGAACGACCCCTGGATTCACGAATATTTCCACGGCCCCCGCGGCCGCGCGGCATTGGATGCCGCTCAATCGCTCAACGAGGTATGACATGGAAACCCGAGCCCATCATGTGATGATCGGTCTGTTCAGCGTAATCGTGGTGGTCGGCGCGATGCTGTTTGGCCTGTGGCTGGCCAAGTCCAGCGTCGACAGTGCCTTCCAGGATTATGAAGTGGTGTTCAACGAGGCGGTCAGCGGCCTGTCGCAAGGCAGCTCGGTGCAGTACAGCGGGATCAAGGTGGGCGACGTCACCAGCCTGCGCCTGGACCCCAACGACCCGCGCCGCGTACTGGCACGTATCCGCCTGGCCGGGCAGACGCCGATCAAGGAAGACACACAGGCCAAGCTGGCCCTGACCGGCATCACCGGCACCTCGATCATCCAGCTAAGCGGTGGCACACCGCAAAGCCCGGAACTCAAGGGCAAGGACGGCAACCTGCCGGAAATCATCGCCTCGCCATCGCCGATCGCGCGCCTGCTCAATAACAGCAACGACCTGATGACCAGCATCAACCTGCTGCTGCACAACGCCAACCACATGTTCTCCCGGGAGAACGTCGAGCGCCTGAGCAACACCCTGGACAACCTGCAACAAACCACTGGCGCCATCGCCGAGCAACGCGGTGACATCAAGCTGGTGATGCAGCAACTGATGCAGGTGAGCAAACAGGCGACGGCCGCCCTGGAGCAAACCACCGTGCTGATGCGCAACGCCAACGGCCTGCTGAACGATCAAGGCAAGCAAGCCTTCGGCAGCGCCGAGCAGGCAATGAGATCGCTTGAACAAAGCACCGCAACCATCAACACCTTGCTGACCAATAACAAGGACTCGGTGAACAGCGGCATGCAGGGCCTCAATGAACTGGCGCCGGCCGTGCGCGAACTGCGCGAAACCCTGGGTTCGCTGCGCGCCATCTCCCGCCGCCTGGAAGCCAACCCCAGCGGCTACCTGCTGGGCAGCGACAAGAATAAGGAGTTCACGCCATGAAGCGCGCTTATCAACTGATCGCCCCTGTGGCCCTGGTGCTGGTCAGCGCCTGCTCGATCCTGCCCAAGCCCGACCCTTCGGACGTGTACCGCCTGGCTTCGGCCCAGACGACCACCCAAGGCGCGCCGGTGAGCTGGTCGCTGCGCGTGAGCAAGCCGCAGAGCAGCGAGTTTCTCGACAGCCCGCGCATTGCCGTGGTGCCCAACGGCGACCTGATCAGCAGCTATGCGAACTCACGCTGGAGCGACCCGACGCCGGTGTTGCTGCGCAACCGGTTCATGGACGGTTTCCAGCGCGATGGGCGGGTGACGCTGTTGAGTACCGACGAGACCAACTTGCAGGCCGATTACGAGCTGGGCGGGCAATTGCAGGCGTTTCAGAGCGAGTACCACGGCAGTGCTGTAGAGGTAGTCGTCCGCCTGGACGCAAGGCTGGTGCGGGGGAGTGATCAGCGCATTATTGCCAGCCGGCGGTTTGAGGTGAAGCAGCCGGTGGGTGCCACCCAGGTGCCGGCGGTGGTGGCCGCGTTTGGGCGGGCGGGGGATCAGTTGAATAAGCAGGTGGTGGATTGGGTGGTGGCGCAGGGCAATGCTGCTGCGAAACGCTGACGGCCTCTTCGCGAGCAAGCCCGCTCCCACATTCGAACGCATTTCGTCAGGATAAACGCGGTCAAATGTGGGAGCGGGCTTGCTCGCGAAAGCGGTGTGAGCCTTAACCGAAGAACCAGTAGCACACCGAAATCGCCGCCACGACACCGGCAAACTCCGCCAGCAACGCACACCCCACCGCATGCCGCGCCCGCTGGATCCCCACCGAGCCGAAGTACACCGCCAACACGTAGAAGGTGGTTTCCGTACTGCCCTGAATCGTCGCCGCCACCAACGCCGGGAAGCTGTCCACACCCTTGGTTTGCATGGTCTCGATCAGCAGCGCCCGCGCGGCACTGCCGGAGAAGGGCTTGACCATGGCGGTCGGCAACGCGTCGACAAAACGCGTGTCCAAACCCGTCCAGGCCACCAGGTGGCGAATGCCTTCAAGGCCAAAGTCCAAGGCTCCCGAGGCGCGTAACACGCCCACCGCGCACAGCATCGCCACCAGATACGGCAGCAGGTTCTTGGCAACGTCGAAACCCTCTTTGGCGCCTTCGACGAACGCCTCGTACACCTTGACCTTGCGCAGCGCACCGATCAGCAAAAACAGCATGATCAACCCGAACAGCGTCAGGTTGCCAAGGATCGATGACAAACCGGCCAGCGCCGTGGCGGACAAGGTCGCCAGCAACGCCATAAAGCCACCGAGGATCAATGCGCCGGGAATCAGGTAGGCCAGCACCACCGGATCCCACAGCCGCAGGCGCTGCATCACCGCCACCGACAATAGGCCGACCAGGGTCGAGGCACTGGTTGCCAGCAGGATCGGCAGAAACACCAGCGTAGGGTCCGCTGCGCCTTGCTGGGCGCGGTACATGAAGATGGTCACCGGCAACAGCGTCAGCGACGACGCGTTAAGCACCAGGAACAGAATCTGCGCGTTACTGGCGGTGTTGGGGATCGGGTTGAGTTCCTGCAGCGCCTTCATGGCTTTCAGGCCAATCGGCGTGGCAGCGTTGTCCAGCCCAAGGCCGTTGGCGGCGAAGTTGAGGGTGATCAAGCCGATAGCGGGGTGGCCGGCCGGCACTTCCGGCATCAGGCGGCGAAACAGCGGGCCAAGGGCCTTGGCCAACCAGTCGACGATCCCGGCTTTTTCGGCGATGCGCAAAAAGCCCAGCCATAAGGTCAGGGTGCCGAACAGCAGCACCATGACTTCCACCGACAATTTGGCCATGGCGAAAATGCTTTCCACCATCGCCGCAAAAATCCCGGCATTACCGCCAATCAGCCATTGCGCCAGTGCTGACACCATTGCCACGACAAAGAAGCCAAGCCACAGGCCATTGAGCATCTGTTGAATCCCCCGAAAGATGGGGCGAATGATAGCGGGGCTGGCAGAAACGACAAACCCCGGAATTTTCCGGGGTTTGTGTTCACGCCGCGGGCTATCAGCCGCGAGTGGCTTGGGCGGTTGGCGATGCCTGTTTGCTGCGCCAGTGCGGCAGGGAGTTCCAGTAGCGCTCGCCTTTGGCGTCGTCGTACATGCCTTCCCAACGGGAGATGACCAATACGGCCAAGGCGTTGCCGATCACGTTGAGTGCGGTACGCGCCATGTCCATCACACGGTCGACACCGGCGATGAACGCCAGGCCTTCCAGCGGAATGCCCACGCTGCCCAGGGTAGCCAGCAATACGACGAAGGACACACCCGGTACGCCGGCGATGCCTTTGGAGGTCACCATCAGGGTCAGCACCAGCATCAGCTGCTGGCCGATCGACAGGTCAATGCCGTACAGCTGGGCGATGAAGATCGCCGCGATGCTCTGATACAGGGTCGAACCGTCGAGGTTGAACGAGTAGCCGGTCGGTACCACGAAGCTGCAGATGGCCTTCGGCGCGCCGTAGGCTTCCATCTTCTCGATGACGCGCGGCAGCACGGTTTCGGAACTGGCGGTGGAGTAGGCCAGCACCAGCTCATCCTTGAAGATGCGCATCAGCTTGATCACCGAGAAGCCGAACAGGCGAGCGATCAGGCCCAGCACCACGAAGGCGAAGAACAGGATGGCGACGTAAACCAGAATCACCAGCTTGGCCAGCGGCAGCAGCGAGGCGAAGCCGAAGTTGGCGACGGTCACCGCGATCAACGCGAATACGCCGATCGGGGCGTACTTCATGATCATGTGGGTGACTTTGAACATGCTCTCGGAAACGCCCTGGAACATAGTGACCAGAGGCTCACGCAGTTCCGGCTTGAGGCTCGACAGGCCGAGGCCGAACAGCACCGAGAAGAAGATGATCGGCAGCATGTCGCCACGGGCGACGGCAGCGAAGATGTTCGAGGGAATCAGGTTGAGGATGGTCTCGATGAACGCATGCTCATGCTGCACTTCGGCAGCGGTGGCGGTGTACTTGGAGATATCGACGGTACCCAGGGTACTCATGTCGATGCCAGCGCCTGGGTGGAACAGGTTGGCCAGCAACAGACCGACCACAATGGCGATGGTGGTGACCACTTCGAAGTAAAGGATGGTTTTGACGCCGATGCGACCGAGCTTCTTCGCGTCACCCACGCCGGCGATGCCAACGATCAGCGAGGAAATCACAATCGGGATCACGATCATCTTGATCAGGCGGATAAAGATATCGCCCGCCGGCTGCAACACATTGCTGATCCACCAGGCTTTTTCAGCACTGAAATGGTTGAGCACTGCACCGATTGCGATCCCCAGCACCAAACCGATGAGGATCTGCCAGGCGAGGCTTAGCTTTGCCTTCTTCATGTCATTACCCTTACTTCAAGTGGACTTAAGGCACATGCGCCATCTGGAACGCTCGGAAGCGAAAAAGTGTGTGCATCTGCCTCCGTAGAAGGTCACCGCAGCGTGGCCGAAATGGCTTACTGGCAGGCGAAAAAAGGCGCAACTATTCCCATGCAAGGGGGCGACGTCTAATGCCGTAAACGCCTACCCTATGCCGAATCGGCATGGCTTTTTTTGAAAATAGTTGTCTGAACGGTCAGTTCGATTCCGCCATTCCGTCCGGTGAATATGCCGTGAACCGGCAACGAGCGGCTCGCTCAGAGAGGTTGGACGTCTGTGAGTCACCGGCAAAAATGCCTGCAATTAGATGGGGTTGGCGTCCGAAGAGTCCTATAGCGCGAGCATAATTTTCTAGATAGAAGGTCGCACCGACACACCAAGTAACGCTTGGGAGGAGGCGAGATAGAAAATAGCGACTATAGGCGACATACAAGAGGATTAATGCGCGATAAGCCCGCCGCAAGTTCAGCAAGCTTGAGGACTTGTGAACTTGCGTCGCAGCTTTTCGCCTGACCCGGCCCTTGCGCAGGCACTCCCTGTACCCGTAGGTCACGCCGATCCGAATCGATCAGAGCAACCCGGCCCCCTGGTCATGCACCACCCTTGGCGAGTGGTGCAGACAGAAAGAAGCAAAGGGCTTCTTTCTATGGACGCCGGCTCCGTTAACGACAGATGCGTCAGACGGAACCTAGTACCAATTCGGATCTTTCTTAAGCTGTTCCATCAGCAGTTGTTTCATGCCTTCGTTCGGCTTACCGATAAAACGGTAATCGGCGTGCCGCGTTGGGGATTTGTCTGCCGGCAAACCGGCCGGGACTTCCACCAACATGGCGTAGGCGTCTTCCTTGTCGTAGCTGAAGGCGACGATCAGGCGCTTGTTCAGGCACGTGTCTGCAGTCTCGCAGAGTGGCCCGACCAGGTACTTATCGCCATCTTCTTCCACGGCATTCATTTGTTCGGCCGTACCGGACAGGTTCATCACCCATTCCGGCAGGCGTTGTTCCTTCTTCACCACGCTTTGCCAGGTTTCGCGGTACTGCTTGTCCGCACTGAGCAATTCGTTAGCCCGGGACTGACCGTCATTGGCGGCCATCGCCAAGCCGCTACCGCCCAGAATCAGGGCGGCAGCACAGGCTTTGATAAACAAAGTGGTCATATTCAGCCTCGGCCGCGACGACCAAAGAAGAACGAAGCGATGAACATCACCAGGAAGACCACAAACAGAATTTTTGCGATACCCGTGGCGGTGCCCGCGATACCACCGAAGCCCAGGACTGCAGCCACAATGGCGATGATCAGAAATGTGATTGCCCAACTCAACATGGTGATTCTCCTTACGCTTTTATAGGGGTAACAGCGGTAGTGCCGTGCAGCCGCTCAACGCAAGCTGCCTTTTGTTGCCTAGAACACCCAACGCTCTTGAGCAGGCAACTCGCCAAGAGTCGAATCCTGGTCTGCCACTTTCAATTGCGGGGCGGTAACGTCGGCAGCCACGCTGCTGACGGAACTGAAGTGGTGCTGGGTCATCACCGGACGTTCGAATTGCAGGGTTTGCTGCTGACTCTGCTGCCAATGCTGGAATTGCTGGCCCGCAATCAACGTGACCATCAAGGCCAAGCTGGCAAACAGACCTTGCTGCAAGCGCAGTGGCGATACACGCAATTGGCTGAGGCTTTGGCGAGTCATGCTGCATTTCTCCCGCATTCTGATTATTCGGTCATGACACTGTTGAGAGGGATATTGCAGGGCGCGTGCCAGTTTTTTTACAAAATAAAACTCAATAAAATCAATGAGTTAATAATACATCCCGGATCGATAGCCCAGCATCCTGCACGATGCCCCTATCCAGGCCGTGCGAAATGCACGATGGTCAGTGGTCGGGTCAGGGGATCGAAAAGAGAAATAGCATTGCCGAAGTGGCTACGAGGCATGAAAAGGCCAGCAAATCGCGCGTTTGTAGGAGGTTGTGCAGATACCTGCGCGAAGACGGCTTTTATCGATCAGAATAAACCATGCAACTTGCCCGATTATTCCGGGACTAAACACCATCATTCATAGTTAAGGGGAGCGCGGGACAGATGGAATCAGCCAAGGAACTTCAAGGCCGCATTCTTTTAGTGGATGACGAATCCGCGATCCTTCGCACCTTCCGTTACTGCCTGGAAGATGAAGGCTACACCGTAGCCACCGCCAACAGCGCCGCGCAGGCGGATGCACTGATGCAGCGCCAGGTGTTTGACCTGTGCTTCCTGGACCTGCGCCTGGGCGAGGACAATGGCCTGGACGTGTTGGCGCAGATGCGCATCCAGGCGCCGTGGATGCGCGTGGTGATTGTGACCGCACACTCCGCCGTGGATACCGCAGTCGACGCGATCCAGGCTGGCGCCGCCGACTACCTGGTCAAGCCATGCAGCCCAGATCAACTGCGCCTCGCTACCGCCAAGCAATTGGAAGTGCGCCAACTCTCCGCTCGCCTCGAAGCCCTGGAAGGCGAAGTTCGCCAGCCCAAGGACGGCCTCGACTCCCACAGCCCGGCCATGATGGTAGTGCTGGAAACCGCGCGCCAAGTCGCGGGCACCGACGCCAACATCTTGATCCTCGGCGAGTCAGGCACGGGCAAGGGTGAATTGGCGCGCGCCATTCACGGCTGGAGCAAGCGCTCGAAGAAGTCCTGCGTGACCATCAACTGCCCGTCACTGACGGCAGAGCTGATGGAAAGCGAACTGTTCGGTCACAGTCGCGGCGCCTTCACCGGCGCCAGCGAAAGCACCTTGGGCCGAGTCAACCAGGCGGATGGCGGCACGCTGTTTCTCGACGAGATCGGCGATTTTCCCCTCACCTTGCAACCAAAGTTGCTGCGCTTTATTCAGGACAAGGAATATGAACGCGTGGGCGACCCGGTCACCCGACGCGCTGATGTACGCATCCTCGCGGCGACCAACCTGAACCTGGAAGACATGGTGCGCGAAGGCCGCTTCCGTGAAGACTTGCTCTACCGCCTGAATGTCATCACCTTGCACTTGCCACCGTTGCGTGAGCGCAGTGAAGACATTCTGACCTTGGCCGACCGCTTCCTGGCGCGCTTCGTCAAGGAATATGCCCGACCGGCACGCGGCTTCAGCGATGAAGCGCGCGAAGCACTGCTCAATTACCGCTGGCCGGGGAATATCCGAGAACTGCGAAACGTTGTGGAGCGAGCCAGCATCATCTGCCCCCAGGAAAAGGTTGAAATCAGCCACCTCGGGATGGCCGAGCAGCCCACCAACAATGCGCCGCGCATTGGTGCAGCGCTGAGTCTGGATGAGCTGGAAAAAGCCCACATCGGCGCGGTACTCGCCACCAGTGACACGCTGGACCAGGCGGCCCGCACTCTCGGTATCGACGCGTCGACCCTGTACCGCAAACGTAAACAGTACAACCTGTGAGCTGTACCCTATGAAGCTAGCGATGAAACTGCGCACTCGTTTGTTCCTGAGTATCTCAGCGCTGATCACCGTCGCCCTGCTGGGACTGGTCCTGGGACTGGTCAGTGTCATGCAAATGGCCAAGAGCCAGGAGTCGCTGATCCGCAGCAACTTCATCACGCTGGACCTTGGCCTCAAGCTGCGTCAGACCTTGGGTGACCAGTTGATCCTGATGCTGCAGGAGCAACCGGACTCCGAGGCACTGAAAACCTCAAAAGAGCAGTATTTCGCCTTGCTGGATGAGGGCATCGCCCATGAACAGCAAGGCGGCAAGCTCAGCGGGTTCAGCCAGGCACGCGTTGACTACCTGAACTTCCTCAAGGCATTTGATGAAGCCCAGCAAAGCTCACTGGCAAATAGCAAAAACCCGAAGCTGACCGAAACCTTTAATGCCTTGCGCAATGGCCTGATCGCCGAGCACAAGCACGCGCTGGATAATATCAACGAAAGTGAACACAAATCCCGCGACCGGGCGCTGTTGATTGCCGGTCTTCTGGGCCTGGTCGGGCTGGCAGTGTTGATCATCGGCTTCATTACGGCACACGGTATCGCCCGACGCTTTGGTGGCCCCATCGAAGCCTTGGCCAAAGCCGCCGACAAGATCGGGCAGGGTGATTTCGAAGTGACGCTGCCCATCTCGTCGGCCGCGGAAATGAACCAGCTGACCCGCCGCTTCGGCATCATGGCCGAAGCGTTGCGCCAGCATCAGGCAACCAATGTCGACGAACTGCTGGCCGGCCAGCAGCGTCTGCAAGCGGTGCTCGACAGCATCGACGATGGCCTGCTGATGATCGACCGCCAAGGTCGCCTCGAACATCTCAACCCTGTGGCACAGCGCCAGCTGGGCTGGGACGAGGCACGCTTGGGGCAGGGGTTGGGCGAAGCATTGGGTCGCCCGGAAATGGATGAGCAACTGCAACTGGTGCTGCGCGGCGGCAACCTGGAGCGGGCACCTGAGGACTTGGAAGTGGAGGTCGAGGGCGAACTGCGCCTGCTGACCTACAGCCTGACGCCAGTCAGTCATACCCAAGGGCATATTCTTGGGGCGGTGATGGTGCTGCACGACGTGACCGAGCAGCGCGCTTTCGAGCGCGTGCGTAGCGAATTCGTCTTGCGGGCCTCCCACGAACTGCGCACGCCCGTCACCGGCATGCACATGGCCTTTGGTCTGTTTCGCGAGCGTGCGAAGTTTCCCGCAGAATCCCGTGAAGCGGACCTGCTGGATACGGTTAATGAAGAAATGCAGCGCTTGATGCAGCTGATCAACGACTTGCTCAACTTCTCGCGCTACCAGAACGGCCTGCAAAAACTCACGCTAGGACCGTGCGATGTCACCGACCTGCTGGAACACGCACGGGCACGCTTTACTGAGCTGGCAAATGCTCAGCACGTCGAATTGCTGGTCGAAGCCCAATCCGGGTTGCCCAGGCTGTACGCAGACCAGGCCCAGCTTGAGCGCGTACTCGACAACCTTTTAGGCAACGCATTGCGCCATACCGCCGATGGCGGGCAAATTCGCCTGCAGGCGCGCCGGCATGGCGAGCGGGTGATTATCAGCGTCGAGGATAACGGCGAAGGTATCGCCTATGGCCAGCAGGGACGCATCTTCGAACCTTTCGTGCAGGTTGGACGCAAGAAAGGCGGCGCCGGCCTGGGGCTGGCGCTGTGCAAGGAAATCGTGCAACTGCACGGCGGGCGCATGGGCGTCTACTCGAGGCCGGGGCAGGGCACGCAGTTCTACATGGCGCTGCCGCTTTAGCGCCTAACTCCGGTTCAATGCGCGCAGGATTGCGGCGCTTTCGGCATCCGGCGTGCCATCAAACAGCGACGGCCGGAAATGCATCTGGAACGCCGCGATCACATGCCGCGTGGCAACATCCAGCTCGCCGGTCTGTGGTGTCTGATAGCCCAACCGTGCCAACTCTTCCTGGAACCAGGTGATGCTTGGCAGGCTAGCGGCGTACTGCATCTGGAATCGAGCGACCGCCTGCGCATTCGGCCAGGCTCCCAGCCCTTCAGCCGCCAGGCGCTTCCACGGGAATAACGGGCCCGGATCGAGCTTGCGCAACGGCGCGATATCGCTATGGCCAATGATGTTCTTGGGATCGATGCCATTGCGCTTGCTGATGTCCTTGAGCAACACCACCAACGACTGCACCTGCGCCTCGGAATACGGGTACCAGACGCGGCCAGTCGGCGTGTCGCGATAACCCGGGTTGACGATCTCGATACCAATGGAGCTGGAGTTGAGCCAGGTACGGCCCATCCACTCGCTTTCCCCGGCGTGCCAGGCACGCTGGCTCTCATCCACCAGCTTATAGATGGTGCCTGAAGCATCATCGCCGATCAGGTAATGACTGCTGACCTGGCCATGCGTCAATAGCGCCAGGGAGCGTTCAAGGTTGGTGGAGGTGTAATGGACGACAACGAATTGCACACGATTGTCGTGATTGAGCGAAGGATGGCTGGTGTTCAGGCGAGGGCCGCTCGCGCAGCCGGCGAGCAGGAGCAATACGAAGGCGAAGTAAAAGGATTTCATGGCAGAAGACATTACGCTGAAGACGATAATGCAACAGTGTAACGTACGGATTGTGCTTGAGCGGTCAAATTACAAAATGGAACATCTTTTACGCCGCCTGCACCTGATTACGTCCCGCGGCCTTCGCTCGATAAAGTGCTTCGTCGGCACGCTTTAGCGCCAAGTCACTGCGCTCACCCGGCTGGAACTGCGCCACGCCCATGGACACCGTAATCGTCACCGGCTCGCCCTTGAAATGGAAAGGGCACGCTTCGATCGCCGCGCGCAGCACCTCGCCCACGCCCAAGGCATCCACCAAGGCGGAGTCAGGCATCAGCAACACAAACTCTTCACCACCAAACCGCGCAATAAAGTCAGTCGGGCGCAGGTACTTGCGCAGCACATTGGCGATGATCTTCAACACTTTGTCGCCCGCCAAGTGCCCATAGCCGTCGTTGACGCGCTTGAAGTGATCAAGGTCCAGCATGGCCAGCGACAGGCTGTTGCCGCGCTGGTGCCAGGCGTTGACTTCGTGGTCCAGACGCTCGCTCCAGGCCGCCCGGTTGGGCAGGCCGGTGAGCGGATCGATCAACGCCTTCTGGCGCTGGACCTCCAGATGCTCGCGATACCCCTGGGCTTCCTGTTCCATATTCGCCACCCGCTCAGCCAGCCCCTTGAGGCGCGCCGCCACTTCCTGCTCTCGCTGATCACGCTGCTGCTGATGTTGATCCATGGTGCCGAGCAGGCCTTCAAGGTGGCTCTCCAGCACGTGCTTGAGGCTGTCCAGGTCGGCCGCCTCCTGCACGCTGCTTTGCAGGCCGTCGACTTGCTCGCGAATCTGCGTGTCCAGCTCGCGCGCAGCCGAGCGGCTGTCAGCGTGGCCATCACTGGCCACTTGCAGATGGCCCTGGAACGCTTCGAGGCGCTCATTGAGCTGTTTGAGGTAAGCCTCGAACTCGTGCTGGCCACTGTCGGTGATCGCCAGCATCAACACCGCCAGGTCATCGAGAATCGGCAGCAGTTCGTACCAGTTCAAGCCATGAGCCAGGCGCTCGCGCATGGCTTCAGCCTGAGGACGGTGACGCTCGGGCAGTGACAGGTCTTCCAGCAGGCCAAGCAAGGTGTCTTCGATGTGCTTGGCAACCGAGCTGTATGAAGGCTCCGGCGAGTCCGGCAGTGCGTAGACGCCATCCGATTCCAACGCATCCGGGTCAGGCTCGGGACTTTCCAGCACAGGCGGGAGAGACAAGCTGCCAATGGCGGTTTCGTTCGGAGTGTCGACCTCGACCTGCGCTTCTTCGATAAAGGCGGCAAGTGCGCTTTCTGGAGGGGTTTCTTCTACCAGCGCCTCCACTGCTTCAGGTTCAGGTACCTCGGCGGGCAGAACGACAGGCGCCTCTGCAGCCGGCGCCTCGAAGACAAAGGTTTCGCCGGCAACCTCCGCCACTTTGACAGGCACAACGTGTTCGGGTTGTGACGCTGCCGGCGTTTGCGGCAGTGGTGCAAAGGCGCGCAAGGCTTGTGTCAGTTCTTCGGATTGCTCCGGCTCCTGAGGCTCAGGGGCGGGCTCGGGCGCAGCGGATTTTGGCGCAGCCGGCGCGGGTACAGCTTCAACCACCGGCGCTTCATTCGAACCCTCTTTCGCGCCAAACAGGCGTTGCAGCAAACCCGGCCCAGGGCGCGGGGTTTCGCCATCCGGGTCCAGGTTATTCAGTGCCTGACCTTGCAGGCTGCTCAGCTCGCTGAGCAACAAAGGAATCTCGCGTGCCTGGCCGACTCGACCATCCAGCTGCTTGGCAAAGGTTTTCAGCGGGCGTGCCACTTCACGCGGCAGCGGCAGTTTTTGCAGCTGCGCAACCAGTGCCGTGAGCGCAGTGCTGATCTGGTCAACCCGGGTTTCGCGGCGCTGTTCCGAATCCAGCACGGCCTTTTCAAGGCGCGGCAGCAGGGCTGCGAGGGCGGCGTCCATGTCGTCGGTACGCACGACGTCGCGCATCTCTTTCATGCACTGGTCAACCGCGCGATCGGTGCCCTCAGCCGCCAGCGTGCTGCGCACCAGGCCTCGACGTAACAGGTCGAGACGGGCAGCCCAGCGACGTTCGAGCTTGTCTTGCTGCTCGACGCTTTTCAGGTATTTCTCTTTCCAGCGCTGGGCGTCGTCGCTCATGCAAGGGGTCCGCGAGGGCCTGGGCTCAACGCGGGTAATGCATCAGCCGTAAGCGAACCCGGCAGACGAATCTCTACCGCGACCGGCAGGTGATCGGAGATGGGCTGCGCCAGTACTTGCACACTTTCAAGTGTGAGTGTCGGACTGAGCAGGATGTGGTCTAGACAGCGTTGCGGACGCCAACTGGGGAACGTGGCTTCGACTTGCGGCGCCAGTAACCCGAGGTCCCGCAACGGGGAATTCTGCAGCAGGTCGTTGGCATGGGTGTTCATGTCACCCATCAGTACCTGGTGCTTGTAGTTGCCAATTAATTCACGAATGTAGGCGAGCTGCAGGTTGCGCGTACGCCCCCCGAGCGCCAGGTGCATCATCACCACCACCAAGGCTTCGGGGCCTTCGCCGAAACGCACGAGGATCGCCCCGCGCCCTTTGGGGCCTGGCAAGGGGTGATCTTCGATGGCGGTCGGTTTCAAGCGGCTGAGCACACCGTTGCTGTGCTGCGCCAGACGCCCGAGGTTGCGGTTGAGTTGCTGATACCAGTACGGGAACGCGCCGAGCTGCGCGAGGTGTTCCACCTGGTTGATGTAACCGGAGCGTATGCTGCCGCCGTCAGCTTCCTGCAGGGCGACCAAATCGAAGTCGTTCAGCAGGTTGCCGATTTTTTGAAGGTTAACGGCACGCCCATTGTGGGGCAGCAAATGCTGCCAGCCACGGGTGAGGTAGTGCCGATACTTTTCGGTGCTGATGCCCACCTGAATATTGAAGCTGAGCAAGCGCAGTCGGCTATCTGCCGGAAGGCCTGTGGATTCCAGGTGATGCTCGTTGACCTTCGCATCATGCAGGCCAACGACACGTTCAGTACCCCAGCGGCGCATGGTAGGCCCCTTACTTGGCTGCGCGCTCTTTGGCGATCAGTTGGTCGGCAACGTTCAGCGCTTGCTCTTCGCCACCAGCACTGCCGATGTCGAAACGGTATTTACCGTTAACGATCAGCGTAGGTACGCCTTGTACGCCGTACTTCTGGGCAAGCTCTTTGTATTGGGCCATCTTGCCCTTCACAGCGAACGAGTTGAACGTTTCAAGGAATTTGGTTTTATCGACGCCCTGAGTGGCGACGAAATCAGCCATATCTTCAGGTTTGACCAGGCGCTTGCCTTCTTTCTGAATGGCATTGAACACCGCTGCGTGCACTTTGTGCTCTACACCCATGGTGTCCAGCGTGATGAAGAGTTGACCATGAGCATCCCATGGGCCGCCGAACAACGCTGGAACGCGTTTGAAATTCACATCCTCAGGCAGCTTCTCGACCCATGGATTGATGACCGGCTCAAAAGCATAGCAATGCGGGCAGCCATACCAGAACAGCTCCACGACTTCGATCTTGCCTGGCACCGAAACCGGCACCGGGTTGGCCAATTCAACGTAGGTTTTACCGGCTTCAAGCGGCACATTATCGGCAGCTTGTGCGGTCATGCCGAAGAGGCTGGCAGTGACGAGAGCGGCGCTGAGGATCAGATTACGCATGCTTTACTCCTGGACAAATAAAGTCGCCTCACGCGACCTTTAGGTGTGACAGGTCTACGCGGGCATGAGTTCGTTAGTGTAACGGCACCGGCCACAAAAAAGGGCGGCCTAAGCCACCCTTTTTATGCTTGCATCGATGGATTAATCGAGCGTTAACGTCCTGCCCGGATCAGTGCAGGCCCTGGATGTAGCTGGACAGTGCCTCGATGTCTTTATCCGACAGCTTGGCCGCAATATCAGTCATCATTTTGTTACCCGCGTCGCCATCGATATAGCGAACCTTCTCGCGAAAATCCTTCAATTGCTTGGCCGTGTACTGAGCATGTTGACCACTCAGGTGAGGGAAGCCCGCCGCTGCGACACCGCCGCCGTCCGGAATGTGGCAAGCCTTGCACGCCGGCATGCCGCCGATAGGCTGGTCTTCGGCGAGTTTGCCGCCACGGAACAATGCTTGGCCTTTTTCGACCAGTTTCGGGTCGGCAGCTCCCACACTGCCTTTCTGGCTGGCAAAATACGCCGCGATGTCCGCCAGGTCTTGATCGCTGAGGTTGGTCAGCAAGCCGGTCATTTCCAGCACCGTGCGCTTGCCGTCCTTGATGTCGTGCATCTGCTTGGTCAGGTAACGTTCACCCTGGCCGGCGAGTTTGGGGAAGTTCGGCGCCGGGCTATTGCCATCCGGTCCATGGCAAGCACCACACACGGCGGCTTTCGCCTGACCCGCTGTAGCGTCGCCTGCAGCATGGGCAACACCGGTGATGCCCAAGGTCAACAGCAGACTCACGATCAGTTTGTTCATCAGCTAATCCAACTACGGCTAAGGGTTTAAGAGTTATCTACCGGGTTTACTCACCATCAATTCAATGATGGCCTGGTAATCCTCAGTACTGCAGTCCATGCACAAACCACGCGGCGGCATTGCCTTGAAACCCTGGGTCACGTGTTGCACCAACGTGTCCATGCCCTTAGCCCGTCCTGGCTGCCAGGCTGCCTGGTCACCCCGTTTGGGGCGTTAGGCAGCTGGCCGGCATGGCAAGCTACGCAAACTCGGTTGTACACCGCCTCCGGATCCTGTGTAGCCTGAGCGCCGTAAAGCGGAATCAGGACACCAAAAGCGAGCAACCATCGGGTCATACATCGACCTTTTCAGGGTTTGAGAGCGTTTTGCGTTCTAATGCGCAATGAAGGTCTTTCGCTCCCGTGAACCTCATCCTTCGCTGGGACAAAGCACACACAAAATCTGCGGCATTATATACTGGCGCTACTGAAACGGAAACGACACCGCTTGCCGCACCCTTTTTCGGCACCGCCCACATCGGAAATCTCATGCAACTCAAGAATCCCATCCTCGGCCTGTGCCAACAGTCCACGTTTATGCTCAGCGCCGCCAAAGTAGACCAATGCCCCGATGACGAAGGCTTTGAAGTCGCCTTTGCCGGTCGTTCCAACGCCGGCAAGTCCAGCGCGTTGAACACCCTGACCCATGCCAGCCTGGCACGCACCTCGAAAACCCCGGGCCGCACGCAACTTCTCAATTTCTTCAAGCTAGACGATGATCGGCGTCTGGTCGACCTGCCGGGCTACGGTTACGCAAAAGTACCTATCCCGTTGAAGCTGCACTGGCAGCGTCACCTGGAGGCTTACCTGGGTGGCCGGGAGAGTTTGAAGGGTTTGATTTTGATGATGGACATCCGTCATCCAATGACCGACTTCGACCTGCTGATGCTCGATTGGGCCGTCGCCAGCGGCATGCCGATGCATATCCTGCTGACCAAGGCAGACAAACTGACCTACGGCGCAGCCAAGAACACCCTGCTCAAAGTGCAGTCCGAGATCCGTAAGGGTTGGGGTGATGCGATCACCATCCAGCTGTTCTCGGCGCCCAAGCGCATGGGCCTTGAAGACGCCTACACTGTGTTGGCCGGTTGGATGGAATTGGCGGACAAGGGCGCGCAAGTCGCGGAATAACTTTTCTGCAGGCAAAAAAAACCCCGGACTTCGTATGGGGAGGGGAAGTTCGGGGTCCAAGTTCCGGACCGCTAGGGCGGGGTCCAGATATCTGCCAACACTTAACACAACATAGGAGCATTGAAGGGCTTCACCACCCATTCAGTAACTCTGAGTAGCAGTTCACAGGTTAAGTTCCGGCAGGTTAAAAAAACTATTGGAAATAACTGACACCGTTTTCCGATCTAAAGCGCTCTGCCACCACCCCCGGCAGTGGCAGAGCCGCGAAATCAGTGCGCCTCGTCCCAGTTATCGCCCACGCCTACGTCCACCACCAACGGTACATCCAACTTGGCCGCTGCGCTCATGTACTCGCGGACCTTCTCGCTGACGTGCGCAACCAAGTCCTCGCGCACCTCAAGCACCAGTTCATCGTGCACTTGCAGGATGACCTTGGCATCCAGGCCCGACTCCGTCAGCCAGTAATCCACCAACACCATGGCCTTCTTGATGATGTCCGCCGCAGTGCCCTGCATCGGCGCGTTGATCGCTGTGCGCTCTGCAGCTGCTCGCTCCTGAGGCTTGTTGGAATTGATATCCGGCAAGTACAGCCGACGCCCGAAGAAGGTTTCTACATAGCCCTGATCGGCCGCTTGAGCACGCGTGCGCTCCATGTACTCGCGAACGCCAGGGTAGCGCGCGAAATACACGTCGATATACGCCTTGGCGGTCTTGGTATCGACGCCGATATCCTTGCCCAGCTTCTGCGCGCCCATGCCGTAGATCAGGCCAAAGTTGATCGCTTTGGCACTGCGACGCTGGTTGGAACTGACCTCAGCCAACTCAACCTTGAACACCTCGGCCGCTGTAGCGGTGTGCACGTCCAAGTCGTTACGGAACGCGTTCATCAAGCCCTCGTCCTTGGACAAGTGCGCCATGATCCGCAGCTCGATCTGCGAATAGTCCGCCGCCAGCAGCTTGTAGCCCTTGGGCGCGACAAACGCCTGACGAATCCGCCGCCCTTCAGCGGTGCGCACCGGAATGTTCTGCAGGTTCGGATCGCTCGAAGACAATCGCCCGGTCGCCGCCACAGCCTGATGATAAGAGGTGTGAATACGCCCGGTACGCGGGTTGATCTGCTCGGGCAACCGGTCGGTGTAGGTGCTTTTCAGCTTACTCATGCTGCGGTACTGCATCAGCACTTTGGGCAGCAGGAAGTCGTCTTCGGCCAACTTGGCCAGCACTTCCTCGGCCGTGGACGCCTGCCCCTTGCCCGTCTTTTTCAACACCGGCAAGCCGAGCTTTTCGTAGAGAATCGCCCCGAGCTGCTTGGGCGAACCAAGGTTGAATTCTTCACCGGCGATCTCGAACGCCTGGCGCTCCAGCTCAACCATCTTGTTACCCAACTCGATGCTCTGGATGCCCAGCAGGTCCTTATCCACGAACGCGCCCTGGCGCTCGATACGCGCCAGCACCGGCACCAACGGGATTTCGATATCCGTCAGCACACTGGCCAGGCTCGGTATGGCTGACAGCTGTGCATGCAACGCCTGGTGCAGGCGCAGGGTTATATCCGCATCTTCAGCTGCGTATGGCCCGGCCTGCTCAAGCGCGATCTGGTCGAATGTCAGTTGCTTGACGCCTCTGCCGGCGATGTCCTGGAAGCTGACAGTGTCGTAGTCCAGGTACTTCTTGGCCAAGCTGTCCATGTCGTGCCGGGTCGCGGTGGAATTCAACACGTAGGATTCAAGCATGGTGTCGAAGGCGATGCCGCGCACGGTGATGCCGTGCGCAGGGTCACCACCGATGGCGCAATTGGCCAGGATGTTCATGTCGAACTTGGCGTGCTGGCCGACCTTGAGTTTGGTCGGGTCTTCGAGCAGCGGCTTCAACGCCAACAGAACCGTGTCGCGATCCAACTGCTCGGGCGCACCGACATAGGAATGGGTCAACGGGATGTAGGCGGCTTCATGCGGCTGCACGGCGAAGGAAACCCCAACCAACTGCGCTTTTTGCGCGTCGATCCCGGTGGTTTCGGTATCGAATGCGAACAGCTTGGCGTCGTTGAGCTTCTTCAGCCAGCTATCGAAAGTCGCCTGGTCCAGGATGGTCGTGTAGGACGCCTCCGCCGGCGCGGCCGCTACTACCTCAGCCACGGCTTCGGCAGACGGCGCCGCCTCGGTCGAAGCCTTGAGCTCGACACGCTTGGCGTCGCGCTGAATCTCATCAATCCAGCTCTTGAACTCCAGCAGCGTGTACAGCTCCAGCAGCTTTTCACGGTCAGGCTCGATCAGGTGCAGATCTTCCAGGCCTACATCCAGCGGTACGTCGATTTTGATCGTCGCCAGTTGATAGGACAGGAACGCCATCTCCTTGTGCTCTTCCAGCTTGGCCGGCAGGTTCTTGGCCCCGCGAATCGGCAGGGTCGGCACGATATCCAGCTGCTCATAAAGCTCTTTGAGGCCGCCATTCACGCCTACGAGCAAGCCGGACGCGGTCTTCGGGCCAATGCCCGGAACGCCCGGGATGTTGTCGGACGAATCGCCCATCAGCGCCAGGTAATCGATGATCTGCTCGGGAGCGACACCGAATTTCTCCTTCACGCCCTCAATGTCCATAGCGCTACCGGTCATGGTGTTGACCAAGGTAATGTGCCCGTCGACCAACTGCGCCATGTCCTTGTCGCCGGTAGAAATTACTACCGGGCGGTCCGCCGCCGCACTGCTGCGGGCCAAAGTGCCGATGACGTCATCGGCCTCGACGCCTTCGACGCACAGCAGCGGGAAGCCCAGCGCGATGACACTTTGGTGCAGCGGCTCGATTTGCAGGCGCATGTCATCGGGCATGCTCGGGCGGTTGGCCTTGTATTCGGCGAACATTTCATCGCGAAATGTCCCACCCTTGGCGTCGAAAACAACGGCAAACGGGCTGTCCGGGTACTGCCTGCGCAGGCTTTTGAGCATGTTCAACACGCCCTTGACCGCACCGGTCGGCAGGCCTTTGGAAGTGGTCAGCGGTGGCAGCGCGTGAAAGGCGCGGTACAGATAAGAAGAACCGTCCACCAGGACGAGGGGGGCTTGGCTCATGAGCAGGATCAACCTTTTCGGCGGGTCAGGCGCTAGAATAGCCGGACCAATGACGACAAAGGGACAAGGTTATCATGCGTACAGTAAATCGCCTGTTGTTGACCGGCTTGATTGCGTTCTTGCCGCTGGCCGCCACGGCAGCTGACAGCGCACCCTCGGCAGACCCGGAAGTCACGATCCGCACCGAAGGTGATAGAACCATCCAGGAGTACCGCCAAAACGGTTTCCTGTACGCGATCAAGGTCACCGTAAAGGGCGCGCCGCCATATTTCCTGGTGCGCGCGGACGGAACCGATGCGAACTTTATCCGTTCTGACCAGCCGGATATGCTGATTCCGTCATGGAAGATCTTCGAATGGAAATGATTTCTTAACTTAAATTGGCGCCGCCCCTCGCGGCGCCCGTACTGGCAGTTTTAACCATGTCTGTGTTCACCCCGCTGGCTCGGCCCGAGCTGGAAACCTTTCTCGCCCCTTACGGGCTCGGCCGCCTGCTTGATTTCCAGGGGATTGCCGCCGGTAGCGAAAACACCAACTTCTTTGTCAGCCTGGAACAGGGCGAATTCGTTCTGACCTTGGTTGAGCGCGGCCCAGTCGCAGAAATGCCGTTTTTCATCGAACTGCTCGACGTGCTCCATGACGCTGACTTGCCGGTGCCCTATGCGCTGCGCACCACCGACGGCGTGGCCTTGCGCGAATTGAAGGGCAAACCGGCGCTGCTGCAACCACGCCTGGCCGGCAAGCACATCAAGGAAGCCAACGCACAGCATTGCGCCCAGGTTGGCGACCTGCTCGGCCATTTGCACCTGGCCACTCAGGGCGAGAAAGTGCTGGAGCGCAAGACTGATCGCGGGCTGGATTGGATGCTCACCGAAGGGGCGCAGCTGATTTCGCACCTTAACGACGCGCAGCAGCGCCTGCTGCAAGACGCACTGAGCGAGATCGAAGCCCACAAGACTCACATTCTCGCGCTGCCACGCGCCAACGTTCACGCCGATCTGTTCCGCGATAACGCGATGTTCGAAGGCACACACCTGACCGGGCTGATCGACTTTTACAACGCTTGCTCAGGCCCGATGCTGTACGACGTGGCGATCGCTTTGAATGACTGGTGTTCGGACGCCGAGGGCGCGATTGATGGGCAACGCGCCCGTGCACTGCTAGGTGCCTACGCGGGCCTGCGGCCTTTTACGGCTAAGGAAGCCGAGTTGTGGCCGACGATGTTGCGCGTGGCGTGCGTGCGCTTCTGGCTGTCACGCCTGATCGCCGCGGAGTCGTTTGCCGGGCAGGACGTGTTGATTCATGACCCTGCGGAGTTCGAGCATCGGCTGGCGCAGCGTCAGCAGGTCACGCTCCATCTGCCGTTCGCGCTCTAAAGCTGCACTCGGTCAGAAAATGTGGGAGCGGGCTTGCTCGCGAATGCGGTGGGTCAGTAACAGAGGTATTTACTGACACTCCCATTCGCGAGCGAGCCCGCTCCCACACAAGCCCGCTCCCACAGTGGTTCTGTGTCGGCTATTACAATGACTCCAGGCACCCAGCCAGGTCATTCCCCAACTTCTCCAGCACCTGCTCGTAACCCTGCGCTGTGGCCGGGGTGTAACCGCCCAACGCATCCAGCTCCGCCAACTTCACCGGCAACCCCGCCACCAACGTCTCAGCCAAGCGCGGACGCAACGGCGGCTCGCTGAACACACAGGTCTTGCCGACTTCCTGCAACCGCGTACGCATTGCTGCCACGTGCTGGGCGCCGGGCTGCACTTCGGCGGCCACGCTGAATACGCCAGCGTGCTTGAGCCCGTAAGCGTCTTCGAAGTAATCAAAGGCCTCGTGGAACACGAAGTAAGGCTTGTCGCCCACACTCGCCAAGCGCGCCTTCAAACGGGCATCCAACGCATCCAGACGCTCATCGAATGCCTGCACGTTGCTCTGATACCGCGCGGCATTGGCCGGGTCGGCAGTGCTCAAGTCGGCCGCCATGCGCGCCGCAATCACCCGAGCGTTGACCGTCGACAACCACAAATGCGCATCCAGGCTGCCTGGGCGGTGATCGTGGTCATGTTCGTCAGCATCATCGGCGTGCGAGTGGCTATCTTCGGCGAAACGCCGCAACTTCATCCCCGCAAGATCCTGCACCGCCACGGTTGGCAGGCTTCGGCCTTTAAGCACGCGCGGCAGAAAGCTTTCCATGTCCGGGCCGATCCAATAAAGCAGGTCCACCGACTGCACGCGCCGTACGTCGGATGGACGCAGGGCGTAGTTGTGCGGCGATGCGCCGGGCGGCAACAACACCTCCGGAATGGCCACACCGTCCTGCACAGCCGCGGCAATCAACTGCAACGGCTTGATGCTCGTCAGCACCTTAACCTCGGCCTGAGCGGCCCCGGCGATGAACAAACTGGTGACAAATACGACAAAAACGGGAAAAAGTCGGGACACGATGACCACTCAATGACGTAGGAACGGGTAACATAATAACGTCTCTATCAAATGTCTGTCGCCGCTCATGCCTAAAACACCCATTGCCAGCCGCCCCCACGACCACTCTCACTGCGTGCATACCGCGCTGTCGGAGGCCGATACCCTGTGCGCACAGAAGGGCCTGCGCCTGACCGCGCTGCGTCGTCGGGTGCTGGAACTGGTGTGGCAAAGCCACAAGCCGCTGGGCGCCTACGACATTCTTGGCGTGCTCAGCGAGCAGGACGGCCGCCGCGCCGCGCCGCCGACGGTGTACCGCGCGCTGGATTTCCTGCTGGAAAACGGCCTGGTGCACCGCATCGCCTCCCTCAATGCCTTTGTTGGCTGCAACCACCCGGAACACGCGCATCAGGGCCAGTTCCTGATCTGCCGCGAGTGCCATGCGGCCATCGAGCTTGAACAAAAAAGCATCAGCGACGCCATCATCAAAAGCTCGGCCGACGTCGGCTTCAGGGTCGAAGGGCAAACGGTCGAAGTGGTCGGGCTCTGCTCGGGTTGCCAGGGGGCTTGATGAGCAATGCGTTAATCCGCCTCGAAGGGGTTGGTGTCACGTTCGCCGGGCAAAACGTGCTGGATAACATCGGGCTGAGCGTCGAGCCGGGCCAGATCGTCACGCTGATCGGCCCCAATGGCGCCGGCAAGACCACGCTGGTGCGCGCAGTACTCGGTTTGTTGAAGCCGGACAGTGGCAGCGTATGGCGCAAGCCCAAGCTACGCGTCGGTTACATGCCGCAAAAATTGCACGTCGACCCGACACTGCCGCTGTCCGTGCTGCGCTTTTTGCGCCTGGTGCCCGGTGTAGACCGCGCCCGCGCGCAGGCTGCGCTCAAGGAGGTCGGTGCCGAACAGGTGATCGACAGCCCGGTGCAAAGCATCTCCGGCGGCGAAATGCAGCGCGTGCTGCTGGCCCGCGCCTTGCTGCGCGAGCCTGAACTGCTGGTGCTCGATGAACCCGTGCAAGGCGTTGACGTTGCCGGCCAGGCCGAGCTGTACAGCCTGATTACCCGCCTGCGTGACCGCCACGGCTGTGGCGTGTTGATGGTCTCCCACGACCTGCACCTGGTCATGAGCACCACCGATCAGGTGGTGTGCCTCAACCGCCACGTTTGCTGCTCCGGCCACCCGGAGCAGGTCAGTAGCGACCCGGCGTTTGTCGAGCTGTTCGGCAAGAATGCCCCGAGCCTGGCGATCTACCACCACCATCACGACCACGCCCATGATTTGCACGGCGCCGTGGTTGACGATCCCGCCGCCCCTCATACACATGTTCATGGAGATAGCTGCAAGCATGGCTGATTTTCTGCTCTACGCCCTGCTGGCAGGCTTGGCTCTGGCGCTGGTGGCGGGCCCGTTGGGCTCGTTCGTGGTCTGGCGGCGCATGGCCTATTTTGGCGACACGTTGTCGCATGCCGCGCTGCTGGGCGTGGCCATGGGCTTTTTGCTGGACGTGAGCCCGACCATCGCCGTCACCGTGGGCTGCCTGCTGCTGGCGGTGCTGCTGGTGACCCTGCAACAGCGCCAACCGCTGGCCTCCGACACACTGCTGGGGATCCTGGCGCCGAGCACCCTGTCCCTGGGCCTGGTGGTGCTGAGCTTCATGCATGAAGTGCGCATCGACCTGATGGCCTACCTGTTCGGCGACCTGCTGGCGATCAGCCCTACAGACCTTGCGTGGATCCTCGGTGGCAGCGCCGCCGTGCTGCTCTTGCTGGTGGCTCTGTGGCGCCCGTTGCTGGCGATCACCGTGCATGAAGAGCTGGCCACGGTGGAAGGTTTGCCCGTGCCCGCCCTGCGCATGACCCTGATGCTGTTGATCGCGGTGGTGATTGCTGTCGCGATGAAGATTGTCGGCGTATTGTTGATCACCTCGCTGCTGATCATTCCCGCAGCCGCCGCCCAACGCCATGCGCGCTCACCCGAGCAAATGGCGATCGGCGCCAGCCTGTTGGGCATGCTTGCGGTGTGCGGGGGCCTGGCGCTGTCGTGGTTCAAGGACACGCCAGCCGGCCCGTCGATTGTCGTCACGGCGGCCGCCCTCTTTCTGCTGAGTTTTGTCCTGCCCCGTCGAGGGGTGTAGACTTGCTCGCTTTTTGCGCAACTAGAGAGTCGCAGGAATGAAGCTGTTCAACGCCCGTTATCTGCTCCTTGCCGCATTTTCCCTGCTGCTGGGCGCCTGTCAAAGTACGCCGCCCGCCGCCCCCGAGGTACCGGACGCACGCGCTGCGGCTATCGCGCAGCTGGAGCAAAACCTGGCCAGCAGCGAGCTTGCCACTGCCGAAGACGAATTGGCCGCGTTACAGGCCCAGTCGCCCAACGACCCGGCCCTTGAGCCTTACCAGCGTCAATTGGCCGAAGCCTACTTGCAGCGCAGCCAGATTGTGCTGCAAAAAGGCGATGTCAACGCTGCCGCCACGGCCCTGAGCCGTGCACGTGCGCTGATGCCCAAGGCCCCGGCACTGACCGGTGGCGTCAACAGCGCCATCAGCCATGCGCGCAAAGCCGAGCTGGATAAAGCCGAAGCCGCCTTGAAAGCCGCTGAAGCCAAGCCGCCTGCCAAGGTCATCGACCCGGCCGCTGAAAGCACCACTGTGGCGCTGAACCTCGTCGATATCGAAGAACTTCGCCATCAACTGGACGCTATCGCCACCGACGTGGTGAATTACCAGTGCGACGTGACCATTCAGGCGTCGCGCACGCAGGACTACCCATGGCTGGCCACATTGCTGACCAAACGGGTGAAGCGAATTGATTCGGGGTATGACCTGAAGATTCACCGGCAGATTGTGAAACACATTCCGGCGCAGGTAGTGCTGATTCCGCGCAAGGCGCAATAAAAGCGTCGCAGGTAAGCCTGCTCCCACATTTTGAACTGTGAATACATTCAAATGTGGGAGCGGGCTTGCCCGCGATGGCGATCTAACAAACAGCCGATAACTTAAGCCGGAATAGCCTTAGCCTTAGGCTCACGATCCCAAACCCGGTGCTGTGCAATCGCGGCAAAGAACGCCTTGAACGCTTTCGCATCCGACCCCACGATCAGCCCCGCATCCACTTCAAGCTTCAGCAGATCCAGCAACGGCTTGGCATCATTGGCAACCGTGATCGCCTTCAGGTGCTTGTACGCCTCCAGCAGGAAGTGCAACGCCACACCATCCCCGCTCAATGCCTGCACCGACTTGGCGCCGCCCGGTACGAACACTGCGTCAAAGGCAATCGACGGCATGCCTTCCATCGACGCATCCACCTTCAGGCTCTTGCCATCGGCGGTGGTCACCGGCGCCGAAGTTGGCCCCAGCAGCTTGGCGTGTGCACCTTCAGCTTCCAGCGCTTTCTTCAACGCAGCAATTGCCGCGCCGTCCACGCCGTTAGCCGCGAGGATCGCAACTTTGCGCGTTTTGATATCGCCCGACAGCAGGTTCACCTGGCTCAACGCTGGCGACTCTTTGAGCGACGACTCACGCGGTGGCACGGTGCCTTTGGTTGGCGCCGGCAAACCGAGGTTCTGTGCTACGCGCTTGGCCAGCTCCAGGTCGATATTGGCCAGAATCTCGTTGACCTGACGGGCGCGGATAAACTCACGCTCCACTTTGCCCAACTCGAAGCTGTACGCCGCGATGATATGCTCTTTCTCGTGGTGGCTCATGCTGTGGAAAAACAGCGTGGCTTGCGAGAAGTGATCGCCAAACGACTCGCTGCGCTCACGCACTTTGTTGGCGTCGACACGTTCGTAATAGGTCTCGAAACCGCCATCCTGCGCAGCCGGTGGCGTTTCTTTCGGCCAGCCGCCGTCAATCGAGTTCGGCTCGTAGGCCGCGCGGCCTTTGTCGATCACGGTGCGATGCTGAGCGTCGCGCTGGCCGTTATGGAACGGCGTGACCGGCCGATTGATCGGCAGCTCATGAAAGTTCGGGCCACCGAGACGGCTGATCTGAGTATCCGTGTAGGAAAACAGACGGCCTTGCAGCAGTGGGTCGTTGGTGAAGTCGATACCCGGCACGATATGGCCCGGGCAAAAAGCCACCTGTTCAACCTCAGCGAAGAAGTTATCCGGGTTACGGTTAAGCACCATCTTGCCCAGCGGCGTAATCGGCACCAATTCTTCAGGGATGATCTTGGTCGGGTCGAGCAGGTCGAAGTCGAACTTGTGCTCGTCTTCTTCCGCAACGATTTGCACGCCCAATTCCCACTCAGGGTAGTCGCCGCTTTCAATCGCTTCCCACAGGTCGCGACGGTGGTAATCGGTATCTTTACCGGCAAGCTTTTGCGCTTCGTCCCACACCAGCGAGCAGGTGCCCACTTTTGGATGCCAGTGGAATTTCACAAAGCTCGACTTACCTTCGGTATTGATCAAGCGGAAGGTGTGAATGCCAAAGCCCTGCATGGCGCGCAGGCTTTTGGGGATGGCACGGTCGGACATGGCCCACAGCACCATGTGCGCGGATTCTGGCTGCAGCGAGACGAAATCCCAGAACGTGTCGTGGGCAGAACCGCCGGTGGGAATCTCGTTATGCGGCTCAGGTTTGACCGCGTGCACGAAGTCAGGAAACTTGATCGCGTCCTGAATAAAGAACACCGGCATGTTGTTGCCCACCAGGTCGAAGTTACCTTCGTCGGTGAAGAACTTCACAGCAAAACCGCGCACGTCACGCACCGTATCGCCCGAGCCACGCGGGCCCTGTACGGTGGAGAACCGCACAAACACCGGGGTTTTATGCTCGGGGTTGCGCAGGAAACCGGCCTTGCTCAGCGCCGAATGGTTCTCATAGGTCTGGAAATAGCCGTGGGCGCCAGTGCCGCGAGCATGCACGATGCGCTCCGGGATACGCTCATGGTCAAAGTGCGTGATTTTTTCACGCATGATGAAGTCTTCCAGCAGCGATGGGCCACGGGCGCCGACTTTCAGGGTGTTCTGGTTGTCAGAAATCTTTACGCCTTGATTGGTGCGCAGCGCCTGGCCGGTTGCGTCGGAACGGAACTCTTCCAGGGCCTGCAGCTTGGCGTTGGTGTTGCCACGGTCCAGGGTATCGGTGCCCGCGAGTTCACTCTTCGGCGGGGTAGCTGGCTTCTTGGTACTCATCAGTCAAAACTCCTTATTCAAATTGGCCAGAGCGGTCCCCGGCTCGTTTGAGCAAACCCCCAGGCACGGCACCTGGGAAATTGAGTTGCTTAAGTAGTGACTGACACGGATTTGCACCGTTCCTTTTTTATGACCTTTGATCGCGTTATTGCCAAATCGCTGGTTGAATGCGAAATAAATGCTAAGAAACACTATACGGACAGGCTAAAATGCGCGCCCGGCTAACCGCTGATCCCTTTTCCATGCGCCCCCACAAGGTTCGCTACGTGATCGAGTTTCATAACGTCCATAAAACCTACCGCGTCGCCGGTAAGGAAATCCCCGCGCTGCACCCCACCAGCCTGCGTGTCGAAAACGGCCAGGTGTTCGGCCTGATTGGCCACTCCGGTGCGGGAAAAAGTACCCTGTTGCGTCTGATTAACCGCCTGGAGCAACCCAGCGGTGGCCAGATCAATGTCGACGGCGAAGAAGTCACCGCCCTGGACGCCAACGGCCTGCGCCGTTTCCGCCAGCAAGTCGGGATGATCTTCCAGCACTTCAACCTGCTGGCCTCCAAGACCGTCGCCGACAACGTGGCGCTGCCGCTGACACTGGCTGGCGAACTGTCGCGCAAGGAAATCGACCAGCGCGTGGCTGAGCTGCTCGCCCGTGTCGGCCTGTCGGACCACGCCAAGAAATACCCGGCGCAGTTGTCCGGTGGCCAGAAGCAGCGCGTCGGCATCGCCCGCGCCCTGGCAACCAAGCCAAAAATTCTGCTGTGCGACGAAGCCACCAGCGCCCTCGACCCACAAACCACCGCCTCGGTGCTGCAACTGCTGGCCGAGATCAACCGCGAGTTGAAGCTGACCATCGTGCTGATCACCCACGAGATGGACGTGATCCGCCGCGTGTGCGACCAGGTGGCGGTGATGGATGCTGGCGTGATCGTCGAGCAAGGTTCGGTGGCCGATGTGTTCCTGCATCCCAAGCACCCGACCACCAAGCGCTTTGTGCAAGAAGCGGATCAGGTCGACGAAAGCGAGCAGCGCGATGACTTTGCTCACGTGCCAGGCCGTATCGTGCGTCTGACGTTCCAGGGCGAAGCAACCTACGCGCCGCTGCTGGGTACCGTCGCCCGCGAAACCGGCGTGGACTACAGCATCCTCGCCGGTCGTATTGACCGCATCAAAGACATTCCCTACGGCCAACTGACCCTCGCCGTCACCGGCGGGGACATGGACGCCGCTTTCGCCCGCTTTACCGCGGCAGACGTCCACATGGAGGTTCTGCGCTAATGGAAATCCTGTTGAGTTTCTTCGCCAATATCGACTGGTCCGAGATCTGGCTCGCCACCGGCGACACCATGACCATGCTGCTCGGTTCGCTGTTCTTTACCATCCTGCTCGGCCTGCCACTGGGTGTGCTGCTGTTTCTGACCAGCCCGCGCCAACTGTTCGAACAAAAAGGCCTGTACGCGCTGCTGTCGCTGATCGTGAACATCTTGCGTTCGCTGCCGTTCATCATCCTGCTGATCGTGATGATCCCGTTCACCATACTGATCACCGGCACCTCGCTGGGCGTGGCCGGTGCGATTCCGCCACTGGTCGTAGGCGCGACGCCGTTCTTCGCGCGCCTGGTGGAAACCGCCTTGCGTGAAGTGGACCGCGGCATCATCGAAGCCACGCAGTCCATGGGTGCCAGCACGCGTCAGATCATCATCAATGCACTGCTGCCCGAAGCGCGTCCCGGTATTTTCGCTGCGATTACGGTGACGGCCATTACACTGGTTTCCTACACGGCCATGGCCGGTGTTGTCGGCGCCGGCGGTTTGGGCGACCTGGCGATCCGCTTTGGTTACCAGCGCTTCCAGACTGACGTGATGGTTGTCACTGTGGTGATGCTGCTGATCCTGGTGCAAATTCTGCAAACCGTCGGCGATAAGCTGGTGGTGCACTTTTCTCGAAAATAACGGCCATGGCCGGCCCCCGCCGGCGCATGCCCGAACAAGGAGCTTGCTGGATGAAAAAACTACTGGTTGCTTTCGCTGCCGTTGCCGCGTTTTCCGCCCACGCTGCCGAGACCCTCACGGTCGCCGCGTCGCCAGTGCCGCACGCGGAAATCCTGGAGTTTGTGAAGCCCGCACTCGCCAAAGAAGGCGTGGACCTGCAGGTCAAAGTCTTCACCGACTACGTGCAGCCGAACGTACAAGTGGCTGAAAAGCGCCTGGACGCCAACTTCTTCCAGCACCAGCCGTACCTGGATGAGTTCAACAAGGCCAAGGGCACTCACCTGGTGAGCGTCGGTGCCGTGCACCTGGAGCCCTTGGGCGCCTACTCCAGCAAGTACAAAAAACTCGAAGACCTGCCGGATGGCGCCAATGTCGTGATCCCGAACGACGCCACCAACGGTGGCCGCGCGTTGCTGCTGCTGGCCAAGCACAACCTGATCACCCTGAAGGACCCGACCAACATCCTGTCGACCATCAAGGACATCTCCGGTAACCCGAAAAACCTCAAATTCCGCGAACTGGAAGCCGCCACACTGCCGCGCGTGCTGACCCAGGTCGACCTGGCGCTGATCAACACCAACTACGCCCTGGAAGCCAAACTGGACCCATCCAAGGACGCTCTGGTGATCGAAGGCAACGACTCGCCTTACGTGAACATCCTGGTGACCCGCGAAGACAACAAAGACTCGGACGCCGTGAAGAAGCTGGTTGCAGCCCTGCACACGCCGGAAGTGAAAGCGTTCATTCTTGAGAAGTACAAAGGCGCGATCCTGCCGGCGTTCTGATCTGCCCCGATCTTCAAAACTCTGAAGATCAAAAAATGTGGGAGCGGGCTTGCTCGCGAAGGCGCAGTGTCAGTCACCGAAGATGGTGACTGGCCCACCGCCTTCGGGGGCAAGCCCCCTCCCACATTTGTTTTGTGTTGTTTGGAAGATCAAGCCAGCACACTTGCCTGCTTACGCGTTGTTCAAACCTTGCACAAAACCCCTGTGGGAGCAGGCTTGCTCGCGAAAGCGCAGTGTCAGTCACCGAATTTATCGACTGAACCACCGTCTTCGGGGGCAAGCCCCCTCCCACATTTGTTTTTGTGTTGTTTGGAAGATCAGGCCCTTCGGGGGCAAGCCCCCTCCCACATTTGTTTTTGTGTTGTTTGGAAGATCAGGCCGGCGCACTTGCCTGCTTACGCATTGTTCAAACCTTGCACAAAACCCCTGTGGGGGCGGGCTTGCTCGCGAAGGCGCTGTGTCAGTCACCGAATTTGTCGACTGAACCACCGCCTTCGGGGGCAAGCCCCCTCCCACATTTGTTTTTGTGTTGTTTGGAAGATCAGGCCGGCGCACTTACCCGCTACGCGTTGTTCAAACCTTGCACCATACATGTGGGAGCTGGCTTGCCTGCGATGGCGGTGGGTCAGTCAGCCTATCAGCCTCTGATCCACCGCCCACGCAGGCACGCCAGCTCCCACATGTATGGTGCGGTGCCTGCTATTTACGCTGCAGCAACCCCGGTAACTGCGCTACCAGCTTTTGATTGTTCAGCGGCGCACGAATAAACCCGCGCTGCGTGCCGTCCGGCCCGATCAGCGCCAGGTTGCCGCTGTGGTCGACGGTGTAGTTGGGCTTGCTGGTATCCGCTGGAATAAACGGGATGCTCACCGCATTCGAGACCTTCTGCACATCGTCCACATTCGCGCCGGTCAGGCCTTCGAATTGCGGGTCGAAGTAGCCCAGGTATTGCTTGAGCTGAGCCGGTGTGTCGCGGTTCGGGTCAACGCTGACCAGAATCACCTGCAACTTATCCACCGCCTCTTTGGGCAGCTCGCTCTTGATCTGGCGCAGTTGGGCGAGGGTGGTGGGGCAGATGTCGGGGCAGAAGGTGTAGCCGAAAAACAGCAGGCTCCATTTGCCTTTCAACTCGTTGACCACCACCGGCTGGCCGTTCTGGTCTGTCATGGTCACCGGCGGCAGCTGGCGGCTTTGCGGCAGCAGGATGATACCCGCGTCGATCAGCGCAGTAGGGTCGCCCTGGCCTTTGCCGCTGAGCACTTTGTTGACGGTCAGGCCCATGATCAACGCGACGATGGCCACCAGGATAAAGACGGTTTTTTGAGTTCGAGTCATAGGTTCAACAGTAAGTAGTGGTCTACGAGCAGGGCGATAAACAGCACAAACAGGTACCAGATAGAGTACTTGAAGGTGTTGATCGCCGCGTGCGGCTGGCTGCCACGGTACAGCACCCAGGCCCATTGCAGAAAGCGTGCGCCCAACACCAGCGCGCACGCCAGGTACAGCAGGCCACTCATGTGAATCACATACGGCATCAGGCTCACCGCCAGCAGGGCGAAGGTGTAGAGCAGGATGTGCACCTTCGTGTAGTGCTCGCCGTGGGTGACCGGCAGCATCGGGATGTCGGCCTTGGCGTATTCCTCCTTGCGGTGAATGGCCAGGGCCCAGAAGTGCGGCGGGGTCCAGGCGAAGATGATCAACACCAGCAGCAGCGGCTCGGCGCTGACATGCCCGGTCACGGCAACCCAGCCCAACAGCGGCGGCGCCGCGCCGGCGAGGCCGCCGATGACGATGTTTTGTGGCGTTGCGCGCTTGAGGAAGCCGGTGTAGATCACCGCGTAGCCGAGCAACGAAGCCAGCGTCAACCAGGCCGCCAGTGGATTGGTGAACGCCAGCAGCAAGGCCAAGCCTGCAACAGCCAGAAACAAAGCAAAGGCCAATGCCGCCACCGGCGACACCCGCCCTTCGGCCATCGGCCGCTTATGCGTGCGCGCCATCACCGCATCGATGCGCCGATCCACCACATGGTTGACCGCCGCCGCACCGCCGGCACACAGCGCAATGCCCAGGTTGCCAAAAATCAGCACCGCCCATGGCACCCCGGCGCGGGTGGCGAGGAACATGCCCACCAAGGAGGTGATGAGCATCAGCACCACCACCTTTGGCTTGGTCAGCTCCAGGTAATCTCGCCAGATCGCCTGATCGCGGCGCGCGTCGATCAAGGTCGCCATGGCGTCTCTCCTTTAAGGGTGATGAGGCCCGAAACGTGTTTGCGCGGAATGAAGCGCCAGCCGAACGGCAACTGATGGCGCACCCGGACCAGGCTGGTGCGCGCGTGGTAATTGACCAGCACCAATGTCAGCAGCAACGCTGCGCCGCCTGCGTTATGGCCGACCGCCACCGGCAGCGGCAGGCCGAACGCCACATTGCTCACGCCCAGGCTGATTTGCACCGCCAGGGCGATCAGCAACAAGCCCGCCAGTCGCGTCATGCCCACTGCGCGCAATTGCCAGGCCAGCCCCAACAGCACCAGTGTCACCAGCATCGCGCCAAGGCGATGGGTCAGGTGGATAGCGGTACGCGCTTCGCTGTCGAGCTGGCCACCGAGATAGTTGGGCCCGATGTGCTGAGTGAGATGAAAGCCGTTGGCAAAGTCCGCCGCCGGCCACCACTGGCCATGACACGTGGGCAGGTCGATACAGGCCACCGCCGCATAGTTGGAACTGACCCAGCCACCCAGCGCAATTTGCCCGATTACCAGCACCAACCCGGCGGTCGCCCAATATTGCAGGCGCCTGGGCACGATCAACGCGGGCAGCACGCCGGACAGTCGCAGGGTCAGCAGAAACAATAAGCTCAAGGTGGCAAAACCGCCGAGCAGATGGCCGGTGACAACTTGCGGCCACAGCTTCAATGTCACCGTCCACATGCCAAACGCGGCCTGGGCGAACACCACCGCCAACACAAACAGCGGCAGTTTCACCGGCTGGCCCGGATCACGCCGATGGCTCCACGAACGCGCCGCCAACAGCACGATGAGTAACCCCAAAGTGCCGGCAAAGTAGCGATGGGTCATCTCGGCCCAGCCCTTGTCGGCCTGCACCGGCGTATCAGGGAAGTGCAGCTCGGCGTGCGCCAGTTGGGCTTCGCTCTGCGGCACGCTGATAAAACCGTAACAGCCGGGCCAGTCCGGGCAACCGAGGCCGGCATGGGTCAGGCGCGTATAGGCGCCGAGCAGCACGACGATCAGCGCGAGCAAGGTGGCAAACAACGCGAGGCGAAATCCAGGTTTGGCCATGACGATGCCCTTATCCGATGTTCGACAGTTTCAGCAGCAAGCGCAGGTCGTTGAGCAGGTCCTTGCCCTTGACCTTGGCGTCGTAGCGCAGCACCAAGTTGCCGTGCGGGTCGACGATCCACAGTTGCGCATCGCCGGGTGCGGCGGCGTCCTTGGTGAAGGTCGACAGGTCCAGCGGGTAGCGGTGCAGTTGCGGGTATTCGGCTTTGAGCTTGGCCGCGTAGGCGCTGCTCACTGGCTGCGCACTGGCCAAGGCATGGCTGGCGCGCGAGGCATCACGGCCCAGGCTGATTTGCAGTTGGCGCGCCAGGTATACCAACTGCTGGCACTCAGCGGCGCAGGCGGTGGGCGCGGTGACCAGCAGTTGCCAGCGATCTTCATCGGCCTGCACGCCAATGTCGGCGCGGGTCTGGCCGTTGCCGATCAGTTCGCCGTGGTAGCTGCGGCTGTCCGGCACCCAGAATTGCAACTTGTACATGAAAGTGGCCAGCGCCATCGGGCCTATCACCATCATCAGGATCAAAATCAGCTGCCAGCGGCCTTTGCGCCGGTCGGGCGCCTCAGACATGCTGGGTGGATTCATGGCCGCTCCCATGGGACTTCTCCTTTTTGTTGTGCCATCCGAGGTAGAGGTACAGCGCCAGCAGCGCCAAGGCCATGGCGAACCACTGCACGGCGTACCCCAAATGTTTTTCCGGGCCCATGGCGACTACCGGCCACGTGGTGTCATACGTGCCCGGGCCGGGTTCGGCGCGCAGTTCGTAGGCAAAACCGCCACGGCCCAACTCACTCCACAGGGCGGCGGGGTGCAGCGCTGTGAGCAAGCGCGGCCATTGCGTGGTGGCTGGGTCGGCGTGCAGTTGGAAGGTTTCGCCGGGGGCGACGTATACCCAGGCGTCGAGATTCAACGGTTGATCGGGTGTGGTGAAGACCGGTGGCGTGCGCCGGTCCGGCCACGGCAGCCAGCCGCGATTGAGCAACAGCCACTGGCCGCTGGCCTGATCATGAAAGGGTTGCAGCAACTCGACGCCGGCCTTGCCGTCGCGCATGCGGTTGTCGAGCAACACGCTGTGATCGGCGTCGAACTGGCCGCGCAGGCGCACGCGGCGAAAGGCGGGGTCGGGCATCTCATTGAGCTGAACACTGCTGATGGGATCGGCCACGCGCCGCTCGGCGTAACTGTCCACCAGCAACTGTTTTTCATGGCCGCGCGCCAGTTGCCAGAACCCCAGGCCCACCATCAACGGCAGCAGCACCAGCACCACCAGCGTGGGTGCGAGCCCTGGGCGAAAGTCTTTTATGGCGCTGGCTATACTTGTTTTCATTGCCCGCCCATCCGAAGGGAACCTGACCATGCTCAAAGCAGCCATTGCCCTGATGCTGATCGCAACTGTCGTGAGCCTGTTCAGTGGTTTGTTCTTTCTGGTCAAGGACGAGGGCAACTCCAACCGCCTCGTCACTGCCTTGACCGTGCGTGTCGTACTGGCCGCGATCACCGTGGGCTTGATCGCCTGGGGCTTTTTCAGCGGCCAGCTGGTGTCTCATGCGCCGTGGTAAGGCGCCTCACAGCACATACACGAAGAAGAACAGGCCGATCCACACCACATCCACAAAGTGCCAATACCAGCTGGCTGCCTCGAAACCAAACTGGTGCTCGGCATTGAAATGCCCGCGCAGGATGCGCATCAGCATCACGAACAGAATGATGGTGCCGATGGTTACGTGAGCGCCGTGAAAGCCCGTGAGCATGAAGAAGGTCGCGCCGTACACGCCCGAGCCGAGGGTCAGGCCCAGTTCTTTGTAGGCGTGCATGTACTCCTCGGCCTGGAAGGCCAGGAACGCCCAGCCCAGCAGCACGGTCAGCGCCAGCCAGATTTTCAGTGCGCCGCGGTGGCCCTTGCGCAAGGCATGGTGGGCGAGGGTGATGGTCACGCTGGAGCTGACCAGCAAGATCGTATTGATCAGCGGCAAGCCCCAGGGGCTGATGGTGCCCTCCGGTGGCGGGTACATTTTTGGGTCAGGGTTGTTGAGCAGCGGCCAGGTGAACTGAAAATTCGGCCACAGCATGTGCGCGATGCCCTTGTGCCCTTCACCGCCCAGCCATGGGCCCGACATGTGCCGCACATAAAACAGGGCGCCAAAGAACGCGACGAAGAACATCACCTCGGAAAAGATGAACCAGGTCATGCCCCAGCGAAACGAGCGGTCCATCTGCGGGCTGTACAAACCGGCGCGGCTTTCCTTGATCACCGCGCCAAACCAGCCGAACAGCATATAGGCCAGCAACAGCCCACCGACGAAAAAGATCCACGGCCCGTGGGATTCCGGGCGCGCCGCCTTCAGATCGTTAAACCACACAGCCAAACCGTACACGGTGGTGAGCATGCCCAGGGTGGCAATTATTGGCCATTTGCTTTGCGCTGGTACGTAGTACGTATCATGAGACGACATGTATTCGCTCTCCTGATTGAGGGGGCAAACAGTAGCTAGCCGCCGGTATGGACGGCCACCGGCGGTTGGCGCGCAGTGATGTCAAACAGCGTGTATGCCAGGGTCAAATGCTTCACATCCTTGGGCATGTCGCGGTCGACGATAAAACGCACCGGCATTTCAATGCGCTGACCGGGCTGCAGCACTTGCTGGGTGAAGCAAAAGCACTCGGTCTTGTGGAAGTACATCGCCGCTTCGGCCGGGGAAATGCTCGGCACTGCCTGGGCTTTCATGACCTTGTCGGTGGGGTTGTAGGCGACGAACAGCATCTCGGTGACCGCACCGGGGTTGACCACCACTTCGTCAGCCTTGGAGTGAAACTCCCAGACCATGTCGATGGCATTGGTCGACAGGAACTGCACTCGCACCTGGCGCGTGGGGTCGACGACTTGCTCACCTTCGTACTGCCCGGCGGTCTTGCCGTTGATGCCGAACGCCTTGCACATCACGTCGTAAATCGGCACCAGGGCAAAGCCGAAGGCGAACATCGCCACCACCAGAATCAGCAGGCGGGTGACCAGGCGCTTGATGGGGATGGACTCAAGCATGGCGATCACCTGAACCGAACACGGTCAATGTGGGAGCGGGCTTGCTCGCGAATGCGGTAAGCCAGGCACTATTTGCGGCGACTGAAACACCGCTTTCGCGAGCAAGCCCGCTCCCACAGGGGATTTGTATAGGCATGGCGAACCGGGTATTCACTTGACCTCCGGCGGCGTGGTGAACGTGTGATACGGCGCGGGCGAGGGGATGCTCCACTCCAAGCCTTCGGCGCCATCCCACGGCTTGGCCGGCGCCGGCGGGCCGCCGCGGATGCACTTGATGACAATGAACAGAAAGAAGATCTGCGTGGCGCCAAACATGAAGGCGCCAATCGAGGAGACCATGTTGAAGTCGGCGAACTGCAGGTTGTAGTCCGGCACCCGGCGCGGCATGCCGGCCAGTCCCACGAAGTGCATCGGGAAAAACGCCATGTTCATGCCGATGAAGGACAGCCAGAAGTGCAGCTTGCCCAGGGTTTCGTCGTACATGTGCCCAGTCCATTTGGGCAGCCAGTAGTAGGCCGAGGCGAAGATGCCGAAGATCGCGCCAGGCACCAGTACGTAATGGAAATGCGCCACCACAAAGTAGGTGTCGTGGTACTGGAAGTCCGCCGGGGCAATCGCGAGCATCAGGCCGGAGAAGCCGCCAATGGTGAACAGGATCACGAAGGCCACGGCAAACAGCATCGGCGTCTCGAAGGTCAGCGAGCCTTGCCACATGGTGCTGACCCAGTTGAACACCTTCACGCCCGTCGGCACGGCGATCAGCAGCGTGGCGTACATGAAGAACAGCTCGCCCACCAGCGGTATGCCCACCACGAACATGTGGTGCGCCCACACAATGAACGACAGGAACGCGATGCTCGCCGTGGCGTAGACCATCGAGGTGTAGCCGAACAGCGGCTTGCGCGAGAAGGTCGGGATGATCGAGCTGACGGCGCCGAAAGCCGGCAGGATCATGATGTACACCTCGGGGTGACCGAAGAACCAGAACACGTGCTGGAACAGCACCGGGTCACCGCCACCGGCGGCACTGAAGAAGCTGGTGCCGAAGTGGATGTCCATCAGCATCATGGTCACGCAGCCGGCCAGCACCGGCATCACCGCGATCAACAGGAACGCGGTGATCAGCCAGGTCCAGACAAACAGCGGCATCTTCATCAGGGTCATGCCAGGGGCGCGCAGGTTGAGAATGGTCGCGACCACGTTGATCGCGCCCATGATCGAACTGATGCCCATCAGGTGGATGGCAAAAATAAAGAACGTCACACTTTCCGGCGCGTAGGTGGTGGACAGCGGGGCGTAGAAGGTCCAGCCGAAATTCGGCCCGCCGCCGGGTGTGAACAACGTGGAAACCAGCAACAGGAACGCCGCTGGCAGCAGCCAGAAACTGAAGTTGTTCATGCGCGGCAGGGCCATGTCCGGCGCGCCGATCATCAGCGGGATCATCCAGTTGGCCAGGCCGACAAAGGCCGGCATCACCGCGCCGAACACCATGATCAGGCCGTGCATGGTGGTCATCTGGTTGAAGAACGCCGGCTGCACGATCTGCAGGCCGGGCTGGAACAGCTCGGCGCGGATCACCATGGCGAACGAGCCGCCGAGCAGGAACATGGTGAAGGCGAACCACAGGTACATCGTGCCGATGTCTTTGTGGTTGGTGGTCAGCACCCAGCGCATCAGGCCTTTGGCGGGGCCATGGGCATGGTCGGCGTGACCATGGTCATCGATCACAGTGCTCATGGCCGTTCTCCTGCAAAGGAATGGGCTGTGCGGTTCAGGGCATACGCAGTTGAGGCCGTCATTTGCTTTCCGCCTGTTTCAAAGCCAGCACGTCTTTGGGCGTGACCATGTCGCCTTTGTTGTTGCCCCAGGCGTTGCGTTCGTAGGTCACCACGGCGGCGATGTCCACCTCCGACAGCTGTTTGCCGAAGGCGGCCATGGCGGTGCCAGGCTTGCCGAAATACACGCGGTGCAGGTGATCTTCCTTAGGCCCGGTGGCGATCGGCGAGCCTTTGAGCGCCGGGAACATCGGCGGCAGGCCTTGGCCCTCAGCCTGGTGACAGGCCACGCAGGTGGTGTGGTAAACCTTGTCGCCACGCGCCACCAGCTCTTCAAGCGTCCACTCTTTGGAGGTCAGCTCCTTGAGCCTGGCCGCTTCTGCCTTGCGCTCGCCGAGCCAAGTGTCGTAGTCGGCCTGGGATTTGACCTCGACCACAATCGGCATGAAGCCGTGGTCCTTGCCGCACAATTCAGCGCACTGGCCACGGTAGATGCCGGGCTTCTCGATGCGCGTCCAGGCCTCGTTGACGAAGCCGGGAATAGCGTCGCGCTTGACCGCAAAGGCCGGCACCCACCACGAATGGATCACGTCGGCGGCAGTCACCAGAAAGCGCACTTTGGCGCCTACCGGCAGCACCAGGGGCTGGTCGACTTCGAGCAGATAGTGCTCGCCCTTGGTGGCCTGGTTATGGATCTGCTCGGCAGGGGTGGCCAGGTTGCTGAAGAATTCCACGTCCTGGCCCAGGTATTTGTAATGCCACTTCCACTGATAACCGGTGACCTGGATATCGATATCCGACTCGGTGCTGTCGTAGATGTTGATCAGGGTCTTGGTCGCCGGAATGGCCATCGCTACCAGGATAAGCAAGGGCACTACGGTCCAGAGGATTTCCACGGTCGTGCTCTCGTGAAATTTGGCAGCCACCTGGCCCGTGGACCGGCGGTGCAGGATCATCGACCAGAACATCGCGCCAAACACGACAATGCCGATCACCACACAAATCCAGAAGATGGTCATGTGCAGGTCAAACACGGCGTGACTGACTTCAGTAGCCCCTGGCGCCATATTCGTTGTCCAGGCGGCGTGCGCCTGGCCGAATACCGACCACAACAGTAGGCCCATCCAAACGTGTGGATGTCGCGTCATTGCGGGTTCCCCTTTATGTTTCTTGTTATCCCGCCGGTTTGCACCTGCGGCGAAGGGAGCGGCTTCCATACTGCTTACAACCGCCAAGCCTTGCCTGCTTCATGCAGTTGGGCGTCATCAGCTAATTGCGTACAAAATCGAGTATAGACAGCCGGGGCAACCCCGCAATGTGTAGGGGCAAATGAGCACAAACAGACGGGCGGGCCCAATAAATACGGGGGCGCAAACGTTTATCCGACGAACGATGGCGATTCGATATAACGCATGCGCATAACCATGAAATAATTATGACAAACGCGTCTTAGGCCCTCGTATAAACGAGCTACCTTGTTCTTTCCCTTTTCCTACGCCTGTTTCAATGGAGCTTTCATGAACACCGCCGCATTGCGCGAGCAGATTTCCCGTGCCCATCAACACGAAGCCAGCACTGGCCAGCTTGCCCAGCAACTGGAAAAACAATTGCCGCACCTGCATTCGGCCATTTCCCTGGCTGACGGTGATCGCAACATTGTCATGACCCGTTTTGTTACTGCCTACATCGAGCTTGTCCCTGACTTGCTGGAAGCCGCCAATGACGTGGCGCGCGAAGCTGGCATCGAAAGCCAGATCAAGCCGGTACTGAAAATCGCCGAGCATTTCTTCCTGCAACCGCCCGCGATTCTTGCCGGCCACGAAGGCCTCGACGGCCTGCTGGACGAGGCCTACCTGGCCCATCGCCTGGTAGAAGAAGTCAACGATCTGTACATCACGCACTTCGGTCAGCCGTTGATTCCAGCGGACACCACCGTGGCCAACTTGATCGCTCATCAGCTGATCGGCGAAGCATTTGCCAACCAGTTGGACGAAGCCGTGCATTTGGCGGTGGATGAAATGCTCAACGAAGACAGCTTTGCGCTGGAGTCGGTCGAGGCTTACCGCGAGACGCTCAAGAGCCCGAACACGGAAGCGGCGTGGAAGCGCTGGCCGTGCCTGTCGCGGCAGCTGGGGGTTGAGTTGGCGCTGGATCAGCCTGCTTAACTCTTCAATATGATGCAAAACCCATGTGGGAGCGGGCTTGCTCGCGAATGCGGTAGATCAGTCGACATTGCTTTGACTGATACACCGCTTTCGCGAGCAAGCCCGCTCCCACATTTTTGATTGGGTTCCGTCAGCTAGTGGACGGTGCCGAACCTATCCCCACCGTCGTGCGCACCCGGCCTTCCAGCCGGCGCTTCAAGCCGCGCGCCTCGATCACAAGCGTAGAGCCTTTGGCCGCATTGGCCCGGCCCCATTCCTCCAGCAACTCCAGGCAGGAATGGTCGATGTAACTCAAGTTGCTCAGCGGCACATGCAACGTGGTCCCTGCGGGCACCGTCGACATCACTTGGGTCAGTGCCGGCACTTTCAGGAAGGTCGCCGCACCGGTCAGGCGCAACTCCATCTCACCGTCCTGGGGCAGGTCGATCAGGCTGATTTTCAGTCGCGACGCCTTGAAGGCCAACTTGACCAACGTCAGCCCGAAGCCCACCAGTACACCGGTCAGCAAGTCGGTAAAGATGATCGCCAGCGCCGTCGCGGCATAGGTGAACATCGGCATCCGCCCGTATCGGCCCAATGCGCGAAATGCTTTCACGTCCACCAGCTTGATCCCGGTGTACACCAGCACGCCCGCCAGGCTCGCCACCGGGATGCTTTGCAGCACGCTCGACAGCAACAGCACGAACCCCAGCAGCCATACACCGTGGAACATCGCCGACAAGCGCGTGGTCGCACCGGCCTGCACGTTGGCCGAGCTGCGCACAATCACGCCGGTCATCGGCAGCGCGCCGACCAGGCCACAAAGCATGTTGCCTACACCTTGAGCGGACAATTCCTTGTCGAAATCCGAGCGCTGGCCGCTGTGCATGCGGTCAACCGCAGCAGCCGACAGCAGGGTTTCGGCGCTGGCGATAAAGGCCACGGCGAACGCGGCGATCAACAGTTGCGGATCGGCCAGGTTCAGCAAATCGCTGGGGCGTAGCCAGTCAATGGCATCGGCAAGGTTTTCCGGGACTTCCACACGCTTGACCTGCAACGCCAGCACCAGGCTGGTGACCGTCGCCAAGCCCACGCCCAACAAGGCGCCTGGCACAAACCGCAGTTTTTGCGGGCGCAATTTATCCCACAGGTACATCACCAGCATCGTCGACAGCCCCAGCAAACCCGCTTGCCAGCCAAGGCCTGCGCCCAGGGTTGGTATCGCCTCAACCACCGCGGCCGGGAAGCCCGCCAGGTTATCCAGCCCGGAAGGCTTGGGCGCGCCGTCGAGCATCACATGGACCTGCGAGAGCACAATCAGCACGCCGATCCCCGCCAGCATGCCGTACACCACCGCCGGCGCCGTGACGCGAAACCAGCAGCCCAGACGCAATCGCCCGGCCACCAATTGCAGGAACCCCGCCAGCAACAGGATGGGGCCGAGCATCATCATGCCGTGCTGGCGCACCAGTTCGAACACCAACACTGCCAAACCGGCGGCGGGCCCGCTGACCTGCAGCGGCGATCCAGCCAGCCAACCCACCACCAGGCCACCGATGATCCCGGTGATCAGCCCTTTGGCCGGCGGCATGCCAGACGCAATCGCGATGCCCATGCACAAGGGCAGGGCGACCAGAAACACAACCACGGACGCGAGCAGCTCCCGAGGCAATACAGCTTTCAATTGAGCAGCACGCATATTGACTCTCCCAAGGCATTCGCCGGGCGCGGCAATGCCTGGCTGCATCCATGGCAGCCACCGCATTACCCGGCAGGGAAGTGTTTTAGAAGCGCGCTTTAGGCGTCGCGCAAGGGATTGGTCCGTCGCCACTCAGCGGTCGAAATGCCGCCTGATCTGCATCGTAGGCTCGGATTTCGCTGGTCTCGATGTTGTAGATCCAGCCATGGATAAACAAATGACCATTGGCCATGCGTGAGGCCACGGAAGGGTGGGTGCGCAAATGCTGCAACTGGGCGATGACGTTTTCTTCGGTCAGCACCTTCATGCTTTCGCCTTCATTGGCGCAGTCGCAGTTGTCCTCAACCATGGACTTGGCGACCTCGGCATGACGCAGCCAAGCCCGGACTGTCGGCATTTTTTCCAGGCTCTGGGGGTTGAGTACCGCGCGCATGGCGCCGCAGTCGGAATGCCCGCACACGATAATGTGCTGCACGCCCAGGGCGAGAACCGCGTACTCGATGGCCGTGGAAACGCCGCCGTTCATCTGTCCGTAAGGTGGCACCACGTTGCCGACGTTACGCGTGACGAACAGGTCGCCAGGGGAGCTTTGGGTGATCAGCTCGGGCACGATCCGCGAATCGGCACAGGTGATAAACATCGCCCGTGGGCTCTGGGCCGTGGCGAGTTTTTTGAAGAGTTCTTCCTGCTGGGGGAAGACGTCGTGATGGAAATGCAAAAAGCCGTCAACGATGTGCTTTAGCGCTGCATCGGCGGACTCGGCCACCTGAGGGGCTGAAGCCGACGCAGCCAACGGCTGTTTATCCTTGTCACTCATGATTCATCCTCTTGATTAATGCAGGGAGAGTGTTCAGGTCATTTCGACGCTGGGCCAGTGGATTAGTTGTAAAACGCTGAAGACCACGGTTCCGACCCACCAGTCACTCGCTGAACAAGGTAACCGCCGAAACTTAACTCAAACTGAATGAACCGCTCTAGATCGAGGGTTTCAGTGATGTCAAAACGCGACTATTCCTACAGGCATGTCGCGCTCTTCTTGGTCAGTTTACAACAATGCCATCTGCCTGCCCGGTGGGCAGAACGCCGTGCAATCCAGATTAAACCCTTCCCGACGATTAAGCCCCAGGCGCTTGATCGCCTTGCTGAAGCGCTGCGCCAGCAGATCGGCGAACGGCCCCTCGCCCCGCATGCGCACACCGAAGCGGCTGTCGTACACCTCACCACCGCGCACCTGGCGCACCAGGCTCATCACATGGGCCGCGCGCTGCGGGTAATGCGCCGCCAGCCACTCCTCGAACAACGGCGCCACCTCCAGTGGCAAACGCAGCATCATGTAGGCCGCACTTTGGGCACCCGCCGCGTGGGCTTCGGTCAGCAGGCTTTCGAGCTCGCTGTCGTTGATCATCGGAATCATCGGTGAACACAACACGCCCACCGGAATGCCGGCCTCGCGCATCACCCGAATCGCCCGCAACCGCGCCTTGGGCGCCGCCGTGCGCGGTTCCAGAATGCGCTTGAGCTCATCGTCCAGGCTCGTGAGGCTGATCATCACCGCCACCAGCCGCTGCCGGGCCAGCTCGGTCAGCAGGTCGAGGTCACGCAAAATCAGCGAGCCCTTGGTGATGATGGTCACCGGGTGGCGGTAGCGCAGCAGCACTTCGAGGGTCTGCCGGGTGATCCTGTACTCGCGCTCGATGGGCTGGTAGGGGTCGGTATTGGAGCCCAGATTGATCGGCGCACACACATAACCCGGCTTCGACAGCTGTTGCTCCAGCACCTGGGCGGCATTGGTCTTGGCGATCAGCTTGGTTTCGAAATCCAGCCCCGGCGACATGTCCCAGTAGGCGTGACTGGGCCGCGCGTAGCAGTAGATGCAACCGTGCTCGCAGCCGCGATAGGGGTTGATCGAGCGATCAAACGGCAGGTCCGGCGAGTTATTGCGGGTGATGATGCTTTTGGCCGTTTCGATACGCACTTCGGTGCCCTGGGTCGGCGGCACCTCCTGAAACCAGCCGTCGTCCTCGGCCACACTGACCGTAGGCGCAAAGCGATTGTGCAGGTTGGTGGCCGTGCCCCGGCCACGGGGCGGTAAAGGTGTAGACATGAAAACGCCCCAATACTGTTTTTATATACAGTACTGGGGCGTGATGGTTATGACCAGTGCCGTCTGGCGGTCAGTGCTTTTGCGTCACTTGCCCCAAGTCATCGCCCGAGGTGGTGCGCATATCGCTCTTGCGCAGATCCGCCACGTCGCTGGCTTTTACCGGCGCGCCTTTGTTGCCCCAGCTGCCGCGGACGAAACTGACCACATCCGCCACTTCCTGGTCCGACAACCGCCAGGCAAACGCCGGCATGGTGAACGTCGACGGTGCCGTGTGCGTAGCCGGCAAGGTGCCGCCATTCAACACAATGTTGATCAGCGACGTGGCATCTGCCGTCTGCAACACCGGGTTACCCGCCAGCGCCGGGAACACCCGCGTATAGCCATGGCCGTCGGTACGGTGGCACGCCGCGCAGTTGTCGATGTACACCGACGCGCCCGGCTTGCTGTCGTCACCTTTCCACAACGCCTCGGCCACCTGTTTGTCGTACTGATGCGGCTGATCCTTGGGATCCACCGCCGGCAGGCTCTTGAGGTAGCGGGCGATAGCGGTCAGGTCATCCTGCGACATGTACTGCATGCTGTGCACCACCACATCGCTCATGCCGCCAAACACGGCGCTGCGATCACTGCGGCCGGTCTTGAGAAATTGCACCAGTTCGTCCTCGCTCCAGCTGCCGAGGCCGTCCTTGTGATCGCCACGCAGGCTTTTCGCGATCCAGCCTTCCAACGGCGCGCTGCCGGACAGGAAGGCGTTGCCGTCAGTGGCGCTGAGGGCTTTTTCCTGCATGGTCAGGGCGCGCGGCGTGTGGCAGGCGCCGCAATGTCCCAAGCCTTCAACCAGGTACGCGCCACGGCTGACCACCGGGTCGGCGGCCGGTTGTGCCGGATGCTCCTCAACGGCCGGCGCAAACATCCAGCGCCAGGCCGCCAACGGCCAGCGCATGCTCAAGGGCCAAGGAATATCGCTGTCTTTGTTCTCTTGGGCGACCGGCTCTACACCCTTCATGAAGTAGGCATACAACGCCTGCATGTCGCTGTCGCTGACACGCGCGTAAGACGGGTAGGGCATCGCCGGGTAAAGCGTACTACCGTTCTTGGCGACGCCATGGCGCACGGCCTTGTCGAAATCTTCGAAGCTGTAGTCGCCCAGGCCGGTCTTGTCCGGGGTGATGTTGGTGGAGTAGATCACGCCGATCGGGGTTTCCATCGGCAGCCCGCCGGCAAAGGGTTTGCCACCCTTGGCGGTGTGGCAGGCTACGCAATCACCGGCGCGGGCCAGGTATTCGCCCTGCTTGACCAGGTCGGTTTCAGCGGCGCTTACCGAACAGCTGCTCAAGAGTGCCAGGGAGGCGATAACAAGTGCTTTCATGGTCATCGCTCCTTATGCCTGAACCAGTGGGCCGGGGTTTTTCAGGTACTGCTCGCGGATCGCTCGCGCCGACCAATAGGTCAGTGCCGCCACCAGGCCAGTAGGGTTATAGCCCAAGCCCTGTGGGAAAGCTGACGCGCCTGGGACAAACACGTTGTGTACGTCCCAGCTCTGCAGGTAGCGGTTCAACGCACTGGTTTTCGGGTCGGTGCCCATGATCGCGCCGCCGTTGAGGTGGGTGGTCTGGTAGGCCGCAGTGTTGAAGTGCTCACCGACCTTTTTGCCGAGCACAGCAATGGCCTTGGGGTTCATCGCTTCGGCGACCTTGCCCATTTTCTCCATCATGAAGCGGTTCATCTTGATGTCGTTTTCCTGCCAGTCGAATGTCATCCGCAGCAGTGGCAGGCCGTAGGCATCGCGGTACACCGGGTCCAGATCCAGGTAGTTGCCCCGGTAGGATTGATGCGCACCGTGGGCGTCCATCGACACCTGGTGGGTGTAGTAATCGGCGGTCGCGCGCTTCCAGGCACTGCCCCACGCTGGCGTGCCTGGCGGGTTGGACGTACCGGCAATCGGCCGGCTGCCGGCCTGGTTGACCCACATCGGCGAACCGCCGACAAAGCCGTGCGGCCCATGGTCGAAGTTATCCGCGTTGAAATCATCAATGGCCACGCCATTGCCGCCCGCACCGATGAAGTTATTGGTGTGGGTGTCCTTGTCGAAGAAGGCTTTGATGGTGCCCATGTTCTGGTAGGCGAAGTTGCGGCCCACCACGCCCTCATTGGTAATCGGGTCGTAGGGTTTGCCAATACCCGAGAGCAACATGAGGCGCACATTGTTGAACTGGAAAGAGCCGATGATCACCAGGTCAGCCGGCTGCTCGCATTCGCGACCCTGGGCGTCGATATAGGTCACGCCGGTGGCCTTGCTCTTGGTGCTGTCCAGGTTGACCTTGAGCACGTGGGAATTGGCCCGCAGCTCAAAGTTCGGTACCTGACGCAGCGCCGGCAGGATGTTCACATTCGGCGAGGCCTTGGAGTACATGTAGCACACGTAGCCGCTGCAGAAACCGCAGAAGTTGCACGGGCCCATCTGTGCGCCGTAGGGGTTGGTGTACGGCCCCGACGTATTGGCCGACGGCAGGTTGTAGGGTTTGTAACCAACCTCGGCGGCCGCTTTCTGAAACAGCTGTGCGGAGACGGTGTTTTTCTGCGACTCCAACGGGAACGGGTTGGAACGATCCGGCGCGTACGGGTTGCCACCACGGCCTTCGCCCACCACTTGACCTTTTACGGTCCAGGCCTGGCCGGAGGTGCCGAAGACTTTTTCCGCGTAGTCGAAAAACGGTTCCAGCTCTTCGTAGCTGACGCCGAAGTCCTGGATGGTCATGTCCTTGGGAATGAAGTTTTTGCCGTAGCGCTCTTCGTAGTGGCTGCGCATGCGCAACTCGATAGGGTCGACACGAAAGTGCACGCCCGACCAGTGCAGGCCCGCGCCGCCCACGCCATTGCCCGGCAGAAACGCACCCAGCTGGCGGTTGGGCAGGGCGACGTCATTCACGCTATGGCGAATGGTCACCGTTTCTTTGGAGATGTCCTGAAAGAGTTTTTTACGCACGCTGTAGGTCAATTCGTCGATGACCTGCGGATAGTTGCCGTCCGGGTAGGTGTCCTGCATCGGGCCGCGCTCCAGCGCTACCACGTTGAGGCCAGCTTCCGTGAGTTCCTTGGCCATAATCGCGCCGGTCCAGCCGAAGCCCACGATCACCGCGTCCACTTTCTTCATAATGGTCGCCACGTTTATGCCCTCTCGCCGCGAATGGAAACAGCCGGGAAGGGGTATTGCTCGTTGCGTTCAACCCAGTCCATAAAGTCGGCGCGGGCGCCGGGGAAGCCGATCATGGTCCAGCCGACCATACCTTTGTTGCCGCCGTGGATCGGGTCGCAGAAGAATCCTTCCTTGGTGTTTTGCAGCAGCAGGTTGAAGAACATCTTTGCGGGCACCGTCTCAAAGTGCGCAGTCACTTCGCTGCCGCCGGCTTCAAGGCGGCGCAGCATATCGTCCTGGGTAGCGCTGTCTTGCGCGGCAAAGGCCTTGCCGTTAAACGCCTTCGACCACGCATCCGTCGCTGCAATGCCCAGGCGATAAATGTCCTTGGGCACCAGCTTGCTCTGCCAGCCCATCTCCGGGGCCGCATCGGCGTTGAACGGGCCCTGCATGAACCACAGCGCGCCTGCGGCGTAAGGCGTGTTCATCTGGCGGTCGATGTATTCCGGCGCACCAGCCTCCAAGGCGCCAGGGCCCTGGGCATCAGCAGGAATCAAACGCGCGACGGCGGCGTTGAGAAACGCCCACTCTTCAGCCGTGAAATAGCTCGGTTCGTAGGCTTTGTCGCTGACCGGCGGCTTAGCCTCGGCAGCCTGCACCGGTTCCTGCGTGGCCATCAGCATCGAGCCACCAAAGCCGGTGCTGGCAACCGTGACCACCGGGATCAAGGTCAAGGATTTGCGCAAAAAATCACGCCGGGGATTGTCTTGATCTTGATCAGACATAGGTGCACCTCATCATGTGGTCACGGGTTTATCAGCCGCTTCTGGGAGCAGCGTGAAGGCTTGCCAGGAAATTGGATCCAAAGGGATAGAACACAGTGGCAAACAATAGTTACAAATGATAGCAGGCTAAGAATTGAGAAAATCGGTTCAGCGAGAAAAACAGCAGATCAGGTCGGTATTCACGATTCTTTGACGAGTACCTCACGCCGCATTGACCCCGCGTAGGCGAATCTTTGGCCCATCAGCCATTTCCCTATTCGGTTACAACGCGCATGTTCGAGATTCGATTGCTGCCTGCCCTCGGCATGGCGCTTCTGGCCCTGTTCGCCACCGCGCACGCCCAGGCGGACGGCACATCTTCCCTACGCTCACCGGAGTGGGCCCAGCCTGTGGGCGACCAGTTCAATCTGCACCAAATGACGCCCACGCTGTATCGCAGCGCGCTGCCCAACGGCAATGCGCTCCCCGTATTGGAAAATCTGAAGATCGCCACAGTGATCAACTTTCTGCCGGAATCTGATGCGACGTGGCTGAAGACATCTGATATCAAACAGGTGCAGCTGACTTATCGCACCAATCACGTCGACGATTCAGACGTACTCGCGGCGTTAAGGGCCATTCAGGATGCAGAAACCAAAGGCCCGGTGCTGATGCACTGCAAACACGGCTCGGACCGCACAGGTTTGATGGCGGCGATGTACCGCGTGGTGATCCAGGGCTGGAGCAAGGAAGATGCGCTGAACGAAATGACCTTGGGCGGTTTTGGTACCAGCAATGGCTTTAGGGACAGCGTTCGCTACATGATGAAAGCCGATGTCGACAAGTTGCGTACGGCCTTGGCGAATGGCGATTGCAGCACCAGTGCGTTTGCCCTGTGCTCGATGAACAGTTGGCTCAACACGGCCAATAGCAGCCGTGTCGACACCAAAAAAGACGCTGAACTGGTGCTGACACCCTGATGGGCGTCAGTCTTTTTTCAGCTTCGGATTGGGAAAAAACTGCACGGCCTGCACCTTCGGGTCCGGCGCTTTCAATGCCGATGTATTAACCCGCGTGCCCAACTCCTTGGGCACCGACAGACCCTGGTCATTCAACGTGTCGGTATAACCGCAGGCCACACATTCGCGGTGCGGCACGTTGTCTTCGGTCCACATCTTCAACTTGTCCGGCTCGCTGCACGCCGGGCAGACCGCCCCGGCGATAAATTGCTTTTTGGTAATCACAGGCCCTTCGCTCATGCTGCCGCGTCCTCACTCAGGCCGCTGTGGCGCAAGAGTGCGTCAATCGACGGCGCACGTCCGCGGAAGTCGACAAACAGCACCATCGGTGCCTGTGAACCGCCGCGCGCCAGAATGGCTTCGCGGAAGGCGCGGCCGGTCTCGGCGTTCAGCACGCCGTCTTCTTCAAACTTGGAGAAGGCATCCGCCGACAGCACTTCCGCCCACTTGTAGCTGTAGTAACCCGCCGCGTACCCGCCGGCAAAGATGTGCGCGAAGCTGTTAGGGAAGCGGTTGTACGCCGGTGGGCGCATCACCGAGACCTCATCGCGCACGCCTTCAAGCACTTGCGCAACGCTGCGGCCATCGCCATGGGTGGCATGCAGTTCGAAGTCGAACAGCGAGAACTCAAGCTGGCGCACCATCATCAGGCCGGACTGGAAGTTCTTCGCCGCGAGCATTTTTTCCAGCAGGTCCTGGGGCAGCGGCTCGCCGGTTTCATAGTGGCCGGAAATCAGTGCCAGGCCTTCCGGCTCCCAGCACCAGTTCTCCATGAACTGGCTCGGCAATTCCACCGCGTCCCAGGCCACGCCGTTGATGCCGGAGACGCCGGCGTGTTCGACACGGGTCAGCAGGTGATGCAGGCCGTGGCCGAATTCGTGGAACAACGTGGTCACTTCATCGTGGGTCAGCAGGGCAGGCTTGCCGCTGTCGGCCGGGGTGAAGTTGCACACCAGGTTAGCCACCGGGCTTTGCAGTACGCCGTCAACCGTGCGGCGACGGTCACGCGCGCCGTCCATCCAGGCGCCGCCACGCTTGTTGGCGCGGGCGTACAGGTCGAAGAAGAAGCGGCCGACGTGCTGGCCGTTTTCCTTGATTTCGAACAGGCGAACGTCCGGGTGCCAAGTGTCGAAACCTTTTTGCTCGGCGATCTCGATGCCGTACAGGCGCTGGACGATGGCAAACAGGCCGCCCAATACTTTGTCGATCGGGAAGTAGGCGCGCAGGGCTTCCTGGGACACGCTGTAGCGCTGCTCGCGGAGTTTTTCGCCGTAGAAACCACTGTCCCAGCTTTGCAGATCCGCACAACCTTGTTCGGCGGCATATGCCTTGAGCTGTTGCAGGTCCTGGGCGGCAAACGGCTTGCTGCGCTTGGCCAGGTCGCGCAGGAAGCTCAGCACCTGGTCGCTGGACTCGGCCATTTTGGTGGCCAGGCTCAGCTCGGAGAACGACGCATAGCCCAGCAGCTGGGCCAGCTCCTGACGCAGGTCGAGGATCTGTTCCATCACCGGGCCGTTATCATTCTTACCGGCATTCGGGCCTTGGTCCGACGCGCGGGTGCAGTAAGCCGCGTAGACCTCTTCGCGCAGGGCGCGGTCGTGGGCGTAGGTCATCACCGCGTAGTAGCTGGGGAATTCCAGGGTGATCAGCCAGCCATCGAGGCCTTTGGCCTGGGCGGCGGCGGCCATTTGCGCCTTGGCCGAATCGGTCAGACCGGCGAGGGTGGCTTCATCGGTAACGTGCTTGGTCCAGGCCTGGGTGGCATCCAACAGTTGGTTGGAAAATTTGCTGCCCAGCTCGGACAGCTTGCTCTGCACTTCGGCGTAGCGCTTTTGCTGCTCAGGCGGCAAATCGATACCCGACAGGCGGAAGTCGCGCAGCGAGTGCTCAAGGATAGTCTTTTGCGCCACGTCGAAACCGGCCGCTTCGGGGCTGTTAGCCAAGGCTTCGAAGGCCTGGAACAGTGCGCGGTTCTGGCCCATTTCGGTGGAGTAGGCGCTCAATGCCGGCAGGCAAGCCTCGTAGGCTTCGCGCAGTTCAGCGCTGTTGCATACGGCATTCAGGTGGCTGACCGGGCTCCAGGCGGCGCCCAGGCGGTCATTCAGTTCGTCCATCGCCAGCACCAGGCCGGCCCATGTAGGATTTTTACCCTGGCTTTGCAGGATGCCTTCGATGGCAACACGGTTGTCGGCGAGGATCTGTTCGATGGCCGGTTGCACGTGCTCGGCACGGATCGCCGAGAACGGCGGCAGGTCGTAGGACTGCAGAAGAGGGTTGTTCGCGCTCACGGTGGGCACCTTGGCTGAAGAAACATGTAAGAACAAAGATGGGGCCATCTTAATTACAATCAACACCCACCGCAGCTATCAGCAGAAGAGAGAGAGGCTATCGTGACCCTTCGCACCTATCAGAACCACACGCCAACCCTGGGCGCCGGGGCTTTTGTCGATATTTCGGCGGTGGTGATCGGCGATGTCGAAATCGGCGCCGACAGCTCGGTTTGGCCGCTGACGGTGATTCGCGGCGACATGCACCGCATCCGCATCGGTGCGCGCACCAGCGTGCAGGACGGCTGCGTGTTGCACATCACCCATGCCGGGCCGTTCAACCCGGACGGCTTCCCGCTGCTGATCGGCGATGACGTAACCATCGCCCACAAGGTCATGCTGCATGGCTGCACGGTGGGCAACCGCATCCTGATCGGCATGGGCAGCATCGTGATGGACGGCGCCGTGGTGGAGGACGACGTGATCATCGGCGCCGGCAGCCTGGTGCCGCCGGGCAAGAAACTGGAGAGCGGTTTTTTGTACGTGGGCAGCCCGGTTAAACAGATCCGCCCATTGACTGACAAAGAGCGTGCCTTTTTCACCTACAGCGCCGCGAACTACGTGAAGCTCAAAGACCTGCACCTGGCGCAAGGATTCGACCGATGACCCTGAACTACTCCACCGTGCTGTTCGACCTGGACGGCACCCTGACCGACCCGCGCGAGGGCATCACCCGTTCGATCCAGTACGCCCTCGGCAAACTCGGCATTGATGAACCCGACTTGACCAAACTGGAACACTTTATCGGCCCGCCATTGCTGCAAGCCTTTATGCAGTTCTATGGCTTCGATGAGGCCAAGGCCTGGGAAGCGGTGAATTTTTATCGCGAACGCTTCAAGGTCACCGGCCTGTATGAAAACCGCGTATTCGACGGCGTCATGCCGTTGCTTGAGGAACTGAATGGCCAAGGCCGACAGCTGTATGTGGCCACGTCCAAGCCGTGGGTATTCGCCCGCGAGATTGCCCGGCACTTTGATTTTGCCAAGCACTTCAAGGTGATCTACGGCAGCGAACTGGACGGCACGCGCACCAACAAGGTTGAGTTGATTGCGCACTTGATGAATGAAGAGGGCCTGGACCCGGCGACCACGTTGATGATCGGGGATCGCAAGCATGACCTGATCGGCGCGCGCAGCAATGGGCTGGATTCAGCGGCGGTGGGGTATGGGTTTGGCAGTTTTGAAGAGTTGAATGCCGAGGCGCCGACCTGGCATTTTGAGACGCTGGCGCAGATGCATCAGGCGTTCATGAGGCGCGGCTGATGCCGCTATCGCAGGCAAGCCAGCTCCCACATTCGACCGCATTCTCATGTTGAAACTGGGTCAAGTGTGGGAGCTGGCTTGCCTGCGATGAGACCCTAGTGGCCACCACCCTCCAACCGCCGCAACGCCGCCTTACGCTGCTCCACCGGCAAGCCACCCATCTTCTCCACCGCCGCAAAGAACTTCACCCAATCCCCACCTTCCTGCGCAAACAACGCCGCAAACGCCGGCACCCATTGGTCATACAGCCCAAACGGCAGCAACCGCGCGTTGTTCATCGGCTGGTTGATCCACACGTCGTAACGTTTATCACCTCCCCACTGGCTATCGCGCATTTGCCGGTAATCGCTGCGCAAACGCTCGAATTCCGCCGCCTTGGCCTGGCGCATCACGTCAACTGCCAAGGGCTGTGCGTAAAGCTTTTCCAGGCGTTTACGGGTATCCAGCACCATTCGGATAAATTGATCACGCTGCTGCAACGCCGCATCGCTCAGAGGCGCCAAGCCCCGCGCCGCACGCCATTGACGAGTGCCTTCCTGCTCGACGAAGTTGGCATACGACTCGTTGAACTCGGTGTCGTCCTTCACATAAAAACGCTGGTGCGCCAGCTCATGAAAAATCAGCGTAGCCAGGCGCTCATCGCCCCAGTTCATCATTGAATTCATGATCGGGTCGTTGAACCAGCCCAAGGTGGAATAGGCCTCGACACCACCAATCGACACGTCCATGCCTTGTTGCTGCAGCAACGCCGCCTCACCGCGCGCCGCGCCCTGGTTGTAATAACCGCGATAGGCGACGCATCCGGCAATCGGGAAGCAATGGGTTTCGGGAGAGAGGGAAAATTCCGTCGTAGCGAATACATTCCAGACTACGTATGGCCGGCCAATGTCCGCGTACAACCTGTAACTCTGGTTGTCGGGCAAGTGCAGATGCTCACTGGCGAACGTGCGGGCTTTTTGCGACTGCACCAAGTGCTCACGCAATACCTGTGGGCGAGAAGGGTCGGCGATCACCTCGGCAACCGGCTCACGGGCCCGCAGCAATTGCCATTGGCCGCTGGCGAGCTGGCTGTAATAACTGACACTTGAGCAGCCGCTGAGCACCACCACCATTAACCCTGGAAGAAAACGCTTCAACATGCTCCGACTGCTCCTGGGTAATTTGCTCGCCAGCCTATCCTGCCTGCACGGAATTTTTCCATGGCCTGGCGTGTTTATACTCATGAGGAGTCTGCTGCCATCGGCGCCGGGCTCAATTCCTTCCTACCGTTGAGTGCCTGCCATGCGCCAGCTCCTGCTACCTGTCACCGTCCTGTTTCTCAGCGCCTGTGCTTCTACACCGATTCCCCCAGTGGATCCGCATCAGGCCTGGGTCGACTTCGCCACCCCGACACCCGGCGCCAAACTGGTGATGGCCCAGCGCCTGGATGGCAAGAATCTGAATGACGGGCGTTTTTTCCAAGTGCCACCCGGCAGCCACGAGCTGATGGTGCGCTTTGATTTCGAGGTGAACACGGGTACAGGCTTTGGCGGGCTGGACCAGACGCACGACCGCACCTGTTTCATGACCCTGCAGTACGACAATTTCCAGGCAGGCCAGCGCTATGTGCTGGAAGGTCGCTCGCTGGCCTTCACGCCCAACATTCGGCTGTATAACTCAGCGCGTCAGTTGCTGGCGCAGGAGCGCAGCGTGAACTGCATCTGATCAGTCGTTGTTCTTCTGATAAACGATGGCTTTGGTGCCGTTTTCACAGCTGCCGACGACCATGGCGCTGTCATGCTTGTCGGCTTCTTCCTTGCTGACGATTTCCAAGGTGTAGGACGGCACGGCGTTAGCCTGGATCTTGACCTCGATCTCTTTTCTAAGCTCTTCACAATCTTTTGGAGCGGCCACGGCCGAAGTGGCCAAAACACCGCAGATGATCGCCAAGGCAAAACGTTTCATGTGTGAAGCTCCCTGAATGCATGCGCACGAGTGTGCGCCTAGCTGCATAGGCTATAGGACCACATAGGGGAAATACGAGTTCTGATTTAAAGCAGAACTAAATGTGGGAGCGGGCGTGTGTGGGAGCTGGCTCGCCTGCGATGGCAGCGCCTCGGTGCAACTGCAAAACCGAGGTGTGCCTATCGCGGGCAAGCCCGGCTCCCACACAAACCCGCTCCCACACTGGATCTACGCGGTTAAGCAGACCGCATTAGCTGACGAGCGTGGCATCCAGGCTGATCTTGGCGTTCAGCACCTTGGACACCGGGCAGCCTTCCTTAGCCTTTTTGCTCAGTTCGTCGAACTGCGCCTGGCTTGCGCCCGGGATCTTGGCTTTCAATACCAAATGCACAGCAGTAATTGCGAAGCCGCCTTCCACTTGGTCCAGCGTCACTTCAGCCTGGGTGTCGATGCTGTCAGCCTTGAGGCCGGCGTCGCCCAGAATCATCGAAAACGCCATGGAGAAACAGCCGGCGTGCGCCGCACCAATCAGCTCCTCAGGGTTTGTGCCCTTGCCGCCTTCGAAACGGGCCTTGAAGCCGTAGGGCGCTTCGCGCAATACGCCGGTTTCAGTGGAAATGGAACCCAGGCCTGTCTTCAGATCACCTTCCCAATGCGCGGATGCTTTTTTAACGATACTCATAGCGGTCTCCTCGAACGGTGGTTTTGCTTCAATAAGGTTCTGAGGATAGAAGCTCTGGCAAAGTTCATCTTGTCGGAGAAACCTAGCATTCCAGTAGGAAATTTCCCTAGCTACTATTGAATCTCGGGTATATGCCCTCATTGCATAGAACATGCACATGAAGCGGCAGGTTTTGGTTCGTCTATAAGCCTGCGCACCTATTGGAGAAGCAGGCTTATGAAATCGCTGTCCGACGTGAAATTCTCGACCCTGGACCTGGTGCCCGTGCGCGCCAATGGCAGCCCGGCGCAGTCATTGCGCAATTCCCTGGACTTGGCCCAGCACGTGGAAAAGTTTGGCTATAACCGTTTCTGGGTGGCCGAACACCACAACATGGATGGCATCGCCAGCTCTGCCACCTCGGTATTGCTCGGCTACCTGGCCGGTGGCACCTCAACCATTCGTGTCGGCTCCGGCGGCGTAATGCTGCCCAACCATGCACCGCTGGTGATCGCTGAGCAGTTCGGCACCCTGGAAAGCCTGTATCCGGGCCGGATCGACCTGGGACTGGGCCGCGCGCCGGGTTCTGATCAGATGACCGCCCGCGCCCTGCGTCGCGAACGCTCGGGCAGCGCCGACGACTTCCCTGATGATGTGGCCGAGCTGATGGCTTACCTGGGCCCACGCACGCCGGATCAACGGGTTATTGCCGTGCCGGGCACCGGAACCAATGTGCCCGTGTGGTTGCTCGGCTCCAGTTTGTTCAGCGCGCAATTGGCCGGTGAGCGCGGTTTGCCCTACGCCTTCGCCTCGCATTTCGCACCCCGCCTGATGCATGAAGCTATTCGCGTGTACCGCAATCACTTCAAGCCTTCAGCCGTATTGGACAAGCCCTACGTGATGCTTGGCATCCCGCTGGTGGCCGCCGATACCGACGAGCAGGCCGATTACCTGGCCACCTCGGTGTACCAGCGCATCCTCGCGCTGATGCGCGGGCAAAGCCTGGTGCAACGTCCGCCGGTCAAGACTATGGACGGCCTGTGGCTGCCCCATGAAAAAGACGCGGTCGGCAGCTTCCTCGGCCTGGCCATGGTCGGCAGCCCGGCGAAGATCCGCGCAAAACTGGACGTGCTGGTTGAGCAGACTGGTGCCGATGAGCTGATCTTTACCTGCGACCTGTACGAGCACGCCGACCGGATTCATTCCTACGAGCTGCTGGCGCAGTTGATGAAGGGCTAACATCCGCAGGCAAAAAAAAACGACGCACCTGTGCGTCGTTTTTTATGTCTGGAGCAAGGGGTTAACCGCGCTTGTAGACGATTTCCTTGGTGCCGGCTTCGCAGCTACCGACGACTGTGTGGTCGCTGGGTGCCGCGCCTTTGTCTACTACCTCCAGCGAGTAACCCGAGGCGCCCTTGGCGTCGATTTTCGCTGCGATTTCGCTTTTCAGCTCTTCACAAGGCTTGCCCGCCGCCAGGGCTGTGCCCGCAATGCTCAACAAACCTACCGCTAACAGGAACTTCTTCATCCGTTACTTTCCTTGCGCTGATCGAAAAGAGCGTGCCGACGCTTTCGCATCGGCACCCATTGGTTGTAGCGCAGGTTATGGCAATCGGCCAGTCGGCAAAGTTCAACCGACGTGATCAACTACTGGCGATTCGGAACCCCACCTTGAGCGTGACCTGGAAGTGCGCAGCCTTGCCGTCCTTGATGTGACCACGGGTTTCAGTCACTTCGAACCATTCCAGGTGCTTGATGCTTTTGTTCGCTTCGGCGATGGCGTTGTTGATGGCGTCTTCGATGCTGGTCGCCGACGAACCCACCAATTCGACTTTCTTGTACGTGTGATGATCAGACATGGCGTTTCTCCTGAGGTCTTTAGTGAGCGTAGCAGTCAATGTTCGTACTGCTTCTGGCGACTATTCCCACTCAAAAGTTCAGATTTACTGCACTTTCTGAAAACGCTGGAGTCGGTATCTACACATGCCACTCAATCACTTCAGGAGAGTCCACATGGCCAACACTTCTTTACGCAAAGCGTCGCTGGAAAGCATGGAAGCCGAGATTTCGAGCCTTCTCAAGTCCCTTGAGAGCCTTAAGGACGATGCGTCCGACGAGTCGCGCAAAACGCTGAAGGCCCTGAAAAGCAATGCCGAGAATGCCCTCAAGCACTCCCGTCATCTGATCAGCGATGCCTACGAAGAAAGCAAAGTCAAAATCCGCGAAACCGGTGTTGCAACCCGGGACTACGCACAAGAGCACCCATGGACTACCGCCGGCGTCGCCGTTGGCGCGCTGGGTCTGCTGGCGGCTTACCTGCTGTGCAAACGTGGCGACTGAAATACCGGCTACACCGGCTGGCGCAACAGCTCTGCCTTGAGCCACTGCGCCAGTTGACCCGCGCGCCCGTCTGCGGCGCGCTTGGGTAGCCACAGCGCCAGGTGCGCCGGGGTTTCGCTGAAACCCCATGGCGCCACCAGGCGACCCGCGCGCAGGTCCTCTGCCACCAGCGGTTCTGGCGCAATTGCCACCCCAAGCCCTGCCACCGCTGCCTCCAGCAAATAATACAAATGCTCAAACCCCTGGCCGTGTTTCAACGCGCCGGGTGCAATGCCGTATTGCTGCGCCCAACTAGGCCAGGCTTGCGGGCGCGAGGTGGTGTGCAACAAGGCTTCGCCACACAAGGCTTGCGCCGGGGCCTGGCGCAAACGCTCGTAACCGGCAAAGCGCGGGCTCATCACCGGGCCAATGCGCTCGCTGGCCAACTCGTATACCTGCATGTCCGCCGGCCACGGCGGCTCAGCGAACACCAACAGGGCGTCGAGGCCGGGACGCCTGGGGTCAAGATCGCCGTCACCTGCTGACAGGTGCAGGCGCAAGTCCGGCAGGTCGGCGTTCAAGCGGCCCAGGCGCGGGATCAACCAGCGCGCCAACAAACTGCCCGAGCAGCCCAGCACGAACGGCGCATCGGCGCTGGCCTGGGTCAGCTCGGCACACACATCCCTCAAACGTTCGAACGCCTCTGCGCTGGCATCGCGTAGCCGAACGCCGGCATCTGTGAGTTTAAGGCCGCGTCCCTCTTTGGCGAACAGGCTGACACCCAAATGCTCTTCGAGCACCTTCAACTGGCGGCTGACGGCGCCGTGGGTCACATGGAGCTGCTCGGCAGCCTGGCTAACGCTGTTGAGCCGGGCGGTGGCTTCAAATGCACGCAAGGCATTGAGGGGTGGTAGGTCTCGGCTCATCTGTGAGTTTTCCTGACAGGTTGCGGCGATCTTATCGGTTTTCAGCGTAGCGTGTCAGGGGTAGAGTGGGCCTCATTGTCTCTCCTCACATTCTTTACCGGAGCGCCCCATGACTCAGTCCCAGACCGATCTACGCAACGGCCCAGACGCCAACGGCTTGTTTGGCGCGTTCGGCGGCCGCTACGTCGCTGAAACCCTGATGCCGTTGATCCTCGACCTGGCCCGCGAATACGAAGCCGCCAAGATCGATCCGGCATTCAACGAAGAATTAGCCTACTTCCAACGCGACTACGTCGGACGTCCAAGCCCGCTGTATTTCGCTGAGCGCCTGACTGAATTCTGCGGCGGCGCCAAGATTTACCTCAAGCGCGAAGAGCTCAACCACACTGGCGCGCACAAGATCAACAACTGCATCGGCCAGATCCTGCTGGCGCGGCGCATGGGCAAGAAACGCATCATCGCCGAGACCGGCGCCGGCATGCACGGCGTGGCCACCGCCACCGTGGCCGCGCGTTTTGGCCTCGACTGCGTGATCTACATGGGCACCACCGACATCGAGCGCCAGCAGGCCAACGTGTTCCGCATGAAGCTGCTGGGCGCCGAAGTGATCCCGGTGGTCGCCGGCACCGGCACCCTCAAAGACGCGATGAACGAAGCCCTGCGTGACTGGGTGACCAACGTCGACGATACCTTCTACCTGATCGGCACCGTCGCCGGCCCACACCCCTACCCGGCGATGGTGCGCGACTTCCAGGCCGTGATCGGCAAAGAAACCCGCGACCAACTGCAAGCCCAGGAAGGCCGCCTGCCGGACAGCCTGGTGGCGTGCATCGGCGGCGGTTCCAACGCCATGGGCCTGTTCCACCCGTTCCTGGACGACACCAGCGTCGAGATCATCGGCGTTGAAGCGGCCGGCCACGGCATCGAAACCGGCAAACATGCCGCCAGCCTCAACGGCGGCGTACCCGGCGTGCTGCACGGCAACCGCACCTTCCTGCTGCAGGATGACGACGGCCAGATCATTGACGCCCACTCGATTTCCGCCGGCCTCGACTACCCGGGCATCGGCCCTGAACACGCCTGGTTGCATGACATCGGCCGCGTCCAGTACACCTCGGTGACCGACGACGAAGCCCTCGAGGCGTTCCACACATGCTGCCGCCTGGAAGGGATTATTCCTGCACTGGAAAGCGCCCACGCCCTGGCTGAAGTGTTCAAACGCGCACCGAACCTGCCGAAAGATCACCTGATGGTGGTCAACCTCTCCGGCCGCGGCGACAAAGACATGCAAACCGTGATGCACCATATGCAACAGTCGAAGCAGGAGAAACACTGATGAGCCGCCTGCAAACCCGTTTTGCGCAACTCAAAGAACAAAACCGCGCCGCCCTGGTGACCTTCGTCACCGCCGGCGACCCGGGTTATGACACCTCGCTGGCGATCCTCAAAGGCTTGCCGGCAGCTGGCGCCGACGTGATCGAGCTGGGCATGCCCTTCACCGACCCGATGGCCGACGGCCCGGCGATTCAACTGGCTAACATCCGCGCGCTGGAAGCCAAGCAGAACCTGGCGAAAACCCTGCAGATGGTTCGCGAGTTCCGCAAAGACAACAACGACACGCCGCTGGTGTTGATGGGCTACTTCAACCCGATCCACAAATATGGCGTGCCGCAGTTCATCAGCGACGCCAAGGAAGCCGGCGTAGACGGCCTGATCGTGGTCGACATGCCGCCTGAGCATAACGGCGAGCTGTGCGATCCGGCCCAGGCAGCAGGCATCGACTTTATCCGCCTGACCACGCCAACCACCGATGACGTGCGCCTGCCGACTGTGCTCAATGGCAGCTCCGGCTTTGTGTACTACGTGTCGGTGGCCGGTGTGACCGGTGCCGGGGCGGCCACCCTGGAGCACGTTGAAGAAGCCGTGACTCGCCTGCGTCGGCATACCGACCTGCCGATCAGCATCGGCTTTGGTATCCGCACGCCGGAACAGGCAGCCGCTATCGCGCGCCTGGCAGACGGTGTGGTGGTCGGTTCGGCGCTGATTGATCACATCGCCACTGCCAAAAATGATCAGCAGGCGATTGATGGCGTGTTGACCTTGTGCGCGGCGCTGTCGGAAGGCGTTCGCAACGCCCGTAAGTAAACGCCGTGTAGCAGTAGGTAAAGTTCCTGATACAGAGGAATCATACGGTCGAATCAGTACCTAAACTGACAAGACCAAGGGATTTCGAACCCGGTTCGAAATCCCTTTTTTGTTCGTGCAGTACTGAGGAACCCCCCCATGAAAATGCCTAAACGCTTGATCGCTGGTCTCGGCGTGCTGATGCTCGGCGCGAGTGCCTTGGTGCAGGCCGCGCCACCTGACCAACGGGGCGATGACAATGGTCCTGGCCCTGGCCGTGGCGGCCCGCAAGGCCAGCACGAGCAACGCGGCGATGACCATCGTGGCCCGCAGAACAACCGTCGTGGCCCGCCTCAGGACTTCGGCCCGGTACGCCAGATCATCCACGACAACCACGGCCAGTTCGCCCGTGGCGCACCGCCGCCACCGAATGTACGCCTGGTCCGCGGCCAGCCATTGCCACGCGGCTACTACGGCGAACGCCTGGACAACCGCGCCCTGGCACGCCTGCCGGTTTATCAAGGTTACGAATGGCGCCGTTCCGGCCCGGACGTGGTCTTGATTGCAGTCGGCACAGGCATCGTCTACGAGATTCTGGACGGCGTACTTAACTAATCCCTCGCACTACCCTGTGGCGAGCGGGCTTGCCCCGCGTTGGGGTGCGAAACGCCCCCAAACCCGGATAACGCGGGTTTCCCTGAAAGACCGCAGTAGCCTTGATGGGGCTGCTGCGCAGCCCAACGCGGGACAAGCCCGCTCGCCACGGGAAGCCCGCTCGCCACAGGCTATTCCTTCAGTTCTATACGTTCGACTTTGCCTACAAGCAACACATAGGACAGCGCGCCCAGCAGCGCCAGCACCGCAATGTAGGTAATCGCCGGAGCAAACGAATCCCCGCTGGCCAAAAAGCCAATCACAATCGGCGTCGTAATCGCCGACAAGTTACCGATAAAGTTAAACACCCCACCGGTCAACCCCAGCAGGCGCGCAGGCGCCAAGGTCGACACCAACGACCAGGTGATCGACGCCAGGCCATTCCCAAAGAACGCCACCGCCAGAAAGGCAATCACCCACGTCGTCGAATCCACATAGTTGGCGCCAATGATCGCCGTGGAAATCAGCAGCCCGCCAATAATCGGCAACTTGCGCGCAAAGCCTACCGACGTGCCCCGGCGAATCAGCCAGTCAGAAAACAGCCCTGAACACAGCACACCCACAAACGCCGCCAGAAACGGCAGCGATGCCAGCAAGCCCGACTTGATGAAGTCCATGCCGCGATATTTCACCAGGTAGGTCGGGAACCACGTCAGAAAAAACCACAACGTGGAGTTCAGGCAAAACTGCCCCAGGTAGATGCCCCACAGCTTGCGCTTGCTCAGTACGATCCCGAGGTCGACCCAACTGAATGGCGCCTTGACCGCCTTGGCCTGCATATCCACCAGCCCGCCGCCTTCGCGGATCAGCTCGATTTCAGCCGCATTGGCGCCTTTGAAGTCCTTCGGCTCGCGGTACACGGCGTACCAGATCAGCGCCCACACAATGCCCACGCCACCTGTGGCGACAAACACCATGTGCCAGCCGAACGCGTGTTGCAGCCAGGCCAGTACCGGCGTGAGAAACGCCAGCCCGACAAACTGCCCGGAGGTATAAACGCCAATCGCCGTGGCACGCTCACGCTCGGGAAACCAGGTGGTGACCACGCGACTGTTGATCGGATAAGCCGGCGCTTCCAGCGCGCCGACCGCCATGCGCAGCACAAACAGCGCGATAAAGCTGGCGGCAAAACCAAGCATCACGGTGGCAATCGACCACAGCAGCAAGGCCACGGTGTAGAGAATGCGTGGCGGCACCCGGTCCACCAGCCAGCCGCCGGGGATCTGCATGGCGGCGTAGGTCCAGCCGAATGCCGAGAAAATCAGCCCGACATGCACCGGGTCGATGCCCAGCTCGCTGGTCAGCGCCGGGGCGGCAATCGACAGGTTGCTGCGGTCGAGGTAGTTGATCACCACGGTGATAAACAGCAGCACCATGATGAAGAAACGCTTTCTGCTGGGCGTGACGAGAGAAGCCTGCCCGGTGAAGGATTCAGGGTGCATGGGGGTTGCCTCTTCTTATGTTTATTGAGGACAGGTCTTACTGGACCAAAGGTAGGAGGGGGCTTGCCCCCGATGAGGAGTGCCAGTCACCGAATGCATCAGCTGATACACCGCCATCGGGGGCAAGCCCCCTCCCACATTTTGTGTCCGACTTCGTCAGGGGACGATCACCACTCGGCAAAGCTGCCGTCGGCATGCCGCCAGATCGGGTTGCGCCAGCGGTGGCCGATAGCCGCGCGCTCGATCACGTATTCCTCGTTGATCTCGATGCCCAGGCCTGGCCCGTTGGGGATTTTCACAAAGCCTTTGTCATAGTCGAACACGCCCGGGTCGCGCACATAGTCGAGCAGGTCGTTGCTCTCGTTGTAGTGAATGCCCAGGCTTTGCTCCTGGATAAACGCGTTGTAGCAAACCGCGTCCAATTGCAGGCAGGCCGCCAATGCAATCGGGCCCAGCGGGCAGTGCAGGGCCAGGGCCACGTCGTAGGCTTCGGCCATGTTGGCGATCTTGCGGGTTTCGGTGATGCCGCCGGCGTGGGAGGCGTCCGGCTGGATGATGTCGACGTAACCTTCGCTGAGCACGCGCTTGAAGTCCCACCGTGAGAACAGGCGCTCGCCCAGCGCAATCGGCGTGCTGGTCAACGGGGCCAGTTCTTTGAGCGCTTCGTAGTTTTCGCTGAGCACCGGCTCTTCGATAAACATCAGTTTGTAAGGGTCGAGTTCTTTCATCAGCACCTTGGCCATGGGCTTGTGCACCCGGCCATGGAAGTCGACGCCAATGCCGACGTTCGGGCCCACCGCATCGCGCACGGCGGCAACGTTGGCCAGGGCCAGGTCGACTTTGTCGAAACTGTCGACAAACTGCAGCTCCTCGGTGCCGTTCATTTTCACGGCAGTGAAGCCACGGCCCACGGCCTCTTTGGCGGCACGCGCGGTATCGGCGGGGCGGTCGCCGCCGATCCATGAATACACGCGAATCTTGTCGCGCACCTGGCCGCCCAACAGGTCGCTGACCGACACACCGAGCGCCTTGCCCTTGATATCCCACAGCGCCTGGTCGATACCGGCGAGGGCGCTCATGTGCACGGCACCGCCCCGGTAGAAGCCGCCGCGATAGAGCACCGTCCAGATGTCTTCGATATTGCGTGGGTCTTTGCCGATCAGGTAGTCGGAAAGTTCTTCAACAGCCGCCGCCACCGTGTGCGCGCGGCCCTCGACCACAGGTTCACCCCAGCCAGTCACGCCCTGGTCGGTTTCGACCTTGAGGAAGCACCAGCGTGGCGGGACGATGAAGGTGGTCAGTTTGGTGATTTTCATCTTCTTATCTCTCTTGTCGATGCAGCGCCGAGGGCGCAAAACTTGCGTTCTTTTCAGGCCATCAATTCAGCGCATTCCAGGCGGCGACATACGCCTGGGCACTGCTCGCCACTTGATCCACAGACATGCCCGGCTTGAACAACCCGGACCCCAGGCCGAAGCCCTTGGCGCCTGCGTCGAAATACACCTGCATGTTGTCCGGAGTCACGCCGCCGACCGGCAGCAGCAATGTGCCCGCCGGCAATACCGCCAACCACGCCTTGATCACGGCCGGGCCCATTTGCTCGGCCGGGAACAGCTTCAGTACGTCGGCGCCTTCGGCCAACGCGGCGAAGGCTTCGGTGGGCGTGGCCACACCCGGCGACAGGTACAAGCCCGCCGCTTTCGCGGCGCGTAGCACCTTGGCATCGCTGTGGGGCATGACGATCACTTGGCCACCGGCGGCTTTGACGTGCTCGACCTGCTCGGGCGTCAACACGGTGCCCGCACCGATCAGGCAATCGGCGGGCAGGCTGTCGCGCAGGGTGCGGATGCTGGTGTAAGGGTCCGGCGAATTGAGCGGAACTTCGATCACGCGAAAGCCGGCCTGATAGAGCACTTGGCCGATCGCTTCAGCTTCGTGCGGTCGTACACCGCGCAGGATTGCGATCAAACCGTTGTGTGCGAGTGCTTGCTTGAGCATGTCAGGCCTCCAGGACCGGTTGAGTGAGCCCGGCCGCCACGGCCAATTGCCACAGGCCGCGTTCGGTGGCCGCTTGCGCCAGGCTGACGTGGGCGAAGCCGCAGAGGGCGAGGGCGCGCTGGTAACGGGCGCAGAGCGCTGCGGTGCCGACCAGGACGATGGGCTTATGTTTTGCAGGGGCCGGTAAACCGGCGAGTTCATGCCCGATCAGCAGGCCGGACAGGTAATCCGGTTGCTGGTCGGGAGCCAGTTCGGCGGTCAGCCCGAGTGTGCGGGCGCTGAACAATGTCGAGAGCACGCCACGCTGGCCGTCGTTGGAGAGTGCCACCTGCACGCCGCGATCAAAGGCTTCGGCCTGGAAGTGGTCGGAGGTTTTTTGCGTACGGCCGAGAATGCTGTGCTGGCTCAGCACGGCGAACAGTTCACCGGTCATGAAGGTGTCGAAGTGGGTGATGCAGCCATCCACCACCTCGACCCATTTGGAATGGCTGCCCGGCAGGCCGATCAATACCTCGGCCGCGAGGCCTTGCAGCACGCCCAGCACCTGGGTTTCTTCGCCGCGCATCACATTGGGCAAGCCCACCTGTTCGATCACGCCGGGCACGATATGCACCGCCACGCCGCGCAGGCTGCGCACGCTATGCAGCGCCTGGCCGAGGCTTGCGACATCGACCGGCGTATTGCGATACGCCGCCTCACTCCAGCCCTGGGCACTGCCGACCATGCCGCAGGCGATCACCGGCAAGTCGGGCTGGGCGTCGAGCCAGTCGCCGCAGGCCGCGTCGAACGCCAACTCGAAGCCATCGCTGCAACGCACGCCGGCAATGTCACGGGGTTCGCTGGGCAGGTGCATGATGCCGAACGCCAGTGCGCGCTGGTCGAGCACCTTGCCGGCCGGGCCGAGTTTATAAGCACGAAGGGAGCTGGTCCCCCAGTCGAGCGCGATCAATTGCGCCTGCATCGCTTCACCTGAAATGAGTGGGTGCTGAAAAAAGCAGATGGGCGAATATAAACCTATGACTGTCGATATCTCAATATATAAATAACAGTCCCATATATTGGGTTGAACCATAAAAAATCCCATCGCCTTTGCACTAGGGGATGGGATTTTTATACGCACTGGTTAAAAAACAGACAGGTCCAGCTCGCGCATCGCGCCCATCCAGATCGCGTAATCGGTGTGATCCTTCAGGTCATCGCCGGTATCAGGGTGCAGGAACACCACCAGCCCCTCGCGATGCAAAGCCAGCCATGGCAACACCACACCGATGTATTCCGGCTCGAACGCCAGCTGGCAACTCCAGTCTGGGTGCGGGCCCACCGGGCGTTCATGCACGCGGCCCATGCGCAACGGAAACAGCTTGGCCGCGTCCTCGCAGAGCTGGCGCGCCTGGTCGATCGTGCTGGCGTCGAAGTAGATGTGAGCGTGGTAGCCCTTGATACGTTGCATGGCGAAATCCGGATCCAATATGCGCCGATCCTAGACCGCAATCGACGGCAGGGCCAGCCCGGTCAGCGACTGTGCGCTGCTGGCTTGCTCGGCTACCAGCCAGTCGACAAAGCGCTCGACCAACTGCCCCCGGCGTTTGCGCTGGGGCTGCACCACGTAATAACCGAAGCGTGAGATCACCGTGTCGTTGATCGGCCGACACAGCCAGTTCTGCTCCAGCAGGTTATCCACCAAGTGGCGCCAGCCGATGGCCACGCCCTGGCCGGCAATCGCGGCCTGGATCAACAGGGTGTAGTTGTCGAAGCGCAGTTGGCCGGGTGTGGGCGCGGTGGTAATGCCCAGCTCGCGAAATACGCCGCTCCAGTCGAACCACTGGCTGTTGTTTTCCTGGCGCAGGTGCAGCAGCGGACAGTCCGGCAGCGTCTGCACGGTCAGCGGCGTGGCCTGATCCTTGAGCCATTGCGGGCTGCACACCGGGAACACTTCCTCGTTGAACAGCCAGAGGCTGTCACCCTGTTTGAAACGGCCATCGCCAAACAACACCGCCACGTCGATATCGCTGCGCAAGGTGGCATGGTTGCGTTCGCTGGTGACCAGGCTCACGTCTACCTGCGGGTTGGCCTGGTGAAAGCGGTGCAGGCGCGGCATCAGCCAGTAGGCGGCGAAGGCAAAGTCGGTGGCCACTTGCAGCACTTCATGCTGGTCTTGCTGGGTGATCGCGCTCAGGCCTTGGTTGATGGTCTGCAAACCGCCCTGCGCATGCTCAAACAACAGCGCGCCAGCGTCGGTCAGCTCGATGCCACGGTAGATGCGATCAAACAAACGCAGCCCAAGCTGTTCTTCGAGGCGTTTGATCTGCTGGCTGATGGCCGGCTGGGTGGTACCCAGTTCCACGGCGGCAGCGGTAAAGCTGCGGTGGCGTGCCGCCGCCTCGAATGCGCGCAGCAGGTCGAGGGAAAGGTCGCCAAGGGCTTCATACATAAGCTGTGCTTATCCTAGACATTGCTTTTCATGGGCTTTACCCCATTTTCCATGGGCCGCATGCTCATTCGCATAAACACCGCCTATGGAATGCCGAAGACTCATGAAGCGCAAGAACATTCTTTTCATCATGGCCGATCAAATGGCCGCGCCGCTGCTTCCGTTCTACGGACCTTCCCCGATCAAACTGCCAAACCTGAGCCGCCTCGCCGAACAGGGTGTGGTGTTCGACGCCGCCTATTGCAGCAGCCCGCTGTGCGCGCCGTCGCGGTTCACGCTGGTCAGCGGCCAGTTGCCGAGCAAGATCGGCGCCTACGACAACGCGGCAGACTTCCCTGGCGATGTGCCGACCTATGCCCACTACCTGCGCCGCCTCGGCTACCGCACCGCGCTGTCGGGCAAGATGCACTTCTGCGGCCCTGACCAGTTGCACGGCTATGAAGAACGCCTGACCAGCGACATTTACCCCGCCGACTATGGCTGGGCGGTGAACTGGGATGAGCCGGACGTGCGCCCCACCTGGTATCACAACATGGCATCGGTGCTGCAAGCCGGCCCGTGCGTGCGCACCAACCAGCTGGATTTCGACGAAGAGGTGGTGTTCAAGGCCCAGCAGTACCTGTTCGACCATATCCGCAATGAGGGTGACCAGCCGTTCTGCCTGACCGTGTCGATGACTCACCCACACGACCCGTACACCATTCCCAAATCGTTTTGGGACCTGTACGACGACAGCGACATCCCAATGCCTACGACGCCGGCCCAGGCCGACCTTGACCCGCATTCGCAGCGCCTGCTCAAGGTCTACGACCTGTGGGACAAGCCGCTGCCGCTGAATAAGATCCGTGATGCGCGCCGTGCCTATTTTGGCGCGTGCAGCTACATCGACAGCAACGTCGGCAAACTCCTGCAAACCCTGGAAGACACGGGCCTTGCCGATGACACGATCATCATCTTCTCCGGCGACCACGGCGACATGCTCGGCGAGCGCGGCCTCTGGTACAAAATGCACTGGTTTGAAATGGCCGCCCGCGTGCCGCTGCTGGTCAGTGCACCGGGGAAATTCGCGGCGGGCCGCGTGACCAAAGCGGTTTCCACGGCCGACCTGTTGCCAACGTTGGTGGAGCTGGCTGGCGGCGAGCTGGACCCACGCTTGCCGCTGGACGGTCGCTCGCTGGTCCCGCACTTGCAGGGGCAGGGTGGGCACGATGAAGTGTTTGGCGAATACATGGCCGAAGGCACCATCAGCCCGCTGATGATGATTCGCCGTGGCGCGTACAAGTTCATCTACAGCGAGGACGATCCTTGTCTACTGTTCGATGTGCACAACGACCCGCACGAGCGGGAAAACCTCAGCCAGTCACCGGAACACCGCCCACTGTTCGAGGCGTTTTTGAGTGAGGCGCGGGCCAAATGGGACATCCCGGCGATCCATCAGCAGGTGCTCGCCAGCCAACGCCGTCGCCGCCTGGTCTTTGAGGCGCTGACCCAAGGCAAGCTGAAGAGCTGGGATCACCAGCCACTGGTGGACGCCAGTCAGCAATACATGCGCAACCATATCGACCTCGACGACCTGGAGCGCAAGGCACGTTACCCACAACCCTGCCAAAACCAATAAATAGACAGAGGGAAGGCCATGCAAAAGTTGACTGTAGTGCTGGGCATGTTGGTGCTCAGTAGCGCCAATGCATACGCGGACGCTAGCTGCGACACGGTGAAGATGGCCGATCCAGGCTGGAGCGATATCGCCGCCACCAATGCCATCACCGGTTTTCTGTTGAACGGCATGGGCTACAAGGCCAAGGTCGACACCCTGGCGGTGCCGATCACCTTTGGCGGGCTCAAGGACGGCCAGGTGGACGTGTTTCTGGGCAATTGGATGCCGGCGCAGCAGGGCTTCTATGACAAGTTCGTGGCCAATGGCGATGTGGTGCAACTGGCGAAAAACCTCGACGGCACCGAGTTCACCCTTGCCGTGCCGGACTACGTGTGGGACGCCGGGGTGCATGACTTTGCAGACCTGAACAAATTTGCCGACAAGTTCGACAAGAAGATCTACGGCATCGGCTCCGGCGCGCCGGCCAATATTTCGCTGCAGGAGATCATCAAGAAGAACGACTTCGACCTCGGCCAGTGGAAGCTGATCGAGTCGAGTGAACAGGCGATGCTGGCCGAAGTGTCGCGGGCGGTTAAAAAACAGAAGTTCGTGACCTTCCTCGGCTGGACGCCGCACCCGATGAACGTGCAGTTGAACATGCATTACCTCAAGGGCGGCGAGAAGTACTTCGGTGACACCGGCAGCGTGTATACCTTGACCCGCAAGGGCTATGCACAAGCCTGCCCGAATGTCGGAAAACTACTGACCAACCTGAGTTTTACCCAGGAGATGGAGAACAGCATCATGGCGGAGGTGGTGAATAAAAAAGTCAGCAATGCTGATGCGGCGAAGGCCTGGATCAAGGCCAATCCAGCGGTGTTGGACAAGTGGCTCGATGGGGTAAAAACCGTGGATGGCCAGGATGCGCTGGCTGCGGTAAAAGCCAAGCTCTAACCCCCGAAATCGATCCTTTTTGGGAACTGGCTTTTGTGGGAGCTGGCTTGCCTGCGATGCAGGCACCTCGGTATTACTGATACGCCGCGGTGATGCTATCGCAGGCAAGCCAGCTCCCACAGGTACCGGTGTGTGCTGATACCCTGAGCTAACCTTTTCAACCCGAGTCTGCGATGCCCCGGCCCAACCGCCATACACTCTTGCCCTTCCTCGCCTGGCTCCCGCGCCAAACCCGCGCCAGCGTCGGCCGGGATGCGATGGTTGGCTTAAGCGGTGCCGTGCTCGCGCTGCCGCAGTCGATTGCCTACGCGCTGATCGCCGGTCTCCCACCCGAATACGGCTTGTACGCCGCCATCATCCCGGTACTGATAGCCTGCCTCTGGGGTTCCTCCTGGCACCTGATCTGCGGCCCTACCGCCGCCATTTCCATCGTGCTCTACGCCAGCATCAGCCCTTTGGCTGTGCCAGGGTCGCAGGACTACATCACGCTGATCCTGCTTCTGACCGTCCTCGCTGGCGTTTTCCAATGGCTGCTGGGCATGCTGCGCTTCGGCGCGTTGGTCAATTTCGTCTCTCATTCGGTGGTGCTGGGGTTCACCCTCGGCGCTGCCGTGGTGATCGCCTTGGGGCAGTTGCCCAACCTGCTGGGGCTGGATCTGCCCAGCCAAGCCACAGCGATCAAAAGCCTGCTGGCGCTCATCAATCACAGTGGCGAATGGGACCACGCCTCCCTCGCCTTGGGTCTGGGCACTTTGCTGGTGGGCGCGCTGCTCAAGTACCTGGTGCCACGTTGGCCAACACTGTTGATCGCCCTGGCCTTGGGCAGCCTGGTGGCGTGGCTGTGGCCGTCGATGTTCGGGCATGTGGCGCGGGTCAGTTCGTTTGTGGGCACACTGCCGCCGTTCAGCCCATTGCCGATGGACTTGGACATGCTCCTGCGCCTGCTGCCGAGCGCGGTGGCGGTGGGCATGCTCGGGTTGGTGACCAGCTTGTCGATTGCGCGCTCGCTGTCGGCGCGTTCGCAGCAACTGCTCGACGCCAATCAAGAAGTCCGCGCGCAGGGCTTATCCAATATCGTCGGCGGATTTTTCTCCGGTTACTTGTCGGCCGGTTCCTTTACCCGCTCCGGCCTCAGCTACGAGGCGGGCGCTTGCTCACCGTTGGCAGGCGTGTTTTCCGCCGGCTGGGTGGCGTTGTTTGCCGTATTTGGGGCGGCGTTGATCGCGCACATACCAATCCCCAGCATGGCCGCGAGCATCCTGCTGATTTGCTGGGGCCTGGTGGATCATCGCGGCATCCGCGCGTTGTTCCGCGTGAGCCGCGCAGAATTTGTGGTGATGAGCCTGACGTGCGTGGCCACCTTGCTGCTGGAGCTGCAAACGGCGATTTACGCCGGCGTGCTGGCGTCGCTGTTCTTCTACCTCAAACGCACTTCGCAACCGCGTGTTCAGCAGTGGCGCGACGGTGATGAAGACGTATTGCGGGTGGGGGGCTCGATCTTTTTTGGCGCCAGCCATTACCTGCAAGTGCGCCTGCAGAGCTTGCAGGGTGAGCGGGTGGTGATCGAGGCGCAGCAGATCAACTTTATCGACTATTCCGGGGTGGAGATGCTGCACCAGGAGGCGCGGCGGTTGCGGGGAACGGGGCGTAGTTTGACGTTGCGTAGGGCCCGGCCGCAGGTAGTGGAAGAATTGAAAAAACTCGAAGGGGCCGACAAATGCCCCATCCATTTCGAAGACTGAATGCGGTTAAAACTGTGGGAGCTGGCTTGCCTGCGATGCGGACGACTCGGTCTGTCAGTTGGACCGAAGTGATCCTATCGCAGGCAAGCCAGCTCCCACAGTTTGACCGTGCCCACGTTGGCGTTGTGTTACGCCAACTGGCGGCGTAGCTCAGCCAACACCGGCGCCGAATCCGGGCGCACGCCGCGCCACAGGAAGAACGCTTCCGCCGCCTGCTCCACGAGCATGCCCAGGCCATCCATCGCCACGGCTGCGCCATGCTCTGTCGCCCAGCGGCAGAACGCGGTGGGTTCCTTGGCGTACATCATGTCGTAGCAAAAGGTCTTGCCCGGCTCGATCAGGCTGCTGGCAATCGGCGGTACATCGCCTGACAGACTCGCGGACGTGGCATTGATGATCAGGTCCACCGGCTCACGCAGCCAGTCGAAACCGCTGGCCGACACAGGGCCCAGATCGTCAAACAGCTCGGCAAGCAACTCGGCCTTTTCCACCGTGCGGTTGGCGATGATCAGCGCGGCAGGCTGCTCGGCCAGCAAGGGCTCCAACGCCCCACGCACCGCGCCGCCAGCACCGAGCAACAGGATGCGCTGGCCGTGCAGGTTCAGCCCGGCGTTCACTTTCAGGTCGCGCACCAGGCCGGCGCCGTCGGTGTTGTCACCCAGCAGGGTGCCGTCGGCCAGCTTGCTCAGGGTGTTCACCGCCCCGGCGCGCTGGGCACGTTCAGTCAGGCTGTTGGCCAAGCGGTAGGCGTCTTCCTTGAAGGGCACCGTGACATTGGCGCCACGGCCTTGCTGAAAGAACTCACGGGCACAGCCGGTGAAATCCTCCAAAGGCGCGAGCAAGGTGCTGTAGTCCAGTTGCTCGCCGGTCTGCTCGGCGAACATGCGATGAATCAACGGCGACTTGCTGTGGCCGATAGGGTTGCCGAACACCACATAACGGTCCATCAGACGGCCGCCTTGGGCGCGGCGAGGCCCAGCCAGTCGCGGTCTTGCAGGAAGTAATCGGTGAGACGCGCTTCTTCGCTACCGGCCTCGGCCTTCCAGTCATAGCTCCAGCGCACTTGCGGTGGCAGCGACATCAGGATCGACTCGGTGCGCCCGCCCGACTGCAGGCCGAACAGGGTGCCACGGTCGTAGACCAGGTTGAATTCGACGTAGCGCCCTCGGCGGAACTCCTGGAACTGGCGCTGCTGTTCGGTGTAAGCCAGGGCCTTGCGGCGCTGCACAATCGGCAGGTAGGCGTCGATGTACGCATCGCCGATGGCGCGGATGAAGGCGAAGCAGGTGTCGAAGTCCCACTCGTTCAAATCGTCGAAGAACAGGCCGCCGATGCCGCGCGGTTCGTTACGGTGTTTGATATGGAAATACGTATCGCACCAGGCTTTATAGCGCGAGTACACGTCCGGGCCGAATCGCGCACAGGCCTGCTCGGCAACGCGGTGCCAGTGGATGCAGTCCTCCTCGTTGCCGTAGTAGGGCGTGAGGTCGAAGCCGCCGCCGAACCACCACACCGGTTCTTCGCCTTCTTTTTCGGCGATGAAAAAGCGCACATTGGCGTGGGACGTCGGCACATGCGGGTTGTGCGGGTGGATCACCAACGACACGCCCAAGGCTTCAAACCCGCGACCGGCCAGCTCAGGGCGATGCGCGCTGGCGGACGGTGGGAGACCGCTGCCGAACACGTGGGAAAAGTTAACGCCGCCTTTTTCGATGACCGTACCGTTTTCGATCACACGGGTGCGACCGCCGCCACCGGCAGGCCGGGTCCAGGCGTCTTCGATAAAGCGAGTGTCCGTCTCGAAGGTTTCCAGGGCGCTGCAAATACGGTCTTGCAGGTCGAGCAGGTAGGCTTTAACAGCCTCGGTGCGGGTAGTCATGGCATCACCTTGAATCGGGCAAAGCTACGCGAGGCCATGCGGCGTCGGCGGCAAATGGGCGCACAGGATACCACTGCACTTACGTGGCACTGCACTTAGGTGCGCCGCAGTTGACGAAGATCAAGCATAGGAGTGGGATAGAGGGCTACGCGAATTCGACCTCAGGAGAAGTGCAGATGGCCAAACGTATCCAGTTCAGCGCCCATGGCGGCCCCGAAGTGCTTGAGTATGTGGACTACACGCCGGCAGCGCCTGGCCCGCAGCAGGTTCGTGTGCGCAATGAGGCCATTGGCCTGAACTTTATCGACACCTACTTCCGTAGCGGCCTTTACGCGCCGCCGGCCCTGCCATCGGGCCTGGGCGCAGAGGGCGCCGGTGTGGTCGATGCCGTGGGCAGCGAGGTCACGCAATTCAAAGTCGGCGACCGTGTGGCCTACGGCAGCGGCCCGCTGGGCGCCTACAGCGAATTGCACGTGCTGCCCGCCGCCAACCTGGTGCACCTACCGGACGACATCAGCTTCGAACAGGCTGCCGGTGCGATGCTCAAAGGCCTGACCGTGCAATACCTGCTGCGTCAAACCTACGAATTGAAGGGCGGCGAAACCATTCTGTTCCACGCCGCTGCCGGTGGTGTGGGTTCACTGGCCTGCCAATGGGCCAAGGCCTTGGGCGTGAAGTTGATCGGCACCGTGAGTTCACCGGAAAAGGCCGCCTTGGCCAAATCCCTCGGCGCCTGGGAAACGATCGACTACAGCAAGGAAAACGTCGCACAACGCGTACTTGAATTGACCGACGGCAAAAAAGTCCCGGTGGTGTACGACGGCGTCGGCAAGGACACCTGGCTGACCTCGCTCGACAGCGTGGCGCCACGTGGGCTGGTGGTGAGTTTTGGTAATGCGTCGGGCGCGGTGGATGGGGTGAACCTGGGGATTCTGGCGGCGAAGGGTTCGCTGTATGTCACCCGGCCGACCTTGGCGACTTACGCCAGCAACCCGAAAGACTTGCAGGCGATGGCGGATGATTTGTTCTCGATGATCAAGAGCGGCAAGGTGCGCATTGATATCAACCAGCGGTTTTCGCTGGCGGACGCGGCGAAGGCGCAGACTGAGCTGTCGGGGCGGCGGACGACGGGGTCGACCATTCTGCTGCCATAAGGCGGTAGATCTTTTGAGGTTGTAAGGGCCTCATAGCGGGCAAGCCCGGCTCCCACATTTTGATCGCATTCCAACTGAAGGAACGCGGTCGAGTGTGGAGCCGGCTTGCCCGCGATGGCCGCAACGCGGTCTCAGGAAGGCCGCACCACCTCACCCGTCGCCAAATCGCGAATCAGGCTCGGGTTTTTGCGCCCACCCAGGGCGCCGCCCAATACCCGATCTACCTGGCCACGGAAGTATTGCTCCACGCGAAGCCGCGTACGCGCAGCCGGGCGCCCTTGCGGGTTGGCCGAGGTGGAAATCAGCGGCCCGACCAGCGAGCACAGATCCCGCACCAGCGGATGATCAGTCACCCGCAACGCCACCGTGTCATGCACACCCGTTACCCACTCAGGCAGCAAGTCCTGATGGGGCACCAGCCAGGTATTGGGCCCAGGCCAGGTGCTGGCCATGCGCTCGATCCAGATGTCCGGGAAGTCTTCAAAGAGAAAATCGAACTGGCGAATATTGTCCGCCACCAAGATCAGGCCCTTGTCCACCGACCGATTCTTGATCGCCAGCAGCCGGTCCACCGCTTCTTCGTTCCACGGATCGCAGCCAAGGCCCCAGACCGCTTCGGTCGGGTAGGCAATCACCGCGCCTGCGCGAATTTCCCGTGCGGTTTCCAGCACACGCCACCTGTTGACCATTACTCACTCTCCGGACTAAAGCTCTGCGCAGTTTACCGATCTTCTTTACAAAACCTAGCAGCGCGCAAGCCAGCGCCCGCTTTCGCAGATCACCTGGCCTTCGAGCTCAAGCTCGGTGAGGGTTGCCAGCACCTGGGACAACGGCCGCCCGCTGGCAATGGCCAAGCCTTCACTGGTGTGAGGCGCGGCGTGCAGCAACGCCACCAGCGGATGAGTGACGGGCATGGGGGCCGGACGGGACAGCGCCTGCCAGCCACGTAACCCTTCCAGAATGTGCTCGATGGATTCCACCAGCGTCGCGCCATCGCGGATCAATTGATGGCAGCCCTTGGCGCCAGGGTGATGGATGGAGCCCGGGATCGCATACACCTCGCGCCCTTGCTCGGCCGCCAGCCGCGCGGTGATCAGCGAGCCACTGGCCATGCTGGCCTCCACCACCAGCACGCCCAGCGACAGGCCACTGATGATCCGGTTGCGCCGGGGGAAGTTGCCAGCTTGTGGCGAAGCGTCCAACGGGAACTCGGAAACCACCGCGCTGCCCTGGGCAATCATCGTGGCTGCGAGCTGTCGGTGGCGCTGTGGATAAAAGTTTTCAAGCCCGGTACCGAGCACGCCGATTGTCTGGCCGCCGACATCCAGCGCTGCCTGGTGCGCCGCGCCGTCTATACCCAAAGCAAGACCACTGGTGATGACAAAACCGGCGCTCGCCAAGCTGCGGGAAAAGGCCGCTGCGGTGTCCATGCCGGGTCGCGACGCACGGCGACTGCCGACCATGGCCAACTGCGGTTTTTCCAGGATTTTGGGGTCACCGGCGACGAACAATAACGGCGGGGCATCATCGATCTGGGCGAGGAGTGCCGGGTACTCAGGTTGGTCCCACATCAGCAAATGCTGGGCCGGCTGCGCCAACCACGCCAATGCCTCACTGGCACCGTCACGTATTTCAGGGCTGCGGCGGGCATCGGCGCTGACGGCCGGCAACCCGAGGGAACGCCATGCACTGGCAGGGGCGCTGATGGCTTTTGAGGCAGAGCCGAAGGCTTCGAGCAACACACGAAAACGCTTGGAACCCAGTTCCGGCAGCCTGTGCAAGCGTAGTCGAGCTTCCAGTTCTGACGGGGAAATTTCGCTGCTGTTTATCGGATACATTTGATCATCCTTGACCGGAACAAGCTGTGGATAACTCTGTTGGTAACTTATTTAGCAGGCTATTTATTGTGTTTGTTGGGCAGTCTCGAATCGGTCCATGACTGCCAGCGAGCGTGAGGCGCTGAGAACCAGGCCGTAGCTGAGCTTTTCATAGGTGCGAAACACCAGCAGCGTGCCGGCGCGCTCATCGGGGAGTTGGGTTGCCGCGCCGGTGAGGGTGTCGCGGACCGTCGCGCCGGCTTTGATCACGGTCAGCAATTGGCCTTCAACCAGCCCGTCGCGTCGGCCTTTGTTCAGGGTGACGGCGTCCAGCACGCCAATCTGGGTGACGCCTTTGGGAATGTCGATGATGTGCCCCTTAACACAGGGCGCACGCTTCACGGGGGCCGGCTCAAACGTAGATTCGGCGCGCAGCAGCCGATCGCCGGGACGTACTTCCTGGGTGACTCGCTGCACCGCCAGCGTGGTGAGATCGCCGGCCATTACGAAGCGCGCGGTGCCGATGTTATCGGCGTTGATGCCCAGCAATTCCTGAGTGTCGGGGTCGGTGTAGGCCTTGGCGCGGCGAAAAATTCCGTAATTGGGCTGTGTGGGGTCCAGGGCGCCCCTTGCATACACACGGTCACCATTGGCACCCAGCACCCGGCCGGCATCGGCCGCGACAATGTAAGGTGCGTTGTCCAGGTCGTGAGCCGTATCGAGTATGCGGTTGTGCAGTAAAAAGGACTGGATGGCCTGCTGCGTTGCTGGTTCCAGCCGCTGGCCGGGCGGTGGGATCAAGGCCATCGTGAGCGGCGTCCACAGCAGCAAGACGAGTAGCGATTTCCTCATGGGGTCAATCTCCTTTATTATGTGCGTTCGCGTGAAATGCCATAGCCTTCGCGGCTTTGGAACCTTTCACACCGGCTGCCTGGGTCCATCCCACCGCCGATTTGCCTCTACCTCACATGTGCAGCAATTACGCTTATGGCTATTTTGAACATCCTCGAATTTCCCGACTCGCGCCTGCGCACGATCGCCAAACCGGTGGCCGTAGTGGACGACAAGGTTCGTCAGTTGGTCGATGACATGTTTGAAACAATGTATGAAGCCCCGGGCATCGGCCTCGCCGCCACCCAGGTCAACGTGCATCAGCGCGTCGTGGTCATGGACCTGTCGGAAGATCGCAGCGAACCGCGGGTGTTTATCAACCCCGAGTTCGAACCGCTGACCGAAGAGATGGGCGAATACCAGGAAGGCTGCCTCTCGGTGCCGGAGTTCTACGAGAACGTCGAACGCCCGCTGCGCGTGAAGATCAAGGCACTGGACCGTGACGGCAAGCCCTACGAGCTGATCGCCGATGGCCTGCTGGCCGTGTGCATCCAGCACGAGTGCGACCACCTCAACGGCAAGCTGTTTGTCGATTACCTGTCCACGCTTAAACGCGACCGGATCAAGAAGAAGCTGGAAAAAAAGCATCGCCAGCAAGCTTGATGCCCTTCTTCCAAAGGCTTGCTGCGGCAAGCCTTTTTCTTTTGTGACTGTTTTTAACCGAGATCTCCCATGACCGAGCCACTGCGCATTGTTTTTGCCGGCACTCCCGAATTCGCTGCCGAACACCTCAAGGCGCTGCTTGCCAGCCCTTATGACATTGTCGCGGTGTACACCCAGCCGGACCGCCCGGCCGGTCGCGGGCAAAAACTGATGCCAAGCCCGGTCAAGCAGCTGGCGCTGGAACACAACCTCCCTGTGCTGCAACCGCCAACCCTGCGCAACGCCGAGGCCCAGGCGGGACTGGCGGCGCTGAAGCCAGACCTGCTGGTGGTCGTGGCCTATGGCTTGATCCTGCCTCAGGCGGTGCTGGATATCCCGCGCCTGGGCTGCATCAACAGCCACGCTTCGCTGTTGCCACGCTGGCGCGGTGCGGCGCCGATCCAGCGCGCCGTGGAAGCCGGCGACCGTGAAAGCGGTGTGACCGTGATGCGCATGGAGGCGGGCCTCGACACCGGCCCTATGCTGCTGAAAGTCACCACCCCGATCACCGCCCAAGACACCGGCGCCAGCCTGCATGACCGCCTCGCCGAGCTAGGCCCGCCCGCTGTGGTCCAGGCCATCGCCGGCCTGGCCGCCGGCACCCTCGAAGGCGAAGTGCAGGACGACAGCCTGGCCACCTACGCCCACAAACTCAATAAAGACGAAGCGCGCATCGACTGGAGCCGCCCGGCCGTAGAGCTGGAACGCCTGGTGCGTGCCTTCAACCCATGGCCGATCGGCCACAGCACACTCAGTGGCGAAGCCTTGAAAGTGCTGGCCGCCACCTTGGCTGAAGGCAAGGGCGCCCCCGGTGAAATCATCGGCGCCAGCAAAGAAGGCCTGTTGGTCGCCTGCGGCGAACAGGCGCTTTGCCTGACCCGTCTGCAATTGCCCGGCGGTAAAGCGCTTAATTTCAGCGATTTGTTCAACAGCCGTCGTGAGAAATTTGCCCTGGGCACGGTTCTCGGGGCGGTCGTTCAATGAACCCGCGTCTGGCCGCCGCCAAGGCCCTCGCCGCCGTCCTGAATGGCAAGGCTTCGCTGAACAGTTCGCTGCCTACGCAGCTGGATAAGGTTGAAGACCGTGATCGCGGTTTCACTCAGGACCTGGCCTTTGGCACCGCGCGCTGGCAGCCACGCTTGTCGGCGCTGGCAGCCAAGCTGCTGCAAAAGCCGTTCAAAGCCGCGGATGCGGATGTGGAAGCGCTGCTGCTGGTCGGCCTCTATCAACTGCTCTACACCCGCGTGCCGGCCCACGCCGCCATCGGTGAAACCGTTGGGTGCGCCGACAAGCTGAAAAAACCTTGGGCCAAGGCGCTCCTCAACGCCGTGCTGCGCCGCGCTCAGCGCGAGGGCGAAGCGTTGCTGGCCGAGCTGGAACACGACCCGGTGGTGCGCACCGCACACCCGCGCTGGCTGCAAAAGTCCCTGAAAGCCTTCTGGCCTGAGCAATGGGAAGCCATCTGCGCGGCCAACAATGCGCACCCACCAATGATTCTGCGGGTCAACCGTCGCCATCACAGCCGCGACGCCTACCTGCAATTGCTCACCGACGCCGGCATCAACGCCACGCCGTGCGTGTACAGCGTCGACGGCATCGTGCTGGAAGCAGCCACCGACGTACGCAGCCTGCCAGGCTTTGCCGAAGGCTGGATCAGCGTGCAGGACGAAGCCGCGCAGCTGGCCGCCGACCTGCTCGACCTGGCGCCCGGCCAACGCGTGCTCGACGCCTGTTGCGCGCCGGGCGGTAAGACCTGTCACATTCTGGAAGTCGAAAAAGACCTCGCCGCTGTCGTCGCCGTCGACCTGGAAGCCAAGCGCCTGGTGCGCGTGCGTGAAAACCTCGCCCGCCTGGGCCTGAACGCCGAGCTGATCGCCGCTGACGGCCGCGACACCGCCACTTGGTGGGACGGCAAACCCTTCCAGCGCATTCTGCTGGACGCGCCATGCTCCGCCACTGGCGTGATTCGCCGTCATCCGGACATCAAGCTGACCCGCCAACCCGACGACATTGCCGCCCTGGCCGTGCTGCAAGGCGAACTGCTCGACGCCCTGTGGCCGACCCTGGAAGTCGGCGGCATCCTGCTCTACGCCACGTGCTCGACCTTGCCCACCGAGAACACCGAGGTGATTCAAGCCTTCCTCGCCCGCACCAGCGGCGCGCGCGAACTGGACCTCGCCACCGCGGCCGGCATCAAGCAGCCCCACGGCCGCCAGTTACTCGCGCAAGAAGGCGGACACGATGGCTTCTACTACGCCAAACTGATCAAGATTGCCGCCGCGCGCGGCTAATGGGTTTAAGGGAGTGACCGGATGAAAATCATCATCCTTGGGGCAGGGCAGGTCGGCGGCACGCTGGCCGAGCATTTGGCCAGCGAAGCCAACGACATCACGGTGGTCGACACCGATGCCGAGCGCCTGCGCAACCTCGGCGACCGCCTCGACATCCGCACCGTGCAAGGCCGCGCGTCATTCCCGACGGTGCTGCGCCAAGCCGGTGCCGACGATGCCGACATGCTGGTGGCCGTCACCAACAGTGACGAGACCAACATGGTCGCCTGCCAGGTCGCCCACACCCTGTTTCACACCCCGACCAAAATCGCCCGTGTCCGTGAGGCGGCTTACCTGACCCGTGCAGGGCTTTTCGACAACGACGCGATTCCAGTGGACGTGCTGATCAGCCCTGAACAAGTGGTGACTCACTACATCAAGCGTCTGATCGAAATTCCGGGCGCCTTGCAGGTGATCGACTTTGCCGAGGGCAAGGCGCAATTGGTCGCCGTTAAAGCCTATTACGGCGGTCCGCTGGTGGGCCAGCAACTGCGCCAGTTGCGCGAGCACATGCCGAATGTGGAAACCCGCGTGGCGGCGATTTTCCGGCGCGACCGGCCGATCCTGCCCCAGGGCGATACCGTGATCGAGGCCGACGACGAAGTATTTTTCATCGCCGCCAAAGCGAATATTCGCGCGGTCATGAGCGAAATGCGCCGGCTGGACGAGACCTACAAACGCATCGTCATCGCCGGCGGTGGGCAGATCGGCGAGCGCTTGGCCGAGGCCATCGAAAGCCGCTACCAGGTCAAGATCATCGAGATGAACCCGGCGCGCTGCCGGCATTTGTCCGACACCCTCGACAGCACCGTCGTACTGCAAGGCAGCGCCTCGGACCGCGACCTGCTGATGGAGGAGAACATCGCCGACGCCGATATTTTCCTGGCACTGACCAACGATGACGAGGCCAACATCATGTCCTCGCTGTTGGCCAAGCGGCTGGGAGCGAAGAAGGTCATGACCATCATCAACAACCCGGCTTATGTCGACCTGATCCAGGGCGGCGATATCGACATCGCCATCAGCCCGCAGCTGGCCACCATCGGCACTTTGCTTGCTCACGTGCGCCGTGGCGATATCGTCAGCGTGCACTCCCTGCGCCGGGGCGCGGCGGAGGCCATCGAGGCGATTGCCCATGGCGATTCGAAGTCGAGCAAGGTGATCGGCAAGGCCATCCGCGATATCGGCTTGCCGCCGGGCACCACCATTGGCGCGATCATTCGTGACGAAGAGGTACTCATCGCCCACGACGATACGGTGATCGTCACGGGCGACCATGTGATTCTGTTTCTGGTGGATAAAAAACATATCCGCGACGTGGAGAAGTTGTTCCACGTGGGGTTGAGCTTTTTCTGATCAAACCATTCAGGTGAGCCTGCCGTCGTCACCGCGGGCAAGCCCGCCCCACAGGTGATCGCGTTTTTAACGCGCAAGCGGGCTTGCCCGCGATGACGCGGTTGAAAACCTTACCTAGCTAAAAGGACACGCCACCATGCTCGAATCCCTGGAAAAAATGCTCGCCAAGGGTGTGGATAATTCGCTGCTGCGCTTCGGCTTGGGCAAGGGTTATCTGGATTTGAAGGACAACGCCAAGGCGGCGGAGCATTTGCACAAGTGCGTGGAATTCGATCCGAAGTATTCGGCGGCGTGGAAGTTGTTGGGCAAGGCGCAGGCGGGGTTGGGTGATAGTGCGGCGGCGCGGCTGGCGTGGGAGAAGGGCATTGAAGCGGCCCAGGCCCATGGCGACAAGCAGGCCGAAAAAGAGATGACGGTGTTCCTGAAAAAGCTCGACCGCCAGGCCTGATGCGATCCCTGTGGGAGCTGGCTTGCCTGCGATGCAGACAACTCGGTCTCTGTGTTACACCGAGGTGATGCCATCGCAGGCAAGCCAGCTCCCACATTAGGTCCTCATTGGGCTTAGACCTGGGTGAATCAATACCAACGCGCCTCACCCGGCGGGCGCTTCTTGAAGCGCTTCATGCTCCACATGTACTGGCTCGGGTAGGCGCCGACATAGCGCTCCACCACCTTGCTCATCGCCGCGCAGGACGTGGCGGTGTCGGTGCTGTACATGTCTTCCGGCGCCGCTTCCAAAATCACTTTGTAACCCGAACCGTCCGGCAGCCGCAGCGCATGCAGGAACACGCCCACCGCCTTATGGTCCGCAAGCATGTTGGGTACAAACTTGCTGGTCAGCGCCTGGGTGGCGAAGAACGGCACAAAGATCCCGGCCGATTCCGCCGGCTCGGGGTCAGCCGGGATTCCCACCTGGCCGCCTTTGCGCACTTCCTTGATCACGCTGAGAATGCCTTCCTTGGTGGACGCCGCCACGCGGTTGCCCAATTGCACGCGCTGTTTTTGCAGCAGTTCATCCACCGCCTTGAGCTTGGGCGGGCGGTAGAAAATGATCGGTTTGCACTGGTTGCAATAAAAGTGATTGAGCACTTCCCAGTTGCCCAAGTGGCTGGTGATGCCCACCACGCCTTTGCCCGAGGCCAGGGCTTGGTGCAGCACTTCCAGGCCTTCGACTTCACGCACCAGGTCGATGGAGCGCTGGGCCGGCCAGATCCAGGCGCAGGCGCTTTCCGTCAGGGACTTGCCGATGTCCATCAAGCTCTGGCCGACCAGGCGCTCGCGGGCGGCGGGGTCCATGTCCGGGAAGCATTTGGAGAGGTTGATCCGCACTGTTTCGCGGGAGCGGTTGGGGGTTTTCCACATGATCCAGCCAATTGCCGTGCCGACGGCCTGAACAGCGCGCCATGGCAACAAGGCAAACAACCGAAGAGCGCCTACCAGCAAGGCGCCTTTAAACTTTTCCACAGGTCACTCCTGATCGTGTGTGGTGCGCAAAGCGGGCATTCTAACCGGCGTTGGCCAAGTCCGCGTAACGGTCGCAGTCTTGAGTGTGGTCCATGACCATTCCGCTGGCCTGCATGAAGGCGTAGCAAATGGTTGGCCCGACGAAGGTGAAACCGGCTTTTTTCAGGGCGCGGCTCATGGCTTCAGCCTCGGGCGTAATCGCCGGGACCTCACTGCGATCCTTGAAGTGATTGACCTTGGGCACGCCGCCGACGAACGACCAGAGCAAACCCACCGGGTCTTCCAGCGCCAGCCAGGCCGCGGCATTGCGGCGGGTGGCATTGAGTTTCAGACGATTGCGCACGATGCCAGGGTCGAGCATCAGCGCCTCGATCTCGGCATCGCTGAGGCGCGCCAGGCGCTGTGCATCAAAGCCGAACAGGACCTTTCGATAATGCTCGCGTTTGCGTAAAACGGTGATCCAGGACAGGCCCGCCTGGAACCCTTCGAGCAAAAGCAACTCGAACAGACCCTGCGCATCGCGCAGCGGCGTTCCCCACTCCTGATCGTGATAAGCCATGTACAGCGGATCTTCAGAACACCAAAAGCAGCGTGGCATAAGGCTCCAGGGGATGGTGGCGCGGCCGAATCGGGTATACTCCCGCTCTTTAAATCGCAGCCCAAGTAACAGGTGAATTTCGTGAGCCAGCCTACGCCAGCCGTGCGTACCTTCCAAGACTTGATCCTCGCCCTCCAGCAATATTGGGCCGAGCAAGGTTGTGTGGTACTTCAGCCCTACGATATGGAAGTAGGCGCCGGCACTTTCCACACCGCTACATTCCTACGGGCCATTGGCCCGGAAACCTGGAACGCCGCTTATGTGCAGCCCAGTCGTCGCCCGACTGACGGCCGCTACGGCGAAAACCCGAACCGCCTGCAGCACTACTACCAGTTCCAGGTGGTACTCAAGCCCAACCCGGACAACTTCCAGGAGCTGTACCTGGGCTCGCTGAAACATGTCGGCCTGGACCCACTGGTGCACGACATCCGTTTTGTCGAAGACAACTGGGAATCGCCGACCCTGGGCGCCTGGGGCCTGGGCTGGGAAGTCTGGCTCAACGGCATGGAAGTGACGCAGTTCACTTACTTCCAGCAAGCGGGCGGCATCGAGTGCTACCCGGTGACCGGCGAGATCACTTACGGCCTTGAACGCCTGGCCATGTACCTGCAAGGCGTGGACTCGGTCTACGACCTGGTGTGGGCTGACGGTCCGTTCGGCAAAGTGACGTATGGCGATGTGTTCCACCAGAACGAAGTGGAGCAGTCCACTTACAACTTCGAACACGCCAACGTCGACAAGCTGTTCGAACTGTTCGACTTCTATGAAAGCGAAGCCAAGCGCCTGATCGAACTCGACCAGCCGCTGCCGCTGCCAAGCTATGAAATGGTGTTGAAGGCCTCCCATACCTTCAACCTGCTGGATGCCCGCCGTGCCATCTCGGTCACCGCGCGCCAGCAATACATCCTGCGTGTACGCACCCTGGCGCGTTCCGTCGCCCAAGCCTACTTGCTGGCTCGCGCCAAGCTGGGCTTCCCGATGGCAACCCCGGATCTGCGTGATGAAGTGTTGGCTAAGCTGGAGGCTGCACAATGAGTGCTCAAGATTTTTTGGTTGAACTGGGCACCGAAGAGCTGCCGCCCAAGGCACTCAACACCCTGGCCGACGCGTTCCTGGCCGGTATTGAAAAAGGCCTGCACACAGCCGGCCTGAAGTTCGCTGCGAAAAAAGTCTACGCCGCGCCACGTCGCCTGGCTGTGTTGCTGACCGCGCTGGAAACCCAGCAGCCGGACCGCAGCATCAACCTCGACGGCCCGCCGCGCCAAGCCGCTTTCGATGCGGAAGGTAACCCGACTCAAGCAGCCCTGGGTTTTGCCAAGAAGTGCGGCGTCGAGCTGAGCGAGATCGACCAGAGCGGCCCGAAACTGCGTTTCAGCCAGGTCATCACCGGCAAGCCGACGGCGAGCCTGTTGCCGACCATCGTTGAAGATTCCCTCAACGACCTGCCGATCCCCAAGCGCATGCGCTGGGGCGCTCGCAAAGAAGAATTCGTACGCCCAACCCAATGGCTGGTGATGCTGCTCGGTGACCAGGTCATCGACTGCACGATCCTCGCTCAAAAGGCGGGCCGTGATTCGCGTGGTCATCGCTTCCACCACCCAGAAGCCGTGCGCATCACTTCGCCCGCCAACTATGCCGCCGACCTGCGCGCCGCTTACGTGCTGGCCGATGCCAATGAGCGTCGTGAGCTGATCAGCAAGCGCACCGAAGAGCTGGCCCGCCTGCAGGAAGGCACCGCCATCGTGCCGCCAAGCCTGCTCGACGAAGTGACCGCGCTGGTTGAATGGCCAGTGCCGCTGGTGTGCTCGTTCGAAGAGCGTTTCCTCGACGTGCCGCAAGAAGCCCTGATCACCACCATGCAGGACAACCAGAAGTACTTCTGCCTGCTGGACGTGGACGGCAAGTTGCTGCCGCGCTTCATCACCGTGGCCAACATCGAAAGCAAAGACCCGCAGCAGATCATCGCCGGTAACGAAAAAGTCGTGCGCCCGCGCCTGACCGACGCCGAGTTCTTCTTCAAGCAAGACAAGAAGCAGAAGCTCGAAGACTTCAACCTGCGCCTGCAAAACGTGGTGTTCCAGGAAAAACTCGGCAGCGTCTACGACAAAGCCGTGCGCGTTTCCAAGCTGGCGGCCTACATTGCGCCGCGCATTGGTGGCGATGCCGCCTGGGCTGCCCGCGCGGGCTTGCTGTCCAAGTGCGACCTGGCCACCGAAATGGTCGGCGAGTTCCCGGAGATGCAAGGCGTTGCCGGTTACTACTACGCCCTCAACGACGGCGAGCCGGACGATGTAGCCCTGGCGCTGAACGAGCAGTACATGCCGCGCGGTGCCGGTGCTGAGCTGCCAACCACCTTGACCGGTGCGGCCGTGGCCATCGCCGACAAGCTGGATACCCTGGTGGGTATCTTCGGTATCGGCATGTTGCCTACCGGCAGCAAAGACCCGTACGCCCTGCGCCGTGCTGCCTTGGGCGTGCTGCGTATCCTGATCGACAAAAAGCTCGACCTCGACCTGACCCAGGCCGTGGTGTTTGCGGTCGGCCAGTTCGGTGGCAAGGTCAAGCAAGCCGGTTTGGCCGAGCAAGTGCTGGAGTTCGTGTTCGACCGCCTGCGTGCGCGTTACGAAGACGAAGGCGTGGATGTTTCGGTGTACCTGTCGGTCCGTGCCCTGCAACCGGGCTCGGCGTTGGACTTCGATCAGCGTGTGCAGGCCGTACAGGCTTTCCGCAAGTTGCCGGAAGCCGATGCACTGGCTGCCGTGAACAAGCGCGTGTCGAACCTGCTGAGCAAGGCCGACAACCTCGGCAATACCGAAGTCGACCCGTCCCTGTTTGCCGATGCCAAGGAGTTCTCGCTGAACTCGGCCATCGCCAAGGCCGAAAACGCAGTGAAGCCGCTGCTCGCTGAACGTAACTACGCCGAAGCTCTGGCGCGCCTGGCCACCTTGCGTGAGCCGGTGGATGCGTTCTTCGAAGCCGTGATGATCAATGCCGACGATGCCGGCGTGCGGAAAAACCGCTACGCCATGCTGGCGCGTCTGCGGGGTTTGTTCATCAACATCGCTGACATTTCCGTACTGGGCTGATCATGTTGAAACTGCTGATTCTCGATCGGGACGGAGTGATTAATTACGACTCCGACGCTTACATCAAGTCGGTGGCGGAATGGATTCCACTGCCCGGCTCGATCGAGGCCATCGCGCAGTTGAGCAAAGCCGGCTGGACGGTGGCCATCGCCACCAACCAGTCCGGCATCGCCCGTGGTTATTACGACATCGCCACCCTGGACGCCATGCACGCGCGCTTGCGCACGTTGGTGGCCGAGCAGGGCGGTGAGGTGGGGCTGGTGGTGTACTGCCCTCACGGGCCGGATGAGGGCTGCGATTGCCGCAAACCCAAGCCTGGCATGTTGAAAACCATTGCAGAACATTACAAGGTGCCCTTGGCTGGGCTATGGTTCGTCGGGGACAGCCTCGGTGACCTGGAGGCGGCCAAAGCCGTCGACTCTCAGCCAGTTTTGGTTAAGACCGGGAAAGGCGAAAAGACCCAGGCGAAAGACCTGCCGGTAGGCACTTTGATTTTTGACGATCTGGCGGCGGTTGCCGCAGAACTTATCAACAACTAGCCGCCCTCGACTTCCTGACCAAGGACTGTTCGGGAGTGCGCTTTTAACAGGCGGGCCGTGTCCCGCAACGGTAAATGCCGCCATGTCGATCTTGCAGGCCATCAGAACCTTTTTCTTTTACCTGCTGCTGGGCACCAGTTCGTTTCTCTGGTGCACCCTGAGCTTTTTTATTGCGCCGTTCCTGCCGTTCAAGGCGCGCTATCGCTTTATCAACGTTTATTGGTGCCGCTGCGCGTTGTGGCTGACCAAGGTGTTCCTGAACATCCGTTTCGAAGTGAAGGGCGCTGAAAACGTCCCGGAGCAGCCCTGCGTGATTCTGTCGAACCACCAGAGCACCTGGGAAACGTTCTTCCTCTCCGCGTACTTTTCGCCGTTGAGCCAGGTGCTCAAGCGCGAGCTGCTGTATGTGCCGTTCTTCGGCTGGGCCATGGCCATGTTGCGCCCGATCGCCATTGATCGTGACAACCCCAAGGCGGCGCTCAAGCACGTCGCCAAAAAAGGCGATGAGTTGCTCAAGGATGGCGTTTGGGTACTGATCTTTCCGGAAGGTACGCGTGTGCCTTACGGTACCGTAGGCAAATTCTCGCGGGGCGGCACCGCTTTGGCGGTGAATGCCAACCTGCCGGTATTGCCGATTGCGCATAACGCCGGCAAGTTCTGGCCGAAGACAGGTTGGGCCAAAAGCGCAGGCACCATCACGGTAGTGATTGGTGAGCCGATGTACGCAGAAGGCGAAGGGCCACGTGCGATTGCAGCATTGAATGACCGCGCTGCAGCGTGGAATGAAGCGCAGCAACGGGCCATGGGTTCATTGCCTCCCGAGCCTGTGGTGGTAGAGACGCCGGCGATTTGAGCTTCTGTGGATAACCTGTGTACGGTTTGTTGGCGAATTGCCGTTTTTGTTTCGTAAGAAGCTGATTTACTTACATATTTCTCAAGCTAATAAAATCGCGAAAAACGTGCATAAGTTTTTTGCGCATTAAAAAACCGGTCTTTTTGACCGGTTTTTTATGCACAGCAGAAAACCAGGCTTTTCACGTATCGAGCAGGGGCAGTTTCAGGCTGAAGGTCGAGCCTTTGCCTAACTCGCTCTCGCACAGAATACGGCCGCCATGGCGCTCAATCACGGCTTTGACCATGGTCAGCCCCAAACCCAAACCCTCACTGCCCTGGGCTGAATCGAAGCGTCGGTACTGGCTGAACAGCTCCGGCAAATCCCCAGGCGCGATGCCCAGCCCCTGATCGCTGATGCGACATTCCAACCAACCTTGCGCGCTGCCGTGGCTCAGCGTGACGGTGGTGCCTGACGGGGAGTACTTGATGGCGTTTTCCAGCACGTTGAACAGCGCCCGTGTCAGCAATGATTGATCGGCTGACACCATGCCCTCATCCGCCTCATCCAAGTCGTGTACCAAGTGAATGCCCTTGAGCTGCGCGATCACTGCCACCTGGTCAAAGGCATCCATGACCAGCATGGCAAATAGCGTCGGCTGGAAGTGGTAGCCGTCGGCTTCGGCTTTGGCCAACTGCACGAAGGATTCGGTGAGGCTCAATGCGCGTTTCACCTGTTGTTCGATCTGGGCAAATATCGGTGAATCGCCGTTGTGCACATCCAGCAACGCCAGGATCGCCGAGTGCGGCGCACGCAGGTCATGGGACAGGAAGCGCAACATCGTCTCGCGGTGTTGTTGGGCTTCACGCTCCTTGCTCAAGTCGGTAAGGCTCAGCAGCCAGCCAAGGGCGACATCACCTTCGGCCGGCAGCAAGGGTGCCAGCTCCATGCGCAGGCTGCGCTGGTGGATATCACGGAACTCGATAAGCTGCAGCGCCGACAGGGCAGGGCGAACGCCGTTGTGCAGCGGCGGGTAGCCGAGGTCGGCGAGTTGTTCCAATAGATTTGTGGCCACCAGATCGTTGCCGAACACCTCACGGGCGACGCGGTTGGCCAGCAGGATGCTGCCGTGGGGATCGGTAATCAGGGTCGCCACCGGCAGGCACTCCAACCCGTCCGCCATAAAGCGCCGCGTGTCGCGCGTGCGGCTTACCGCCTGCTCAAGCGCAAAGATCCGCCCCTGCAACACGTCACCTTTGCTGGCGGGCGCACGGCGGCGCTCGGGCAGCACTTTGGGTTCGTTATCCAGGCGTGCCAGTTCCCAGCCGAAGTAAGCAAGGATCACGCTCAGGCGGCGCCAATTCCAGATCAGGTAGCTGAGCAGCAGCCCGATCAGACACGCTGCGGGTGACCACCAATGCCCCAGGCGTAGCAGCGCCCATGAGCCGAGCAGTGCGGTGACCATGCAAGCCAGGGTCATCCACAGTGCATAGCGCGGCCGATACAACAGCAGCCCCAGCAGCAACGCCACCAGCGATGCGGCCATCAATGCGGCAAGCCAGCCTGGAAGATCGACGATGCTGCGCCCCAGCAGCAATCCATTGAGGATGTTGGCCTGGATCTCCACTCCGGCCGTGGAGCCCACTGTGGAGGAGAGGGGCGTGACAAAGCGATCACCCATTCCATAGGCCGTGGCACCGACCAATATCAACCGACCACGCAACACGTCGGGCGGTACCTCGCCCTGTAATACGCTGACGTAGGACACGCTGGGAAAGTGGCCCTGCGCGGTGTAAGGAACACGAACAGCGTGTTCACGATGCCAATGCTGCCCGTCAGGTTCCTTGGCGAGCCCCGGCATGGGTGAGGTTTGCCCACTCAACGTATAGGCAAGCCATGCCAGCTGCGCAAGCGTGTTGCCGGGCGGGCCCTCGCGCATATACAGGCTGCGTACCACACCATCGTTATCGGCTTCGACATTGATCTGGCCCATGCCTTTGGCGCATTTGAGCAGTGGCAACAGTTGCTCATCCGCCGCGTCGGAACTCGCCGTGGGCAACAACACATTGCCGGCATTGCACACCGCGTCGGCCAACCGTTGGTCATCCGCCGCATCGCCGGGCTCGCTGAAGATCACATCAAACAATATGCCTGCCGGTCGAGCGGTACTCAGCCGGTCAATCAGGTCAGCATGCACGCTGCGCGGCCAGGGCCACTGGCCTAGCTTTTTCAGGCTCTGGTCATCAATAGTCACCAGCAGGATCCGCGGGTCAACCGGCAATGGGGTCAGGCGACGAAGGCTGTCGTACAGCGGGTTATTGAGGGCCAGGCCTGGGCTCAAGGACAGGTAAACAGTGAAGGGCAGCAGAACCAGGCCAATCAATAGCCACTCGCGTATCAAACCGTGGAACAGCAGTTGTGCTCGAGTGGGTTGGCGTTTTTCGGATTTGCGCCACAGCATCACCGGGCCACCGTCGCAGGGGTGTAGAGGTGTCGAGAGTGGATAGTTGAACGCGCCATATGCCCCAGCCTCTCCCTTTTCGATATGAGCGGTGTACTGAACCCAGTGAAGCTCATATCGGTCTCACTGTTAGACTTTCCTGAGCGATTCATGCTGAACCTTTTCCTTACGGGCAGGAGTGGGTATCTTTCCTCCAAGGTATCGAGGTCTTCCAACGGATTAAAGGCTCTTTGATATCAGCGTATCGATAGATTCATGGTCCGCTGAATCTGACCACAATTATTCAGATTCGATGGCCGGCATTTGCGCCGTTTTTTTAGTAGAAGGGACCCACCCATGCGTGTCGCAATACTGGATGACGAGCCCGCTGAGTTGCGCCGGGTTGAGCAGACACTGCGACAGATTCCCAGCACCGCGGAACAGCCGTGGTCCGTGCATTGCTTCGAGCGTGGTGAAGACCTGCTACGCCAGCTGCGCCGGGAAACCTTTGACTTGCTGATACTCGACTGGCAGCTGCCCGACATCACGGGTATCGCGCTGCTGCGCTGGACCCGCGAGCACATGGAGTCACCGCCCGCCGTGATCATGCTCACCAGTCGGGACGCCGAGAGCGACATCGTCACGGCGCTGAACAGTGGGGCGGATGATTACGTCAGCAAACCCTTCCGGCCCAATGAACTGAAAGCCCGGATCACGGCCGTGCTGCGTCGCCATGGTCTGCAAAAATCGACGGCCCATGAAGTGCAGAGCTTCAACGATCTGACCTTTGACGATGCTGAGCTGACCGTCACTCGTGCGGGCAAACCTATCAACCTGACTGAGCGTGAATACCGCTTGGCCAGTTGCTTGTTCGCCAATCTGGCGCGTCCGTTGTCTCGTGAATATCTGTATGAGCGGTTCTGGTCTCATGAGGAGATGGTCTCCTCGCGCCCGCTGGATACTCATATCTATCGCCTGCGCAACAAGCTGGGGCTGACCGCCGACCGTGGCTGGCAACTGTTGACGATCTACGGATACGGTTATCGGCTGGAGAGTGTGGCGGCGGTAAATTCGAGCCAATAAGTTCGATGTTCCACGTGGAGCATTGGAAAAACTGCTTTTTTCAGACCCAATAAAAAAGGCCAACGCTGAGCGTTGGCCTTTTTGTTTTAGCAGGCTGACCTGATCAGAAGTCCAGGTTGGACACTGCCAAGGCATTGCTTTCGATGAAGTCACGGCGAGGTTCGACCGCATCACCCATCAGGGTGTTGAAGATCTGGTCTGCGCCAATGGCGTCTTCGATGGTCACGCGCAACATACGACGCTGAGCTGGGTCCATGGTGGTTTCCCACAGCTGATCCGGGTTCATTTCGCCCAGACCTTTGTATCGCTGAATGGTGTGACGCTTGGTGCTTTCTGCCATCAGCCAATCAAGGGCTTCTTTGAATTCCTTGACCTGCTTCTTGCGTTCGCCGCGCTGAATGTAAGCACCGTCGTCCAGCAGGGTGCTCAATTGCGCGCCGAGGGTAACGACGGTTTTGTAGTCGTTACTGCCGAAGAAGTCGCGGTTGAAGGTGACGTAGTTCGACAGGCCGTGGGAGATCAGTTCGACCTCTGGCAGCCACACGTTACGTTCACGGTCTTCACGCAGGCTGGCTTTGTACACCAGGCCAGACTTCTCGACGGTACGCAGGCGCACTTCGTACTGGGCCAGCCAATCCTGCATCGCTGCGTGATCGCCCAACTGCTCCAGGCTGACGGCCGGCAGGTAGATGAAGTGCTCGGTCAGCTCCTGAGGGTACAGGCGCGACAGACGCTTGAGAGTCTTCATGACCATGCGGAAATCGTTAACCAGACGCTCCAGCGACTCACCAGAGATACCCGGAGCTTCGTCGTTCAAATGCAGGCTGGCATCTTCCAGGGCCGACTGCGTCATGTACTCTTCCATGGCGTCGTCGTCTTTGATGTATTGCTCTTGCTTGCCTTTTTTCACTTTGTACAACGGTGGCTGAGCGATGTAGATATAGCCACGCTCAATCAACTCCGGCAGCTGACGGAAGAAGAAGGTCAGCAGCAGGGTACGGATGTGCGAACCGTCGACGTCAGCATCGGTCATGATGATGATGTTGTGGTAGCGCAGCTTGTCGATGTTGTACTCGTCGCGGCCGATACCGCAGCCCAGGGCTGTGATCAACGTGCCGACTTCCTGAGAGGAAATCATCTTGTCGAAGCGGGCTTTCTCAACGTTGAGGATCTTACCCTTCAACGGCAGGATCGCCTGGGTGCGACGGTTACGACCCTGCTTGGCGGAACCGCCAGCAGAGTCACCTTCCACCAGGTACAGCTCGGAGAGGGCAGGGTCCTTCTCCTGGCAGTCAGCCAATTTGCCCGGCAGGCCGGCGATATCCAGCGCGCCTTTACGACGGGTCATCTCACGGGCTTTACGCGCCGCTTCACGCGCACGTGCAGCGTCGATCATCTTGCCGACAACCAGCTTGGCTTCGTTCGGGTTCTCCAGCAGGAAGTCGGAGAAGTATTTGCCCATCTCCTGTTCCACAGCGGTCTTCACTTCGGAAGACACCAGCTTGTCTTTGGTCTGGGAGCTGAACTTGGGATCTGGCACTTTCACCGAGATAATCGCGGTCAGGCCTTCACGTGCGTCGTCACCGGTGGTGGCGACCTTGTGCTTCTTGGCCAAGCCTTCGGCTTCGATGTAGGTGTTCAGGTTACGCGTCAACGCCGAACGGAAACCCACCAAGTGAGTGCCGCCATCACGCTGAGGAATGTTGTTGGTGAAGCACAACAGGTTCTCGTTGAAGCTGTCGTTCCACTGCAGGGCGATTTCTACGCCGATGCCATCTTCACGCTGGATGTTGAAGTGGAACACCTGGTTGACCGCAGTCTTGTTGGTGTTCAGGTATTCAACAAACGCACGCAGACCGCCTTCGTACTTGAACAGCTCTTCCTTGCCGCTGCGCTCGTCCTTGAGAACGATGCCCACACCGGAGTTGAGGAAGGACAGTTCACGAATACGCTTGGCCAGGATGTCCCAGCTGAAGTGAATATTCTTGAAGGTTTCAGCCGATGGCTTGAAGTGGATCTGCGTACCAGTGGATTCGCTGTCACCGACGATTTTCATCGGCTCTTGTGGCACGCCGTGCACGTAAGTCTGTTCCCAGATCTTGCCGCTACGGCGAACGGTCAGAATCAGCTCTTCCGACAAAGCGTTCACTACCGACACACCTACACCGTGCAAACCGCCGGAGACTTTATAGGAGTTGTCGTCGAACTTACCGCCGGCGTGGAGCACGGTCATGATGACCTCTGCCGCCGAAACGCCTTCCTCTTTGTGCACGTCTACCGGAATGCCGCGACCGTTGTCGCGCACGGTGATGGACTCATCCGGGTGGATGATGATGCTGATGTCGTCGCAGTGACCGGCCAACGCTTCGTCGATGGAGTTGTCGACCACCTCGAAGACCATGTGGTGCAGACCGCTACCATCATCGGTGTCGCCAATGTACATACCGGGACGTTTGCGTACGGCATCCAAACCTTTCAGCACTTTAATGCTGGTCGAGTCGTACGTGTTTTCTTCGCTCATGCCTTCACTCCCGATGGTCGTGGGTCTGGGTGATACGGCCTTGTTCCACGTGGAACAAAGCGACTGGCGTTTCCGTCTGCCAGCCTTCCCTCAATAATTCGTGGTCTACACAGGTAATGAATACCTGGCAGCGTAAGTCTTCCAACAAGCGGCATAACGCGCGGCGGTGCTGCTCGTCCAGTTCGGACGGCAAGTCATCCACCAGATAAATACACTGACCGCGTCGGGCTTGGCTAACCAAATGCCCCTGGGCGATACGCAGTGCGCACACCACCAACTTCTGCTGACCGCGGGACAAGATATCCGCGGCATTATGTGCGCCTAATCTAAGACGCAGATCAGCACGTTGGGGGCCTGCCTGGGTATGGCCAATTTGCTGATCCCGTTGCAAGGACGTGGCGAGCACTGCGCTCAGCTCACGCTCTTTATCCCAACCACGGTAGTAGCTCAGCGTCAGACCCTCGAGATCCAACAACTCACGCAAGGTCTGCTCAAAGACTGGTTTCAAGGCTTTGATATAGGCGCGGCGGTATTCATCTATTTCGTCGCTGGCCAGGCACAGTTCCCGGTCCCAGGCTGCTTGCGAAGCGGCGTCAAGTGTACCATGCCGCAGCCATGAGTTCCGCTGCCGCAGGGCCTTCTGCAGGCGCTGCCAAGTGGCCATGAAACGCGGTTCCACGTGGAACACTCCCCAATCGAGGAATTGCCTGCGGATCTTCGGTGCACCTTCCAACAGGCGGAAGCTGTCGGGGTTGATCAACTGCAGAGGCAGAATTTCCGCCAACTGGGCAGCGCTGCGAGCATTTTGCCCGTCAATGCGAATTTGAAATTCCCCACCGCGCTCACGAGATATTCCCAGGCTGCTGTGTCCGCCTTCAGCCAATTCAACTTGGCCGAATACAGTGCATGCCAACTGCTCGTATTGAATCACCGGCAAAAGACGTGCACTGCGAAAAGAACGGGCGAGCCCCAGCAAATGAATGGCTTCCAGCACGCTGGTTTTGCCACTGCCGTTGGCGCCGTGGAGGATATTGATGCGGGGGGAGGGGGAGAAGGTCACCGGGTGCAGATTGCGCACCGCGGTGACCGAGACGCGACTGAGGGACATCTAGCTTCTGCTGAGCATGATTACAGGCGCATCGGCATAACTACGTAAGCCGAGTCGTCGTTATCAGATTCTTGCACCAGGGCGCTGCTGTTGGAGTCAGACAGAATCAGGCGAACCTGTTCGGTGGTCATCACGCCCAGCACGTCCAACAAATAGCTGACGTTGAAGCCGATCTCCAGCGAGCCACCGTTATAGTCAACGCCAACTTCTTCTTCCGCTTCTTCCTGCTCAGGGTTATTCGCCTGAATTTTCAACTGACCGTTGGCCAGTTGCAGACGGATACCGCGGTACTTCTCGTTCGACAGAATTGCGGTACGGCTGAACGCTTCGCGCAAGGCCTGACGATCGCCGATCACCAGCTTGTCGCCACCTTTAGGCAGCACGCGCTCGTAATCCGGGAACTTGCCGTCGACCAACTTGGACGTGAAGGTGAATTCACTGGTAGTGGCGCGAATGTGGTGCTGGCCCAGAACGATGCTGACGTTGCCGTCCGGCTCGGTGAGCAGACGCGCCAACTCCAGGATACCTTTACGCGGGACAATCACTTGGTGACGATCTGGCTGACCAATATCGGCACGCATGGAGCACATCGCCAACCGGTGACCGTCGGTGGCCACGGCGCGGATGATGCCTTCAGAGACTTCCAGCAACATGCCGTTGAGGTAGTAGCGAACATCCTGCTGGGCCATGGCGAAGCTGGTGCGCTCGATCAAACGGCGCAGTTTGCTTTGTTCCAGGCTGCAGGTCAGCGAGCCAGGGCCTTCTTCGACGGTCGGGAAGTCATTGGCTGGCAAGGTGGACAGCGTAAAACGGCTGCGGCCGGCCTTGACCACCAACTTCTGCTCATCGACTTTGATGTCGATCAGCGCTTCGTTTGGCAAGCTTTTGCAGATATCCATCAGCTTGCGCGCGGGTACGGTGATCTCGCCCGGCTCAGCAGGCTCTTCCAATTGCACGCGGCCGACCAGCTCGACTTCAAGGTCGGTACCGGTCAAGGACAATTGCTGGCCTTCGACAACCAGCAATACGTTTGAGAGCACCGGCAAGGTCTGTCGGCGCTCGACGACGCCTGCGACCAGTTGCAGGGGTTTCAACAGGGCTTCGCGTTGAATGGTGAAATGCATGGTCTAGTCCCTTGCCTTAATAAGCTGCGCTGGTGTCATCACGTAGTCAGTGTACGCAGCAGGTTCTTGTAGTCCTCGCGAATATCCGCGTCGGATTCCTTAAGTTCGTTGATCTTGCGGCACGCGTGCAAGACCGTGGTGTGGTCGCGACCGCCAAACACATCACCGATTTCCGGCAGGCTGTGGTTGGTCAGCTCTTTGGAGAGCGCCATCGCCACCTGACGCGGACGTGCCACCGAGCGCGAACGGCGCTTGGACAACAGGTCGGAAATCTTGATTTTGTAGTACTCAGCCACGGTGCGCTGGATGTTATCCACACTCACCAGCTTGTCTTGCAGGGCCAGCAAATCTTTCAGGGATTCACGGATCAACTCGATGGTGATATCGCGGCCCATGAAGTGCGAGTGAGCAATGACCCGCTTGAGCGCGCCTTCGAGCTCACGCACGTTGGAGCGAATGCGTTGAGCAATAAAGAAGGCCGCATCGTGTGGCAGATCGACTTTCGCCTGGTCGGCCTTTTTCATCAGGATCGCGACGCGGGTTTCCAGCTCCGGCGGTTCTACCGCAACGGTCAGGCCCCAGCCGAAGCGCGACTTCAAACGTTCTTCCAGGCCTTCGATTTCCTTCGGGTAACGGTCGCTGGTCAAGATGACCTGCTGACCGCCCTCGAGCAGGGCGTTGAAGGTGTGGAAAAACTCTTCCTGAGAACGTTCCTTGCGGGCAAAAAATTGAATGTCATCGATCAGCAACGCATCAACCGAGCGGTAGAACCGCTTGAACTCGTTGATTGCATTGAGCTGCAAGGCCTTGACCATGTCAGCGACGAAGCGCTCCGAGTGCAGGTACACAACCTTGGCATTCGGGTTCTTCTTTAATAGATGGTTACCCACAGCGTGCATCAAGTGCGTCTTACCCAAGCCGACGCCACCATAAAGGAAGAGCGGGTTGTAACCATGCTTGGGGTTGTCGGCTACCTGCCAGGCGGCCGCGCGGGCCAGCTGGTTGGATTTACCTTCGACGAAGTTTTCAAAGGTGAACGTACGGTTCAGGTAGCTGGTGTGCTTGAGCGCACCTTCCACCTGCACGGTGCGCTGTTCGGCGCGCACCGGTGCTTGCTGCGAGCTGGCGCCGGCCATTGGGTCGAAGCTGTCACGGGACGGCTCTTCATTTATAGGCGCGTTTTTCTGCGCCGATGATTTCGAAGGCGTCTGGGCAACGGGTGCTGGCGAGTTATTAACAGGCGCGGCTGCGGCCTGAGCCTGCGAGGCGCTCGCCGCCAACGGTGCATTCGGCGCGGCACGCGGTGCAGAGCTACGTTTGCTGCCTATTAATAGGGAGAGTACGGGCGCCAGGCCATTGCCGTGCTCATCGAGCAATTCGAGAACGCGGCTCAGGTACTTCTCATTAACCCAATCGAGAACAAAACGATTCGGCGCGTAGACACGCAACTCGTCGCCTTCGGCTTCGACCTGTAGCGGACGGATCCAGGTGTTGAATTGCTGGGCAGGCAGCTCTTCGCGCAAAAGCTCCACGCACTGCTGCCAAAGTTCCACTGACACGGATATCCCCTAAGTTGAAAGCCGGTGAGGCAAAAACAGCCGCCATTGTAGCGGCCAGCCGCCCACTTATCCACATGTAGGTTGCTCACAGGGCACCCAAAATCAATGCGTTAAGCGCAAAAAAGCCGACCAATGGTCTGTGCATAAGCTCTGTGGATAAGCGCCCCTAAGCTCGTTGTACAAGTGAGGTCGAAAGTCTGTGGGTAACTGGCCTGTGGATAACAACCCATTCCACGCACAGGTTATCCGACAGCGCAGCACAGGCAGAGCACCGTTTCTCCCCCTAGTTGTCATTCTCTGTACATCAGGTGGAATATGGGCTCAGAGCAGTTATCCACAGATGATCGCCTCCCTAGCTTTTATAAGCTTTACAGAAAAGCTTTAAATAACTTCCTTCTTTATTTTTATATCTATGGCATTGCTCGTGAAAGGCGGACGAGCCGAAAAGGCCCAATTGCCTGCAGAGATCTAATTAAAGGAAAAGCTGGTTGGAAATTGACCTAGAGGCTTGCTTTCTCTAGAATCGCCGGTCTCTTAAAACGGGGGCCATTCCGGCCCGTTGTGGACGAACCAGGTAACAACGCCATGAAACGTACTTTCCAACCAAGCACCATCAAACGCGCCCGTACTCACGGCTTCCGTGCTCGCATGGCCACCAAGAACGGCCGTGCTGTCCTGTCGCGTCGCCGCGCCAAAGGTCGTGCGCGTCTGGCAGTTTGATAATCCGGTACTGGTGGTGAGTCAGGACTTCAGTCGGGAAAAGCGTCTGCTAACCCCCCGGCATTTCAAGGCAGTCTTTGACTCCCCCACCGGCAAGGTTCCGGGGAAAAATCTCCTGCTCCTTGCGCGTAACAACGATCTGGATCACCCCCGCCTCGGGTTGGTGATCGGCAAGAAGAGCGTAAAGCTCTCCGTTGAGCGCAATCGCCTCAAGCGTCTGATGCGCGAATCGTTTCGCCTCCACCAGGAAACTTTGGTTGGTTGGGATATTGTTATCGTCGCGCGCAAAGGCTTGGGGGACGTAGAAAACCCCGAATTGATTCAGCATTTCGGCAAGCTCTGGAAACGTTTGGCGCGTACCCACAAGCCAGCACCAGCAGTCAGCACCGAAACTGTAGGGGTAGACAGCACCAATGCGTAAACTGGCCCTCGTTCCGATCCAGTTTTACCGTTATGCCATTAGTCCTCTGATGGCCGACCACTGTCGTTTCTACCCCAGTTGTTCCTGCTACGCGTTAGAGGCCATAGAAAATCATGGTCTTCTGCGCGGTGGCTGGCTGGCCTTTCGTCGTTTAGGCCGCTGTCATCCGTGGAATCCCGGTGGTTTTGACCCGGTTCCACCTATCCCTACCTCCCGTTCTTCTTCGATGGCCGAGTAATCATGGATATTAAACGCACGATCCTGATCGTCGCCCTGGCAATCGTGTCCTACGTCATGGTTCTTAAGTGGAACCAGGACTACGGCCAGGCTGCCCTGCCGACTCAGAATGTTGCTACCAATCAGGCTGCGCCGGCTATTCCGGACACCCCGTTGGGTAACAATGCGTCCGCGAGTGCCGATGTTCCCAGCGCGAATGGCGAGACAAGCGCCCCTCTAGAAACGCCAGTGGTCACCAACAAAGACCTCATCCACGTGAAAACGGATGTGCTCGACCTGGCTATCGACCCACAAGGTGGTGATATCGCGCAGTTGAAACTGCCGCTGTATCCACGTCGCCAAGACCATCCGGATGTGCCGTTCCAACTGTTCGATAACGGTGGTGAACGCACTTATCTGGCGCAAAGCGGCCTGACCGGCACTGACGGTCCGGATGCTCGTGCTACCGGTCGTCCGGTTTATTCGACCGAACAGAAGACTTATCAACTGGCTGATGGCCAGAACCAGTTGAACGTTGACCTGAAATTCAGTCAGGACGGCGTCAACTACATCAAGCGTTTCAGCTTTACCCGCGGTTTGTACGATCTGAAAGTCACCTATCTGATCGACAACGAAAGCGCCAAGCCATGGAGCGGCAACCTGTTTGCCCAGCTCAAGCGTGACAACAGCGCCGATCCTTCTTCCAGCACTGCCACCGGCACCGCGACTTACCTGGGCGCTGCCCTGTGGACAAGTAGCGAGCCGTACAAAAAAGTGTCGATGAAAGATATCGACAAGGGCGCGCTGAAAGAAACCTTACAAGGCGGCTGGGTTGCCTGGTTGCAACACTACTTCGTGACCGCATGGATCCCGAACAAGGGTGAAGCCAACCTGGTTCAAACCCGCAAAGACAGCCAAGGCAACTACATCATTGGTTTTACTGGCCCGGCGTTGACCGTCGCACCAGGCGCCAAGGCTGAAACCAGCGCCACGCTGTACGCCGGCCCGAAAAGCCAGGCTGTGCTGAAAGAGTTGTCCCCAGGTCTGGAACTGACTGTGGATTACGGCATTCTGTGGTTCATTGCCCAGCCAATCTTCTGGCTGCTGCAACATATCCACAGCATTGTGGGTAACTGGGGCTTCTCGATCATCTTGCTGACCATGCTGATCAAGGGGATCTTCTTCCCTCTGTCGGCCGCCAGCTACAAGTCGATGGCACGTATGCGTGCCGTGGCCCCGAAACTGGCCGCGCTGAAAGAGCAACATGGCGATGACCGGCAGAAAATGTCGCAAGCCATGATGGAGCTGTACAAGAAAGAGAAGATCAACCCGCTGGGTGGATGCTTGCCGATTCTGGTGCAGATGCCGGTATTCCTGTCGCTTTACTGGGTACTCCTGGAAAGCGTGGAAATGCGCCAGGCTCCGTTCATGCTGTGGATAACTGACCTGTCGATCAAAGACCCGTTCTTTATCCTGCCGATCATCATGGGCGCGACCATGTTCATCCAGCAGCGCTTGAACCCGACTCCGCCGGATCCGATGCAGGCCAAAGTGATGAAAATGATGCCAATCATCTTCACCTTCTTCTTCCTGTGGTTCCCTGCTGGTCTGGTGCTGTACTGGGTCGTCAACAACTGCCTGTCGATCTCTCAACAGTGGTACATCACACGTAAAATCGAAGCGGCTACCAAAAAAGCTGCGGCGTAATTTACTCTGTGGATAACCACTCAAGACGCCCCCTAGTGGGGCGTTTTGCTTTCCGTCACTTTTGTTCTGGAACCTGCTGATGAGCGCTCCTCGTGAAACCATCGCTGCTGTCGCTACCGCTCAAGGTCGCGGCGGCGTCGGTATCGTTCGAATTTCCGGGCCGCTCGCCGGTTACGCGGCCCAGGCCATCAGCGGCCGCGAGTTGAAACCGCGCTACGCCCACTACGGCCCCTTTCTGGACGCCGATGCGACCGTGCTGGATGAAGGCCTGGCGCTGTATTTTCCCGGGCCCAACTCGTTCACCGGCGAAGACGTGCTTGAATTGCAAGGGCACGGCGGTCCAGTCGTGCTGGATATGCTGCTGCAGCGCTGCCTGCAATTGGGTTGCCGCCTGGCGCGTCCGGGGGAGTTCAGCGAGCGGGCTTTTCTCAATGACAAACTCGATCTGGCCCAGGCCGAAGCCATTGCCGACTTGATCGAGGCGAGTTCTGCACAGGCCGCGCGCAATGCATTGCGTTCGTTGCAGGGTGCATTTTCGTTGCGTGTGCATAACCTGACCGAGCAATTGATCAGCTTGCGCATCTACGTCGAGGCAGCGATTGATTTTCCGGAGGAGGAAATCGACTTCCTCGCCGATGGGCACGTCTTGGCCATGCTCGACAAAGTGCGCGATGAGTTATCCACAGTGCTGCGCGAAGCCGGGCAGGGGGCTCTACTGCGCGATGGCATGACCGTGGTGATCGCGGGGCGGCCGAATGCCGGCAAGTCGAGTCTGCTCAATGCCCTGGCAGGTCGCGAGGCGGCCATCGTTACCGAGATCGCCGGCACCACCCGGGATATCTTGCGCGAACATATCCACATCGACGGTATGCCGCTGCACGTGGTCGACACTGCAGGTCTGCGCGATACCGACGACCAGGTCGAAAAGATTGGCGTAGAGCGCGCACTCAAGGCCATCGGCGAAGCGGACCGCGTGTTGCTGGTGGTGGACGCCACCGCGCCAGAGGCTGTGGATCCTTTTGCCTTGTGGCCGGAATTTCTCGAGCAACGGCCGGACCCGGCCAAGGTCACCTTGATTCGCAACAAGGCCGACCTGACCGGCGAAGCTATTGCCATGGAAACCAGCGAGGATGGCCATGTCACTATCAGCCTGAGTGCGAAGTCGGCCGGCGATGGCCTGGAGCTGCTGCGCGACCACCTCAAAGCCTGCATGGGCTATGAGCAAACCTCGGAAAGCAGCTTCAGTGCACGTCGCAGGCACCTGGAGGCGCTGCGCCACGCCAGCGCGGCGCTGGAGCACGGTCGGGCGCAACTGACCTTGGCGGGGGCAGGGGAGCTGCTGGCTGAGGATTTACGTCAGGCACAGCAGCTGCTGGGCGAGATCACCGGTGCATTCAGTTCGGATGATTTGCTGGGACGGATTTTTTCAAGCTTCTGCATCGGCAAATAGCCCAGTTATCCACATATCCTGTGGGAGCCGGCTTGCCGGCAAAAACGCCCTGAAGAACGCCTGAGTTCTTCAGGGCTACTGTGCGCCTTTACCAGTTATAGGAAACCGTCCCAAGCAGCGTCCGACTGTCGCCCCAGTAGCAGCGACCTGCATCGTTGCAACCGGATACATATTCCTTGTCGAACAGATTCTTCGCGTTCAGATCCACCGACCAGTGCTTGTCGAGCTGATAACCGATCGCCGCATCCACCAATGTCACGCTTCCGGCATCCAATTTCCCGTACAGCGTCGGCGCGGTGTAGGAGAAAGTGCTATCGAAGTAGCGCACTCCGCCACCCAGGGACAAGCCCTTGAGCTGGCCATCCAGAAAGCGGTACTTGCCCCACACCGACGCCTGGTTACGTGGCACCCCGGTCATCTGATGCCCTTCGACCAGTGAAGTGGCGGAATCCTTGGTAATTCTTGCATCGGTATAGGTGTAGGCCGCGGTGACATTCAAGTTCGGCGTAAGGTTGCTGTTGATTTCCACCTCCGCCCCTTTGGCGCGGCTTTCGCCCACTTGGCGATAGCTGTTGGTGGTGGCATCAAGGTAGGTGTCATCCTGTTTGCGCAGGTCATACACCGACAGCGTCATGGCGGTGTCCCAGCCAATCGGCTCGTACTTCACACCCACTTCGTACTGGCTGCTGGTGATCGGCTTTAACGGTGAACCCGCGTTGGAAATCTGCTGCACCGGGACGAAGGCGGTGGAGTAGCTGACATACGGCGTCACGCCGTTGTCGAACTGGTACATCACTCCGCCCTGGTACGTGAACTTCTTGTCTTCGGAGCCTGTGTTGCTGGCCTTGTTCACCTTGTCGCGAAAATCACTCTCGACCCAATCCTGGCGACCGCCGAGCAGGAACAGCCAGTGGTCGTATTTGCTTTGGACCTGTGCATAAACGCCTTTCATCTGCTGTTCGAGCAGGGTGTTCTGTACCGCGATCGGGGTGAGCGGGTCGCGCAGGTACACCGGGTTATACACATTGATGGTGCCGGCGAAGCCCGCATCCCAGTCCTGATTGAACGAGGTGCGGTCATAGCTGGCGCCAACCAGCAGGGTGTTTTCCAGGTCACCGACCTGGAATTTGCCTTCGAGCTGGTTATCCAGGGAATACACCATCGACTTGTTGTAGCGGTCGTAGGCGGTCATGTTCAACTGGGTGCCGAAGCCGCGATTGTTCAGCGCGCCGGGCCAGGTTTCATGGCGGTTGATGCGCGACTGCATGTAGCGCGAGTTCTGGCGGAACTGCCAATCGTCATTGAAGCTGTGGCTGAACTCGTAACCGGCGCTCCAGGCTTCGCGCTCGAACGTGTTCCAGTCCGGGTCGCCGAGCATGGTGTGTTTGGACAGCTTGCCGTTCGGGTTTTTCAGTAAAGTGCCGGCCGCAGGCAGGCCCAGTTCCAGATTGGTGTGGTCCTTCTGGTAGTTGGTCAGCAGCGTCAGGGTGTTGTAGTCATCAATGTTCAGGGTCAGGGAGGGCGCGATGTACAGGCGATCATCGGGCACGTGGTCGGTCTGGGTGTCGGATTTTCGACCGAGCATGACCACGCGGCCCAGGACGTTGCCATTGTCATTGAGTGGCCCCGAGATATCCACACCCAGCTGGCGCCGATTGTTGGAGCCGTAACCCAATTGCACTTCGCCCTGAGGCGTGGCGGTGGGGTGTTTGCTGACCAGGTTGACCAACCCGCCCGGCGCGTTTTCCCCATAGAGCAGAGAAGAAGGGCCGCGGAAAATCTCTACGCGCTCCAGGCCATAGGGTTCACTGGTGGTGTCATACCGATTGCCCTGTACCCGAAGGCCATCGCGCAGCAGGCCGTAGCCATAATCCGTGGCATTGAAACCACGAATGAAAAACAGGTCGCCCGCGAGGCTATCACCGGCAGCAAACGGTGGCGCGAAGATCCCCGGTACATACCCCAGCACCTCCGTCAGCGTCTGCGACTTCTGGTCCTTGATGCGTTGGCCTGTGACCACCGATACCGAGCGCGGGGTTTCCGACAGCGCGGTGCTGGTTTTGGTACCGACGCGACTGTTTTGCGCCTTGTAGCCAACATCACCGGCAATGTCCTGATTGAAACCGGCCTGTTGATAAGTGCTGACGGTGGTGGGGGCGAGCGTCAATGGCCCATCTTGCGAAGCCTGAAGTACATAGCTTCCGGGCGCCTGTGTTACGGCTTGCAACCCCGAGTTTTGCAGCAATAGCGCAAAGCCTTGATCCACCGAATAGTCACCTTCCAGCCCCGGCGTATTCAAGCGCGCGGTCTGCTGGGGTGAGAAGGACAAGATCACGTTGGCCTTGGCGGCAAATTGGCTCAACGCTGCGTCAAGGGGCCCGGCGGCAATGGTGTAATGCTGCGCAGCACTGGCTGCCAGGGCGCTTGTGGACAAAAAGACACCGGCGGTGGCGGCCGTGGACAGCAGTAAACCGTAGGTCATGCCGTGGTAAGAGAGTTGCTGGCGGAGTTTGGCGGGAAGGCGCATAGGTGGATAAGCCCTGAAGGTAGCGTCGTGATTACCCGTAGGGCCGGGCCAGGTAAAAAAAAGATAACCCCCTGTGGATTATTTTTTTCGCTCAACCCACGCGTGTCACCGAAACCCAATAGCGAGTGAAATATTTCACCTGGATCGGCAGAGTAGCTTGCAGGTTAGCCAGTACTGCATCGGTGGAGTCGAGGCGGAACGTGCCGGAAACCCGCAGAGGCGCCGAGGCCGGATCGCACTGCAGAACACCTGAGCGATAGCGTGCCAGGTCGTCGATCAGATCCCCAAGTCGCGCATCCAGGACGATCACTTGGCCATCGACCCAAGCCGCCTGGGTCCGGCGATAGGCGTGGTTGGGGCCGACATTTTCCCGGTCGAAGTCAGCGCTTTCACCGGCAGCCAGCAGCCGAGTGCGATCGGGTTGGTCTGCAGGCGAGATACTCACTCGGTCTTCCAGCACCCCCACTCGCGTCGAATCCGCCAGTTGGCGCACGGTAAACCTCGTTCCCAATGCCTGAACTCGGCCCTGGCGGGTTTCAACATAAAAGGGCGTCTGCCCACCCAGTTTTCCGGTGTGGATAAGCACTTCACCTTCGCGCAGGCGGATCAAACGCTGGCGCCCATCAAACACCACATCAATGGCGGTGCTGGTGTTGAGGTCTATTCGAGTGCCATCGGCCAGTTCGATCCTTCGCCGTTCGCCGACGCGTGTGCGGTAGTCCGCCCACACATTGCCCAGGGAAGGCGCGTGTTGAACATTCCAGCCCAGGTAGCCGGTGCCGCCCAGCACCAGCATCCACTTGAGCACCTGCCGCCGTTGCTGCGTGGCCGATAAGGCGCGACGGGTGAAATCCTGAGGCAGGGCACCCAGGCTGCGTTGCAATTGCTCCATCTGGTTCCACGCTGTCAGGTGTGCCGGGTCGTCATTGAGCCATTGTTGCCAGGCATAGTGCTCAGCCGGCGTTGGAGGCTGTGACTGAAACTGCACATACCAAGTGGCAGCGGCTTCGAAGACCTTTCGATCCGGGGCAACCATTACAGGCTGGCCATGATCAGTGAACACTCGGTAAGCGCGCGGATCATGTGTTTCTTCACGGTGGTCAGGGACACCTGCAACTTATCGGCGATCTGTTGATAAGTCAGGCCTTCGATCTGCGACAGCATGAAAATTCGCCGGGCCCGATCGCCCAGGTCAGCCAGGGCCTTATCCACAGCTACCAGCGTTTCAATGATGATGGCCTTGTCTTCTTCACTGATGGCGACAGCTTCAGGGCGCTCAGCCAACGACTGTTGATACGCGCGTTCAATCGCATGCCGGCGATAACGATCAATGACCAAGCCCCTGGCAATGGTTGCCAGGTAGTCCCTGGGTTCGAGGATCTGCGCCGCATCGCGCCCGCCCAAGATACGCACGAAAGTATCGTGTGCCACATCGGCTGCATCGCAAGCGTTGTGCAATTTACCTTTGAGCCATCCCTGCAGCCACGAATGGTGATGCTCATAGATGTGCTGGACTGCAGCCGTGTGTGAAGGAGGCATAGGGCGCGTTAAGGCAGGTTAATGATAATCGCTATTATTAACTGCGCCGTCGACTTCTCACAATAGCTCTCTTTTTGCAGCATTCCTTACTGCGTTCAAAAAACGCGGTGGCTTCGTCGTGGGTGAAATACACGATATCTGTGGATTAAGCCCTGTGAATAACCGCCACTGTGCCCAGTTGATAACAGGGCTTGAAACCTGAGTAAAAACCCCCTTGTGGATAACCACCTGTTTAATCCACAGGCTTAAAGCACTTATCCAACGGCCTCATTGGCACATGACCACAGACTTTTGAATCGCTGTACACAACGTAAATAGAGGCCTGTAGAGATCTATCCACAGAAAGTAGGCTCAGTAGAAATAAACATAAAAACAAAGATCTTATAAACTTCTCTCTTTTAATTTCTATTGTCTGTGATTCATCCACAGCTGGTTAAATTTTGTGCAAAGGGTTCTTTAGGAAGGGCTAAGTCCCTATACTTGCCGCCAAAGCTCTAAAACTCTTTCAACAATCAATTCCTGATTACCTACATAAGCAGGCACGAGGTGCGTGGTGGATTTCCCTTCCCGTTTTGAAGTGATCGTCATCGGCGGCGGTCATGCCGGTACCGAGGCAGCACTGGCCTCAGCACGCATGGGTGTAAAAACCCTGTTGCTGACGCACAACGTGGAAACCCTCGGTGCCATGAGTTGCAACCCCGCCATTGGTGGGATCGGCAAAAGCCATCTGGTCAAGGAAATCGATGCCCTTGGCGGTGTGATGGCCATGGCTACCGACAAAGGTGGCATTCAATTTCGCGTGCTCAACAGCCGCAAAGGCCCAGCCGTTAGGGCTACCCGGGCACAAGCTGACCGCATCCTCTACAAGGCCGCGGTGCGTGAAACCCTGGAAAACCAGCCGAACCTGTGGATATTTCAGCAAGCAGCGGATGACCTGATCGTCGAACAAGACCAGGTACGCGGTGTTGTCACCCAAATGGGCCTGCGTTTCTTCGCAGAATCCGTGGTGCTGACCACCGGTACCTTCCTCGGCGGACTTATCCACATTGGCATGCAGAATTATTCGGGCGGCCGCGCCGGTGATCCGCCGTCGATTGCCCTGGCAAAACGCCTACGTGAATTGCCGTTGCGTGTCGGCCGCTTGAAAACCGGGACCCCGCCGCGTATCGACGGGCGTTCTGTGGATTTCTCGGTGATGACCGAACAAGCCGGCGATACGCCAATCCCGGTGATGTCGTTCATGGGCTCCAAAGAACAGCACCCGAAACAGGTCAGCTGCTGGATTACCCACACCAACGCCCGCACCCACGAAATCATTGCCGCGAACCTCGACCGTTCGCCGATGTATTCCGGTGTGATCGAAGGCATTGGCCCGCGTTATTGCCCATCGATTGAAGACAAGATTCACCGCTTTGCCGACAAGGAGAGCCACCAGGTCTTCATCGAGCCCGAAGGCTTGACCACCCACGAGCTGTACCCGAACGGGATTTCCACGTCGTTGCCGTTCGACGTGCAAATCCAGATCGTGCAATCGATTCGCGGCATGGAAAACGCGCACATCGTGCGTCCGGGCTACGCCATCGAGTACGACTACTTCGACCCGCGTGACCTGAAATACAGCCTCGAAACCAAAGTGATCGGCGGCCTGTTTTTCGCCGGGCAAATCAACGGCACCACCGGTTACGAAGAAGCCGGCGCCCAAGGTTTGCTGGCCGGAACCAACGCGGCACTGCGCGCACAAGGCAAAGACAGCTGGTGCCCGCGCCGCGATGAGGCGTACATCGGTGTATTGGTCGATGACCTGATTACTCTCGGAACTCAGGAACCGTACCGGATGTTTACGTCCCGGGCCGAATACCGCCTGATCCTGCGCGAAGACAACGCCGACCTGCGCCTGACCGAAAAAGGCCGCGAGCTGGGCTTGGTCGATGACGCACGCTGGGCCGCCTTCTGCAAAAAACGCGAAAGCATCACGTTGGAAGAGCAGCGCCTGAAAAGTACCTGGGTTCGCCCCGGCACCGAGCAAGGCGACGCGATTGCCGAAAAATTCGGCACGCCGCTGACCCACGAATACAACTTGCTGAACCTGCTGTCCCGTCCGGAAATCGACTACGCTGGCCTGGTTGAAGTGACCGGTCACGGTGCCGAAGACCCACAAGTCGCCGAGCAGGTTGAGATCAAGACCAAATACGCCGGTTACATTGACCGCCAGCAGGACGAGATCGCCCGCTTGCGCGCCAGTGAAGACACCAAGCTGCCTGTGGACATCGACTACACCGGGATTTCCGGGTTGTCGAAAGAAATCCAAAGCAAGCTGGGGATAACTCGGCCGGAAACACTCGGCCAGGCTTCACGTATTCCTGGGGTCACGCCGGCAGCCATTTCGCTGTTGATGATTCATTTGAAAAAACGCGGCGCGGGCCGTCAGTTGGAGCAAAGCGCTTGAGTTCGTTGGTCACCTCGCAACACGCCGAAGAGTTATCCACAGGTGCACGCCAGTTGGGCGTGGACCTGACCGATGCACAGCACGACTTGCTGCTGGGCTACCTGGCCCTGTTGATCAAATGGAACAAGGCTTACAACCTGACAGCAGTGCGCGACCCGGACGAAATGGTCTCGCGTCACCTGCTCGATAGCCTGAGCGTGATGCCGTTTATCGAAAACGGCCGTTGGTTGGACGTTGGCAGCGGCGGCGGCATGCCTGGCATTCCACTAGCCATCCTGTTTCCAGAGTCACAAGTGACGTGCCTGGACAGCAACGGCAAGAAAACCCGCTTCCTGACCCAGGTCAAACTCGAACTCAAGCTGGATAACCTGAATGTTATCCACAGTCGCGTCGAAGCCTTCGTGCCTGAACAGCCTTTCAACGGGATTGTTTCCCGGGCATTCAGCAGCATGGAGAACTTCAGCAACTGGACCCGCCACTTAGGCGACCGCGACACCCGTTGGCTGGCAATGAAGGGCGTTCATCCAAGCGACGAGCTGTTAGCATTGCCGGCAGACTTCCACCTCGATAGCGAACACGCCTTGGCCGTACCCGGTTGCCAAGGCCAACGCCATCTGCTGATACTGCGCCGCACGGCATGATTGGGAACACAAGCAAGAATGGCTAAGGTATTCGCGATAGCGAACCAGAAAGGTGGCGTGGGCAAAACCACCACCTGCATCAACCTCGCAGCATCCCTGGTCGCTACCAAGCGCCGGGTGCTGTTGATCGATCTCGATCCACAGGGCAACGCCACCATGGGTAGCGGCGTGGATAAACACGGCCTGGAAAACTCGGTCTACGACTTGCTGATTGGCGAGTGCGACCTGGCCCAGGCCATGCACTATTCCGAGCACGGCGGTTATCAACTGCTGCCGGCCAACCGCGATTTGACCGCGGCCGAAGTGGTGCTGCTGGAAATGCAGATGAAAGAAAGCCGTCTGCGCAGCGCCCTGGCGCCGATCCGCGAGAATTACGACTACATTTTGATCGACTGCCCACCGTCGCTGTCGATGCTGACGTTGAACGCCTTGGTAGCAGCCGATGGGGTGATTATCCCCATGCAGTGCGAGTACTTCGCACTCGAAGGCTTGAGTGACCTTGTGGATAACATCAAGCGTATTGCCGAGTTGCTTAACCCTAACCTGCAAATCGAAGGCCTGTTGCGGACCATGTACGATCCGCGCCTGAGCTTGATGAATGATGTGTCGGCCCAGCTCAAGGAACACTTTGGCGATCAGCTTTACGACACGGTGATCCCACGTAACATCCGTTTGGCCGAAGCGCCAAGCTATGGCATGCCCGCGCTGGCGTACGACAAGTCATCCCGCGGCGCCATTGCCTACCTGGCACTGGCCGGCGAGATGGTTCGCCGTCAACGCCGCAACTCACGCACCGCTGCAGCCCAGCCAACTTAAGGAATCCCCATGGCCGTCAAGAAACGAGGTCTCGGACGTGGACTGGATGCACTGCTGAGTGGTCCGACTGTCACTTCGCTTGAAGAACAAGCCGTGCAGGCCGACGAGCGCGAGCTGCAGCACCTGCCGCTGGACCTGATCCAGCGCGGCAAATACCAGCCGCGCCGGGACATGGATCCCCAGGCGCTGGAGGAACTGGCCAATTCGATCAAAGCCCAAGGCGTGATGCAGCCGATCGTGGTGCGCCCGATTGGCGGCGGTCGCTTTGAAATCATCGCGGGTGAACGCCGCTGGCGCGCCAGCCAACAGGCCGGCAAGGAGACCATCCCGGCGATGGTGCGCGATGTGCCGGACGAAACTGCGATCGCCATGGCGTTGATCGAGAACATCCAGCGTGAAGACCTCAATCCCATCGAGGAAGCAATCGCGCTGCAGCGCTTGCAGCAGGAATTCAAACTGACGCAGCAGGAAGTCGCGGATGCGGTGGGCAAGTCCCGCGTGACCGTGTCCAACCTGTTGCGCCTGATCGCGCTGCCGGAAGTCATCAAGACCATGCTGTCCCACGGCGACCTGGAAATGGGTCATGCCCGTGCTTTGCTCGGTTTGCCGGAAAATCAACAGGTTGAAGGGGCGCGACACGTTGTCGCACGCGGCCTCACCGTTCGTCAGACTGAGGCGTTGGTTCGCCAGTGGCTCAGCGGTAAACCTGCACCGGTCGAAACGGCCAAACCTGATCCGGATATTGCGCGCCTCGAGCAGCGCCTGGCCGAGCGGCTGGGCTCTGCGGTGCAAATCCGCCATGGCAAGAAAGGCAAAGGGCAATTGGTCATCGGGTATAACTCACTCGATGAGCTTCAGGGCGTCCTTGCCCACATCCGCTGAAACATTTGCTTATGTAGCGCGCGATCGGAAAACACTACCCGACAGTTGAATAGGGGCTGAACCGCCCCTATACTCTGCGCGCATTTTGTCGGCACAAATTATGCCAAGTTATTGATTCTCGGCAGCCGACCATTGAGGAGCAAGAGTGATGGAAACCCGCACGCCAAACACGTTGCCGTTCCATCGCTTGGCCGTTTTCCCGGTTTTATTGGCTCAATTTGTCATTTTGCTGATCGCCGCATTGGCGCTTTGGTATTGGCATGGAGTCGTAGCCGGATATTCAGGACTCTGCGGAGGCCTGATAGCCTTGCTGCCCAATATGTATTTTGCTCACAGGGCCTTTCGGTTTTCCGGCGCCCGAGCAGCCCAGGCTATCGTCCGGTCTTTTTATGCCGGCGAAGCAGGGAAACTGATTTTGACGGCAGTGCTGTTTGCACTGACCTTTGCAGGTGTGAAGCCATTGGCGCCGCTGGCTGTATTCGGCGTCTTCGTGTTGACCCAACTGGTCAGCTGGTTCGCTCCCCTGCTAATGAAAACAAGACTTTCGAAACCTTAGGGCGTTTGAGGCAACCATGGCAGAAACAACCGCTTCGGGCTATATCCAGCACCACTTGCAGAACCTGACCTTCGGTCAGCTTCCCAACGGCGGCTGGGGCTTCGCCCACACCGCAGCAGAAGCCAAAGAAATGGGCTTCTGGGCATTCCACCTGGATACTCTGGGTTGGTCTGTCGCATTGGGTCTGATCTTCGTCCTGATTTTCCGCATGGCGGCAAAGAAGGCGACTTCCGGTCAGCCGGGTGCTTTGCAGAACTTCGTTGAAGTATTGGTCGAATTCGTCGATGGCAGCGTGAAAGACAGCTTCCATGGCCGTAGCCCGGTGATTGCACCGCTGGCACTGACCATCTTCGTCTGGGTGTTCCTGATGAACGCCGTCGACCTGATTCCGGTCGACTGGATTCCTCAGCTGGCCATCCTGATCACCGGCGATCACCACATTCCATTCCGTGCGGTTTCCACCACGGACCCTAACGCCACCCTGGGCATGGCCCTGTCGGTGTTTGCGTTGATCATTTTCTACAGCATCAAGGTCAAGGGCATCGGCGGCTTCATCGGCGAACTTACCCTGCACCCGTTCGGCAGCAAGAACATCTTTGTTCAAGCCCTGCTGATCCCGGTGAACTTCCTGCTGGAGTTCGTAACGCTGGTCGCCAAGCCGATTTCCCTGGCCCTGCGACTGTTCGGCAACATGTATGCCGGCGAGCTGGTGTTCATTCTGATCGCTGTGATGTTCGGCAGTGGTCTGCTCTGGCTTAGCGGCCTGGGCGTAGTTCTGCAGTGGGCGTGGGCTGTGTTCCACATCCTGATCATTACCCTGCAGGCCTTCATCTTCATGATGCTGACCATCGTCTACCTGTCGATGGCGCACGAAGAGAACCATTAAGACCAGTCTCGACTAGTCTGATGTCCTTCCCGGTAACACGGGAAGGTGGGCCCTACCGGGCTATGAAACGATTTGTTTTACCGCTTTAAAATCTAAAAAACCTAAACCATACGACGTAAAAGTCGGGAGGAAAGATGGAAACTGTAGTTGGTCTAACCGCTATCGCTGTTGCACTGTTGATCGGCCTGGGCGCCCTGGGTACTGCCATTGGTTTCGGCCTGCTGGGCGGCAAATTCCTGGAAGGCGCAGCGCGTCAGCCAGAAATGGTTCCAATGCTGCAAGTTAAAATGTTCATCGTCGCCGGCCTGCTCGACGCCGTGACCATGATCGGCGTTGGTATCGCTCTGTTCTTCACCTTCGCGAACCCTTTCGTTGGTCAACTCGCTGGCTAATCACTCGAATTTTTCGAGTTGATTGGGGTGATGGACAACGAATGAGCGAGGTGTTGGCGTGAACATTAATGCAACCCTGATTGGCCAATCCGTTGCGTTCTTCATTTTTGTAGTGTTTTGCATGAAGTTCGTGTGGCCTCCGGTCATCGCGGCTTTGCACGAGCGTCAGAAGAAGATCGCAGACGGCTTGGACGCTGCCACCCGTGCAGCTCGCGACCTGGAGTTGGCCCAAGAGAAAGCGGGTCATCAACTGCGCGAAGCTAAAGCACAGGCAGCTGAAATCATTGAGCAAGCCAAGAAGCGCGGTAACCAGATCGTCGAAGAGGCTGTTGATAAAGCCCGCGTCGAAGCTGACCGTGTGAAGGCTTCGGCTCATGCCGAGATCGAACAGGAACTGAACGGCGTCAAAGACGCGCTGCGTGCCCAACTGGGTGCTCTGGCGGTCGGCGGTGCTGAGAAGATCCTCGGTGCCACAATCGATCAAAACGCGCACGCGGAGCTGGTTAACAAACTGGCTGCTGAAATTTAAGCGAGGGCGATCATGGCAGAACTGACCACGTTGGCCCGACCTTACGCTAAGGCAGCCTTCGAGCACGCCCAGGCCCACCAGCAGCTGGCCTCTTGGTCAGCCATGCTCGGCCTGGCTGCAGCAGTGTCGCAAGACGACACCATGCAGCGCGTGCTCAAGGCCCCGCGCCTGACGAGCGCAGACAAGGCCGCCACTTTTATTGAAGTGTGCGGCGACAAGTTTGATGTGAAAGTGCAGAACTTCATCCACGTCGTTGCCGAAAACGACCGTCTCTCGCTATTGCCGGAGATCGCCGCTCTGTTCGACCTGTACAAGGCCGAAGAAGAGAAGTCGGTAGACGTTGAAGTGACCAGTGCTTTTGCATTGAACCAAGAACAGCAAGACAAACTCGCCAAGGTTCTCAGTGCACGACTCAATCGGGAAGTGCGCCTGCAAGCTTCGGAGGACGCATCCCTGATTGGGGGTGTTGTTATCCGTGCCGGCGACCTGGTTATCGATGGCTCGATTCGCGGCAAAATCGCGAAACTTGCCGAAGCATTGAAATCTTGAGTTTGAAGGGGCAGCAGAGCAATGCAGCAACTCAATCCTTCCGAAATAAGTGAAATTATCAAGGGCCGCATCGACAAGCTCGATGTGACCTCCCAAGCCCGTAACGAAGGCACTGTCGTCAGCGTATCTGACGGCATCGTGCGGATTCACGGTCTGGCCGACGTAATGTACGGCGAGATGATCGAGTTTCCGGGCGGCGTCTACGGTATGGCCCTCAACCTGGAGCAAGACTCCGTAGGTGCCGTTGTATTGGGCGCGTACACCAGTCTGGCTGAAGGCATGAGCGCCAAGTGCACAGGCCGCATCCTGGAAGTTCCGGTTGGTAAGGAACTGCTGGGTCGCGTAGTCGACGCACTGGGTAACCCTGTTGACGGTAAAGGTCCACTGGGCAACACCGAGACCGACGCGGTCGAGAAAGTTGCTCCAGGCGTGATCTGGCGTAAGTCGGTAGACCAGCCTGTACAGACTGGCTACAAGGCTGTCGATGCCATGATTCCGGTCGGCCGTGGCCAGCGTGAGCTGATCATCGGTGACCGTCAGATCGGTAAAACCGCTCTGGCGATCGACGCGATCATCAACCAGAAAGACAGCGGCATTTTCTGCGTCTACGTAGCCATTGGTCAGAAGCAATCGACCATCGCCAACGTGGTTCGCAAGCTGGAAGAAAACGGCGCCCTGGCCAACACGATCATCGTGGCTGCCAGTGCTTCGGAATCTCCTGCGCTTCAATTCCTGGCACCGTACTCCGGTTGCACCATGGGTGAATTCTTCCGCGACCGCGGTGAAGACGCGCTGATCGTTTATGACGATCTGTCCAAGCAAGCAGTGGCTTACCGCCAGATTTCCCTGCTGCTGCGCCGTCCACCAGGCCGTGAAGCTTACCCAGGCGACGTGTTCTATCTCCACTCCCGTCTGCTGGAGCGCGCATCTCGCGTATCCGAAGAGTACGTAGAGAAGTTCACCAACGGCGCAGTGACCGGCAAAACCGGTTCCCTGACCGCACTGCCGATCATCGAAACCCAGGCTGGCGACGTTTCCGCGTTCGTTCCGACCAACGTGATTTCCATCACCGACGGTCAGATCTTCCTGGAATCGGCCATGTTCAACTCCGGGATCCGTCCTGCTGTGAACGCCGGTGTTTCGGTATCCCGTGTGGGTGGTGCCGCTCAGACCAAGATCATCAAGAAGCTCTCCGGTGGTATCCGTACCGCTCTGGCTCAGTACCGTGAACTGGCGGCATTCGCCCAGTTCGCTTCTGACCTGGACGAAGCCACCCGTAAGCAACTTGAGCATGGTCAGCGCGTTACCGAGCTGATGAAGCAGAAGCAATACGCCCCAATGTCGATCGCTGACATGGCGTTGTCGCTGTATGCCGCTGAGCGTGGGTTCCTGACTGACGTCGAAATCACCAAGGTCGGCAGCTTTGAACAAGCGCTGATTGCTTACTTCAACCGCGATCACGCCGACTTGTTGGCCAAGATCAACGTGAAGGGTGACTTCAATGACGAAATCGACGCTGGCATGAAAGCCGGTATCGAGAAGTTCAAGGCCACCCAAACCTGGTAAGCCGCAGCGGGAGCCGCAAGGCTCCCGCTTGCTAACCTGATAGGTGTTACATGGCAGGCGCAAAAGAGATTCGCAGTAAGATTGCGAGCATCAAAAGCACGCAAAAGATTACCAGCGCCATGGAAAAAGTGGCGGTCAGCAAAATGCGCAAGGCACAAATGCGCATGGCTGCTAGCCGTCCTTATGCGGAACGTATCCGCCAGGTAATTGGGCATTTGGCCAACGCCAACCCGGAATACCGCCACCCGTTCATGATCGACCGCGCCGTTAAGCGTGTGGGTTATGTGGTAGTGAGCAGTGACCGTGGTTTGTGCGGTGGTCTGAATACCAACCTGTTCAAGGCCCTGGTCAAGGACATGGCGGTAAACCGCGAAAACGGCGTCGAGATCGATCTGTGTGTTGTTGGTAGCAAGGGTGCGGCCTTTTTCCGTAACTTCGGCGGTAACGTCGTTGCAGCTATCAGCCACCTGGGTGAAGAGCCGTCGATCAATGATTTGATCGGCAGTGTGAAGGTGATGCTGGATGCGTACCTGGAAGGCCGGATTGACCGCCTGTCCGTGGTATCCAACAAGTTCATCAACACCATGACCCAGCAGCCAACCGTGGAGCAATTGATTCCACTGGTGGCGACTCCGGATCAGGAACTCAAGCACCACTGGGACTACCTCTACGAACCAGACGCCAAAGAGCTGCTTGACGGCTTGATGGTGCGCTACGTGGAGTCGCAGGTGTACCAGGCGGTGGTCGAGAACAACGCAGCTGAACAAGCGGCGCGGATGATCGCGATGAAAAACGCTACCGATAACGCCGGTGATCTGATCAGCGATTTGCAGCTGATCTACAACAAGGCGCGTCAGGCTGCGATCACCCAAGAGATCTCGGAAATCGTCGGCGGCGCTGCCGCGGTTTAACGGTTCAAATATTCAGAGGATCCAGCTATGAGTAGCGGACGTATCGTTCAAATCATCGGCGCCGTTATCGACGTGGAATTTCCACGCGACAGCGTACCGAGCATCTACAACGCGCTGAAAGTACAAGGCGCGGAAACTACTCTGGAAGTTCAGCAGCAGCTGGGCGACGGCGTAGTTCGTACCATTGCGATGGGTTCCACCGAAGGCTTGAAGCGCGGTCTGGACGTTGTCGACACTGGCGCAGCCATCTCCGTACCGGTCGGTAAAGCGACCCTGGGCCGGATCATGGACGTACTGGGCAACCCGATTGACGAAGCTGGCCCGATCGACACCGAAGAGCGCTGGGGCATCCACCGTCCAGCACCTTCGTTCGCCGAACAAGCTGGCGGCAACGATCTGCTGGAAACCGGCATCAAGGTTATCGACCTGGTTTGCCCGTTCGCCAAAGGCGGTAAAGTCGGTCTGTTCGGTGGTGCCGGTGTAGGCAAAACCGTAAACATGATGGAACTGATCCGTAACATCGCCATCGAGCACAGCGGCTATTCCGTGTTCGCCGGTGTGGGTGAGCGTACTCGTGAGGGTAACGACTTCTACCACGAGATGAAGGACTCCAACGTTCTGGACAAAGTGGCACTGGTTTACGGTCAGATGAACGAGCCGCCGGGAAACCGTCTGCGCGTAGCACTGACTGGCCTGACCATGGCCGAGAAGTTCCGTGACGAAGGTAACGACGTTCTGCTGTTCGTCGACAACATCTACCGTTACACCTTGGCCGGTACTGAAGTATCCGCACTGCTGGGCCGTATGCCTTCGGCAGTAGGCTACCAGCCGACCCTGGCTGAAGAGATGGGCGTTCTGCAAGAACGTATCACTTCGACCAAAGAAGGTTCGATCACCTCGATCCAAGCGGTATACGTACCTGCGGATGACTTGACTGACCCGTCGCCTGCGACCACTTTCGCCCACTTGGACGCCACCGTCGTTCTGTCCCGTGACATCGCTTCCCTGGGTATCTACCCAGCGGTCGATCCACTCGACTCGACTTCGCGCCAGCTGGACCCGAACGTGATCGGCCAGGAGCACTACGACACCGCTCGCGGCGTTCAGTACGTGCTGCAGCGTTACAAAGAACTGAAGGACATCATTGCGATCCTGGGTATGGACGAGCTGTCGGAAGCCGACAAGCAGTTGGTAAACCGTGCTCGTAAGATCCAGCGCTTCTTGTCGCAGCCGTTCTTCGTGGCTGAAGTCTTCACCGGTGCTTCGGGTAAATACGTTTCCCTGAAAGACACCATTGCTGGCTTCAAAGGCATCCTCAACGGTGACTACGACCACCTGCCAGAACAAGCGTTCTACATGGTCGGCGGCATCGAAGAAGCGATCGAGAAAGCCAAGAAACTGTAATCCCGGCGCCCGGCAACGGGCGCTCATCAGGTTGAGGCAATCAGATGGCTATGACAGTCCATTGCGATATCGTCAGCGCGGAAGGGGAAATCTTCTCCGGTCTGGTAGAAATGGTGATTGCACACGGCGAACTCGGTGACCTGGGTATTGCCATGGGCCACGCGCCGTTGATCACCAGCTTGAAGCCAGGTCCGATCACGCTGACCAAGCAAGGCGGGGAAAAGGAGGTGTTTTACATCTCTGGTGGTTTCCTCGAGGTTCAGCCGAACATGGTCAAGGTACTTGCCGACACCGTGCAACGTGCTGGCGACCTGGATGAAGCCTCCGCTCAGGAAGCCGTCAAGGCTGCCGAGAAGGCCCTGAACGAAAAGGGCGCGGACTTCGACTACAGCGCTGCTGCTGTACGTCTGGCCGAGGCTGCAGCTCAGCTGCGCACGCTCCAGCAGATCCGCAAGAAGTAAGCGGCCCAGCCGTCATGCTTCATGTGCGATTGATTAAAAAGGGTAGCCTCGGCTACCCTTTTTCTTTTTTTGCAAAACACTTCTCTGGTCTGAAGCCGGACCGCCCAGGATTGGTAGCCATTCATGTCTCTTGAAATCGTCATCCTCGCCGCAGGCCAGGGCACTCGCATGCGTTCGGCCCTGCCCAAAGTGCTGCACCCGGTCGCGGGTAATTCCATGCTCGGCCATGTTATCCACAGCGCCCGGCAACTGGATCCCCAGCGGATTCACGTAGTGATCGGCCACGGCGCCGACGTGGTGCGTGAACGCCTGGCGGCGGATGACCTGAATTTTGTGTTGCAGGACAAACAGCTGGGCACCGGCCACGCCACCGCACAGGCCGTGCCGTTCATCAGCGCCGACACAGTCCTGATCCTCTACGGCGACGTGCCGTTGATCGAAGTGGAAACCCTGCAACGCCTACTCAAGCACGTCGTGCCTGGCCAGATGGGCCTGCTCACCGTCGAACTGGATGACCCCACTGGTTATGGCCGCATCGTGCGCAATGCCGACGGCAAGGTCGCGGCCATCGTTGAGCACAAAGACGCCAGCGAAGCCCAGCGCGCCATCACTGAAGGCAACACTGGGATTCTCGCGGTGCCGGCCAATAAGCTTGCTGACTGGATGAGCCGCCTGTCCAACAACAACGCCCAGGGCGAGTACTACCTCACTGACGTGATCGAAATGGCCGTGAGTGATGGCCTGCTGGTCGCCACCGAGCAGCCCCACGACCCCATGGAAGTGCAGGGCGCCAACGACCGCAAGCAGCTTGCTGAGCTGGAGCGTCATTACCAGCTGCGCGAAGGCCGCCGTCTCATGGCCCAGGGCGTGACCCTGCGCGATCCGGCGCGCTTCGACGTACGCGGTGAAGTCAGCGTCGGCCGCGACGTGCTGATCGACATCAACGTGATCCTCGAAGGTCGCGTGATCATCGAAGACGACGTAGTGATCGGCCCGAACTGCGTGATCAAGGACAGCACCCTGCGCAAAGGCGTGGTGATCAAAGCCAACAGCCATATCGACGGTGCGGTGATGGGCGAGGGCAGCGATGCTGGCCCATTCGCGCGTTTGCGTCCGGGCAGCGTATTGGGGGCCAGGGCGCATGTGGGTAACTTTGTCGAACTGAAGAACGCGCGCATGGGCGACGACGCGAAGGCCGGCCACCTGGCTTATTTGGGCGATGCGGTGATTGGTGCTCGCAGCAACATCGGTGCGGGTGCGATCACGTGCAACTACGACGGTGCGAACAAGTATCAGACGACGATTGGCGAGGACGTATTCATCGGCTCGAATAACTCGCTGATTGCTCCCGTCACTATCGGCGACGGATCCAACACTGCTGCGGGCTCAACCATCAACCTGGATGTGGATAAGTCGCAACTGGCCGTAGCCCGCGCCCGCCAGCGCAACATCGACGGCTGGAAACGCCCGGTCAAAATCAAAAAGACCTGAGTTATCCACAATCAATGTGGGAGGGGCTTGCCCCCGATGGCGGTAGATCAGTCAGCTTACGAATCGACTGACACTTTGCTATCGGGGGCAAGCCCCCTCCCACATTTGCGGTGTGGTGGGCTTAAAAATTTTGTTCGCGCTGCTTGACGATCTTTCGCCAATAGGTTTTGATTGCCTTCGTTATCTTTCGAAACGAAACCTATCATCATCATGTCGAAACGAAATACTCCCCAACGACGCCACAACATCCTGACCTTGCTCAATGAACAGGGCGAAGTCAGCGTGGACGAATTGGCCAAGCGTTTCGAAACGTCGGAAGTCACCATCCGCAAGGACTTGGCCGCGCTGGAAAGCAATGGCCTGTTGCTGCGCCGCTACGGGGGCGCCATCACCATGCCTCAGGAGCTGGTGGGCGACGCCGCCCAGCCCATCTCGGCTTACAAGCGCGCCATCGCACGTGCGGCCGTGATGCGCTTGCGTGAACACGCGCGCATCATCATCGACAGCGGCAGCACCACCGCCGCCATGATCCCCGAGCTGGGCCATCAGCCCGGCCTGGTGGTGATGACCAATTCCCTGCACGTGGCCAGCGCCTTAAGCGAGCTTGAACACGAACCGGTGCTGCTCATGACCGGCGGCACCTGGGACCCGCATTCGGACTCGTTCCAGGGCCAGGTGGCCGAGCAAGTGCTGCGCTCCTACGACTTTGATCAACTGTTCATCGGTGCCGACGGCATCGATCTGCAGCGCGGTACCACCACCTTCAACGAACTGCTGGGCCTGAGCCGCGTGATGGCCGAGGTCGCCCGTGAGGTGGTGGTGATGGTCGAGTCCGACAAGATCGGCCGCAAGATTCCCAACCTGGAACTGCCCTGGAGCAGCGTCCATACCCTTATTACCGATGATCGCCTGCCGCTTGAGGCCCGCGACCAGATCCAAGACCGCGGCATTACGCTGATATGCGCGGCAATCATCTAGGAGAAAACCATGTGTGGAATTGTAGGCGCAGTCGCTGAACGCAACGTCACCGCCATCCTGCTTGAAGGCCTCAAGCGCCTGGAATACCGCGGCTACGACAGCGCCGGTGTGGCGGTCTTTACCAACGCCGGCAAGCTTGAGCGTATGCGTCGCCCGGGCAAGGTCAGTGAACTGGAGCAAGCCCTGCTCGGCGAGCCGCTGGTTGGCCGTCTGGGCATCGCCCACACCCGTTGGGCCACCCACGGTGCGCCATGCGAACGCAATGCCCACCCGCACTTCTCCGGTGACCTGGCGGTGGTGCACAACGGCATCATCGAGAACCACGAAGTGCTGCGCGCGCAGCTCAAAGGCCTGGGCTACGTGTTCACCTCGGACACCGACACCGAAGTCATCGCCCACCTGCTGAACCACAAGCTCAAGGACCTCGGCGACCTGACCGTCGCCCTCAAGGCCACCGTTAAAGAGCTGCACGGCGCCTACGGCCTGGCCGTGGTCAGCGCCAGCCAGCCAGACCGCGTGGTTGCCGCGCGCAGTGGCAGCCCATTGGTGATCGGCCTGGGCCTGGGCGAAAACTTCCTCGCCTCCGACCAACTGGCGCTGCGCCAGGTGACTGACCGTTTCATGTACCTGGAAGAAGGCGATATCGCCGACATCCGCCGCGAAAGCGTGGCGATCTGGGACGTCAACGGCAACTCCGTCGAACGCGAAGCCGTGCAATACCGTGACGGTGCCGAAGCCGCTGACAAAGGCGAATTCCGCCATTTCATGCTCAAGGAAATCCACGAGCAACCGTCTGTGGTGCAACGCACCCTGGAAGGCCGCCTGAGCCAGAGCCAAGTGTTGGTCAACGCCTTCGGCCCACAAGCCGCCGAGCTGTTCGCCAAAGTGCGCAATGTGCAGATCGTCGCCTGCGGCACCAGCTACCACGCCGGCATGGTTGCGCGTTACTGGCTCGAAGAATTGGCCGGCATCCCGTGCCAGGTCGAAGTCGCCAGCGAGTTCCGCTACCGCAAGGTGGTGGTGCAACCCGACACCCTGTTCGTGACCATCTCCCAGTCCGGCGAAACCGCCGACACCCTGGCGGCCCTGCGCAACGCCAAAGAGCTGGGCTTCCTCGCCAGCCTGGCCATCTGCAACGTCAGCATCAGCTCCCTGGTGCGCGAATCCGACCTGACCCTGCTGACCCAGGCCGGTCGCGAAATCGGCGTGGCTTCCACTAAAGCCTTCACCACCCAGCTGGTTGGCTTGTTGTTGCTGACGCTGTCGCTGGGCCAAGTCCGCGGCACCCTCGCCGAAGGCGTCGAAGCCACGCTGGTCGAAGAACTGCGCCGCCTGCCAACCCGCCTCGGCGAAGCCCTGGCCATGGACAGCACGGTGGAAAAAGTCGCCGAACTGTTCGCCGACAAAAACCATACCCTGTTCCTCGGCCGTGGCGCGCAGTACCCGGTGGCGATGGAAGGCTCGCTGAAACTCAAGGAAATCTCCTACATCCACGCCGAAGCTTACCCAGCCGGTGAGCTGAAACACGGCCCACTGGCCCTGGTGGATGACGACATGCCGGTGGTCACCGTCGCGCCCAACAACGAACTGCTGGAAAAGCTCAAATCCAACCTGCAGGAAGTGCGCGCCCGTGGCGGCCAATTGATCGTGTTCGCCGACGAAAAAGCCGGCATGACCAACGCCGAAGGCACCCACGTCATCAACATGCCGCATATCCACGACACCTTGTCACCGATCCTCTACACCATCCCGCTGCAGTTGCTGTCCTACTACGTTGCCGTGCTCAAGGGCACCGACGTGGACCAGCCGCGTAACCTGGCGAAGTCGGTGACGGTGGAGTAATACGGCACACGCTGGAGGCCCGCACCGGGTCTCCAGCCTCCACGCAAGGACGCGACCTCGATGCAACCTGACTTTTCCCAACTGCGCGAACGTTTGAACGATCGCCGCTTTGCGGTAACGACCAACACCCAAGGGCTTTCCGGCTCGGGTACGGTGTTTCATTACCGGGTCGAGGGTGACGCTATTACGGGCACTTACCAGGGTGGCCGCATCCGCACGGGCCAGCAGGTCGGGCGCGTGACGGGCTCCAACACCCTCGAGCTTCTGTTTCAGTGCCTGACGCTGGACGGTGAGCTGCTTGCCGGTTGGTCACGCGGCACGGTCGGCGTGAATCAAGCCGGGCTTACCACGCTGGCGTTCGAGTGGGGGTGGTTGTCGGGCGCGATGGGCGGCGGTACATCCAGCTACATCGAGATGGCGGCACCAGAACCCCGGTAATCGGGGTTTTTTATGCGCGCTGTTTCGGGCGTTGTAAGGATCAGATCGTTAGCTTCACCGACAAGACTTTCCCCGTGGAAGTGGAAAACCAGCTGATCCTGTACCCCTAACGACCTCCTGTCGAATCTGTGCGCTACTGCCGGGCGCGCCGTCAGGCTTTACCCCTAGAATGCCTCCCTGTGGATAACTCAGCCAGGGACGCCTTCACCATGAATATCGAACTGCTAATCGCCGGCATCGTCGTGCTGATCATTGTCGTGGGCGTGATCGGCTGGATGGTCGGGGTCTACAACGGCCTGGTCATGCGGCGTAATGATGTGGATAAGGCGTTCGCCAACATTGACGTGCTGCTCAAGCAACGGGCCGACCAGATCCCCGACCTGATGCGGGTGGTGCAGACCGCCATGAACCACGAGAACGCGCTGTTTACGCGGCTGAGCGATGCGCGTAACCAATACTTGAATGCCAGCAGCCTCAACGACAAGGTCGATGCGTCCAACCAGCTCAATGCCGCGCTCAAATCGGTGATTGCGGTGGCGGAGAGTTATCCGGCGTTGATCTCCGGGCCGAACATGGTCGAGTTGCAGCAGGCCATTTCGGCCGTGGAAGAGCGCATTGCCGACCGGCGTGAGTTCTTCAACGAGTCGGTCAACCTCTACAACATCGCCATCGCGGTGTTCCCAGACCTGTTCTTTGCGCGAATGCTCAGCTATCAGCGTATTCCGTTGCTGGCGATCAGCGCCGAAGAAACCCGCTACGAAGGCGTAAAGCTTGAGGTGCCGGGGGCATGAAAACCACCCAGGCAGGCGTCGTCGCGAAGAAACCCAAGTGGAAAACCGCGTTGGCGCTGGTGTTGCTCGCAGGCTTCATCAGCTTGATTGCTTATGCACCGCACATTTTTATCGCGCTGTTTTTCCCTGTGGGCATTCTGGTCGGCCTGCTGCTCAGCTTCGGGCCCAGTTTCTATAAAACCGAACAGCGGCTGGCCACCAGCCAGATTCGCTCGCTGGCGATGGGCTTGGTGGAAGTGCGCGGCAAAGTGATTGCCGACAAAACCCAGCTGTCGCCGGTGAATGGCAAGCCGTGCGTGGGCTATGTCTGGGTTGTCGAGGACGGCAAGAAAGACGACGACGGGCGCTGGAGCTGGAGCCGGGTATCCGGCGAGGCGCGCTGCAATGACTTTCGCCTGCAGGATGCAACGGGTGAGATCCGCGTGATCGCCGAAGGCATTGATCTGTTCGGCAACAAGGCCCCCGACGACTACGAACTCGTCGGCAGTTCCCGACGCCAAGGCGAAATCCTGCTGGTCCAGGACCTGGACGTGATGCTGATTGGCGATGCCTGTGAGCGCGACGGCAAACCTGCGATTGCCCAAGGCAAACAGCGCTACGCGGTGTTCGGTCTGGCGCTGACCCAGGATGTAGAAAACACTCGCGTGCTGGCGCCGCTATGGCGTGCCGGTGGTTTCTATGCGGCCGTGGTCGGGATGATCGGCGTGGGCATCATGGCCATGACGCCCGCGCATTTCGCCCAACTGCATTTACCCGGTCCCGACACGTATCAGCAAATGGAGCCACTGGGCCCCGTGTATCGGCTGCTGGCCTGGCTGTACCGCGAGGGCGGTTTCCCGATTCCGTTCATGGCGGCGTTTGGTTTTTTCCTGACGATCATCGTGGTGATGATGGCGACCCGGCTGGTCCTGCCCAAAGGCATGCGCCTGGCGGTGGGTCGTGTGCTGGGTGCGTGGATGGGATTGGGCATGGTCATCGGCGGCGTGGTCACGCTGCTGCTGTTTGTGGCTCAGGTGGATACCTTGAAGCTGTTTCTGGTGTGGATGCTGATCCTGCTCGGCACGTTGGTGTTTTCGATCTTCGAGCAACGCAAGCTGGGTGCGGCGTACAACCATTTTGCCAAGAGCGCAGGCAAAGCCAGTTTCGGCGATGAAGACGCCTGATCTAGAACAACTCTAAAAGGCTGCCAAATCCCTCTGTGGCGAGCGGGCTTGCCCCGCGTTGGGCTGCGCAGCAGCCCCAAAACCAGACGCTGAGTTTTATTAGGAACACCTCAGTGCCCTTATTGGGGCTGCTGCGCAGCCCAACGCGGGGCAAGCCCGCTCGCCACAACAAGCCTGCTCACCACATTACCCAGTCATGAGCGATGTGATCACGGCACAAACTCCACCTTCAACCCGCGGCTCGCACTGCGGCCCTGATCATCGCTGACCCGCAACCGGTATTCGCCCGACTTGCCCGGCCGCCAGTTCAACGTGGTTTGCGGCGGGCCTTGGCCGATCAGCGTCTGGTCGGCAAACCAGTACAGCGTGGTTGCGTCGCTGGCCGCGTTGGCATTGAGCGGGATACTTTCCTGCGGCTGGGACAGTCGCAACTGGTAGCTCACCTGGGTCAGCGGCGAGCGAATCTGCGGCGCTTCGCTTTGGTCGCTGATGCGGTTGGGCTGGCAATTTTTCATTACATTAGGCGGCGTGCGCCGGGGCAGGCCGGCGGCGCGATACAGGCGCTGCACATCGCTTGGCCAGAATTCGAAGACTTCTTCACGGGTGTATTGCGCATCGAATGGCGGGCACGCGGCCTTGCCAGTGCGGGTGTCGATCAACACCGGGCGGTGCAGGTTCGACACACGAATCGGCGACACGCCGGGGATGTACCAGGTCTTGCGGGTTTGCGGGCACCAGCGGTTGGGCAACTCACCGGAAGCGGCACACACGTCGATGCGCACCAACCCGGCGGGTGGTTTGTCAGGTTTTATCACCACGTTGGGCAGCGCCAGCGGCAGGGCGTCAGCGATGCGAAAGAACAACGGCGCAGCGGTCTTGGCGCCGATAAACGCAGGGTTTGGTCGACCATCGAAGTTACCCACCCACACCACCAGCACGTACGGCCCGACCAGACCCGCGCTCCACGCATCGTGAAAACCCCACGAGGTGCCGGTTTTCCACGCGGTGCGCCAACGGCGGCCCGGCAAGCCATCCGGCCGTGGGTTGCGGCGCAACATGTCGCGCACCATAAACGCGGCCTGCGGCGTGAGCAGTTGCGGTCCAGTGGATGGCGGCTGTTCCTGCAAATACCGTAACGGCCGCAGATGCCCGTCACCGGCCAGCATCACATACAGCCGCGCCAGCTCCTCGGGCGTCATCTCACCACCGCCGAGGGCCAACGCCAGGCCGTAATGGCTTTCGCCGCGCAGGCCCTGGATGCCGGCGCGTTGTAGCAAACCATACAGCGAGGGTGATTTGACTTGGCTGGCCAGCCACACCGCCGGGATATTGCGACTACGGATCAAAGCATCCCGCGCTGTCAGCGGCCCGATAAAACTGCCGTCGAAATTTTCCGGCTGGAAGTAGCCAAAGTTGCTCGGCAAATCCTTGAGGATGCTCATGGGGTGGATCACACCCTGATCCAGCGCCAGCCCATACAGAAACGGCTTGAGGGTCGATCCCGGCGAGCGCCGCGCCAACACGCCGTTGACCTGCCCGTGAATGCTTGTGGATAAGTAATCCGCCGAGCCCACCAGCGCTTTTACACTCTGGTCGCGGCTGTCGATCAGGATCGCTGTGGCGTTTTCCACACCCGTGCTGCGTCGCTCGGCAATAAAGCCGGTAATCAGGCGCTCGAGCAGTTGCTGAAGCGGCAGGTTGAGGGTTGTGTTCAACTCGTTGCCAGCCTGTGAAGCCAGCAACTGTTCGCTCAGGTGCGGCGCCAGAAACGGGATTTGCTGACGGTTGCGCGCTTCCAGCGGCAAGTCCAGCAAGCTGTCGTTTCGTGGGTCGTGTGGATAAGTCTCGCGCCAGTCGGCCATCAAGCGCAGCCGCGCGTTTTGCAGCGAGGGCCCGAAGCGCGCGCGTCGCCCCGGTTGCTGGGGAATCACCGCCAGCGCCAGCGCTTGCGACAACGACAACTGAGCTGCCGATTTGCCAAAGTAAATGCGACTGGCCGCCTCGGCGCCTTCGATATTGCCGCCCATGGGCGCCAGGTTCAGGTAGGCCTCGAGGATGTCGTGCTTGCTGTAGCGCGCCTCCAGCCACAACGCCAAGGCCATCTGCTGCAACTTGCCCGGCACCTGGCGAGTGTTCAAATCCCACAAGCGCCGCGCCAGTTGCATGCTCAAGGTCGAACCACCCTGGCGTTGGCCGCCGCTGTAGGTGGCCATGGCCGCGCGCAGCAACGCCGGGGGATTGATCCCCGGGTGCCAATAAAAATTGCGGTCTTCCTTGAGCAGCAACGCCTCGACCAGTGACGGCGACATGCGCGCAAGCGGCAGCCACAACCGGTATTGGCCGTCATCCGCCAACGTCATGCGCAGCAGCGCGCCGTCGTCGGCCAACACCACCCGCGACGAGGTGACGGCCTGTTCCAGCGGGGCGTGCGGCCACAACCGCAAGCCCACCAGCACCACCGCCGCTGCCAGCAGCGGCGTCAGGCGTTTAAGGCTTGGTAATTTCAAGCTGGCCTACTTTGCCGCGCCCTTGCAGGGTGGTTTCGTACATCCCTTCGGCGTAGGCCGGTGGCGTGTTGAAGGTGCCGGCGTTGGTGGCGCGCACGCGGTAGACGAAAGTGCCCACATCGCGCAGCGCGGTGCCGTACAACACCACCCGATCATCGCGCACGTCCACGTAGTCCGGCTGCCAGTTGCTCAGTTCGGTTTCGCCGATAGGCGCCTGCCAGGCATCCGCTTCATCCTCGTCGGCGGTTTCCACGTACTCCGAATCGTCGCCTTCACTTTCATCGGCGCTGGCGGTTTCCGGCTCCGGCGGCAAGTTATACACAGGCTCGACGCCGCCGGGCAGCAGGTCGACCACGGCCACTTGTTGCACTTGGTCGCGGTCGGTCGCACGCAGGCGCAGACGCACCAGGAACTCATCACCCACCGCCACTTTGCTCACCGGCTCGCCTTTGAGGTCGAGGTATTCGTGGATGATTTCCAGGCCATTGTTGATCGGCTTGAGCTTGGCGCCCTTGTCGAAACCGGCCTCGCTGAGCATGTAGAACGCGGCCGGGCCGTCGGTTTTTTCCATCACCAGTTTTTGCGTGGCACCCGGTACGGCGGCGCGTGGCGGCTGACCGGCCATTTCCAGCAGTTGCTGCTGCTTGTCGCCCAGCCAGGCGGTGGCTTTGAGGGTCATGTCGCTTTGCGCGCGCTGGCCATAGTTGTCCAGGGCACGCAGCAGCAGAGCGGCCGACAGCGAGTTGTAGCGTTGCTCGTTGAGACGCTTGCCGAGCTTATCCAGCAAGGCTGCTGGTACATCGTCCAGCAATTCAGGGAAGTGGCGTGCCAGCAGGTGCAAGTGTTCGGCGTCGTGCACCAGCGGGTCGTAATACAGGCCGTCGCTGTCCCACTTATCCACAAGGGAGCGCCATGGGATTTTGCGGAACAGCGTATCGGCCTGGCGGTCCTGCTTGAGCAGCTTGTAGCTGGCGGCCAGGTAAGCGGCGCCCAGGTCGTTCTGCCAGGTGTCTTTGAAGTAACTCTCGTAGCGCTCGCGGATATCGCTCAAGGCGCCGCTTACCAGAATTCCCTGACGGCTCAGCAGGTAACTGGCGTAGGCGCGGTTGCGCAATTCCGACAGGCCTTCGCTCGGGCCGTTGGCCAGTTCTGTCAGGTAGGCGTTGGAGCGCACCAGCAAATCTTCCGGCACCGGCAGCCCACGCTCCTTGGCTTCGATCAGGAAGTCGGTGGCGTACAGGCTGGCATAAGGCGCCACATCCGGGTTGGCGGCCCACAAACCGAAACCACCGGCCTGGTTCTGGCGTTGGCGCAACATACGCACTGCGCTGTTGAACGCTTGCTCGGCTTCTGGCGCGGTGCCGCCCCAGATCAACGCCGGCATGGCCTTGGACACCAATTGCTCGGTGCAGGCATAGCCATAGTCATCCAGGTAATGCTTGAGGCCGTTGGCCCACACCAGCGGCGAGGCCGCCACGCCCAGTTGCACGTCGCGCAGCTGGCTGAACAGCTCGCGCGTTGGCTTGAGCTCTTTGCTGGCGCTGTCGAAACGACCCAGGCTCAGGGCCACGCGATGTTCGCTCAGTGGGCGGATCGAGGTGGTTTCTGCTACCTGGATGCGTTTGCCGTCTGGCAGCACGGCGATAAAGCGCAGGTCCGCCGAACCGAGGGTTTCGCCGACCTTGATCTTGAACTCGGCGGTGCCTTCCTTGCGCGGCTGCAATGACAAGGTGCTGCCTTTGTCACCCTGCACGGTGAGGCCGTCGCTGGTCTGCACTTCAAACTTCACGTCGGCCGCCGCGTCGAGGTTGCTGAACACCCCGGCGCTCACGTTGAACACATCCCCCGGCGCGACAAAAGCCGGTACGTTCGGTGTGATCACGATCGGCCCACGCACCTCGGTGTTGGCCTCGCTCACACCGACGCTGTCGGCATCCACCGCCACCGCAAACAGGTGCAGCTTGCCGTTGAAGTTGTCCGGCACCTGGTAATGCAGCACGGTTTCACCGGCCGGCAGGTCCACCAGCCCGGACCACCACGCCACCGGCGGCTGATGTTTACGCTTGAACGGGTTGAGGTGGTTGGCCAGGGCGCCTTCCGTATCGCCGCCGGGCGCTGCCCCACTGAGCAAGCGGCTGAATTCCGGCAGGATCAGGTCAAGAATCTGACTGGTGCCGACCTCCAGTGCGCGCTTCTGGAAGAAGAAACCCAACGGGTCCGGCGCCTGGTAGCGCGCCACTTGCAGAATGCCTTCGTCCACCGCGTAGACCACCGCGCGGCCTGGGCGGTCGGCGGTGACCTTGATGTCCAGAGTTTGCCCCGGCTCGATCTTCGCCGGGCCTTCGACCTTCAGCGCCATGCGCCGCGCATCGAGGTTGATGCTGAACGGCACCACGCCGTAGGACAGCGGGCTCATATAAACCTCGGACGAGCCAATGTCGCGCACAAACTGCACGTTGACGTAGGCATTGCCCTCAAGGCCTGCAGGCACGCGGATATGTTGCACGCTGTTGGTGCTGTCGGCCTTGAACCATTGCTGGGTGTAAACCTTGTCGCGCTCGATGGTGATCAAACCCGCGCCGGTGTACGGCGCGCGGATGCTGATCGCAATCTCATCGCCGGTGGCGTAGCTGCGTTTATCCAGGCGCAGCTGCAACTCGGCATTACGCTCCAGGGAGCGCGACGTGTTGCCACGTCCGGCCACGCTGTAGTCGATCTGGTTGAGCAGGTTGCCGTTGGCATCCTTGAGTTGCAGGGTGAAATCGCCTGGCGTACCGGTGTTCAGGGTCTGCCTGGCGCCGTCCTTGGTCATCGTCAATGGCGAGGCGGGCTGGCTGATGTTCTTGATGCGCGACTCGTATTTGTAGGTGCCGTTGGACTGTTTCACCAACACCGACACATAACGGTGCTCGACCACTTCACTGGTCAGGCCGTCCACCGCCAATGGCGTGAGGTCCGGCGCGACGGCCAGCCACTGCACCTGACGCGGGGTGTCCTTGGCGACGTACGACAGCGAATCCTGACTTTTCACACCCACCAGATAAGGCGCGGACGACACCAGCAGTGCACTTTGCGCCGCCACATTACGCCCACCTTCAGCCTCGAACACCTGGGTCATAACTTGCAGGCGATAGGTGCTGTTGGCGAAGCGTTGCAGGTTAAGGTCGAGCACGGCCTGGCCGTTTTCGTCGACGGTGGTTTCGGCGAGGTCTTCGGTGCTGGCGTCTTCCAATGAGTTGTTGAGGCGGAAGCGGTAATCGGGATAACGGTCGAAGGCCGCAAGCGTCGGGCTCAAGGACATCTTCGCCGTCACCCGGCGGCCGGCTGCCGGAGCGCCGAACAAGTGCATTGCAGTGACTTTGGCCACCACCTGGTCCGGTGGAATCCAGCCCAATACTGGCGTGTCGTGCAGGCTCAGGCTGACCTTCATGCGGTCCGGCTCGAAATCGCGAACCTTGAAGCTGACACTGCCCAGGTCGGTGCGGGTGTTTTTCTCGCCAATCAACTGCAAGGTCGCGGTGTAATCGCCTGCGGGGGCGACGTCGCTGCTGGGGAAATCAAAGGTTTCAAAACCGCTGGTGGATAACTTCAGGGGTTGGCGAATCACTTCCAGGCCACGCGGGTCGGTGATTTGCAGCTCCACCGGCAGGCCTTGCAGGGCGCCTTTCCAGTTGCCGCTGCGCACGATCATGCCCAAGTGCGCAGTCTCGCCAGGGCGATACAGGCCGCGGTCGGTGAACAGGTAGGCGCTGAGGCGATCAATCGCGCCGTCTTCTTCCAAACCGCCTACATCAAAGCGCGACAAATCCAGCTGCTGCGACTGACGGGCAATCGGTAGGAAGGACTGGTCATTGCCGCGAGTGACTACATACATCAGCGGCGTTTTCTCACGGCGCAGTTCATCCAGCTTGGCGAAATGCGCATGGCCTTCGGTGTCGGTACGGCCACTGCTGACCGGCAGGCCGTTGCGACCAATGATGTCGACCTGTGCGTCGGCCACCGGCGACCCATTGCCGATCGACTGCACGTACACATCATGGCTGCCGTCGCTGGAACGCTTGGCGATGATGCCCAGGTCAGTCACCACGATAAAGCGCAGGTCGCTGGTACTGCTGCGGTCGTATTCGAACGTGCGTTCTGCGGGGTCATCCTGAGGGCTGAGCTTGAGCACGAAAATGCCACGACGCCCGCCGTTGGCGGTGAGGTAGTGGCTCAGGTCAACGTTGTCGTAGACGGTTTTCGCCGGGTCATTGGACGACAGCGGAATATCCAGCGACTGACGCTCCACCATGCGGTCGAAGTATTCATTGCCGAAGTTCGGCCGGGCAAAACTGCCGCTGCTCTGGTCTACCAGGTGTTGCAACTGGTTGGGTAACAGGCGGGCGATTTCCACGTGGGCGCCGGGCACGCCACGGGCCATGAAGCCCAGGCGTTTTTCGCCGTTGAGGCTCAGCAGCGCGCCGTTGGACAGGAACTGCAGCGTGCGCGGATACGCCGGCATGCTGATCAACGAGGCTGTAGGGTTTTTCGCCAGATAGCCGCCGATGGCTTCCAGGTTGGCGGGCACGCGCACATACAGCGCGCGACCGGCCGGGGCCTTGAACTTGAACGCGTGCAAGGTGTTCAGCGGCTCGACGCTGGGCACATGGGTCAGGGCGACCTTGGTGCTGCGGGCGAGCAGGGCGTCGTCGATGTCGTTGCTGGTATAGGGGCGGGTGTCGTCCTGGGCTTTTTCCGGCAGCAGCCACGCCTGGACCTTACCGGCAATGGTGTCATCGGCCACGGCGCTGGAGCTGCTGAACATCAGCACCGGTTCCGGTTCACCGCGTTCATTGTCGACAAAGCTGACGTCGGCGCCGGTGAAGGTCAGGCGATAACGGCCGGGCACGATGACTTCCGACACCAGCGGCGCGGTGCTGGCGTTGCCACCGTCACGGGCCTTGATGCCTTCGTCGAGCCTGGCGCTGACCGGCGTGCTTTCCAGCGGCGTGGCGAGGGCGGCGGAGCGTACGTAGGCGTTGAGCTTGTTGTCGTCGAAGGTGATTTCCGGGCGGTTGGGCAACTGCGCGTCGCGGTAGGCCAGGCCTTTGCCGAGGCTCACAGACACGCGCTTGCGCAGGTTGTCTTCATCCACCGGGTGGGAAAAGTGGAAGGTCGCGACCAGCTGTTTCAGCGTCGGGTTGGACGGGTCTTGATACAGCTCGTTTTGTGCCAGGGTGGCGCGGAATGGCTGGGTGGAAAACTGGCTGCTGTACTGGCTGAGCAACACGCCGTCGGCCAGGAGGTTTTTCTTCGCCAGGTCCAGCGTGTAGTGGGCGTCTACTGGCCAGTCTTTTTCTGGCACGAACAGTAAAGTGCGGTCATCGGACCAGCGCCAGGCGCCTGCCACGGTGGGTTTGAGGGTGATGCCCTCAGTCACCGGTTTGCCAATCGCCGCCAAGGGGGCCACGGATTCGGCGAAACGCACCTGCAAGTTATCCACCACCGGCGGTTGCTGGGTGTAATCCGTCAGGTTTGGCTTGTGCAACGAATAACCAACGGTGTGCGGCTGCGGCAGGTTTGAATACCAGTGCCAGCCGTAGAACCCGGCGCCAGCCAGTAACACCAGGCCCAACACGCCGGCGCCGGCCTGGCGCGGATAGGCGCGAGCGTTGCGGCCAAGGTTCGCAAAGCCTCGGCCGATGGCGCGCAGCCAGAAAGGCGGCTGCCATTGGCCGAACAGGGCACTCACCACCGTGGTTAACAGGCCGAGAAAACGGCGACTGATCGCTTTCAACGCATCAAACATGGTGAGCATCCCTGGCTAAGTGCGGCGTATCTTACACGCGTCTTTGATACAAAAGATGACGTGAATAGGCCGCAAACGCTCAGGCGTGTTGCACAAAAGTGAGACGCACCGCAAAACCGATCAAAAGGCTGCCGAATAACCACTGCTGCAGGCGCTGCGCCGAGCGATTGCTGAGTAACGTGCAACTGGCGGATGAGATCGGCCTGTTTGCGCCGTGTGAGGCTGCTGGAAGAAGCCGGGGTGATTCGCGGCTATCAAGCCACCCTGGACCGCGATGAAGTGGGCCTGGGCATGATGGTGTTCGTCGGCGTGAAGGTGGAGCGGCACAACGACACCGAGGCCAATGCTTTTCGGGAGGCGGTGACCGCACTGCCCGGCGTGAGGGACATCCGCAGCAACTTTGCGATCCAGACCGTGAAAACCCCAGGCGCCTTGCCGCTGGGGCATTTGCCAGGCTGAGCACTTCAAAACCCCACAAAACCACTGTGGGAGCTGGCTTGCCTGCGATAGCGGTGTATCAGTCAACAGATGGGTTGCTGACCCACCGCCATCGCAGGCAAGCCAGCTCCCACATTGATCCGCGTTGAGCTTGAGGTGGTATGTCTCAGGTCCACCAGTAGCGAACAAGGTGGAAGAAAATCGGCGCGGCAAAACACACCGAATCCAGCCGGTCCAGCATCCCGCCGTGACCTTCGATCATATGGCCCCAATCTTTCACGCCTCGGTCGCGCTTGATCGCCGACATCACAATGCCGCCGGCAAAGCCGAGCAGGTTGATCAGCAGCGCGATCAAGAACGACTGCCACGGGTTGAACGGCGTGGTCCACCACAGCGCTGCGCCGATCAGGGATGACAGCAGGATCCCGCCAACAAAGCCTTCGACGGTTTTGGACGGCGACAGGTTGGGCGCGATCTTGTGTTTGCCGAACAGCTTGCCACACACGTACTGCAGCACGTCCGACAGCTGCACCACGATCACCAGGTAGGCGATCAGCAACAGGTTGCGACCTTCGTAGCCAAGAATGTCGAGGGTCAGTAGGGCGGGGACGAAGGACACGCAGAACACTGCAATCATCAGGCCCCATTGCACCTTCGACGCGCGCTCCAGGAAGTGCGTGCTGTCGCCCCCCAGCGAAGCGAGGATCGGCAGCAGCAGGAACACGTATACCGGGATGAAGATCGAGAACAGCCCGTACCAGTCGGAATAGATCAGCAGGTATTGCAGCGGCAAGGCCAGGTAGAACGCGGCCACCAGCGCCGGGTAGTCACTGCGGCGGGTCGGGGTAAGGGTGAGGAATTCGCGCAGCGCGTAGAACGACACCGCGTAGAACAGCAGGATCACCGCACCGGTGCCGAGCCAGAAGGCGATGCCGATCACCACGACCATCACCCACCAGGCATTGATACGGGCGTTGAGGTTGTCGACGACCGCATTTGGCGTACCGCGGGTGCGCAACTTGAGGATCAGGCCGATCAGCGAGGCGAGCACCAGGATGGCGCCGATCCCGCCGAACAACATCAGGGTTTGGCTATCCATGTCAGACATGCTCCGGGGCAAGGGCAAGCAGGGCGTCGCGGGTGCGGGCGAGGAAGGCGGCTTTGTCTTCGTTATCCTCCAATTGCAGGGGAGCACCAAAGCTGGTGGTGCACAGCAATGGCAGCGGCAGCACGCGACCCTTGGGCATGACCCGGTTGAGGTTGGCGATCCACACCGGGATCAATTCGGCCTGTGGGTAACTTTTTGCCAGGTGGTACAGGCCGCTCTTGAAGGGCAGCAAGCCGTCTTCGAGATTGCGCGTGCCTTCGGGGAAGATAATCAGCGAGTCGCCACCTTCCAGGGCGGCAAGCATAGGCTGCAGTGGGTTATCCACAGGGTCTTTGCGTTCGCGATCTATCAGTACGCCGTTGAACACGCGGTTGATGATGTAACGACGCAGCGCACTTTTGTTCCAGTAATCGCTGCCGGCCACCGGGCGCGTGAACGTGCGCAGGTTCTGCGGCAAGGATGCCCACACCAGCACGAAGTCGCCGTGGCTGCTGTGGTTGGCGAAATAGATGCGCTGCACCGGCACCGGCGCGCACCCCAGCCACAGGCTGCGGGCGCCGGTTACGGTGCGGGCCATTGAGGTGATCAGGGTGGCAACCACAGGTTCGAACATGGGGATTCCTTATCCGGCGAAAGGTAGCCAAGGGCTGGCGAGGATCACGGCCAGGGTCAGCAGCATTTGTGCGCCCAGCAGCCAGGCCTGCTTGCGCAGCAGTTTGAGGGCGCCGCGACGGCGTTCGGTCCAGGGCCGGCCGACCCGCTTGGCCGATTGCAGGCCAAGGGTTTGCAGGGCCTGGTCGAGGTCGGGGGTGCGCTCGGTGTCGCGAGCGAGCAGCGCGAACAGGTCGGCATCGAAGGCGACGCGCAGCGCCCAGTACTTTTGCAGCAGCCCGAGAACAATCATCCACAGGCTGAGCAGCAGGCAGATTGGCGCGACACTCGCCATCAGCAGCTGGGCCAGGCCGAAAAGCACGCCGAGCAGTGTCAGGCCTGTGGATAACTGATCCAGCGAGCGACCACGGCGCAGCAGGCTGGCGACCACCTGGAGTTCCATATCAGCGGGCATGGGCTAAACCCTCCAAAGCTTCGCGGTGAGCGGGGTGCAGGACCACATGGGCCCGTGCTGTACGAATAATAGCCAGTGCCTCGTCCACGGTTGTGGCGCGCCCACTCTGCAGCAGCCAGGCAGCAACGGCCGTGGCGCTGCGTGAGTAACCGAGGGCGCAGCACACCAGTAATGGCCCGCTTGCGCGCAGGCGTTCAATGGCTTGGGCGGCTTGCAGGCATTCGGCGGGTGTCGGCGCAATTAGGTCCAGCACGGGGACGCATGCATAAGCGCGGCCCTGTGGATTAATCGGCAATTCGGCGCACAAATCGACGATCGCCTTGAATGAACCTTGCTCGCGTGCGGCGGGTATTCGACCGAGCCAGACGTTATCCACAATCAGGTCGGGCTGTGGATACTTGCGTGTCCACAGGCGTGAGTTGATCCACGCGGCCGCAAGGTAAGGCGCATACAGCCAGCGCGCGGCAGGCGTCAGCGTGCCGTCGAGCCGTTTTTGAAAGCCCGGCGCGCCGAGTACCAAGTAATTGGCCTTGATCAAACCCAGGGAAACCGCCGGCCACAGCAGCCACAGCCACCAACCGCCGAGCGTTAACGCGAGAATCACCAATGCCAGCGCGCCCAGGCCGTAGCGCACGCCCAGCCGCCAGCGTTTTCGATCCCGCGTAAGCCGCGCATTCAACAGCGGGCTCGGGTGCTCCAGCGGCCACAGCCACACGCATAGCCAGCCGGCGAGGGCGCCTGTGGGTAAGTCGATAAAGTGATGTTGATAAGTGGTCAGCACCGAAATACCGATCAACGCGAACCACCCGTGCACCATCCAGCGCCAGAAGCCTTGGCTGTGGCGCTGGTACATGATCCACAGAATCACCAGCAGCGCGATGTGCAGCGACGGTGCCTGATTAAACGGTTTGTCGAAGCCTGCCAGCACGGCAAACAGCCAGCCGAATACGCCATCCAGCGCCGGCCGTTCAAAGGTGAACCGCAGCGGCCAGATCAGGAAGCAGCTCACGGCAATCACCTGAGCGGTCAGTAGGCGCAGCGCGTGTTGTTTGAGTTCATGGCGGCTAGTGGGCAGCAGCAGCGAGAAGCCGTAGAGCAGGTCGATGGACCAGTAGGGCACGATGGTCCAGGCCCAGAACGGCATATGGGTTTCCCAGCCGAACACCAGCGTGCCGACGTCGCTGCGCTGGCTGGTGACCCAGGTGGCAAAGCCGTAGGTGCTGAAAAACAGCGGCGCCAACAGCAGCAACCACAGGATCGCAGGTTTCAATAAACCGGGTTCGCGCATGCTCAGATCTTCTGTGCCAGAGACACCGTGAAAATGCCCCATTCGTCCACACGCTGAGTGATCTTGCGAAAGCCTGCGGCCTCGACCAGTTGATCCATTTCCGCCTGGCTGCGACGGCGCATCACCCAGGCCTGGCCCTGACGATGGCTGGTCAGCGCGCGGGCGATCAGTTCCAGCTGCGGGTGCCACGGCTGGCCGGTGTACACCAGGTAACCGCCGGGCTCCACGGCTTCGGCAAGGCCGGCCAGCGAACCGCCGACCATGGCGTTATCGGCAAACAATTCATACAGCCCGGACACCACGGCCAAGGTCGGCTTGGGGTCGAGCGCCGCCAGGTCCACGCGATCAAACGCATCGCCTTTGACGAACTGCGCAATATCCCCCAGGCCTTTTTCGCGAATCAGCGCGCCACCGTCGCGCACGTTGATGTCGCTGTAGTCGCGCAGCAGGATCGACTCCGGCAGCGGCGATACGCCCTGCAAGGCTTCAAGAATGTAGCGGCCGTGGCCCGCAGCGATGTCGACAATGCGCACCTGGCGATCATCGCTGCGCAACTTGGCCATGGCCAGGCGCAACAGCTCTTCGACATTCAGCTTGCGCTGGCGAATGCCACGCCAGCCGATGGAGTTGAGGTAGTTGGTGTCGATCATCCGCCCCAGCCCGCCTTTGCCGGTGGGCTTGTTGCGGTACACATAATCCAGTGTGCTGCCGGAATCGAAGCCGGTGTCAAAGCCCAGTTTCACACCGTCCGAGAGGTTCTTGCCCAGGCCCATGCTGGCGCGGGTCATGCGCCAGTACAGGTCGCGCAAAGAGTTGCGCGGCAGCGGCGCGGCCAGGGATTCGGACTCGGCGCAGGTGGCGCCCAGCTTGTCGGCGTCGAGCAATGAGGCGCGGTCCAGCGGGTGCGTAAAGTTCTGCAGGATAAAGCGCCTGGCGCTGCTCACGGCCACGGCACGGTCGCGTTCACCGAGGGTGTCGTGGAAGAAGCCGGGCAAAATGTGCAGTTCTTTTTTCAGGCTGCCCAGGCGGTCGAAAAATTGCTGCTGGGGTTTGCGGTGCACCACAAAGTCCGAGCCGGAGATCAGCAGCTGGGTCGGCACCTGGATCGCCTGGGCATCGGCGACAACGCGGTCGGCGGCTTCATACAGGCCGAGCAGCACATTCACCGAGATCGCCTTGGTGATCAGCGGGTCGCTGTCGTAAGACGCGACGCGCTCGGGGTCATGGCTGAGGAACTTGGCCTTGACGTAGCTGTTAACGAAAAAGTTGCCGCGAAATGTGCGCATCAGCGCCAGGCCTGGCCGTGCGAACGGCACGTAGAGCTTGACCTTGAACGCCGGGGAGGCGAGCACCAGTGCGCGGATTTTCGGCGCGTAATCGTGCACCCACGTGGCTGCGATCACCGCGCCGACGCTCTGGGCGATCACCGCGCAATTGTCTTCTTCGACGCCGTAAGTGGCACCGATGTGGTCTCGAAAGGTTTGCACGTCGCGGGCACTGGTGGCGAAGCTTGGGCTGTCGCCGCGCGCGCCGGGCGACTGGCCGTGGCCACGGGCGTCCCAGGCAAAGAAGTCGAAGTGCGGCAGGTCCAGTTCATCGACCAGGTGGGCAATGCGCCCCGAATGCTCGTGGCCGCGATGGAACAGCAGGATCGCCTTGCGCGGCTCGTCGCCAAGCGGCGCAGTGGCCGGCCAGTGCCGGTAGAAAAGCTCGACGCCATCGTGGGTACCGAAGCTGTGCTCTTGCTGTTCACGCATCGCAAATTCCTTATGCAGAAGGGGACGTCGTTTCTTTGAGGCCCTGGCGCACGCGGTTGACCAAGGTGTAGGCGAGCAGCGCCGCGACCAGCCACATCACCGCGTTGACCCAACCCGCGCCGAGCCAGCCCAGCGCCACGCCGGTGGCCAATACGCCGAGTACAAACGCGCGATCACTCTTGCCCATCGGCCCGTCGTAGCGCCGCGACGCCCCGACCATTGGGCCGAGCACCCCGGCGTATTCGCTGAACACCGCCAGCAACGTGACCAGCAGCACCGGCGCCAGGCTCACGCCGGGGATCAGCGCAAAGGGCAGGATCAGCGCGCTGTCGGCGATCACGTCGCACAGTTCATTGAGGTAGGCGCCCAGCCGCGACTGCTGGCCGAATTCACGGGCGAGCATGCCGTCGATGGCGTTAAGAGCCATGCGCAGGATCATCCACAACGGGATCAGGGCAAACAGCCAGAGGTGTTGGGCAAAGCCTGCGATGAGCAGGCCGACCAGCAAGGACACCACGCCGGCCAGCACGGTGATCTGGTTGGCCGTGGTGCCGTTGTCGTAGAGGCGCTGCACGAGTGGGCGCAGTAAGTTTTGAAAACGCGGTTTGAGCTGATAGATCGAAATCATGGGAGGCGACGCTTCCTTGTCCGTTTACCCGCGAAAAACTGTTTTGGAGTGTGCCGATTAATCGGCGGCTGCACCAGTGATGGCTCGTGTTTATGGGGGGTTAGTCACGGTCTCGAAGGTAATGACGTACGAATGTGACAGGGGGCTTGCTGCCGATAGTGGTGGGGCCGTCAGCTGATCTGTTGCTGATACACCGTCATCGGGGGCAAGCCCCCTCTCACAGGGATTCTCGGTAGGGTTCAACCAGGTTGTTTTCGAACGAAAATTTCACGCCGCGTGTTATATCGTAACGAATTGTGTACAAACGGGCGTGAGTGGATGCAAGTGGATCTAGAGGCTGGCGGCGCTTCGGTTGAAGGCTTGCCGCGTTTTCAGCAGGGGCTGTTTCATGCGCGTCGATTGCGCCAGGCCGGCATCAGCCTGACGGCCCTGGCCGTTTGCGCTTGGGTGCTGGCGTTGTTTGTCGCCCTGTTTGCGCCGCTGTCGATCTGGCCGGTGGTGCTGATCAACTGCGCGTCGGCCTTGCTGGTGTTGGTGGCCGGCTTGCAATCGGCGTGGTGGGTCGCCGATTGGCGGGCGCAGGCGCTGGAAGAGCCGACGGTGGAATTGATCGAGCCGCGGCTTGAAGACACGGGCGGGTACGCGCGGTTTGCCGGACGTTTCGGCAGCAGCCTGCTGGCGCAGATTGGCGCGCCGGTGCTGTGGTTGAGTGGCTGGTCGTTGCTGGCACTGTTGAGCATTGTCGAATTCTGGAACCTGGCACTGCCCGCTGCAGCCGTGGGGCAATCGGCAAGCATTGGCGCCGCGCTGGGGCTGGCATTGGCCTTTGGTTTGCTGGTGTTCGAGCGCCGCCTGGCGCAGGAAACGGCTGCGCAATGGCCGGAAGCCTCACAGCTGGCGCAATTAAGCCGGGTGGCGATTGCGTGCCTAGTGGTCAGCGCGATCTGCCTGCTGTTTGCCGGCGCGCAATCTGTATGGCCCCTGCGCCTGGCCGTGTTGATCGGCCTGCTGCCGGGGCTGGTCGCCGTGGAGTTTTTGCTCAGGGCCGTACTGTCGCTGTTCAGCCCACGCCAGCCGCGCCTCGAACCACGCTTGATGGCGCAAAGCTTTATTGCCGGTTTGCTGCGTTGGCCGCCACAACCCTTGCAGGCGCTGCAGCACGAGTTGCACAACCGCTTCGGTATCGATTTGCGCCAGATCTGGGCGTTTACCTACATGCGCCGGGCATTCCTGCCGGTGCTGCTGGTGGTATTGGCCGTAGGCTGGGCGCTGACCGGCGTGCACGAAGTGCCCCTGCAAGGCCGTGGGATTTATGAACGCTTCGGCAAGCCAGTGGCGGTGTTCGGCCCTGGCCTGCATGCCGGATTGCCGTGGCCGTTGGGCCGCGTCATCACTGTCGAAAATGGCGTGGTGCATGAACTCGCTACCAGCATCAGCGAGGCGGCTACACCGGAGCTGGCCGCCGCCGAAGGCCCGGCGCCGACGATCGCCAACCGGTTGTGGGACGCCAGCCATGTGAATGACAAATCCCAAGTGATCGCCAGCAGCCGCGGCGACAAGCAGAGCTTCCAGATCGTCAATATGGACGTGCGGTTCGTCTACCGCATTGGCCTGACCGATCAGGCGGCGCTGGCCGCCACCTATAACAGCGCCGATGTGCCGACGCTGATTCGCAGCACCGCCAGCCGCATCCTGGTGCACGACTTTGCCTCGCGCACGCTCGACGAATTGCTCGGTGAGCAACGCACCCAACTGGCCGACGAAATCGGCCGCTCGGTGCAGGCGGACTTGCAGAAACTCAACAGCGGCGTGGAGATTCTGGCCACGGTGGTCGAAGCGATTCACCCACCGGCCGGCGCTGCCAATGCCTATCACGCCGTGCAGGCTGCGCAGATCGGCGCCCAGGCGCTGATCTCCCGCGAACGCGGCGCTGCCAGCGAACAGACCAACCAGGCCTTGCTGCAAGCAAGCACTGCTCGCGATCAGGCCTTGGCCACCGCGCGCGAAGTGAATGCTGGCGCGCAAGCGGCCGACCTGCGGTTCAGCGCCGAACAAAAGGCCTACGCCACCGCCGGCCAGGCATTCGTGCTGGAACAGTACCTCGGCCAACTCAGCCAAGGCCTGGCCCACGCCAAGCTGCTTATTCTGGATCACCGCCTGGGCGCCGACGGCGCACCGACGATTGATCTGCGTTCTTTTACCTTGCCGGCCGACCCTATGGCGCCGCGTAAAGCCGTTCAATAAGGAGTCTGTCTGTTGAGCGCTCATTCTCACGATCATGGTCATCACCACCATCACGGCCACAACCATCACCCTCACGGTGATGAACAAGCCGCTGGCCCGTTTCCTTGGCGGCGCATGGCCTGGGCGGTGTTGCTGGTGCTGTTTGCGGTGGCGGCCGCCAGCCTGGTGCAGGTGCGTTCCGGCGAAGCCACGGTGATTACGCGGTTCGGCAACCCGTCGCGGGTGCTGCTGGAGCCAGGGCTGGGCTGGCGCTGGCCGGCGCCGTTCGAAGCGGCGATCCCGGTGGACCTGCGCCTGCGCACCACCTCCAGCGGTTTGCAGGACGTGGGCACCCGCGATGGCTTGCGGATTATCGTGCAGGCCTACGTGGCGTGGCAGGTGCAGGGCGATGCCGACAATGTGCAGCGTTTTATGCGCGCGGTGCAGAACCAGCCGGATGAAGCCGCGCGGCAGATTCGCACCTTCGTCGGCTCGGCGCTGGAGACCACTGCGGCCAGCTTTGACCTGTCCAGCCTGGTCAACACAGACGCCAGCCAAGTGCGCATCGCTGATTTTGAGGCACAGTTGCGCCAGCAGATTGATCAACAATTGCTCACCACTTATGGCGTGCGCGTGGCGCAAGTCGGTGTCGAGCGTCTGACCTTGCCGTCGGTCACCCTCACCGCCACCGTTGACCGCATGCGCGCCGAGCGCGAGACCATCGCCACCGAACGCACCGCCGTGGGCAAACGTGAAGCGGCGCAGATTCGCTCCGCCGCCGAACGTGATGCGCGCATCGTGCAGGCCGATGCCACGGTGAAAGCCGCCGATATCGAGGCGCAGTCGCGGGTCGAAGCGGCGCAGATCTATGGCCGTGCCTACGCCGGCAATCCGCAGCTGTACAACCTGCTGCGCTCGCTGGACACCTTGGGCACGGTGGTGACGCCGGGCACCAAAATCATCCTGCGCACTGACGCCGCGCCGTTCCGCGCACTGGTGGACGGGCCGAAGGATGTTCAGCCATGAGTGAGCGTGACAGCCCGGACAGCCCATGGATCCAGGCCGGGCGCCTGACCTTCCTGGCGCTGTACGCGGTGACGGTGTTGGCGGCGTTGGCCTGGGCGTTTTCCAATGTGCGCCAGATCGACCCGCAGAACCGCGCCGTGGTGTTGCACTTCGGCGCGCTGGACCGTATTCAAAACGCCGGCCTTTTATTGGCGTGGCCGCAGCCGTTCGAGCAGGTGGTATTGCTGCCGGCAGCCGACCGTGTGATTGAGCGTCGGGTGGAGAACCTGCTGCGTTCCGACGCGGCGACCCAGGCCGACCGCGTGGCCACCTTTGCCGCGCCGTTGAGCGACGCGCTGGCAGGCTCCGGCTACTTGCTGACAGGCGACGCCGGTGTGGTGCAGCTGGATGTGCGGGTGTTCTACAAGGTCACCGAACCCTACGCGTTTGTGCTGCAGGGCGAGCACGTGCTGCCGGCGCTGGATCGCCTGGTGACGCGCAGCGCCGTGGCGCTGGCGGCGGCGCGCGACCTGGACACCATTTTGGTGGCGCGCCCGGAATTGATCGGCAGCGATAACGGCGCCGCCGAACGCCGTGAGCGGCTGCGCGGTGATCTGGTGCAAGGCATCAATAAACGCTTGGCGGACTTGGCCTCCACCGGTTTGGGGTTGGGCATCGACGTGACGCGTGTCGATGTGCAATCAAGCCTGCCGGGCCCGGCGGTGAATGCCTTCAACGCAGTGCTGACGGCCAGCCAACAAGCCGATAAAGCCGTGGCCAATGCGCGCACCGACGCGGAAAAACTCACCCAAGCCGCCAATCAGGAGGCTGACCGAGTCGTACAAGTGGCCCACGCCCAAGCCAGCGAACGCCTGGCCAATGCCCAAGCGCAAACGTCCACCGTCGCCAGCCTGGCCCAGGTCAAAGACCCAGGCCTCATGCTGCGTCTGTACCGCGAACGCTTGCCGAAGATTCTCGGCCAGGCCGGTTCGGTGACCACGGTCGATCCCAAAGACGACTCCCGCTTGATCATCCAGGGAGCCGAACAATGAGCGCGCCTATGTTGACGTCCGCCGAGCAGCGCAGTGCTGCCCGGCAATTGACCCTGGCCATGTTGGCCTTGGGCTTGCTGGTATTGGGTTTGGTGTGGCGCTGGCTGGCGCCGGACCAGAACGGTGTCAGCCAACTGCTGCTCGGCGTCGCTTCCTTGCTGGTGGCCGTGCCGGTGATGCGATCGGCCTGGTACAGCCTGCGTTACCCGAGCCTGCATGGCATCACCGACCAATTGATCGCCCTGGCGATGATCGGCGCGTGGGCCACGGGCGATCTGCTGACGGCTGCATTGCTGCCGATCATCATGATTTTCGGCCACGTGCTGGAAGAGCGCAGCGTGATTGGCTCCCAGGAAGCGATTCATGCCCTGGGCAAACTGACCCGCAGCCATGCGCGGTTGGTGCAGGCCGACGGCAGCATTGTAGAAGTGGATAACGGCACGCTGAACAGCGGCGATATCGTCGAAGTGCGTGCCGGTGATCGCGTGCCGGCCGATGGTGTGGTGCTGTCGGGCCAGGCGAGCCTGGACACGGCGCCGATCACCGGTGAGTCGGTGCCGCTGGAAGCCAGCGTGGGCGTGCAGGTGTTTGGTGGCGCGATCAACCTCGACGGCTTGCTGCGCCTGGAAGTGACGCGCACCGGTAACGAATCGACCCTGGGCAAAGTCATTGCGCTGATGCAGAACGCCGAACGTTCCAAGCCGCCGATCACACGGTTGCTGGAGCGTTACGCCGGCAGCTATATGGTGCTGGTGTTGCTGCTGGCGGCGGTGACCTGGTTTGTGACCAATGACGCCCAGGCGATGTTGGCCGTGCTGGTAGCGGCGTGCCCGTGCGCCTTGGTGCTGTCTGCCCCGGCCACGGCGATTGCCGGGATTGCAGTGGCGGCGCGGCACGGAATTTTGATTCGCAGCTCGGCATTTCTCGAGGAGTTGGCGGACCTGACCTCGCTGGTTGTGGATAAGACCGGCACGCTGACGTTTGGCACGCTGCGTTTGCAATCCATCGACACCACGGCGCCGGATCGGCAGGTGGTGTTGAACCTTGCCGCCAGCCTGGGTTCGGCCAGCAGCCATCCGGTCAGCCGTGCGTTGGCGGGGCTGGCAACGCAGGAGCAAATGCTGGGGCTGACGGATATTCGCGAACGCCAGGGCCTGGGCGTGGTGGCGCAGACCGAGCAGGGCGAAGCGGCCTTGGGGCGCCCGGAGTTGTTCGAGCAATTGGGTATCGTGACCACCCGCGTCCCTGATCATGACGGCCCGATTGCCGGGCTGGCGCTGAACGGCCAGTTCCTCGCCTGGCTGTTGCTCGCCGACAGCGTCAAGCCGGAAGCGCGCCAGGCCCTGCAGGAGCTACGCGACTTGGGCCTGGGCCGCCAACTGCTGCTGACCGGTGACCGTCAAAGCGTGGCCGACAGCCTGGCGCTGGATGTCGGTATCAGCGACGTCGAAGCCCAGGCACTGCCGGAAGACAAGCTCAACCGCGTGCTCGGGGAAATCGGCAGTGGCTTTCGGCCAATGGTCGTCGGCGATGGCATCAATGACTCGCTGGCGCTCAAGGCGGGCGTGGTCGGTGTGGCAATGGGCGCGGGCGGTGCGGACATCGCGCTGGCGTCGGCGGATGTGGTGTTGATCGGCAGCGACCTGCGGCGCCTGGGCACGTGTGTGCGCTTGAGTCGCCAGTGCCGCCACACGTTGCAGGTCAACGTGATCATCGGGTTGGGCTGGACGCTGGCTATTGTGGTGTTTGCCGCGTTTGGCTGGCTGGGTGCGGCCGGCGCCATGATTGCGGCGGTGTTGCATAACTTGAGCACCCTGCTGGTACTGGGCAATGCCGGGCGTTTGCTGCGCTTTCAGGAGCCACTTTTGAAGCTTGAAGAATAATTTCAGAAATATCTGCATACAGCTGTAACGCCGATAAGGGTCCTCACTCTAGTGGTATGTCGAGACTGAACACTCCGTTCAGACCGGCACCCCTACCGATCATGAGGACTCTAAAAATGAACTTCAAATCCGCTGCTGCTGGTGCCGCCCTTGCGATGGCCGCCGCTACCCTGTTTGCTGGTGTTGTGACCCAGGCTCAAGCCGCTGACACGGCTGTGCACTGCTACGGTATCAACGCGTGCAAAGGCCAGAACGACTGCAAAACCAAGGACCATGCTTGCAAAGGTCAGGGTTCTTGCAAAGGCCAGGGCTTCCTCGCCAAGCCCTCCGCTGCTGCCTGCATGAAGGCTGGCGGCACCGTCGGCGAGTAACCGGCACCGAGTGCACCCGCAGCGGACGCCCCCCACCGCTGCGGACACTTTGCCCTGGAGTGAGTCATGTCCGCGTCCCTTCCAAGTCTGGGTTACGGCCTGGGTTTACGCAGTGAGTACTACCAGCAGATCCTTGAACAATCGCCGGCCGTGGATTGGTTTGAAGTGATCTCCGAGAATTATCTGGTCCAGGGCGGTAAAGCCTTGTACTACCTGGATGCGATTGCCGAGCGCTATCCCTTGGTGATGCACGGTGTGTCCCTGTCCATCGGCGGGCCGCATGCCCTCGATATCGATTACCTGAAACACATCAAGCAGCTCGCCGAGCGCATCCAGCCGGCGTGGGTTTCCGATCACCTGTGCTGGAGCCGCGGCAACGCCCATCAGCTGCATGACCTGCTGCCGCTGCCCTACACCGAAGAAAGTCTCTACCACGTGGCCGGCCGCGTGCGCCAAGTGCAAGACGTCTTGCAGCGTCCACTGGTGCTGGAAAACGTTTCCAGCTATGTGCGTTCCAAGGCCGACGAATTCACCGAGTGGGAATTCCTCAAGGCCCTGGCCCACCTGACCGGCTGCCAGCTGTTGCTGGACGTGAACAATGTGTATGTCAGCTCGCGTAACCACGGCTTCGACGCCTGGACGTTTATCCGCAGCCTGCCGCCTGAAAGCATCCGCCAACTGCACTTGGCCGGGCATAGGGATTACGGCGACTACGTGGTCGATACCCATGATCACCCGGTGTGCGATCCGGTGTGGGCGCTGTATCAACAGACGCTGGAGCTGTTGGGGCCGGTCTCGACATTGCTGGAGCGCGATGACCATTTCCCGCCGTTCGAAGAGCTGCTCGCCGAGTTGAGCAAGGCCCGTGAGCTGGGCGCCAGCGCGTTGGCCAGGAGGGCGTTATGCGCCTGATCGACTGGCAGTTGGCGTTTGAGCAGCATCTATTGTCCGAAAGCTCGGTGGCCAACAGTGGGTTTGCCGCGACCTTGCTGGGTGGGCCGACTCTGGATGTGGACACGGGCCTGGCGATTTACCACAACGCCTATGTGTCGCGTCTTCAGGAGGTGTTGCGGCATGACTTCGGCGCCATCCGCTATTGGCTGGGTGACGACGAGTTTGCATTACTGACAGACGCCTATGTGCGCCGCTATCCGTCGGCCCATTACAGCCTGCGTTGGCTGGGCGAGCGGTTCCCGGCGTTTCTCGTCGAGCATCTGGTGCAAGAGCACAGCGCGCCGCTGGCCGAGTTGGCGCGATTGGAGTGGGCGTTTACCTTGGCGTTCGATGCGCCGCAGGGTGAGCCGCTGGGTGTGAATGACATGGCGCAGCTGGCCCCCGAAAACTGGCCGGGTTTGCAGGTAGGTCTGGCGCCTTCGGTGCAACAGGTGCTGTGCCAGTTCAATAGCGTGGCGATCTGGCGGGCCAGCAAGGATGAGTCGGATTTCCCTGACAGCCAGGCGCTGGAGCTGGCGCAGATGTGCCTGGTGTGGCGTCACCAGAATGTGTGCCATTACCGCAGCCTTGAGCCGGCTGAAGCCTGTGCGCTGGCGGGCATGGTGACCACCGGCTGGAATTTTTCAGAACTGTGCACAGGGTTGGCAGTCACTTATGGAGAGGGGGCGCCACTGCAAGCGGTGACCTGGCTGAAACAGTGGATCCAGGACGGTTTGCTCGAGCATCGAGCCTTATAGTTAAGTGCTATTAAATCGATAGCCTCCTACTTTGTCTTCGGATGGTCTACCCTCACTCCAGACGTCTGAAACAAGGGGGGACTACTCATGCTCGCGCAACTTCCACCGGCCTTACAGAATCTCAAGCTACCGCTGCGTCTTCGACTCTGGGACGGCCATGAATTTAACCTGGGCCCCGAGCCCAGTGTGACGATCGTGGTAAAGGACCCCACGGTCGTTTCCAGCCTGACTCATCCAACGCTGGACTCATTGGGCGAAGCCTTCGTCGAGGGCAGACTGGAGCTGGAAGGCTCCATCAGCGAAGTAATCCGAGTATGCGACGAGCTGAGTCACGCCCTGATTGAAGACGACGAGGAGAGTCGTCCGGTACGCTCGATCCACGACAAGGCCACTGATGCCGCGGCCATTTCCTACCATTACGACCTGTCCAACGAGTTCTACCAGCTGTGGCTGGATCAGGACATGGCGTACTCCTGCGGTTATTTCGAAACCGGCAGCGAATCCATCGATCAGGCCCAACAAGACAAATTTCGCCACCTGTGCCGCAAGTTGCGGCTGCAGCCAGGCGAGTATTTGCTCGACGTCGGCTGTGGTTGGGGTGGGCTGGCGCGTTTTGCGGCGCGCGAGTTCGGCGTCAAAGTGTTTGGTATCACGCTGAGCAAAGAACAGTTGGCGTTGGCCCGTGAACGGGTCAAGGCCGAGGGGCTGGAAGACCAGGTAGACCTGCAACTGCTCGACTACCGCGATCTGCCGCAGGACGGTCGTTTCGACAAGGTGGTGAGCGTGGGCATGTTTGAGCACGTCGGCCACGCCAACCTGGCGGAGTACTGCAAGGTGCTGTTTGGCGCCGTGCGCGAAGGCGGCCTGGTGATGAACCACGGCATCACCGCCAAGCACACCGACGGTCGCCCCGTAGGCCGTGGCGCCGGCGATTTTATCGAGCGATATGTGTTCCCCAACGGCGAGCTGCCGCACCTGGCGATGATGACGGCGGAAATCAGCGAAGTCGGGTTGGAAGTGGTCGACGTCGAAAGCCTGCGCCTGCATTACGCGCGCACGCTGGACCATTGGAGTGAACGCCTGGAAGACAACCTCGAGGCGGCCGCCAAGATGGTGCCGGAGCAAGCGTTGCGGATCTGGCGGCTGTACCTGGCCGGGTGCGCATATGCGTTTGCGCGGGGCTGGATCAACTTGCACCAGATATTGGCAGTGAAGCCTCACGCTGATGGCAGCCATGAACTGCCGTGGACGCGGGAAGATATTTACCGCTGATTTTCAACACACTGCAGATTAAAAAAACTGTGGGAGCTGGCTTGCCTGCGATGGCGGTATATCAGGACCAGATTGGTCGACTGATACACCGCTTTCGCAGGCAAGCCAGCTCCCACATTTGTTTCTGTGTTGTTTGTTAGAGAATCGGTGAGATCAAACGCGCCACTCGCATGCCCAGCTGTTGCAGGCGGCGGGTCTCGCGGCTTTCTTCGTGGCTGACTTCATGGGCTTGTGCGAAGTCGTCCAGCAGCATCTGCTCCACCTGGCTGGCAAACGCTTCATCGACCGTCAGCAACATCACTTCAAAATTCAGCCGGAACGAACGGTTGTCCATGTTCGCACTGCCGATTGCGCTGATTTCGCTGTCCACCAGCACCACTTTCTGATGCAGGAAGCCTGGCTTGTAGCGGAACACGCGCACGCCAGCGCGTACGGCTTCGATGGCGTAGAGGCTGGAGGCGGCGTAGACGATACGGTGATCAGGCCGCGACGGCAGCAGCAGGCGCACATCGACCCCGCGCAAAACCGCCAGGCGCAGGGCGGCGAACACCGCTTCATCGGGCACGAAATACGGGCTGGTGATCCACACGCGCTCGGTCGCCGCATGGATAGCCTCGACGAAAAACAGCGAGCAGGTTTCATACGGATCGGCCGGGCCGCTGGCGAGCAATTGGCAGAGCACGCCGTCTTCGGGGTAGGCGTCAGGCAGGATCAGCGGCGGCAGCTCGCGCGCGGCCCAGAACCAGTCTTCGGCAAACGACTCCTGCAGGCACGCCACCACCGGGCCGGTAACCTGCACGTGGGTGTCGCGCCACGGCGCCAGTGGCGGTTTTTTGCCCAAGTATTCATCGCCGACGTTATGCCCGCCGACAAAGCCGGTGAGGCCGTCGACCACCACGATCTTGCGGTGGTTACGAAAGTTGACCTGGAACCGATTGAGCCAGCCGCTGCGCGTGGCGAACGCTTTGACTTTGACCCCGGCGTCGCGCAGCGACTGCACATAGCTGTGGGGCAGCGCGTGGCTACCGATGCGGTCGTAGAGCACGTGAATATCTACACCTTCGGCAGCTTTTTCCTTCAGCAGGGCGTGCAACTGCCTGCCAAGATCGTCGTCATGAATGATAAAAAACTGGAACAGCACCGCCGTCTTAGCCTGGCGAATCGCCGCGAAAATCGCGCTGAACGTGGCATCGCCATTAATCAGCAAGCGCACGTCATTGTTGGCCAGGCACGGCATGCGGCCCAATTTGGGCATGGCGCGCAAGGACGCATAGGCGTGGGAGTTGCGCGCTGTCAGGGCTTCTTCGACCCACGGGCGCCAGTTCAGCGCGGTGATGGCGGTGTGCATTTCCTGGTTGGCCTGGCGACGCGCCTGGATGTACGCGTCAAAGGTGCTGCGGCCGAAGATGAGGTAGGGAATCAGCGTCAGGTAAGGCATGAACATCAGCGACAAGGCCCAGGCGATCGAGCCTTGGGCGGTCCTGACGGTCAGCACCGCGTGGATCGCGGCGAGCGTCCCGAGAAAATGCAGCGTGGCAATGAAGTAGGCGAGCAGGTGCGGGCCAAAAAAATCCATGAACGACATCACTCCAGGCAATCCAGTGCCCTAACAGACCATGTTCGACGACGAATGTCGCTATTTTATTTGCCGTGCAACACTGGCACCTTTGCAGCGTCTAACGCCCACAATTACCCAGGAGTTATCCGATGAATGCTCGTCTGCTTGGTTTGGCCATGGTTGTTGGATTGACGCTGCCCGTGGCGGCTCAGGCGCAGATGCTGGCGCCGGGCCTGTGGGAATTGACCACCAGCAATATGAAAGTCGATAACCAGGACTTGCCCGACCTGTCGCTGATCCTCGGTCAGCTCAAGCAACAGATGACGCCCGAACAGCGCGCCATGCTCGAAAAACAGGGCATCACCATGGCCGGCAAAGGCGTGCAGGTTTGCCTGACGCCTGCCCAGGTCGCGTCTGATTCCATTCCCTTGACCGACCCGCAATCGGGCTGCAAACAGCAAGTGACCGACAAAACCGGCAACCAGTGGAAATTCCGTTTCAGCTGCCCGAAAGCCCAAGGCACTGGCGTTGCGACCTTCCAGAGCCAGCAGGAATTCACCACCACCGTCAACGGTACCTTCAATGCCACCGGCGTTCAGCAGAAGGGCAGCCTGGACACTCATGCCCAATGGCTGGGCAACGATTGCGGTACGGTCAAACCCCGCGCTTAACGCAGAAAGTGCAGGGGCAGCCCCTGGCAACTGTCGATCACCTGGCCGTTGTGCCACGCCAGGTGGCCGGACACCAGGGTGGTGCTGACGCTGTGGCGAAAGCTGCGCTCGGCGAAGGGCGTCCAGCCGCAGCGTGCGAGAATCGGCTGGCTGCTGACGGGTTTGCCTTCGGGCTCAGGTTTGATCAGCACCAGATCGGCCCAATAACCCTCACGTAGATAGCCTCGATCCGGGATAGCGAACAGGTCGGCCACACGGTGACTGGTCTTTGCCACCAGTGTGGTCAGCGGCAAATGCCCGTCAATCACCAGCTCCAACAACGCCGGCAGCGCGTGCTGCACCAATGGCAGGCCTGACGGCGCTTCGCGATAGCCCAACTGTTTTTGCGCCCAGGTATGCGGCGCATGATCACTGCCGATCACATCCAGACGATTACTCAGCAAGGCCAGGCGCAGCGCGTCGCGGTCGGCGCGGGTCTTGATCGCCGGGTTGCATTTGATCTGGTGGCCAAGGCGGTGATAGTCGCGGTCATCGAACAGCAGATGATGCAGGCAAACCTCGGCAGTGATGCGCTTCTCGGCCAAAGGCTTGTCTTCGAACAGGGCCAACTCGCGAGCGCTGGTCAGGTGCAGCACGTGTAGGCGCGTGCCGTGCCGCTGGGCCAGTTCCACCGCAAAAGACGATGAGCGAAAACAGGCTTCGGCATCCCGGATCAGCGGGTGGGCGACGGCGGGAATGTGCTCGCCGAAGCGCTCACGCAGGCGCTGCTCATTCGCCAGGATGCTCGGCGTGTGTTCGCAGTGGGCGAGAAGGATGGTCGGTACTTCGGCAAACAGCCGCTCGAGAATTCGCGGGTCGTCCACCAGCATGTTGCCGGTGGAGGCGCCCATGAACACTTTCACCCCGGCCACTTCACGCGGATCGAGGGCGGCGACGATGTCCAGGTTGTCGTTGCTCACACCAAAGTGAAAGCCGTAGTTGGCCACCGAGTGCAGCGCGGCGCGGCGCTTCTTATCGGCCAGGGCTTCCAGGTTCAGGGTGGCAGGGTGGGTGTTGGGCATGTCCATGAAACTGGTGATGCCACCGGCCACCGCCGCGCGGGATTCACTGTAAAAACTGCCTTTGTCGGGCGCGCCAGGTTCGCGAAAGTGCACCTGGTCGTCGATCATGCCTGGCAGCAGCCATTGACCCTGGGCGTCAATTTCCACCGGCTCGTTGTAGCCTTCGAGGCTGGCGGCAATCTTCTCGATGCGGCCATTGGCGACCAGTACATCGGCATCGAACTCCCGGCCTTCATTCACCAGGCGGGCATTGCGAATCAGCAGGCGGCTCATGGTTCAGAACTCGTTTTGCAGGGCTTTGTAACCACGCACCAGGTCGACGTTGGTACGTGCCACGTCTTCAGAAAACTCTGAGGCGCTGACACTCACCGGCGGAAATTGCGACAGGTCGGTGTTTGGGCCAATGCGGGTGGTGGAGGGCACGTAGAACGCGGCGGGCAGGTCGCGGCCGTCGACCACCGAGTTGTGGCGCACCACGCAGCCATCGCCGACGGCGCAGTTGAACAGCACGCTGTTGAAGCCGATAAACACGCGGTCGCCGACGGTGCAGGGGCCATGGACGATGGAGCGATGCGCGATGGAGGTAAATTCTCCAATGGTCACCGCCGCGCCGGATTTGGAGTGGATGACCACGCCGTCCTGAATGTTTGAATTGGCGCCAATGGTGATCGGGTCCATGTCGCCGGTGGCGTCGACTTCGTCAGCGCGGATCACGGCGTAAGGGCCGACGAAGACGTTTTCGCCGATGATGACCTTGCCGCAGATGATCGCGGTTTTATCCACGTAGGCCGATTCGGCAATCACCGGCAGATCGCCGGAAGGGTTTTTGCGGATCATGCAGCGGGCTCCTTTTTTAGGGGCGAGGTGATGATGTGAACGTAGGCGCCGTCGATGGCGTTGTAGAAGCAGGTGGGCCGGCCGGTGTGGCAGGCCGGGCCTTGTTGGTCGACGATCAGCAGCACGGCGTCGCCGTCGCAATCCAGCCGGGCCTCGACCAGCTGTTGCCAGTGACCGGAGCTTTCACCTTTGCGCCACAGCTGCCCGCGCGAGCGCGACCAATAGCAGACTTGCCCGGTGGCCAGGGTTTCGGTGAGGGCCTGGCGGTTCATCCAGGCCAGCATCAACACCTCGCCGCTGCCGTGTTGCTGGGCGACGGCGGCAATCAGGCCGTCGCTGTTCCACGCCATGGCGTCGAGCACGGTGTCGAGTGGAAAGCGGCTGCCCATGGCAGCCTCTTCCAGGTCGAGCATGCTCAGGGTCATGGCTTGCTCAGGGCTGCGCACAGGGTGTTGAGGTTGTATTCGAACAGCCCGGTAAAGGTGCTGGCCGGGCCTTCGGCGGCGAGGGCGTCGGAGTACAAGGTGCCGCCGATCTGCGCGTCGCTTTCGTCAGCAATCTGCTTAAGCAGGCGCGAGTCTTTGATGTTCTCCATGAACACGGCTTTGACCTTGTCTTTGCGGATCTGGGTGATCAGCGCCGCGACTTCGGCGGCAGACGGTTCGCGTTCAGTCGACAGACCCTGGGGCGCGAGGAACTGAATGCCATAGGCCTGGCCCAGGTAACCGAAGGCGTCATGCGAGGTGACGATGCGACGGTTGCCCGGTGGCAGCGCGCCGAACCGGGTCTTGGCCTCGGCCAGCAGGCGGTAGATTTCTTTCAGGTAGGTTTGGCTGTTGCGCTGGTAATCGGCTGTGTTGGCCGGATCGGCGGCAATCAACGCCTTGGTGATGTTGTTCACATAGATTTCGGCGTTTGCCAGGTTATGCCAGGCGTGCGGGTCGGGGATGGTTTCGCCGTCTTCTTCCATGGTGTGAGAGATCACGCCTTTGCTGGCGGTCACGACCGTGGCTTTGGTTTCGGTACTGGTCACCAGGCGGTCCAGCCAGGGCTCGAAGCCAAGGCCGTTCTTGATGATGACCCGGGCCTTGAGCAGCGCCTTGGCGTCGTCCGGCGTGGGTTCGTAGGTATGGGCGTCGGCGTCCGGGCCGACCATGTTGCTGATCTGGATGTGATCGCCACCGATCTGGTGGGTGATGTCATCCAGAATACTGAAGCTGGTCACCACTTGAAGTTTGTCGGCGGCCTGAGCCATCGACAAGGGCAGCAGAAGGCTGAACATCACGAGTAGAGCGCGCATCGGGAAACACCTCATTGGGATGTAAGAGAGGGCGGGCGGCGCAGCAAGCCGTGCACCGGACCGAAGACCACGGACAGCAAATACCCGCCGCCCGCCACCAGCACGATGGCCGGGCCGCTGGGCAGTGAGTAGTAGAACGACAGCAACAAACCGAACCACACCGACAGGCATCCCAGCACCGCCGATACTGCAATCAACACCGGCAGGCGCCGGCTCCAGAAGCGTGAAGCAATCGCCGGCAACATCATCAAACCCACCACCATCAACGCGCCGATGGCCTGGAAACCGATCACCAGGTTCAGCACCACCAAGGTCAGAAATAACCCGTGTGCGAGTGGGCCGAGGCGGCTGACGGTTTGCAGGAACAATGGGTCGAGGGTGTCGAGCAGTAACGGTTTGTAGATCAGCGCCATGGCGATCAGGCTGAAACCGGAGACCCAGAGCATGCCGGTAAGGGTGGTTTCATCCACGGCCAACGCGGAGCCGAACAGCAGGTGCAGCAGGTCCAGGCGCTTGCCTGCGATGCCGAGGATCAGCACGCCGGCGGCGAGGGAGATCGGGTAGATGGCGGCAAGGCTGGCGTCTTCACGCAGGCCGGTGCGGCGAGTGATCCACGCGGATAAACCGGCCATGCTCAGGCCGGCACCGAGGCCGCCGATGGTCAGCGCGGGCAGGCTGAGCCCGGCAAACCAGAAGCCCAGCGCGGCGCCTGGCAGGATGCCGTGAGCCACCGCGTCGCCGATCAGGCTCATGCGCCGCAGGATCAGAAACACACCCAGCGGCGCGGTGCTGCAGGCGAGTACAAGCCCGCCGATGAGTGCGCGGCGCATGAACACGAAGTCGAAAAAGGGCATCCACAGGTGGGCGGCAAAGTGCATCAGGCCACCTGCATTTGGGGTTGGGGGCGGATCAGCTCTTTGCTGGGGCCGAACACGCACCCGGTGCTTTTGATCTGCACCAGGTGCTGGGTGTGGTGGCGCACGGAGGCCAGGTCGTGACAGACGACTATGATTGTGCGGCCCTGGTCGTGCCAGGCGTGAATGTGTTTCCAGCACAGCGCCTGTCCGTCTTCATCGAGGGCGGCGTGGGGTTCGTCGAGTAACAACACGGGCGTTTCGGCCAGGCTCATGCGGGCGAGCAGGGCGCGTTGCAGTTCGCCGCCGGACAAGGCCATCAGCGGGCGATGTTCCAGCCCACTGAGGCACCAGTCCTCCAGCACCGCCTGCAGACGTTCGTTGCGTTGGGCTGGCGTGAGCTGGGTGCCCCAGAAGCCGGCGGCGACCAGCTCTTGCAGGTTGATGGGGAACTGGCGATCCAAGTGCTGCTGCTGCGGCAGGAACGACAGGCCACCCCGGCGCGGAACCTCCACGCTGACCTTGCCCGCCAGCGGTTTTTGCAAACCGGCGATCACTTTGAGCAGGCTGCTTTTGCCGGTGCCGTTGGCGCCAATGATGCCGGTGAGGCTGCCTTTTTCCAGGGTCAAATCCAGTGCCGGGGTGAGCGGTTGCCCAGGTGCACCCCAGCGCAAAGCGTTACAGGTGATCATGCAGAGTCTCTCGTCCAGCGGCTTTCAGCCACGGCATCGTGCGCGTGCAGGCTTTCGGCGTGGATCACTTTCAGGTGGAAGGCTTTGACGGCATCCGAGCGTTTCAAGGCGAGGTTGAGGCGGCGTGCGGCGTCTTCACAGAACATCAGGTTCTGCCCGTTGGCCAGGGCGAAGGCTTGTTCGTCCGCACGTTTCACCGCGGTTTGCACGGCGGTACCGAGCGCGGCTTCGACGTCATCGATCAGGTCGGTGAGCGGCAAGGTGGACTGATTGGCGTCCAGCTCAATGGAGAGTTGTGCGCTGCTGCGTTGGCTGTGGGGCGTGGCGACGATGCCGTTGGCGCTGCCGAGCCAGGTCAGTACGTCTTCGTGTTGCAGTGGTGTGTTGGCGAAATCTTCAAGAAATTGCTGCTGAATCAATTGCCTGGCGAGCGCAGCGGAGCAGGGGCAAGTTGAGGAATAGGTAACGTCAATTTTTAGTTCCACGTGGAACATCTGGTTTTCCAGACGTGCCTCGATGCACACCGGGTAGCCTTTCCAGCCAACCAATGGGCTGACCAATGCCGGGCGTTTGAGCAGCAAATCCGTGTGAATTCGTAGGTAGGCGTTCTTAGATAATCCTTCATGACTCTCAAGAAAGCGCTGCAGTACATTACGCAGAAGTGCAGGCGTAAGAAGCTGCTGGTCGAGCATTTCCAGGGCCAGGTACAGGCGCGACATATGAATGCCGCGGGCCTCGCCGTCGTCCAGGCTGACGCCTGCATCGGCGGTGGCAGTCAGGCGTTGGCCGTCGATGAGAATGGGCAAGGCGATGCCGCACATGCCTACCCAGTCGAGCGGCAAGGCTTGGCGTGAAGCCTGCGCGGCGATATCCGGCAGAGTCAGCGCATTCATGAGCAGGTCCATCGTTGGAAATAAAAAGACATGTTATATTATAACTATTGAGTCGACGATGATTTTTCTGCTCCAGCCTTTCTTCAGTCATGTCGAGCAGGGACGCTCCTCTATTCGCGGTATATGTCATGCACAGACGTCAGCTCCTCAACCTGCTGCTGGTCAGCCCTCTGTTCTCCTTTCCATTGGGGGCTTTTGCCACGCAGATTCGCAATGCGCGCCTGTGGCGCTCCGACGACAAACTGCGGCTGGTGTTCGACCTCAGCGGCCCGGTGCAATACAAGACCTTTTCCCTGACCTCACCGGAGCGCTTGATCATCGACCTGAGCGGCGCCGGACTCAGCGGCGATTTCTCGCAACTGGCGTTGAAGAACAGCGGAATCACTTCGATCCGCTCCGGGCATTTTGGCAAAGGTGATACGCGCATCGTGCTGGACCTGGCCGCACCGATGCAGGTCAACAGCTTCTTGTTGCCGCCGCAGGATGGCCAAGGTCATCGCCTGGTACTCGACCTGAGCAGCGCCACCCACGCGCCGCGCCAGATCGCCGCGCAGCCGCAACCTCTGGTGGCGCCGGTGGACAAGGCGCATCCCAAGCGCGACATCATCGTAGTGGTCGATCCCGGCCACGGTGGCAAAGACCCAGGCGCAATCGGTTCCAAGGGCCAGCGCGAAAAGGACGTGGTGTTGTCCATCGCCCAATTGCTGGCCAAACGCTTGAAGCGTGAGAAAGGCTTTGACGTGAAACTGGTGCGCAACGATGACTTCTTCGTACCGCTGCGCAAGCGCGTGGACATCGCCCGTCAGCACAAGGCGGATATGTTTATCTCGGTGCACGCCGACGCCGCGCCACGGCTCACGGCCTCCGGGGCGTCGGTGTATGCGCTTTCTGAAGGCGGCGCCACCTCCGCCACGGCGCGCTTCATGGCGCAGCGTGAAAATGGCGCGGACTTGCTGGGTGCCACCACCTTGCTCAATCTCAAGGACAAAGACCCGATGCTGGCCGGGGTGATTCTCGACATGTCGATGAACGCCACCATCGCCTCCAGCCTGCAGCTGGGCAGCTCGGTGTTGGGCAGCCTGCAAAACATCACCACGCTGCACCAGAAGCGCGTGGAACAGGCAGGGTTTGCGGTGCTCAAGTCACCGGATGTGCCGTCGATCCTGGTCGAGACCGGGTTCATTTCCAACACCCAGGACGCCCAGCGGCTAGTCACTGCGCGCCATCAACAGGCGGTGGCGGATGGGCTTTTCGAAGGCCTGAAAAAGTACTTCGAGAAGAACCCGCCGATGAACAGCTACATGGCGTGGGTTCAGGAGCAGAAGAACGGCCAGGTCTAGCAGCCGGTAATACGGCTGCACGTGAACTTCGCACGGGTGCCGCCTGAGCTGGAAAACCGGTTGATGGTGGTCCAGCCCACGCGGCGCGTGTAGCCGACCCACGCCTCACCATCGGACGCCAACCCGGTAAAGAACGTCAGCTGCCCATAGCGGCTGTTGGTCTGTGCCCAGTAGCGTTTACCGATCACCTCGAAACCGCGCAAATACGTGGTGCTGCCGGCAGTCGCTACGCTGTAGGCATTCCCCAGCGGATCCACGCAAGCCAGCAGGTTGGCGCTGCGTACGCAGGTAGCCGCCAGGGTCGGCGTTTGTGCGCAGGCAGGTCCTGCCACTGCCAATAACAGGGCGCACAGCAGATATTTCATAAGGTTTCTCGGGGGCTGGAACGGGTTCAAGCATTGCGCCCTTCGTCGTGACGAGCAAGGGGATTGGCTTATTTGTGTTGTTATACTATAACATAAAAACACAGCCTGACCCGTGAACCGCTCTCCATGACTGAACAAGACCTCCTTGCCCAATCGCCCAACGATTACATGAATGAAGCCCAGCAAGGCTTCTTCCGCGAGCTGCTGCTGGGCCAGCGTTTTGAACTGCAAGCGCGCATCGAAGCCGAGTTCCTGGTGCTGCGCGAGCAGGAAACCAACAGCGACCCCGCCGATGTGGGTAGCGCCGAGGAACAGCGCCAATGGCAACTGCGCCTGCTGGAGCGCGAAAAAAAGCTGCTGGACAAGATCGACGACGCGCTTGAACTGCTGGCCCGTGGCGAATACGGCTGGTGCCGTGAAACCGGCGACCCCATTGGCCTGAAACGCTTGCTGCTGCGCCCCACAGCGACCCTGAGTATCGAAGCCAAAGAACGTGAAGAGCTGCGCGAACGCCATCAACGGGCGATTTGACCGGCCAACCCTGATGAGGAACACCTGATGCCCAATCGTCTCCCCGTTACCGTGTTGTCCGGCTTTCTCGGCGCCGGCAAAAGCACGCTGCTCAACTACGTCCTGCGCAATCGCGACAATTTGCGAGTGGCGGTGATCGTCAACGACATGAGCGAAATCAACATCGACGGCAGCGAGGTGCAGCGCGACGTCACCCTCAACCGCTCCGAAGAAAAACTGGTGGAGATGAGCAACGGCTGCATCTGCTGCACCTTGCGTGAAGACTTGCTGGAAGAAGTCGGAAAACTCGCCAAAGAAGGTCGGTTCGATTACCTGTTGATCGAATCCACCGGCATTTCCGAGCCGTTACCCGTGGCCGAGACCTTCACCTTCCGCGACGAAAACGAGCAAAGCCTGGCCGATATCGCGCGCCTGGACACCCTGGTCACCGTGGTCGACGGCATGAACTTCCTGCTCGACTACCAGGCCGCCGAAAGCCTGGCCTCACGCGGTGAGACCCTGGGAGAGGAGGACGAACGCTCAATCACTGACCTGCTGATTGAGCAGATCGAATTTGCTGACGTAATCCTGATCAGCAAGATCGACCTGATCAGCAGCCGTGAGCGCGAGGAACTGATGGCGATTCTCGAACGCCTCAACGCTCAGGCCGAAATTATCCCGATGGTCATGGGCGAAGTGCCGCTGAACAAAATCCTCAACACCGGCCGCTTCGACTTCGAGCGCGCCGCCCAGGCGCCGGGCTGGTTACAGGAACTGCGCGGTGAACATGTGCCGGAAACCGAAGAATACGGCATCGCCTCCACGGCTTATCGCGCGCGCCGGCCGTTTCATCCTCAGCGTTTTTTCGACTTTATCGACCGCCCGTGGGTGAACGGCAAACTGCTGCGCTCCAAGGGCTTTTTCTGGCTGGCCAGCAAGCATCAGGATGCAGGCAGTTGGTCCCAGGCTGGCGGGCTGATGCGCTATGGTTTTGCCGGGCGTTGGTGGCGTTTTGTGCCGAAAAGCCAATGGCCGCAGGATCAAGAAAGCGTGGCGGCGATCATGGCCAACTGGCAGCTGAGTACCGGTGATTGCCGCCAGGAATTGGTGTTCATCGGGCAAAACATCGACTTCAACCACATGCGTACCGAACTGGACGCCTGCTTGCTCACCGATGAAGAAATGGCCGTTGGCGTTGAAGGTTGGCGCCTGCTGGCTGATCCCTTTGGCCCCTGGCTCGAGCAGGTCGCCTGATGCTGGCCCCGGTTATCCCATTGCGCCCCGTGATCCGCCAAACGCGCGGTGAAACCCCGCTGGCGCTGGCTGACATTCTGGAAGACGGGGTGAACCTGGCGGTTTGGCAGCGTCAACTGCCGCTGCATATCGCCGAATTCGGTGCCCTGCTGGTGGCGCTCAATGAGCCGCTGGCCGATTCCAGGGTAATTGAGCTCAACAACGAAGACGCTGTACCGAATTTGCAGGGTTTGGCATCCAGTTGCCGCGACCTTGAAGGCTACGAAGGCTTTATTGCCGATGTGTCCTGGTTGGTCAGCGCGTTTGCCTGTTTGCTGGGCGCCAAGCGCATTGGCGTGCGCTTGCGGCTGCTGGACAAGGCCATGTGCCCGCGTTTTCACGTTGACCACGTGCCGGTGCGACTGATCACCACCTACGCCGGCATTGGCAGCCAGTGGCTGCGCGAAGGTGTGATGGACCGCCGTAAGCTGGCCCAGTCGGACGCGCAACCCACCGAACGCATCGAGCAGATCCTCTGTGGCGAAGTCGCCATGCTCAAGGGCACCCAATGGCATGGCAACGAAGCTCACGGCTTGATTCATCGCTCGCCTGCACTCAAGGCTGATGAGCGACGGTTGATCCTGACACTGGATTGGCTCGCATAACCGGGTAGGATCAAGCTCTCTACACGGTCTGAATGATGCCACTGATGCTGCAGAACATTCCCACCCACGTGATTGCCGGGCCGTTGGGCGCCGGCAAGACCAGCCTGATCAAACACCTGCTGGCCCAACGCCCGGCCAACGAGCGCTGGGCCGTGTTGATCAACGAGTTCGGGCAGATCGGTCTGGACGCTGCCTTGCTCACTCAGGATGACGACGGCATTGCCTTGGGCGAGGTGGCAGGCGGCTGCCTGTGTTGTGTGAATGGTGCACCGTTCCAGGTAGGCCTGGGCCGCCTGCTGCGTAAGGCCAAGCCTGATCGGCTGTTTATCGAGCCCTCGGGCCTGGGCCACCCGGCGCAGTTGCTCAGGCAACTGCGGCAGGCGCCGTGGCAGGACGTGCTGGCGGTCCAGCCGTGCGTACTGGTGCTGGATGCCCAGGCGCTGGCGGCGGGTAAACCCTTGCCTGATGCGCAACGCGAGACGCTGGCCAGTGCCGGGCTGTTGGTGTTGAACAAGGATGAGGCGCTGGATGCCGCGCAGCGCCAGGCCATTGAACAGCAATTACCCGACTGCCCGCTTTACTGGACGCGCCAGGCGCACGTGCCGCTCGACCTGTTGCCCGGCTTGGACGCGCAAGGCCGCACTGCTGTGGATAACTTCGATGCGCCCAAAGGCTTAGCGCAGATGCCAGCCATCTGGACCGATCCGACGCTGCCAATCTGCCTCAGCCTGGCTCAAGAGGGCGGCTGGAGCATCGGCTGGCGTTGGCACCCTAGTCAGCAATTCGACACCGTGCGCCTGAACCGCTGGCTGACAAGTCTGGTGTGGCGCCGCGCCAAACTGGTTATCCACAGCCCTGAAGGTTGGCTCAGCGCCAACGCTGTGGATAACGGCGCACTCCTCTGGCAACTGAGCGAATGGCGCCGTGACTCACGTATTGAATTGATCTTCAGTCAGCCACAGGACGTGGCTGCATTGCAGGACGCCTTGACCGCCTGCCGTCAGTGACGGTTCTTGCTGGCGTGGTCCTGGCGCCATTGGCTCAGCTCGATCACTTCAGCGCTGGGCAACGGCGTTTTGATCTCGAACGGGTAGGGCGCCAGTTCGATCTGCGCGCTGTGAGCACCAAACTGAGTGATCGTCCCGGGATGGCGTGCTTCGCCGGTCACGGTGAACTCAAAATTGTAGATGCGCGCCAGACGTCGCCGACCCTTGGCGTCCCTCACAAAACCGATGCGTTTCAACGCCACCGCGCCATCGAGCAGCTCGATATCGAGCTTGGCGCAATGCTGCTTGACCCGCTCCAGCGCCCGCTCGCGCAGGCCGTGGTTGTGCCAGACCCAGGCGGCGCCGGTCGCCAGCAGCATCAACACAAAGATGTTTCCCAGGGTCAGCATGCGATGAACTCCAACAAAGTGAGAGCAGCTTAACTGTGTCTCTGGTCTGTCGTACAGGCCGTGTTTAGTCGCATACTGCGCGGCCAGAATTTCAATGGCTTTACGGAAATCTCCCGCATGAAACGCACACCTCATCTGCTTGCGATCCAGTCTCATGTGGTTTTTGGCCACGCCGGAAACAGCGCCGCCGTGTTCCCCATGCAGCGGGTCGGGGTGAATGTCTGGCCGCTCAACACGGTGCAGTTCTCCAATCACACTCAGTATGGTCAGTGGGCGGGCGAAGTGTTGGCGCCGCAGCAGATTCCGGCGCTGGTAGAAGGGATTGCCGCAATCGGCGAGTTGGGTAACTGCGATGCAGTGCTGTCCGGCTACCTCGGCAGCGCAGCCCAAGGCCGTGCGATTTTGACCGGCGTGGCGCGCATCAAGGCCATCAACCCCAAGGCCTTGTACTTGTGCGACCCGGTGATGGGCCACCCGGAAAAGGGTTGCATCGTGCCCCAGGAAGTCAGCGATTTCCTGTTGGACGAAGCGGCAGCGATGGCGGATTTCCTTTGCCCCAACCAACTGGAGCTGGACAGCTTTGCCGGGCGCAAGCCGCAATCGCTGTTCGATTGCCTGGGCATGGCCAAGGCGCTGCTGGCGCGCGGGCCCAAGGCCGTGCTGGTCAAGCACCTGGATTATCCGGGCAAGCTGCCGGACGGTTTTGAGATGCTGTTGGTGACTGCCGATGGCAGCTGGCACCTGCGTCGGCCACTGCTGGCGTTCCCGCGTCAGCCGGTGGGCGTGGGCGACCTGACGTCGGGGCTGTTCCTGGCGCGGGTGCTGCTGGGTGACAGCCTGCTGGCAGCCTTCGAATTCACCGCCGCCGCGGTGCATGAAGTGCTGCTGGAAACCCAGGCCTGCGCCAGTTACGAGCTGGAACTGGTCCGCGCCCAGGACCGCATCGCCCATCCTCGCGTGCGCTTCGAAGCCACCCCGATCGGTCTGTAACCCAACAAAACCCAATGTGGGAGCGGGCTTGCCCGCGATAGCGGTGGATCATGACAGATCGCTATCGCGGGCAAGCCCGCTCCCACATTTTGATCTGGTTTGCAGCTCGGGTCTTACGGCCCGTCTGCCTTGATTTCCTGATAGCGCTTTTCCAGCTCCTGGCGAATCTGCCGGCGCTGCTGCGCCTGCACGAACCGGCGCTTGTCTTCGCTGTTGTGCGGCTGCAGTGGCGGCACGGCGGCGGGTTTGCGCTGGTCGTCCACGGCCACCATGGTGAAGAAGCAGCTATTTGTATGGCGCACCGAGCGCTCGCGGATGTTCTCGGTCACCACCTTGATGCCCACCTCCATCGACGTATTGCCGGTGTAGTTAACCGAGGCGAGGAAGGTCACCAGCTCACCGACATGGATCGGTTCGCGAAAAATCACCTGGTCCACCGACAAGGTCACTACATAGCGACCGGCATAACGGCTCGCACAGGCGTAGGCCACTTCGTCGAGGTACTTGAGCAGGGTGCCGCCGTGAACATTGCCTGAGAAGTTGGCCATGTCAGGGGTCATCAGTACCGTCATCGACAGCTGGGCGTTTCCGGGTTCCATAGCACACTCACGGGTTGTAGGCATCGGTTGGGGTGGCACCTCTGCGGGTGCTGAAATCTTTGCAGCGCCATCCCTAACGGGACGCCGGTGGGCGGCTTGCCGTCACGCCTGCACCGATCTGTTTCCATATATTGCACCGGCTTTCTGCCGGAAGTCGCGGTGTTAACCTTCAAAAGCCCGTCTCAGGGCATTTCTTACGATTAAGGCCGACTTTTCCTTCCGCTTATTGCGACCGTTCATAGGCGCCGGTGGAAGTGGGAAAAGCGCCAGTACCTTCAAGGAGCCCCTCGCCATGCACGCCATCAGCTTTATCCAGGACTTGGCCGTGATCATGCTGGTGGCAGGGGTTGTCACCATCCTGTTTCACCGCCTCAAGCAACCGGTGGTGTTGGGGTATATCGTCGCCGGGTTCATCATCGGCCCTCACACGCCACCGTTCGGCCTGATCCACGACGAAGACACCATCAAGACCCTCGCCGAGCTGGGGGTGATCTTCCTGATGTTTTGCCTGGGCCTGGAGTTCAGCCTGCGCAAACTGTTCAAGGTCGGCGCCACGGCGTTTATCGCCGCATTCCTCGAGATCATCCTGATGATCTGGATCGGCTACGAAATCGGCCGCTGGTTCGATTGGAACACCATGGACTCGCTGTTCCTCGGCGCCATCCTGGCGATCTCCTCAACCACCATCATCGTCAAGGCGCTCAACGACCTGAAGATGAAAAACCAGCGCTTTGCCCAGCTGATTTTCGGCGTGCTGATCGTAGAAGACATCCTCGGTATCGGCATCATCGCCTTGCTGTCGAGCATCGCCGTCAGCGGCACGGTCAGCTCCGGCGAGGTGTTTTCCACCGTCGGCAAACTCTCGCTGTTCATGATCGTCGCGCTGGTCATCGGCATTCTGCTGGTGCCGCGCCTGCTGGCCTATGTGGCCAAGTTCGACAGTAACGAGATGCTGCTGATCACTGTGCTCGGCCTGTGTTTCGGCTTCTGCCTGCTGGTGGTGAAGCTCGAATACAGCATGGTGCTGGGCGCGTTCCTGATCGGCGCGATCATGGCCGAATCCCGTCAGTTGATTAAGATCGAACGCCTGATCGAGCCGGTTCGCGACATGTTCAGCGCGATCTTCTTTGTCGCGATTGGCTTGATGATCGACCCACAGATCCTGCTGCAATACGCCTGGCCCATCGCGGTCATCACCGTGGCGGTGGTACTGGGCAAAATGTTGTCTTGTGGCCTGGGGGCGTTTATCGCTGGCAACGACGGCCGCACCTCACTGCGCGTAGGCATGGGGCTGTCACAGATTGGGGAGTTTTCCTTCATCATCGCCGCATTGGGGATGACCTTGCAGGTGACCAGCGACTTCCTCTACCCGGTGGCCGTGGCGGTGTCGGCGATCACCACGCTGCTCACGCCGTACCTGATTCGCGGCGCCGACCCGTTATCGTTGAAGATTGCGGCGGTGATGCCCAAGCGCATGAGCCGGGTGTTCGGTATGTATGGCGAATGGTTGCGCAGCATCCAGCCTCAGGGCGAGGGCGCAATGCTGGCGTCGATGATTCGCAAGATCATCCTGCAAGTGGGGGTAAACCTGGCGCTGGTGGTGGCGATCTTTTTTGCCGGCAGCTTTTTTGCGGCGCGCATCGGTGGGTATCTGGAGGGCTGGATAAGTGACCCAAGCTGGCAGAAGGCGTTGATCTGGGGCGGGGCGTTGCTGTTGTCGCTGCCGTTTTTGATTGCGGCGTATCGCAAGCTCAAGGCGCTGTCGATGTTGCTGGCAGAGATGAGCGTCAAGCCGGAAATGGCCGGAAGGCATACCCAGCGCGTACGACGAGTGATCGCCGAACTGATCCCCATCCTGTCGCTGCTGGTGATTTTCCTGCTGCTGGCAGCCTTGTCGGCCAGTATCTTGCCAACCAACAAGTTGCTGGTGCTGATCGCCGTGGTGGCGGCAGCGGTGGCGGCGGTGCTCTGGCGGTGGTTCATCCGCGTGCATACGCGGATGCAGGTTGCCTTGCTGGAGACCCTGGATAACCACAAGGACACGCCGGAGCACTAAGCCGAGTGGCGCATTCTTGTGGCGAGCGAGCTTGCTCGCGTTGGGCTGCGCAGCAGCCCTAAAACCGCCACATCGCAACATCTGAAAGAACGCGTCGCCCTGGTTGGGGCCGCTTCGCAGCCCAGCGCGAGCAAGCTCCTTTGCCACAAAAGCTTTGCGGAATCAGCTTTCCAGCCAGACGTCCCGCGCCCAGTGCCACACCGATTCCCAGGTTTCTTCGGTAACCAGTTCTTCTTCGCCGGACCACAGCACCACGGTGCCGTCTTCTTCGACGCAGTAGTAGTCGTCACCGTCCTGGCAGATCGGGATCATGCTGCGGTCAACACCGGCATCCCAGGCGTTGGCGGCAACGTCCGGCAGGTAGGTGTGGGACTGCGGGTCGGTAACTGTCACCGGCTCCAGGCTGCCATACACCACGTCGCTGACGGTGAGCAGGAATTCGCGGAAGACAAACGGGATGTCGATGAACAGTTGTTCTTCGATTTCCACAATTTGGTCTTCGTCAGGCAGTTCCAGAGGAACCGGGACCGGTTCGTTGGCTTCACGCAATTGTTCGATGATTTCTTCCACGGCCGGGATCCTCTTGCTAGTTGGCGCGGTTAATAGGGCGTTTTATACAGTAGCTCGCTATAAGTGCAACCGCGAAATAGAAAACCCCGGAACATGTCCGGGGTTTTTATTACCAAGTGCTCAAGCGTGCGGTTATCAGCCGTTCTGGCGGATACCGGCGACCAGCCAAGGCTGGTTGTCGCCCTGGGCGCGTTCCATGTTCCAGCTTTCGCTGAACACTTCGCCCTGGTCGAAACGCGAGGTCTTCGACACGCCGCTGAAGGTCAGGGTGGCGATGGTCTTGTCGGCGCGATCATCCACACCTTCCAGTTGTACGCGCAGATCGTCGATGTAGGTCGACTGGAAACCGTCGCCCAGGTCGGCACGTTCGCGCTTGAGGAACTCAAGCAGTTGTGGGGTCACGAACTCGGAGATCTTGTCCATTTCGTTGGCGTCCCAGTGCTGTTGCAAGGACTGGAAGTGGCTGCGGGCCGCTTCGACGAAACGCTCTTCGTTGAACCAGGCCGGTGCATTGATTACCGGACGGGCGGCAGTAGGTGCACCCGAACCACCGAAGATCGAACCCATGGCTGGTTTTTGCTCGAATACTTCACGCTGCATCGGCGCGCCGGCTGGAGCCATGTGCTCCTGCTGCTTGCGGCGACGGGCGGCGATGAAGCGGAAGATCAGGAAGGCGATGACCGCCATGATCAGGATGTCGAAGATCTGCATGCCTTGGAAGCCGCCGCCCATGAACATGGACGCAAGCAGGCCACCGGCGGCGATACCGGCCAGAGGGCCTAACCAGCGCGAAGCACCGCCGGCCTTGGCAGCCGCGCCAGCGGCACCGGCTGCACCTGCAGTTGCCGCAGCACCGCCGGCACCGGCGGAAGGAGCCATTTGGCTGGTCTGGTGAGTCGGTGCCGAGCCCATGCTTTTGCCGCCACCGAAGCGCTTGGCGTTGGCGTCGAGGCTCATCGTCAGGCCGATGCACAACGCCATGGCGATGCTAAGAAAACGTTTCATAAAGGGAATTCCCATTTGTGGATTGCACGCGCGCCATGTTGCACAGGTGTCGTGACAGTGGCTAGCGGCATAATGTTTCGGGCTTTTACGTAAGACCAATTCCGAAGGGTCTGTAGGACTAGTTACAGATATTGGCCCGAGCGGGCGAAAAACAAGGGAGGGGCACGATTCTTCACATTGCAGGCGCCCGGCTAGCCGGGCGCCTGACAGTGAGCATGCAGTGTTTCAGATTGCTTCGAGCTTGGCGTAGCCCATCATCAGCCACTTGCAGCCTTCGGCGAAATTCACCTGCACCCGCGCCTGGGCACCCGCGCCTTCGAAGTTGAGGATCACGCCTTCGCCGAACACCGAATGCCTGACCTGCTGGCCAAGGCTGAACTGGGTTTCCGGAATCTCGGAGCCGGCAAACAGGGTGCTGGAATTTTGCTGCTGGCCGCCGCCGAACGGGCGGCTGACGCTGTTGGACAGGCGGACTTCCTGGATCAGTCCCTTCGGCACTTCACGTACGAAGCGCGACACCTTGTTGTAGGTCTCGCTGCCGTACAGGCGTCGGGTTTCGGCGTAGGTCATCACCAGATTCTGCATGGCACGGGTGATGCCCACGTAAGCCAGGCGGCGTTCTTCCTCAAGGCGGCCGGGCTCTTCCAGGCTCATCTTGTGCGGGAACAGGCCTTCTTCCATGCCCACCAGGAACACATACGGGAACTCCAGGCCCTTGGCACTGTGCAAGGTCATCAGCTGGATGCTGTCTTCATGCTCATCGGCCTGGGTATCACCGGCTTCCAGCGACGCATGCCCGAGGAAGGCAGCAAGCGGCGTCAGCTCTTCATCGTCATCGGTGTTTTCGAACGCGCGGGCGGCGCTGACCAGTTCTTCAAGGTTTTCTACCCGCGCCTGGCCCTTCTCGCCTTTTTCCGCTTCGTGATAGGCGATCAGGCCCGATTGCTCAATCACGGTCTGGGTCATCAAATGCAGCGGCATTTCCGCGCATTTGGCGGCCAGGTTCTCGATCAGCTCAACGAACACACCCAAGGCACCGGCAGCGCGGCCGGTCAGGCCTTTATTGGCGATCAGCAAGCGCATGGCTTCCCACATCGACACATCGGCGTGGCGTGCGTGGTCGCGGATGGCCTCGACGGTTTTCTCGCCGATGCCACGTGCCGGAACATTGATCACCCGCTCCAGCGCCGCATCGTTGCCACGGCCTTCCAGCAAGCGCAGGTACGCCATGGCGTTTTTGATTTCCGCACGCTCGAAGAAGCGTTGGCCGCCATAGATGCGGTACGGAATACGTTCGCGCAGCAGGGCTTCTTCCAATACCCGCGATTGGGCGTTGGAGCGGTACAAGATAGCGATATCGTTACGCGCCAGCCCGGTTTTCAGCGCGCTTTCGATGGTTTCCACCACATAACGCGCTTCATCGTGCTCGTTGAACGCGGCGTACAGGTTGATCGCTTCGCCTTCGCCGCCGTCGGTCCACAGCTCTTTGCCCATGCGCCCGGTGTTATTGGCGATCAGTGCGTTGGCAGCCTTGAGGATGCCGGCGGTGGAGCGGTAATTCTGCTCCAGACGGATAGTGATCGCGTCCGGGAAGTCGTCGGAGTACTGGTAGATGTTCTCGATTTTCGCGCCACGCCAGCCGTAGATCGACTGGTCGTCATCGCCCACCACCATCAGGCTGTCGCCACCTTTGGCCAGCAAGCGCAACCAGGCGTACTGCACGGCGTTGGTGTCCTGGAACTCGTCCACCAGGATATGCCGGAAGCGTTTCTGGTAATGCGCCAGCAAGCCTGGGTTGTCGCGCCACAGGTCGAGGGCGCGCAGCAGCAGCTCGGAGAAGTCGATCACGCCGGCACGCACGCAGGCGGCCTCGTAGGCTTCATAAATGCTGCGCATGGTGGCCAGGAATAAATCGCCACTGGCCTGGATATGTTGCGGGCGCAGGCCTTCGTCTTTCTGGCCGTTGATAAACCATTGCGCCTGACGCGCGGGCCAGCGCTGTTCGTCCAGGCCCAGCTCGCGGATCACGCGCTTGACCAGGCGCTGCTGGTCATCGCTGTCGAGGATCTGGAAGGTCTGGCTCAGCCCCGCTTCCTGCCAATGCGCCCGCAACAAGCGGTGCGCCAGGCCGTGGAAAGTGCCCACCCACATGCCGGCCGGGCTGATGCCCATCAACTGCTCGATGCGGTGGCGCATCTCGGCAGCAGCCTTGTTGGTGAAGGTCACCGACAGGATGGAATGCGGGGACGCGTTTTCAACCTGGATCAACCAGGCGATACGGTGCACCAGCACTCGGGTTTTACCGGAGCCAGCACCGGCCAGGACCAACTGACGGCCAACGGGGGCTGCTACGGCCTGGCGTTGGGCATCGTTGAGGGAGTTCAGCAAAAGGGAGAGATCATCGCGCATCGGCGCATTCTAGGGTGCCCGGGGGAGTGGGGCAAATCCCAATGCCGGGTGGTCACTCGAAAACGTCGGGCGTGTTTGGAGCCGGACGAACATTCTGGCGGGGCTGATGACCGGTCGGTCATAGGCCACAGCCCGCGCAGCACCTCGCTCAAGCTGTCTGGCTCCGAGTTTTGCGGCGGATTATCGTGCGGTTTTTATGACTTGGAGCAGTTTGGCCCAAGCGTTTGCTTGTGTATGCTCCGTGCACGTTTCGGGCTCACCATTATAAGAACACTGCCTATGACTCTCAGTCCTGACCTGTTCGGCCCCTCGGCGGCGCCTGCGCAGATCATTCGTAAACGTTACGCAACCGAGATGGCGGTCGAACGCACTCGCCTGCTGTACCAGGGCTCATTGCTGCCGACTTTATTGATGTTGGTGAACGGCCTGGTCTGCGCCTGGTTGCTGTGGAACCCCAAGCAATATCTGTTGGACAGCGTGTGGCTGGTTTGGCTGCTCGCCCTGGTGGCCTTGCGCGTTATCCAAGTGGCCGCGTTTGATTCGGCCATGCCCAGCCGCCAGGCCCAACCGATCTGGCGGCGCATGTTCATGCTCGGCTCGGCGGTCAGTGGCCTGACGTTAGCCACCGCCGCGATTGCGCTGGTGCCGGCGGACAGCTTCATGCAGCAGGCCTGGGTGTTCGGCCTGATCGGTGCGGCGACGCTGTCGGCCAGCGTCGCCTACGCGGTGAGCCTGCCCGCATTCCTGTCCTTTGCCGTGCCGTGTCTGGTGCCGGCCATCCTCTATCTGTTTTGGAACGGCACGGCGCAGCAGCAAGGTTGGGGCGTGCTTGGCCTGATCCTGCTGGGCTCTCTGAGCCTGGTGGCGTGGCAGGTCAACCGCCTGATCCAGCGTGGCCTGCTGCGACGCTTTCAGAACCAGGCGCTGATCGAGCATTTACAGCAGGCGCAGCAGCGCAGCGAACAGTTGAATCAGGAGCTGGTGCGCGAAGTCGAGCAGCGCCGCCAGGTCGAACAGGACCTGCGCGAGGCCCAGATCGGTCTGCAAGACCGCGTGGCGCAACGCAACCAGGAACTGGACGCCGCCAGCCTGGCCCTGAATAAAAGTGAAGCGCGCCTGGCCATGGCGCTGCAGGCCAGCGAACTGGGGCTGTGGGACTGGAACCTGCAAACCGACGAAGTCCATCACACTCAGCTCAAAGAGTTGTTCGGCCTTGAACCTGAATACGTCACGGCAATGCTCAGCCACCTCAAGCCGCGCCTGCACCCCGACGACTTGCCGCTGCTCAAGCGCGCACTGGTGGAGCATCTCAAAGGCCGTACCGAGGACTATCAGGTTGAATACCGCGTGCGCCACGGCGACGGTCACTGGGTCTGGATCGAAGACCGCGGCCGCGCCGTGGAGCGTTCGCCCAGTGGGCGGGTAACGCGCATGCTTGGCACCCGCCGCGACATCAGCGCCGGCAAGGCCCTGGAAGAACAGCAGCGGCTGGCCTCGACCGTGTTCGAGGCGGCCAGCGAAGGCATCGTGATTCTTGACCCGAACTATGCGCTGATCGCCGTCAACCAGGCTTTCAGCCGTGTCACCGGTTTTGAAATCGACGACATGCTCGGCCGCAACGTCGTGGAACTGCCCAGCAGCCGCGACGCCCGTCGTCACTTTCCGGTGATTCGCCAGGCCCTGCTCAGCCACGGTACCTGGCAGGGCGAGTTGGTCGAAACACGCAAGAATGGCGAACTGTACCCGCAATGGCTGCAACTGAACGTGGTGCGCGATGTTCGCGGAAATGTCAGCCATATCGTGGGCTTCTTCGCCGATCTGTCGGCGCGGCGTGAGTCTGAGGAGCGCATGCGCTACCTCACGCACTATGACGAGTTGACGGGCCTGGCCAACCGTTCACTGTTCCGCGAGCGACTGCGCGAAGCCCATGCGCGTGTGCGTCAGGGCGGGCGTAGCCTGGCGCTGCTGCATATCAACCTGGACCGCTTCAAGTTGCTGAACGACAGCCTGGGCCATGAAGTCGCCGACCAGCTGTTACAGAAAATGGCGCGTCGCCTGATCAACGCGTTGCCCGAGGCTGACACCATTGCGCGTCTGTCAGGCGATGAGTTCGCCGTGCTGTTCGACGCCTACGGCAACCTGTCGAGCCTGGCGCGAGTGGCCACGCGGCTGCTGGCAAAGCTGCGGGTGCCAGTGACGGTAGACGGGCATGAGCTGGTGGTCAGCGCCTCAATGGGTGTCAGCCTGCTGCCGGACAATGCGCGGGAAATTTCCGCGTTGGTCAGTCAGTCGAACATGGCCATGCAACATGCCAAGCACTTGGGCGGCAATAACTTCCAGTTCTACACCGACAGCCTGCAAGCCAGCACGCTTGAGCGTTTGCAGCTGGAGAACCACTTGCGCAAGGCCATCGACGAACGCCAGCTCACGGTGTTCTATCAGCCGAAACTGTGCCTGACCACGGGCAAGCTGAACGCCGCCGAGGCGCTGATTCGCTGGGAGCATCCGCAGTGGGGCATGGTGCCGCCGGGGGACTTTATTGGCCTGGCCGAAGAAACAGGCCTGATCGTGCCGCTGGGCGAATTTGTCTTGCGCCAAGCCTGTTGGCAGGCGTGCGAATGGCAGCGCCAGGGGTTGGCGCCGATTCGGGTGTCGGTGAACCTTTCCGTGCACCAGTTGCGCCAGGGCAAGTTGGTCAGCCTGGTGCGCCAGGTGCTCGAAGAAACCGGCCTTGACCCGCAATACCTCGAATTGGAGCTGACCGAGAGCCAGTTGCTCGACAGCGTCGAGCACATCATTGTCACCTTCCAGCAACTGCGCGACCTGGGCGTGAAGCTGGCCATTGACGACTTTGGCACCGGCTACTCGTCCCTCAGCTACCTCAAGCGTATTCCCGTGGATTACGTGAAGATCGATCAGACGTTCATTCGCGGCCTGGGCCAGGGCCGCGAAGACGCCGCGATTACGCGTGCAATCATCGCCATGGCCCATGGGCTGGCGCTCAAGGTGGTGGCCGAAGGGGTGGAAGATCAGCAGCAGCTGGATTTCCTGCGAGGGGAGCGCTGTGACGAGGTGCAGGGCTATCTGATCAGTCGGCCGGTGGAGGCCGAGGGGCTGGCAGATTTGTTACGCAAAAATGCAGACTTTCCTTAAAGACGGCCAGCCCGCCTGTGTGGCTACACGGCGGCTGCCCGCTGATTCAAAGGGCATCAGGGCGATTTAGTGATGCATCGGACGGGCAAAACGGCAATTCTTGTAGTATAACTACAAGCTTGCTACATCCCTGGCGCCTGCCAATGACAAGAGTCCTGCCCTTTGAACCTGTTGCAACATATCGCCCAGTCGCGCCACCTGTTACGCAAATCGGAACTCAAGGTTGCCGATCACGTGCTGCTTGACCCTGCGGCCGTGATGCACAGTTCCATGGCCGACCTGGCCCACAGCGTGGGCATCAGTGAGCCGACCATCGTGCGTTTTTGCCGCGCCATCGGTTGCTCCGGGTTCCAGGACTTGAAACTCAAGCTGGCCCAGAGCCTGGCGGCGGGTGCGAGCTTTGGGCAATTTGCGATTCACGAAGACGATTCCGTCGCCGACTACAGCCTGAAAATCTTCGACACCACCTTGCACACCCTGATGGAAGTGCGAGAAAAGCTCGACCCGGTGGAGTTGCAGAAGGCCGTGACCGCAATGTCCCAGGCCCAGCGCGTCGAATTTTACGGCTTCGGTGCGTCGGGCGCCGTTGCTGCGGACGCCCAGCACAAATTCTTCCGCCTGCTGCTCACAGCAGCGGCTTACAGCGATCCGCACATGCAGGCGATGTCGGCGGTCACGCTGAAGCCGACGGATGTGGCGATCTGCATCTCCCAGTCCGGTCGCTCCAAAGACTTGCTGATCACCGCCAACCTGGTGCGTGAAAGCGGCGCGACGCTGATCACGCTGTGCCCAAGCCAGACGCCATTGGCAGAGCTGTCGACGGTCAACCTGGCGATCGACGTGCACGAAGACACCGAAATCTACACCCCGCTGACCTCGCGCATCGCCCACCTGGTGGTGATCGACGTGCTGGCGATGGGCGTGGCCATGGCGCGCGGCCCGAGCCTGGTCAACCACCTCAAGAGCGTGAAGCGCAGCTTGCGCAGCCTGCGTCTCTCGCCAAAATCGGTCAAAGCCCTCGACGACTGATTCAAGGTCGCACCCGGTCCAAATGTGGGAGCTGGCTTGCCTGCGATAGCGTCATCTCGGTTTAACTGAAAAACCGCGGTTCCTGCATCGCAGGCACGCCAGCTCCCACAGGGAATCTCCTTCAATTTCGGAATATTCATCGTCCTGTAACCCCCACGCCGCCAAACCGTCATCCGCCGCGCCCATCCTGAACTCCCCGTACTCGCATTGGGAGACTCAACATGGCCCGGCAATACGAAGACAGCAGCACCGTCAAAACCCGTCGTCAGCAAGAAGACCAGCGCCGCATGGCGTTTCGTCGCGCAATCGAAGACCGTTGCGAAGAGCGCCAACTGCTCCAGAGCATCACGGACTACCCTGAACTCCACTGGCAGGCACCCGCGGCTGCCCAGCGAAACGCTCAGCCAACGCGCTGATCTGCACCCGCTCGCTGCGGATAAAGCCCAGGAACGCATGGGCCACCGGTGACAGGCGCTTGGCCTTGGCCTGCACCAGGCACCAACTGCGGTACAGCGGCAGTTCTTCCACCGGCAGCTCCTTGAGCCCGCCGGTGGCCAGTTCCAGGTTGATCGCGTGGCGCGTCAGCAGCGCCACGCCCAACCCCGCGCTCACGCATTCACGCTGCGCCTCGGCCGAGGCCACTTCCACCGTTTGGGTGAAATGCACGCGCTTTTCCTTGAAGTACTCCTCGCAGGCCAGTCGCGTGCCGGAACCCGGCTCGCGCACCAGCAGCGTGTAAGGTTCCAGGTCCTGCAGGCGCAGCGGGCCTTGAAGGCTCAAGGGGTGGTCGAGCGGCGCCACGGCGACAATCGGGTTGTTCAGGAACGGCAGAAATTCCAGGCCCATGTCTTGCGGCACCATGGACATGATCACCAAGTCATCACGGTTGTCTGAAAGCCTTCGAATCACTTGAGCGCGATTGACCACCGTCAGGTGCAACTGCACCTCGGGGTGCTGGCGCTTGAAGGCGGCAAACAGGTGCGGCACGAAGTATTTGGCACTGGATTCGATCGCCAGCTTCAGCTGGCCCTGCAGCGAGCCCTGCATGTCCGACAGCTGCATATCGAGGTTTTCCAGGCGCCCGAAAATATCCCGGCTGGCGCGCTGCAAGGCTTCGGCGGCCTCGGTCATGTAGAGTTTTTTGCCGACGTAATCGAACAACGGCTGGCCGATCAGCTCTTCCAGCTGACGAATTTGTAGGCTTACGGCCGGTTGTGTGAGGGACATTTCCTCGGCGGCACGGCTGTAGGAGCGCAAATCACAGACTTCGTTGAAAATCTGCAACTGGCGTAATGTCATACGCATCAATGACTTACGCATTATCTGAATCCTCTCGCCCCATGCCGTTCGTCCAACTATAAGTGTTTACTTATACACAACCCAATAATTATTGATTTTTGTTAATCCTCCGTTGCGCCTAGTGTGTGTCTCGCGACTGTCATGAAACATTTGGTCACGCGCCGACCCGCACTCATCGGGTTGAAGACGCAGCAATCGGCTCAAGGGAATTTCCAAGTGATAAAAAAGATCCTGATCGCCAACCGTGGTGAGATTGCCGTACGAATCGTGCGTGCCTGCGCCGAGATGGGCATTCGCTCGGTCGCGGTGTACTCGGACGCCGACCGCCATGCGTTGCACGTCAAACGTGCCGACGAAGCCCACAGCATTGGTGCCGAGCCTCTGGCCGGCTACCTGAACCCGCGCAAGCTGGTGAACCTGGCCGTGGAAACCGGCTGTGATGCGCTGCACCCCGGCTACGGTTTCCTGTCGGAAAACGCCGAACTGGCAGACATCTGCGCCGAACGCGGGATCAAATTCATCGGCCCGTCGGCCGAAGTGATTCGCCGCATGGGCGACAAGACCGAAGCGCGCCGCAGCATGATCAAGGCCGGCGTACCCGTGACGCCCGGCACCGAAGGCAACGTTGCCGACATCGCCGAAGCCCTCACCGAAGGTGACCGCATTGGTTACCCGGTGATGCTCAAGGCCACCTCCGGTGGCGGCGGGCGTGGTATCCGTCGCTGCAACAGCCGCGAAGAACTCGAACAAGCCTTCCCTCGCGTAATTTCCGAAGCCACCAAGGCCTTCGGTTCGGCGGAAGTGTTCCTGGAAAAATGCATCGTCAATCCCAAGCACATCGAAGCGCAGATCCTCGGTGACAGCTTTGGCAACGTGGTGCATCTGTTCGAGCGTGATTGCTCGATCCAGCGCCGCAACCAGAAGCTCATCGAAATCGCTCCAAGCCCGCAGCTGACCCCGGAACAGCGCGCCTACATCGGCGACCTGTCAGTGCGTGCCGCCAAGGCCGTGGGTTACGAGAACGCCGGCACCGTGGAGTTCCTGCTCGCCGAGGGCGAGGTGTACTTCATGGAGATGAACACCCGCGTGCAGGTGGAACACACCATCACCGAGGAAATCACCGGCATCGACATCGTGCGTGAGCAGATCCGCATCGCCTCGGGCCTGCCGCTGTCGGTAAAACAGGAAGACATCCAGCACCGGGGTTTCGCGTTGCAGTTCCGCATCAACGCCGAAGACCCGAAAAACAACTTCCTGCCCAGCTTCGGCAAGATCACCCGTTACTACGCGCCCGGCGGTCCCGGTGTGCGTACCGACACGGCGATCTACACCGGCTACACCATCCCGCCGTTCTACGACTCCATGTGCCTGAAGCTGGTGGTGTGGGCGTTGACCTGGGAAGAAGCCATGGACCGCGGCCTGCGCGCCCTGGACGACATGCGCCTGCAAGGCGTGAAGACCACCGCCGCTTATTACCAGGAAATCCTGCGCAACCCGGAATTCCGCAGCGGGCAGTTCAACACCAGTTTCGTGGAAAGCCACCCTGAGCTGACCAACTACTCGATCAAGCGCAAACCCGAAGAGCTGGCCCTGGCCATCGCCGCCGCCATCGCCGCCCACGCAGGCCTGTGAGGAATATTCCAATGACTAAAAAGATCTTCGTAACCGACACTATCCTGCGCGACGCCCACCAGTCGTTGCTGGCGACCCGCATGCGCACCGACGACATGCTGCCGATCTGCGACAAGCTCGACAAAGTCGGCTACTGGTCGCTGGAAGTCTGGGGCGGCGCGACCTTCGACGCCTGCGTACGTTTCCTCAAAGAAGACCCATGGGAGCGCCTGCGCAAACTGCGCGCCGCATTGCCCAACACCCGCCTGCAAATGCTGTTGCGCGGCCAGAACCTGCTGGGCTACCGCCACTACAGCGACGACGTGGTCAAAGCCTTCGTCGCCAAGGCGGCCGTGAATGGCATCGACGTGTTCCGCATCTTCGACGCCATGAACGACGTGCGTAACCTGCGCGTGGCCATCGAAGCGGTGAAAGCCGCCGGCAAGCATGCCCAAGGCACCATCGCCTACACCACCAGCCCGGTGCATACCATCGACGCGTTTGTGGCCCAGGCCAAGCAAATGGAGGCCATGGGCTGCGACTCGGTCGCCATCAAAGACATGGCCGGCCTGCTGACGCCGTACGCCACGGGCGAGCTGGTCAAGGCGCTCAAAGCCGAGCAGAGCCTGCCGATCTTTATCCACTCTCACGACACCGCGGGTTTGGCCGCGATGTGCCAACTCAAGGCCATCGAAAACGGTGCCGACCACATCGACACCGCCATCTCCAGCTTCGCCTGGGGCACGAGCCACCCAGGTACCGAGTCGATGGTTGCCGCCCTCAAAGGCAGCGAATTCGACACCGGCCTCGACCTGGAGCTGCTGCAGGAAATCGGCCTGTATTTCTACGCCGTGCGTAAGAAATACCACCAGTTCGAAAGCGAATTCACGGCGGTCGACACCCGTGTACAAGTCAACCAGGTGCCGGGCGGGATGATTTCCAACCTGGCCAACCAATTGAAAGAGCAGGGCGCGCTGAACCGCATGAGCGAAGTGCTGGCCGAAATCCCGCGCGTGCGTGAAGACCTCGGTTTCCCACCGCTGGTTACCCCGACCTCGCAGATCGTCGGCACCCAGGCGTTCTTCAACGTGCTGGCCGGCGAGCGCTACAAAACCATCACCAATGAAGTGAAGCTCTACCTGCAAGGCGGCTACGGCAAAGCGCCGGGCACCGTGAATGAAAAACTGCGCCGCCAGGCCATCGGCAGCGAAGAGGTGATCGACCACCGCCCGGCTGACCTGCTCAAGCCGGAAATGACCAAGCTGCGCGGCGAAATCGGCACGTTGGCCAAGTCCGAAGAAGACGTGCTGACCTATGCGATGTTCCCGGACATCGGGCGCAAGTTCCTTGAGGAGCGTGACGCCGGCACCTTGAGCCCGGAAGTGCTGTTGCCGATTCCTGAGGCCGGCGGCGTAGCGCGCGCCGGTGGCGAAGGCGTGCCGACCGAGTTCGTGATCGACGTGCACGGTGAAAGCTACCGCGTGGATATCACCGGGGTTGGCGTCAAGGCCGAAGGCAAGCGCCACTTCTACCTGTCCATCGACGGCATGCCCGAAGAAGTGGTGTTCGAACCGCTCAACGAGTTCGTCAGCAGCGGCGGCAGCAAGCGCAAGCACGCGACCGAGCCGGGCCATGTCAGCACGGCAATGCCGGGCAATATCGTCGACGTGCTGGTCAAGGAAGGCGACGTGGTCAAGGCTGGCCAGGCCGTACTGATTACCGAAGCCATGAAGATGGAAACCGAAGTGCAGGCCGCGATTGCCGGCAAAGTTTCTGCCGTTCATGTGGCCAAGGGCGACCGGGTCAACCCTGGCGAAATCCTGATTGAAATCGAAGGCTGAATAACAGCCTTCAAGACGACCGCTTAATCCTCGGGGGGGCAGGTGCCCCCCTTTTTTTTCGCCTGAAATAAAGCGTGGGTCAAAAGCCCATGGCCCATTGGCCCATCAACCCCTGGTTGCGGCTATTGCTGCCAACGTCAGCGGTGTAGGTCAGGCCCAACGTGTGCTGGGTCGACAGTGCAAGGTCGAGACCGGCGCGCAGGCCCAGGCTGTTGCGATCCAGGGCGGTGCCTTTGAGGGTGAAGCCGCTGTCGAAATCATCGCGTTTATCCCATGCCGAAGATTGGCGAACCGTGCTGCTGACGTCGCCATAGAGGTGCTGCCAGCGTGTACTCAAGTGGGGCGTGAGGCTCATCTGATTGCCCAGGGCATACAGGCTCGACAGGCGCAGGCCGAAGGTGCTGCCCAGGTTCTGTTGGGTTTGTTCGCCGACGTTCAGGGCTGTCACGCCACCTTTTTCCGTGAAGCTGTCGCGGTGATAGCGCTGCCAACCGAGACCGGCAAAGGGTTCGATGCTGATTGCGGCACCGCCCAGCTGATAACCCAACTCGACGAATGCGTTCTGGCTCTGAGCGCTGTACTTGCCCTTGAGTTGGTTGCGCAAGTTGAGGAAATCGACGTCGACGCTGCGTTTATTTCGCCCGTCGTGGTGGCTGTAAATCGCCCCCAGGCGCAGTGCCAGCGGGCCGTCCTGGCGCAGGGCATAGGCGCCCAGGTGCCAGCTTTCCAGTTCGGCCTTGAAACGTTTGGCGTTCAGGTTGCTGCCTGACTTGGCCCCCATGACGCCGACGCGCCAGGCGGGGTTCACCGACCAGTCGGCGCCGACCATCAAGCCTTGTGTGCGTTGCTGCAAACCGGCGCTGCCGCGCTGGTCGTCGAGCTTGCCGCTGTTGCCCAGGCCGTTGAGCCACACCCTAGCGCCTTCGCGTGTCTGGCCGCTCAGCTCGCGGATCGCCGACAGCAGGTTGGCGTTCAGCTGTTTCAGGCTGTCTTGGGTGGCGGTGCTCAGGTTGGCATGCTGGCTGCCCGCCAATTGCTCAAGCACCGCGCCGACGTTGCCTGGCGCCAGGCTGCCCAGGTAACTGCCCAGGTGCTCAAGTGCATCCTGTTCCCGCTTGCCCAGCGCGCCAGACTCCAACAGTTGATCAATGGCGTAATCGAGCATGATCGCCGCCTGTTTACCGTTATGGGTGGTGGCATGCTCGACGAAGTAGAACTCATCGCCAGGCACGGGAGGCGCGCGGTCGTGCACGGCGGGCAGGTCGCCCAGAGGGATCTCGTTAAGCCAGTCGCTGTCGTGCTCCAGGTTCCTCTGCGCCTGTGCAAACGGAGCAGCAGTGACCACCAGCATGAGGGTAAGGGCTATAGCGAACTGTTTTTGTGCAAGTGACATGTAAATCCAGCCTCATGGAATAAGAGGCCGGGAATTTAGCGAGATGAAGGGGCGATAACTGTCAGGCTACCGACCCCTGATTCGCGGGAGTTGTCTTTAGTGCTGAGCGATTAAAAACTCATCTGCCATTGGCCGACCAACGCGTGATTGCGGCTGTTGCTACCCATCTCGCCGGTGTAGCCCAGGCCCAGGCTGTGGCGCGCCGGGGAGATGACAGCGGCGGGCCCGCTGCAGATCAACTGTGGGAGCGAGCAAGCCCGCTCCCACAGTGGTTTTGTGTTGTGGCTGAGAATCAGGTCCGGCACTCGGCCAGTGTTTTCAGTTGGCCAGAACCATGCTGGTTCGCCTCGGACAGCCACGCTTCAAACCCCGCTCCAAGGGTTGGCCATTCCGAATCCAGGATCGAATACCACGCCGTATCGCGGTTCTGTCCCTTGACCACCATGTGCTGGCGGAACACGCCTTCAAAGCTGAAGCCCAAGCGCTGCGCCGCGTATTTGGAACGGGCATTGCCGTTGTTGCACTTCCATTCCAGGCGACGGTAGCCCTGCTCGAAAGCGTGTCTGGCCAGCAGGTACACCGCCTCGGTGCTTTTGGGCGAGCGTTGCATCGACGCGCCGAAGGTCACGTGGCCGATTTCGATGCGGCCCTGGGCCGGGACGATGGACATCAGGCTGAGGATGCCTTGCACCTCGCCGCTCTGGCGGTCGATCACGCTGAAGAAATACGGGTCGCTGTGCTGGGCATGGTTGTTGAGCCAGGCATCAAACGCGGCGCGCTCGGGGAAGGGGCCGTAAGGCAAGTAGTCCCAGAGCTTCGGATCGGCGCCCGGGCCTTCAAGGGCCCGGAACAGGCCATCGCCATGGCGCGCGGGGTCGAGTTTTTCCAGGCGGATGAAACGCCCTTCGAGCACTTGAACGGTGGGCGCGGGAACGCCTTTCCAGTCGGCGGGTGAGATAGGCATGCGGGGCTCCTTAAAGACCTTTGCGAAATTGGATAAAGCCAGGACGTTCGGCAATGCGTTCGTAGAGTTGAATCGCGGTGGCGTTGGTCTCGTGGGTCAACCAGTGGACCTTGCAGCAACCGTCAGCCTTGGCGGTGGCGTAGACAAACTCGATCAGCTTGCGACCCACGCCGCTGCCGCGTTGGGCCGGCTCCACCAGCAGGTCCTGCAGGTAGCAGGAATTTTCAATGCTCCAGTTGGAGCGGTGGTAGATGAAGTTGACCATGCCCACCGCCTTGCCGTCCTGCCAGGCCAGGGCGGAATGGGTCGGCTCACTGGCATCGATCAGGCGCTGCCAGGTGCTTTGGCTGACGGCGTCGGGCAATTGGGTTTCGTAGAACCTCAAGTACGCCTGCCACAGTGGCAGCCAGGCGGCATGGTCGGCGGCGGTGACGGGGCGGATATCGATCTGGCTCATTCTGTGCCTCCTTGAGGGATAAAGCGCGCGAGCGTCTGATCGCGCACATCAATGCTGGCGGCCAAGCCCTCGCGCACGCCGTTGATATCGGCCTGGCTGCGGTTCTGGCTGAGTTTGCGTTTGCCGATCAGGCGCTCGATGGGCAGGGCGAAGCCGACGATGGCCTTGAGCATGCCGTCAATGTAGTCGGCGGGGGCATCGCTGACGCTCCAGGGCTGGGCGCGGTTGCCTTCGTGGCGGTCGGTCAGCGCCGTGACCACCGCCAGCAAGCGCTCGGCATCGGCAAATACCTCGGCCTTGCCGTACGCATGCACGGCGATGTAATTCCAGGTGGGCACCACTTTGCCGTGCTCGGCCTTGGCCGGGTAAAACGCCGGGCTGATGTAGGCGTCGGCGCCGGCAAAGATCACCAGGGCTTCGCTGCCATTTTGCAGGTCGCGCCATTGGGGGTTGGCCTTGGCCATGTGCCCGTAAAGCGTACCGTTCGGGCCTTGATCGGGGTTGAGCAGCAGCGGCAGGTGGCTGGCCTGCAGGCCCTGCTCGCCAAAGGTCACCAACTGCGCCAGGCGAGTGTGCTGGATCAGTTGCTGCAGTTCGGGCAAATCGTCGAGGGCAAAGGCGCGGGGTGTGTACATGGAAATATTCCTTGGCGAATGCCTGCATCCTAGGCAGGCTATTGGTCTGTTGTAAGAGCCAAATGGCACCAATTTCATAGGTCCAATATGTCGCCTTTCACACCGCCGCTGTCATTCAACCCCGCTGGGATTGAGCTGGATCGCCGCCTGGGTTTGACGCGCCAGCTGTATGACGCCCTGCGCCAGCGCGTGTTGGACGGGCGGCTGGTCAGCGGCACGCGGTTGCCCGCCACCCGTGACCTGGCGGCGGCGTTGTCGATTTCCCGCAACAGTGTGGTGCGCGCCTATGACCAGCTGTATGCAGAGGGATTTATCGAGAGTCGCGTTGGCGACGGCACCTACGTTGCCCAGTTGCCCACGCCGAAAAAACTATCCACAAAAGTATCCACAGGGTTTTCAACAGGCTTATCCCCAGCCTTATCCACAAAATGCGCGAATTTGCCGGAAGATCTGGACCATGAAGTTATCCACAGCACCAGCCTGGCGCGGGTAAAAACCAACCATCTGTCCCAGCCTCCGTCGGGGCCGCCACGGGCATTTCGCGTGGGTGTGCCTGCCTTTGATCTGTTTCCGTTTGAGGTCTGGGCCAAGCTGAATGGGGCTTTTTGGCGCAAACCGGACCTTGAGCAGCTGTGCTACGGCGACCCGGCGGGTGACGCGCGCCTGCGTGGTCTGATTGCCGCTTATTTGCGCAGCTCCAGGGGCATGCAATGTGCCGCTGAGCAAATTGTGATCACCTGCGGCGCGCAACAGGCAATCAGCCTTTGTGCACAGTTGCTGGTAGAGCCGGGCGATGGCGTGGCGGTAGAAAATCCGGGCTACCGCGCCGCCGGTCACGCGTTTGCCCTGGCCGGTGGGCGCCTGCACGGCGTACCCGTGGACGGCGAGGGCATTGACTGCCAGGTGCTCAATACCCTGAGCGATTGTCGCGTGGCGTATGTCACCCCCTCCCACCAGTACCCGTTGGGCGTGGTCATGAGCCTGGCCCGCCGCCTGGAATTGCTGGCCTGGGCCGAGCGCACGGGCGGTTGGATCATCGAGGATGACTACGACGGTGAGTACCGCTACAGCGGCGCACCCTTGTCGCCTTTGGCCGCGCTGGATCGCAAGGGGCGGGTGTTGTACGTGGGCACATTCGGCAAAGTGGCGTTTCCCGCGTTGCGTCTGGGTTACCTGGTGTTGCCGCCGGCCCTGGTGGATGCGTTTGCGCGGCGCCGTGCGGTCGACATGCGCCACTCGGAGGTCAGTACTCAGGCGGTGATGGCGGAGTTCATGGCGGCGGGGCACTTTCAGCGGCATATCCGGCGTATGCGACGCGCTGCGCTGAGCCGGCGTGACGCGCTGTTGAGCGGCTGGCCCGGTGAGCTGCCGGGCGTGAGCAGCCTGCCCACTGTCGCGGCAGGCTTGCACCTCACGGTGCGAGTGGACAGCCTCGCCCGCGAACAGCAACTGGTGGCGCAGGCCCACGCCGTGGGGGTCGAGGTCAATGGCTTGAGCGCCTATTGGCTGCCGGACTCCAGCACACCTCCCGACCAGCGCGCCGGGCTGGTCTTGGGGTTTGCCGCCGTGCCGCCGGCGAGCATCGCGCAGGCGCTTGGGCGGTTGTACCGCGCCTGGGAGTGTCAGCCACCACCTTCAGCGCCGGGGCACCGGCAAGGCGGCAGTCTTGAAGAACAGTGATCGCGCCAGCAACGGCCCGATCTCACTGCGGTACACCGCGATATTGTCGCGGTCATCGGCCTTGGCCGGCGCTTCATACTTGCCGCCCAGACGCCGCTGCGATTGGGTCTTGAGGTGCGCGGCGGTGTAGGCCTCCTCGGGACTGACCAGGTCCTTGTAGTGAAAGTGGGCGTACCACAGCGCATTCGAGTGTTTGGCGTCGAGGATTTCGTACTCCTTCAAATAGCCCTTGTGGCGGCCGGAAAGCTTGCTGCGTGGGCCTGGCAGCGGTTTGATGATGATCTCGTTTTCACGGTACAGCAGTTCGACATGCGCGGCCGTCGGTGGGCGCTGCTTGAGCATGTCGAGCCGGGTGCGCAGGCCCTCGGCGTAGAGGCGTTTGATCGCGGCATCGAGGCTGCGGTTGATCAAGGCGGCCGACGGTGAGCCGCTTTCGGTCATATTGCTGGCGGTCAATGCCTCCTCAATGTCCTCGCCGGCCTGGGCCAGCTGCGCGGCGCGGCGGTGGAAACGCTCTTCAATCTCCACGGGCAGGCGTCTTGCCTCGCCGGCCAGGCGCTGGGTGCGCGTGATGAACTGTTCGACGTCGTCGAGCAGCGCCTGAGCACTGGCGATACCGGCGGCCACGCTTCGCGACTGCGCCCGCGCAGTGGGCCGCGCCACCGTACGCTCACGCTCAACCCATACCCCGTCCTTTTTATGAAACAGGGCAATCACCTTGCCGGTCAGTGCTTGCTTGACCTCCACCAGCGGGGTCGGTTCTCCCCGTTGTGGCGGGCGTTCTTCGCCGACCACGATGCCCTGGAAGCGGGTCTTGATCACCTTTTTCTGCGGTCTGGGCACAGGCGCGGAGGGGCCGGCAATTGCCGACTCCAGGGCCTTGCGCTCGCGCAGCAGCGTGGTCATTTGCTTGACCGCCCGTTGGGCAAATTCTTCGGTGAGCTGCTGCAAGGTCTCCAGGGCCGGGCGATGCACATCCAGTGGAAAATCGGCCGGCAAATCGGCCAGGCTTTGATCCAGGCCAGTGAACTGGTCTACCAGGCTGTCGAGGACCTCGATCTGTTCATCCAGCGTGGCCAGATTGTCTGGCTGCAAGGCTTCGCACAGGCTCTGTACCGCCAGTTCCGCCCGGTCGACCATCTGGGCGATCACCGAACGGGCAGTGTCTTTGCTGGCCGAGGCGGCTTCATTCACGCAGAGGAAGCGTGACAGGGTGATCCGGAACGCCTTGAGGTCATCCAGAGTTATCTTGGGCAGCACCTGTTCGTGGCGCAGCACCAGTTCCACGCCTTTGACCCCCAGGGCGCGGGCCTCCTTGAACCGTGATTGCAGGTAACTGATGCGCTCGACCATGGCCTGGGTCGACGCGTCGACGGCACGGCAGTCTTCCAGGGCCATCGGGGTGTCTGGCAAGTCCTCGTTGTCCAGGTATTCAGACACGGTGTGCAGCCCGTCTCGAAAGCGGATCATCTGTTCGGCGGTGGCACTTCGCGCCAGGATCATCTGGTCATGCAGGTAGCCCAGCATGGCTTCCTGATACGTCGGCACGGTATCGAGGATGTTCAGCGATTTGAGCTGGGCGATCGGTACGTCCAATTCTTCAAGGCGCCTGCTGACGTGCGTCAGGTAGGTGGTGCGGGCCTCTGCGCGATCGGCCGGTGGCGCGTGATCGATGGCCTGCTGCAAACCCATCATGTCCTGGCGCCGTTGTTCGACCTGTGTGTCGAAGGCTGCCAGTTGCTCACGCAGTTCGCGGATTTTCGGCGGCCTCAGGCGCTGGCCTTTCTGTCGCCGGCTGCGCATTCCGCCGCCGCGCAGGCGCAACCGGGTGTCGACAAACCATTGGCCGAGACGGTTGCCAATCAAGGCCGGGCCTTCGCGTTTCGGGTCCTTGGGGTCGATGATCAGCACGGTGTCGTTTTCATCGAGCGTCACTTCGAACCAGCGCTGCGCCACCGGGACGTACCACGCCTGGCCCTTGGGGTAGAGGTGCAGATGAGGGCCGGGCTGGGTGATTATGTCGCCTAGCCCTGCAGGTTTGGCCAGGCTGAAACTGTCCAGTGTCGCGTCCAGGCTGTTGCGGTTACGCGTGAGGGCGCCGCGGGTGTGGAGGTTGATGTCATGGTCAGTCGGCAGGTGCGCGGTGTCGAGCGTGGGGTGCTGGATGATCGACGGTTTGGCCGGTAACGACGCTGCCGGCGGCGGGCGTTTTTCAGGCGCACGCACCGGCGCGCGCTGCAGGCTGATGTGCAGCGCCAGGGCCATGCCCAGGGTCAGAAAAAAGTCCACCGCAGCACTCACGCCCGCTGCTTGATCGCCGCTTTGCCGGGCCTCGATAACCTGCTGCAGGTCATCCATGAGTTGCCAGATCCAGGCTGCGGCGCCCGCTGTGCGGCCCATGAACGGCAGCGCCGCATTCAGAACAATCCAGCCTGCATGCTTGAAGCTTTCCCAGCGAGCCTCGGCATTGGACACCGATTGACGGTCGGCCAATGTCACCAGGGCGCGGGCGTTGGCGTTGTACAGCACCGCGAGGCAGTCCGCGCCCAGCGCCTGGGTGCCGAACTCAATCGGGCCGCTCATCACCATCGAACTCACCGGCTCGCTGAGCAGCGTCGGCAGGACCCAGGGTGAAGGCACGCTGCCGGGGAAGACAAACTGGGCGTAATCCTGGCGCACAGCGTCGGGCAACCAGGCCAGTACCGACTGGCGTAACGGCGTGTCCTGCTTGATGGCGTAAAGCAGGTTGGCTTGTGAGGGAAACTGCACCAAGGGTTCGTTGGACAATGGTCGATACAACAGACAAGGGCCATTCGCAGGGTCCTGCGGCCCAATGAGAAACATGTTATCGACGCTGTCGGTGGCGCCGCTCACGCGCCACCGGGGGCGCAGTGTCAGCGGCCGGATTACCACGGTGACGCCATCCACTCGGCTGTGTTGCGCGCTGCTGGCCATGACCGCGTGCACGTAGCGATAACCCTGTTCGTCAACGTCGAACAGGCCTCGAATCTTGTACTGCAGCGCCAGCAAGGGCAGTTGCAGGCTCAGTTGTCCGGCGTACAACTGTTGGCGCCGCAAGGCTTGCTCGGGATTGGCCAGCAGCAGTGTGTTGACCCGCTCGGGGTAGTGCTTGCCGATGTCTGCCTGGGTGACCAGTTGCTCCAGGTAGTCTGCGGTCATCCACGCGGGTGTCGGGCTGCCGTCCTGGTAACTCACAGTCTTGTTGCCCAGCGGCAGCGCGACGAGGTTTTGCAAGGCCAGCTCGACCAGGCTCAAGGTCAGGGTTTGCGTCTGGCCAGGCAGCGCGACGGTCCCCCACACGACTTGGCTGGTGATCGTTATTGTCACGCGGTCCAGATCCAGTGATGAGGCCTGCGGATGGTCCTTGATGAGCGCCGTGCGCAAGGCCGTACGGGTGAAGTCGGTGAGGGTTGGCAGTTCGTCCATGAAGGTCTTGCCGTTGCTTTGAAGGCTCAGCGCGGCCAGGTCCATCATGTAGCGCCCGTAGGCCGACTGATCGGTTTCCGAGGCCTGCAGCAGCCAGGCCGGCAATGCCCGTCGCGTGGTGCCAATACGCGACTGATCGAGAAGCGCCAGCTCGGCCCCTTGCATGCCGATAGCGCGGGCGGGCAACAGCGATTTGGGGGCCGCATCGGCCAGGTCGAGATCGCCCATGGCTTCGATTTGCAAGCCGATCAGGCTGCAGGCCTGGTGTTCGAAAAAGTTGCCGTCCGGTTCCAGCAAGCGCCAGTTCAGGGTTTTGCCGGGCAGGTCGGCGATATAGGGCAGCAGTGCCTGGCCGAAGGCCTCCAGGCTGGCAAATTTTGCATAGCCGGTATCGATCGAGTAGCTGAGGATGATGGTCTGTTCACCGTGATGCGCGATCAGCACGGCCATGGCCGTAACGCTGATGTGCTGGGCGCCGCTGGCGTCCTGCGCATCGATGTCCACCAGGTAGGCGCGTGTCGCGTACGGGTCGTGGGGCTGGCGCTTGACGAACTCGGGACAGTGGAACACCGCCCGCGCCACGGCGCAGTCGTCGGCGTTCCAGCCATGAACCTCCTGCACGTTCCACACATCGCGCAGCGACTGGGCAAATAGCTGCCAGCGTGGGCCGGTGGTGCCTGCGCTCTGGTTCCAGAAATCTATCTGTTGCTCCTGGAAGGCCACGAACAGCAGCGGCGCCAGCTCATTGATCAGTCGGCCTATCGCGTCGATCCTGACGGGCAGGTGCACGTCAGGGCCATTGCCTGAGGGGTACGCCAAGTAGTGTTCGCGATCAAGGTAAGTCACGGGCATGCGGGAGATTGCACTGCGTGTCAGGGCGCCGGTGAGGGTGTCCGTTGCCGGCTTGGCGGGGATGATGTCGCCGCCCAGTTCGAGCCATTGCGGGGCGTTGACGATGGCCAGGTCCGGGTTGATATCCAGCTCCGGATACAGCTCGCGCAGCGCCGCACGCAAGGTGGTGCAAGCCACTTCGCGCAGGGACGGGCCGGTGGCCAGCTGCGCTAGTAATCCGCTGTTTTCGGTTGGAACGAGGTCTTTCATGGGCACTCCTTGGCCTTGAGAAATACGCGAGGTCGCCCGTGGGCCTCAGCGCGCAGACCCTGGCTGTAGCGGTTCCTGGCTGATCTTGCGGCGACGATCGCGCTCACGTTAGGCGCGATGAGGAGGGGGCGGGCATTACTTAGTTAGCGGCGGCGGGGAGTGTGCGTTGCCGGTGGCCGACGGGCTCAGCGACCAGGGAGGTTGCAGCGCTGCTCGGGTGGCAGGTTCTCTTGTGAGCAGATGGGTGGCGGACAGTCAGTCTCAGGGTCACTGACTGTCCGTTGGCGGTGGGGTGTCAGGTGCCCGACTTGATCTTGGTCCAGGCCCGCGTGCGAGCGCGCTCGGCGTCGCGCCCCAGTGGTTTCAAGGTGTAGAGCGTGGCCATAGCCGCCTCGGTCGGGTACAGGTTGGGGTTGTTGCGAATCGACGCATCAACCTGCTCGGTCGCGTCTTTGTTGGGGTTGGGGTAGCCGACAAAATCGCTGATCGGCGCGATCACCTGCGGTTGCAGCAGGTAGTTGATAAAGGTGTAGGCGTCCTGCGGGTTCTTGGCGCCTTTGGGGATGGCGAGCATGTCGAACCAGATCGGCGCACCTTCCTTGGGCAGGCGCATGTCCACGGTCACGCCGTTCTTCGCCTCTTTGGCGCGGTTGGCGGCCTGGGAGAAGCTGCCGGAATAGCCAACGGCCACACAGATGTCACCGTTGGCGATATCGGCCATGTACTTGGAGGAGTGAAAGTACGTGATGTAGGGGCGGATTTTCATCAGCAGCGCTTCGGCTTTTTCATAGTCCTTGGGGTTGTTGCTGTTGGGGTCAAGGCCCAGGTGTTGCAGGGCCAGCGGCAGAATCTCCGAAGGCGAGTCCAGCAGCGCGACGCCGCACTGCTTGAGCTTGCTGATGTTTTCTTCCTTGAAGATCAGGTCCCAGCTGTCCACTGGTGCGTTGTCACCCAGCGCGGCCTTGACCTTGGCGGGGTTGAAGCCGATGAGGATGGTGCCGTACATGTAGGGCACGGCGAATTTATTGCCCGGGTCGTTGGCTTCGATCAGCTTCATCAGCTTGGGATCGAGGTGGTTCCAGTTCGGCAGCTGGCTGCGGTCCAGCGGCTGGAACACGCCGGCTTCGATCTGTTTGGCCAGGAATACGTTGGACGGCACCACCACGTCATAGCCGGAGTTGCCGGTCAGCAGCTTGGCTTCCAGCGCCTCGTTGGTGTCGAAAATGTCGTACACCAGCTTGATGTCGGAGTGCTGTGCCTTGAAGTCATCCAGCGCTTTGGGCGTGATGTAGTCGAACCAGTTGTAGACCCGCAGGGTTTTCTCTTCGGCATGCGCCGCGCCACTGATAACGGCGGCGCAGAGCACGAGTGACTTGAGCATGTTCATTGGGCTGCCCCTTCAAAACCTTCGAGAACGTTGACGGCGTTGATGCCGATTTCTTCCACCGCATAACCGCCTTCCATCACGAACAGCGTGGGTTTGCCCAGCCGGGCGATACGCGCGCCCATGGCCAGGTAATCCGGGCTGTCGAGCTTGAACTGCGAGATCGGGTCGTCCTTGAAGGTGTCCACACCCAGGGACACGACGATGATGTCGGCGCCGTAGCGCGTAATTTCCTGGCAGGCCTGCTCCAGCGCGGCGCTCCAGGTGTCCCAGCCGGAGCCGGCGGGCAGCGGATAGTTGAAGTTGAAACCTTCACCCGCGGCGTCGCCCAGCTCATCGGCATAACCCAGAAAAAACGGAAACTCCGCTTCCGGGTGGCCGTGGATCGAGGTGAACAGCACATCGCTGCGCTCATAGAAAATCGACTGGGTGCCGTTGCCGTGGTGGTAATCCACATCGAGAATCGCGACTTTTTTGTGGCCCTGATCGAGAAAGGCCTGGGCGGCGATGGCGGCGTTATTGAGGTAGCAATAACCGCCCATCAAGTCGCTGGCGGCGTGGTGCCCCGGCGGGCGGCACAGGGCGAAGGCGCTATGGGCGCCCTGTTGGATGGCGGCCTGGGCGGTGAGGGCGACTTGCGCCGCGCTGTAGGCCGCTTGCCAGGTGCCGGCGGTAATCGGCGCGCCGCCGTCGAAGCTGTAGTAACCGAGCTGCCCGTGCAGGCTGGTGGGCAACACGCGGCGCAAGGTGCGGGCGGGCCAGGTGTAGGGCAGCAGGTCGCCGTCCTGGCCGAATTCGGTCCAGCGCTCCCAGGCACCTTTGAAGAAATCCAGGTAGTCACGGCTGTGAATGCGTTGCAGCGGTGCCAGGCCAAAGTCCTGTGGCGCGTTGACCGGCCCCAGTTCACGGTCCTTGACCCGTTGCAGCACGTGGTCGGCACGCGAGGGCATCTCAAAGCACGGCATCAGTTGCCCGTCCATCAGTTCGCAACGGCCGTGGTGCAGGTGGTGATCGTCCGAGTAGATCGTCAGCATTTGTTGTTCTCCGCAGGCTGTATCGGTGGATGCAGTCTTGCGGCGGACGCGGTTTATGAGAATGGCAGGAGCGGCCAAAAGGGGATGAATATGGCCAAATTGTCTGTCCGAAATTCGCCCCTCAATGGGGCGTCACGGTCGAAATTGGCTCGGCGCCACGCCGCTCCAGCGGACAAACGCATGCCTGAAACTCGCGGTTTCACTGAAGCCCAACGCCTCGGCAATCCGATAGATCGGCCATTGGTCTTCGGCCAGCAGTTGCTTGGCGCGCTCAAAGCGCAGCTCGTCGAGCAGTTCCTGATAGCTGCATCCCAAATCGTGCAGATGCCGACGCAGGGTGCGCGCCGAACAGTTCATTTGCTCGGCCAGGCCTTCCAGGCCAGGTGCTGCGTTGAGTTGAGCGGTGAGCAGCTGGCGAATCCTGCCCAGCCAGGCCTGGCGCCCGGTGAACTCCAGGTTCTGTTTGCGGCAGCGCTCGGCCATGGCCTGGTGGGTAATCGCGTCAGCCAGCGGCAGCGGCCGGTCGAGCCAGTGCTTGTCGAACGCAAAGGCGTTGGTGGTGGCCTGAAACTGCAACGGGCAAGGGAAGCGCTCGGCGTAACGCGTGCGGTAGTCCGGGGCGTCATGTTCAAAGCGCGCGGCGAGCAGCGGCAGGGGCTGGCCGAGCAGGTCGTCGCAGATCACCTTGAGCGAGGCCAGGCACAGTTCGACGTTGAACATTTCCAGCGCAGGGTTTTCGCGGTAGTCGCTGGCGGTGAACCAGATGCGATCGCCGTCCTCTTCAAGGCTCAGCTCGAAAAGTGTTCCCAACAGCGCCGGATAACGCAGGGCCAGGCGCAAAGCGTCACCGAAGGTGGCACTGGTGAGCAGGGCGTAACCGAGCATGCCGTAGGCCGACACATGCATTTGGCGCCCCAGCTCCAGGCCGACATCCTGGCGCAGGGCCACGGCGTTGGCACACACACGCATCTCCTGATTAGTGGTGATGCGCGTGTCGGAGCGGCTCAGGTCCGCCGCGCAGATACCACTGCCGGCCAGCAGCGCCTCAAACGGCAAACCTTCGGCCTTGAAAGTGTTGAGCACCAAAGAGACGGCATTGAGGGTGGTGAGGTGGGAGTGCAGCATGGGAACTTCCAGCCAGGGGATGGCTGGAAGGGGAGCAAGTTACATGCCGGTCAGCTCAGTTCGCCGCACAGGTCCAGTTCTACCAGGCGGCGGACCTCGCTGATTTCGAGGCCGGCGCCGAGCAAGGCGTTGAGCTTGCCGAACACCGCTTCGCGGGTCATGCCGCCACCGGAAAGCACGCCCACGCCGCGCAGACGGCTGCCAGCTTCGTACACGTCCAGTTCCACGCCGCCCTCATGGCATTGGGTGATTGCGACGACGACCACACCCAGGTCCTGCGCATGCTTGAGGCTGGCGAGGAAGGCTGGGTTGTCACTCGGCCCGGTGCCGCTGCCGAAGCATTCGAGCACCAGCGCCTGAATGCCGCTGTCGATCAGCGCATCGAGCTGCCCGGCGGCGATACCCGGCACCAGCGGCAGCACGCCGACGTTGGCCAACGCTTTGGGCTGACGGTAATGCAGGGCGGCCGGGATCATTTCGGCCTGGGCGACACCCCCGTTGCGTTGCAGGGCAGCAAACGGGTGGCGACCGAAACTACGGATTTTCGCGCAACGGGTCGGCGCCATCAGCGCGCCATGGAAATACAGCTGAACGCCCGGCGACAGGCCTTCGCCCAACGCGTGCAGGGCGCCACTGACGTTTTCCCAGGCGTCGCTGTCGGGCACGCCGGCGGGCAGCATGGAACCGGTGAACACCACCGGCGCCGGCAGGCCGAGCAACTGGAAGCTCATGGCCGCCGCGCTGTAAGCCAGGGTGTCGGTGCCGTGCAGGATCAGTACCGCGTCGCAGCCCTCGTCCACGGCTTCAATCACCGCGACGCGCAGGCGCTGCCAGTAGGCCGGGGTCATGTTGGCGCTGTCGATCAGGGGCGCCATTTCCCGGAAGCGCCAGGCAGGCAGTGGCAGGGTGGCAAGCTGTTCGCGCATGCGCGCTTCAAAACCGGATGCCGGGGCCAGGCCGTTGGCGCTGGCTTGCATGCCGATGGTGCCGCCGGTGTAGAGCACCATGATGGTGTTAGCTGTGGTCATCGAGACTTCTCCTGAACGAAAAACGCCGCCGGGCCCAGAGCATGCCCAAGGCCGGGCGGCGTGTCATCTATCTAGGCTTGCTGCGCTCAGCGTGGCGCTTGAGCGTTCAGTTCAGCCGAGGCTTGAGCGCCAGGCTCAGGCTTCACCGGGTTCGCAGGCCAGGCCTTGCGGTCCAGGTCCAGGTCAGGGAACTGGCTGGAGTCGAACACCGGCGTCTTGATGCCCGCCGCGCGCTGGCCGTCGTAGTCGTTCAGGATGCGCATGGCGATCTTGAACAGGAACGCCAGGGCGAACAGGTTGACGAACGCCAGCAAGGTCATGGTGATGTCGGCGAAGGCGAACACGGTGCCGAGGTTCTCGATGGAACCCCAGAAAATCAGCACCAGCACCAGCGCGCGGTAGCCCATCAGCACTTTGCGGTTGTCGCCCACGATGAAGCGCAGGTTGCTCTCGCCGAGGTAGTAGTTGTACATGATCGAGGTGAACACGAACAACGCCAGGGCCACCGAGATGAACATCCGGCCCCAGTCGCCGACGACCGCCGCCAGGGAGTTCTGGGTCAGGGCAATGCCGTCGCCTTCAAAGCCCGGGGTGTAGAAACCGGAGAGCAGGATCAGCAACGCGGTGCAGGTGCAGATCACGAAGGTGTCCAGGAACACGCTGAACGCTTGCACCACACCCTGGGCGATCGGGTGTTCTACCGAGGCCACTGCCGCCACGTTAGGCGCACTGCCCAAACCGGCTTCGTTGGCGAACACGCCGCGCTTCACACCCATGATGATCGCGCTGCCCACCAGGCCACCGAAGGCCTGGTCGAGGCCGAAGGCGCTCTTGACGATGGTCGCGAGCATGGCCGGCACGTGGTCGAATTGCAGCACGATCACGTACAGGGTCACGGCGATGTAGACCAGCGTCTTGACCGGCACCAGCAGGTCGGCGATCGAGGCGATACGCTTGATCCCGCCGATGAATACCAGGCCCAGCAATACCGCCAGCGCGAGGCCTGTGTAGGTGGTGTCCAGGCCGAACGCGTTGTTCAGCGAGTGGGTCACAGCGTGGGCTTGCAGGCCGTTGAAGGCGAAACCGAAGGTCACCAGCAACAGGAACGCCATGACCATACCCAGCCAGCGCTTCTGCAGGCCGTGCTGAATGTAGTAGGCCGGGCCGCCACGGTAGGTGCCTTCAGCGTCGGTGCGCTTGTACAGCTGGCCGAGGGAGCACTCGATAAAGCTCGAGGACATGCCCACCAGCGCGGTGACCCACATCCAGAACACGGCACCGGGGCCACCCAGCGTCACGGCGATACCGACGCCTGCGATGTTACCGGCACCCACACGGCCGGCCAGGCTGAGCATCAGCGCCTGGAACGAGCTGAGCTGGCCGGAGCTGCTCTTCAGGCTGTCTTTGAACACCGAGAACATGTGGAAAAAGTGGCGCAACTGAACGAAACGCGAGCGAATCGTGAAATAGCCGCCGAGCCCGACAATGAGCACGATCAGTACTTTCCCTGAGAGGAAGTCGTTGATGACTTCGAGCATGGAGTGTTCCTCGCTGATTTTTCTAATGGCAAAAACGCAGGACGGTGCGACGCATCGCTCGGCACCAGGCAGTGCACGACGCTTCGACCCCAATCCTTTTGCGGGTGTTGTTATTCATGCGGTTTCGCGCTGTCCAGGACCTCGTTACCGACAATCTCTGACGCGAAGAGGGGCGGCACTATACCTAGGAGCGCGTGATCCGTCTGCACGGGGCGATTAAAGGTTTCAGCCAAGCTGTTGCAGGCAAGGAGGGTTTGCAGGGCGATATTGGATTTTTTATGGGCGTCATTTCACAACCTTGAGGCAAAAAAAAGGGCCTGAAGAACGAGCCTTCAGGCCCTCAAAAGGTGAGAGGTGTCTAGTCCCTCAACCTGGTGAGCAGTGCAACAACCGTCAGGCCTTCAGCGGGACCAGACGTGGGGCAATCATGTTTTCGGGGCGCAGGATGTCGTCGAGCATGGCATCGTCGAGCAAGCCTTCTTCGCGCACCAGTTCCAGCACGCCGCGGCCGCTTTCAAGGGCGATACGCGCAATGCGGGTGGCGTTTTCATAGCCGATGTACGGGTTCAGCGCGGTCACCAGGCCGATGGAGTGCTCCACCAGTTCGCGGCAACGCGCTTCGTTGGCGGTGATGCCGACGATGCAGTGTTCGCGCAGCATGTCCATGGCGCGTTGCAGCAGGCGGATCGAGTCGAAGATCTTGAAGGCGATCAGCGGCTCCATCACGTTCAGCTGCAGTTGGCCGCCTTCGGCTGCCATGGTCAGGGCCAAATCGTTGCCGATTACCTGGAACGCCACCTGGTTCACGGCTTCCGGGATAACCGGGTTGACCTTGCCGGGCATGATCGAGCTGCCTGGCTGGCGCGCCGGCAAGTTGATCTCGTTGATGCCGGTGCGTGGGCCGCTGGACAGCAGGCGCAGGTCGTTGCAGATCTTCGACAGCTTCACCGCGGTACGCTTGAGCATGCCGGAGAACAGCACGAAGGCGCCCATGTCGGAGGTGGCTTCGATCAAGTCGGCAGCCGGGACCACTGGCTGGCCGCTGATAACGGCCAGGCGTTGTACGGCCAGGGCCTGGTAACGCGGGTCGGCGTTGATGCCGGTGCCGATGGCGGTGCCGCCCAGGTTCACTTCGGTCAACAGCTCTGGCGCCAGGGTTTTCAGGCGGGCCAGGTCTTCACCCAGGGTGGTGGCGAAGGCACGGAATTCCTGGCCGAGGGTCATCGGCACGGCGTCTTGCAGTTGGGTGCGGCCCATTTTCAGCACGTGGCTGAATTCGACGCCTTTGGCGGCGAACGCCTGGATCAGGCTGTCGAGGCTGGCCAGCAGTGCGTCGTGGCCCAGCAGCAGACCCAGGCGGATCGCGGTCGGGTAGGCGTCGTTGGTCGACTGCGCCATGTTCACGTCGTTGTTAGGGTGCAGGTACTGATATTCGCCCTTGTTGTGGCCCATGGCCTCCAACGCGATGTTGGCGATGACTTCGTTGGCATTCATGTTGGTTGAAGTGCCGGCGCCGCCTTGAATCATGTCCACCACGAACTCTTCGTGGAAATCGCCGCGGATCAGACGGGCACAGGCTTCGCTGATGGCAGCGTGCTTGGCTTCGCTGAGCTGGCCCAACTCGCGGTTGGCGTCAGCGGCTGCTTGCTTGACCATTGCCAGGCCGACCACCAATTTCGGGTAATGCGAAATCGGAACGCCCGAGAGGCGGAAGTTGTTCACCGCTCGCAGGGTCTGGATGCCGTAATACGCTTGAGCAGGTACTTCGAGTACGCCAAGCAGGTCTTTTTCTGTGCGGAATGATGCAGCGGAGGACATGACGGAAATCATCTCGATATGGACCCGGAACTGGCCGGAACGCTGCGAATGCTAGGCTTGTGGGAGTTTTTGGGCCAATGCTGTTAAACACTGGCCTATGCACAAACGGCATAATGTCGGTGTGACCCGGTTATCATGGCGGGCGTGCGTGCCAAAATGGTGCGTACCCGTGGGAGGAAGTGATGAACCTTGAGAGCAAATGGCTGGAAGACTTCAGCGCCTTGGCGGCGACCCGCAGCTTTTCCCAGGCGGCGGAACGGCGCTTTGTCACCCAGCCGGCCTTCAGCCGGCGTATTCGCAGCCTGGAAGCCGCGCTGGGCCTGACCCTGGTCAACCGCTCGCGCACGCCCGTCGAACTGACGGCGGCGGGGCAGCTGTTTCTGGTCACCGCGCGCACGGTGGTCGAGCAGCTCGGCGAAGTGTTGCGCCATTTGCATCATCTGGAAGGCGGGCAGGGCGAGGTCATGCAAGTGGCGGCAGCGCATTCCCTGGCGCTGGGCTTCTTCCCGCGCTGGATCGCGCAACTGCGCAATGAAGGCCTGAACATTGCCACGCGGCTGGTTGCCACCAACGTCGGCGACGCGGTGCATGCGCTGCGCGAAGGCGGTTGCGATTTGATGCTGGCGTTCTACGACCCGGACGCGGCCATGCAAATGGACCCGGAAATCTTCCCGTCGCTGCACTTGGGCAACACCGAAATGCTCCCGGTGTGCGCCGCCGATGCCGACGGCAAGCCGCTGTTTGACCTGGAAGGCGAGGGCAGTGTGCCGTTACTGGCCTACAGCGCCGGAGCATTCCTGGGGCGCTCGGTAAACCTGCTGTTGCGCCAGCGCTCCCTGCGCTTTACCACCATCTACGAAACCGCCATGGCCGATAGCCTCAAAAGCATGGCGCTGGAAGGGCTGGGCATTGCCTGGGTGCCGCAACTGAGTGTGCGTGCCGAACTGGCGCGGGGCGAACTGGTGGTGTGCGGCGGGCCGCAATGGCATGTGCCGTTGGAGATTCGTTTGTATCGCTGCGCGTTGGTGCGCAAGGCCAACGTACGGTTGTTGTGGCGCAAGTTGGAAGGTGGGGCGGCGCAGTCCCCTCCAGTTGAACGCGGTTAGTGTGGGAGCTGGCTTGCCTGCGATGCAGACGCCTCGGTACATCGGGCATATTCAGGTGATGCTATCGCAGGCAAGCCAGCTCCCGCATTGATCCAGTTTCCATGGTTTATCGGTAGTGTTTTCGCTGACCTGAAAGTCAATAAAACCGCTGGTTTGCGCCACTGGACAGATGGTCATTCCAGGGGCTGTTTATCTGGATTATTACGGTATACTGCGCGGCCTTCGGCCGGTCCAACCGGCCAAATTTCGTACAACAAGCCACGCCGGATTTCCTGCGTGGCTTGTTGTTTTTTGACGCGCCTGCGGGCGCCCAGAGAGAAGAGGCACGACGATGAGTGCATTGGTTGGCGTGATCATGGGCTCCAAGTCCGATTGGTCCACCCTTAGCCACACCGCCGATATGCTGGAAAAACTCGGCATTCCGTATGAAGTGAAAGTGGTCTCTGCCCACCGCACCCCGGATTTGCTGTTCCAGTATGCCGATGAAGCAGAATCCCGTGGCATCGAGGTGATCATCGCCGGTGCCGGCGGTGCGGCGCACCTGCCAGGCATGTGTGCGGCCAAGACCCACCTGCCGGTGCTCGGTGTGCCGGTGCAGTCGTCGATGCTCTCGGGCGTGGATTCGCTGTTGTCCATCGTGCAGATGCCCGCCGGTATCCCGGTGGCCACCCTGGCGATCGGCAAGGCCGGCGCGATCAACGCCGCTTTGCTGTCTGCCAGCATCCTGGGCGCCAAGCACCCGCAGTTCCATGCGGTGCTGAAAAAATTCCGTGCTGAGCAGACAGACAGCGTGCTGGACAATCCAGACCCACGCATCGCCTGAGGTTATTGATTGATGAAAATCGGTGTAATCGGTGGCGGCCAACTGGGCCGCATGCTGGCCTTGGCGGGAACCCCGCTGGGGATGAACTTCGCTTTCCTGGACCCGGCACCGGACGCTTGCGCGGCGGCCCTCGGTGAACACCTGCGGGCTGACTACAGCGACCCGGATCACCTGCGCCAACTGGCCGATGAAGTCGACCTGGTAACCTTCGAATTCGAAAGCGTTCCGGCCGAAACCGTGGCCTTCCTGTCGCAGTTCGTGCCGGTGTACCCGAGCGCCGAAGCCTTGCGCATCGCTCGCGACCGCTGGTTCGAGAAGAGCATGTTCAAGGACCTGGGCATCCCGACGCCGGCCTTCGCCGACATCCAGTCCCAGGCGGACCTGGACGCTGCCGTTGCCAGCATCGGCCTGCCGGCCGTGTTGAAAACCCGCACCCTGGGTTACGACGGTAAGGGCCAGAAAGTGCTGCGTACCGCTGCCGATGTGGTCGGCACCTTCGCCGAGCTGGGCAGCGTCGCCTGCCTGCTGGAAGGCTTCGTGCCCTTCACCGGCGAAGTCTCGCTGATCGCCGTGCGTGCCCGTGATGGCGAAACCCGCTTCTACCCGTTGGTGCACAACACCCACGACAGCGGCATCCTCAAGCTGTCCGTGGCCAGCACCGATCACCCGTTGCAGGCTCTCGCCGAAGACTATTCCAGCCGTGTGCTCAAGCAGCTGGATTATGTCGGTGTGATGGCGTTCGAGTTCTTTGAAGTCGACGGTGGCCTCAAGGCCAACGAAATCGCGCCGCGTGTGCACAACTCCGGGCACTGGACCACCGAAGGCGCCGAGTGCAGCCAGTTCGAAAACCACCTGCGGGCGGTGGCGGGCTTGCCGCTGGGCTCCACGGCCAAGGTCGGCGAAAGCGCCATGCTCAACTTCATCGGCGTTGTGCCGCCGGTTGAGCGCGTGATCGCGATCGATGATTGCCATCTGCATCACTACGGCAAGGCCTTCAAGGCTGGACGCAAGGTCGGCCACGCCAACCTGCGCTGCAAAGACCGTGCGACGCTGCAAGCCCAGATCCTCAAGGTCGAAGCGCTGATCGCCGAGCAATAACCTGAGGATCGGCGGGAACCATTGGTCACCGCCGTCTCTCTGATTGCAGGATGGCAAAGCCTGACTAGGCTTTGGCATGACTCACATTCAATCAGAGGGAAATGCCATGGGTATCATCGGAACCATCTTTATCGGCTTGATCGTCGGCCTGCTGGCGCGTTTCCTCAAGCCAGGCGACGACAGCATGGGCTGGATCATGACCATCCTGCTGGGTATCGCAGGTTCTCTGGTCGCCACCTACGGTGGTCAGGCCCTGGGCATCTACCAGGCAGGTCAAGGCGCAGGCTTTATCGGTGCGCTGATCGGCGCCATCGTGCTGCTGGTGATCTACGGTCTGCTGCGTAAAAAGTAATTAAGCGACAAAGCCCTCTGCGCTGCGCAGGCGCAGAGGGCTAGAATGCTCGCCACCTGTACTTGCCGAGCCTCACCATGCGCCGTCTTCTGTTGACTCTCCTCTTGCTGGGCTCTGGCCTGGCGCACGCTGGCGAACTGCCGGAAACCGACTGGCTCGACCTGATGCCGCTGTCGGACCAGAAAGCCCTCGAAGCCATGCCCGAGATCGACCACAACTCCCCCGAAGCCCAAGGCACGTTCACCGACAAAGGTGGCCTCAAGCAAAGCAAAGGCTTGCCGGCGGTGATGTATTCGACCAAGACCGTGGCCGCCATGAATGGCAAGAACATCCGCATCGGCGGCTACCCGGTACCCCTGGAAACCGACGCCAAGGGCCGCAGCACGCTGTTCTTTTTGGTGCCGTACCCAGGCGCCTGCATCCACGTGCCGCCTCCGCCGCCCAACCAGTTGGTGCTGGTGCGTTATCCCAAGGGGTTGAAGCTGTATGACATCTACACGCCGCTGTGGGTTACCGGCACGCTGAAGGTGGAGAAGGTCAATAACGATTTGGCGGATGCGGCGTATGCGCTGGATGCGGGGAAGGTGCGGGCGGTCAAAGAGTCCGATCTCTAAGCCACAACACAAATCAGTGTGGGAGCTGGCTTGCCAGCGATGCAATCACCTTGGTGTGACTGATACACCGCGGTGATGCTATCGCAGGCAAGCCAGCTCCCACATTTTGATCGCCGTTTACAGGGCGAGACGGGTGATGCTTACGCCAAGCGTATGGCTTTCACCTGGCGCCAAACTCACCACATCATCCAGCACATTCGCCGTTTCGATGCACAGCATGCCCTGCCAGCCATCGTCGGCCATGTCGTCGAACGCCTTGGCGCGTTCGGTCCACGGGTTCCAGATCACGGTCGAGTTCGAACCTTGGCTGGTGAGCTGGAGACGACGCTGCCAGTCTTTATCGACAATGCTCAACTGCGCCGGAGTATTCAGGTAGATGCGGTCGGTCTCGGCGCTGAAGTGCAGCAGGCCGGATTGCTGTTTGTGGCTCCAGCCGTCGGCGGTGTCGATATAGCCCAGCCCGTCCAGGCCTTCGACCTGCACATTGCGCACGTCGCTCACGGCAAAATAGGTGTGCAGCGCCTGGCTGAGGGTTACGGTGTCGCTGCCACGGTTGTGGCTGGTCAGGCGGATATGCAGTTGATCGTCCAGCAGCAGGCTCAGCTTCAGGTCGACCTGATGCGGCCAGCCGGGAAAGCCGCCCGCCGGCACCGGCAATACCAGGTCGACGCGCAATGCCTCGCCTTCGAGTTCGGTCGCAGCCAATTCCCACAGTGCCGTGCGCACAAAACCATGGGCACCCGCGGGTTGGTCACTTTGGCGCATCGCCTTCACGCTTTGCGGGTTGCGGTCGAATACGCCAAACCATGGCCAGCACACCGGCACGCCGGTACGAATGCCTTTGCCCTGCTTGAACACCGCCTCAGGGTTCGGCCAGATCACTGGCTGCTCGCCCTGGCGCTGGTAACTGAAGATGTGCGCGCCCTGTTGGGCCACCATCACTTCGGCGCCGTTGTGGCGGACGCGCCAACAGTCCAGCTCGTCGATTTTCACGGTTTCAACGTGGGGCGTAGGCATAGCAGTGCTCTCTAATGGCAGGCAATGGGGCAATTGACCGTCAAAACCCGGCGATGTTTAACGCGCGCGCGATGGCACCGAGCGGGTACGGCCACTGCCGTCGATGGCGACAAACACAAATACCGCCTCGGTCACCTTGCGCCATTCGCTGGACAGCGGGTCGTCGCTCCACACCTCGACCATCATCTGGATCGAACTGCGGCCGATTTCCAGGGCCTGGGTATAGAAGGACAATTGCGCGCCGACCGCCACCGGCACCAGGAACGCCATGCGATCGATCGCCACCGTGGCGACACGTCCGCCGGCCACTTTGCTGGCCATGGCGGTGCCGGCCAGGTCCATCTGCGCGACCAGCCAGCCGCCGAAGATATCGCCAAAACCGTTGGTTTCACGCGGGAGTGCGGTGATTTGCAGGGCGAGATCGCCTTGCGGGATAGGATCTTCTTGTTCGAGTTCGATCATGCCGAGGGTGCCTCTGACCCGTGACGCTTCATGGGTATTTCAAGTGGATAGCCGTCTCTGGAAAAACGTTTCAGCACCAACATACACCGCTCGATGCGTTTCTCGTAAGGCGTACTAAAGGGAAACTCTGCCAAATCGGCTGGATGGCACCCAACGGCGTTTTGGCACAGCAGCCCCTCAAGACTGGGGTTCTTGCGCTTGCAGGGGCCGAGTATATCGACACGCTGGCGCCACGACGACCTCCCGGCGCTCATTTGGTCGGCAAATCCTGGCTGTAATGCGGCTTTTTCCCGCAACTGTGCTTCTGATGGCTAATAAAGGGAAGAAACGGGGAATAACGCGCGCCTGCAAAGTGTTATTCGGTGGGCGCTGTGCTTTTTCAAGCGATTTGCTATCTTGCCAGACCCGCCGCAAGTCCCGGGCTTGCCGTCATTACTATAAGAGAAGCCTTGCCATGTCCTCCGTGCCCGCAAGCAGCGCGCAACCGTCGCGCCCGCTGACCCGCAACGACTACAAAACCCTGTCGCTGTCTGCCTTGGGCGGGGCGCTGGAATTTTACGACTTCATCATTTTCGTGTTTTTCGCCACGGTGGTCGGGAAACTGTTTTTCCCCGTCGATATGCCGGAATGGCTGCGCATGATGCAGACCTTCGGCATCTTCGCCGCCGGCTACCTGGCTCGTCCGTTGGGCGGCATCATCATGGCGCACTTTGGCGACCTGCTCGGCCGCAAGAAGATGTTCACGTTGAGCATCTTCATGATGGCCGTGCCGACCCTGATCATGGGCCTGCTGCCGACCTACGCGCAGATCGGCCTGTGGGCGCCGCTTCTGCTGCTGTTGATGCGCGTCATCCAGGGCGCGGCCATCGGCGGCGAAGTACCGGGCGCCTGGGTGTTTGTCTCTGAACACGTACCGCCGCGCCACATCGGCTATGCCTGCGGCACCCTGACCAGCGGCCTCACCGCCGGCATCCTGTTGGGGTCGCTGGTGGCCACCGCCATCAACACGCTCTACAGCCCGGAACAAGTGTCCGATTACGCCTGGCGTATCCCGTTCCTGCTGGGCGGCGTGTTTGGCCTGCTCTCGGTGTACCTGCGCCGCTGGCTGCATGAAACGCCGATCTTCGCCGAAATGCAGCAGCGCAAAACCTTGGCCGCCGAGCTGCCATTGCGCGCGGTATTGCGCGACCACCGTGGCGCCATCGTGCTGTCGATGCTGTTGACCTGGTTGCTGTCGGCCGGTGTTGTCGTGGTCATCCTGATGACCCCGACCGTGCTGCAAACCGTCTACCACTTCAGCCCGACCATCGCATTGCAAGCCAACAGCCTGGCCATCGTGACCCTGAGCCTGGGCTGCATCGCTTCCGGCGCCCTGGCTGATCGTTTTGGCGCTGGCCGCGTGCTGGTCATCGGTTGCCTGTTGCTGTTGGCAACGTCGTGGACGCTGTACCACAGCCTGATCGATCACCCGAACTGGCTTTTCCCGCTGTACACCCTGACCGGGCTGTTTGTCGGGGTGATCGGCGTGGTGCCTTACGTGATGGTGAAAGCCTTCCCGCCGGTGGTGCGTTTCAGCGGGTTGTCGTTCTCCTACAACGTCGCCTACGCCGTGTTTGGTGGTTTGACGCCGCTGGCGGTGTCGCTGCTGATGAAGGAAAGCCCGATGGGCCCGGCCTACTATGTCGCCGTGCTGTGTGTGATGGGGATGCTGGTGGGTGGCTACCTGTGGAAGCGCGGGCGCTAAAACCCTGCAATGACGCTGTGGCGAGGGCATTCGCTCGCCACAGGGTTTGTGGTTGGCCAACGATTACAGAGTATTTCTGAAACACCGCTTCATGCGCTTCAACCTCCTCGCAAGTCCCGGATTTACTGATCTTTCCCCTTCCTGTCAGGTTTTTCACAAATGCTGGCCTTTCATCTAATTGTCACATTGCGGACATAGAGTGTTCACACGGCCTACCGATACTTGGCCCCGATCCAACTATCCCTATCTGCTAGGAGCAAGGCATGAAACTGAAACGTTTGATGGCGGCAATGACTTTTGTCGCTGCTGGCGTTGCGACCGCTAACGCGGTAGCCGCTGGTGTTGACCCGGCAATTCCGGCTTACGCCAAGACCACCGGTGTATCGGGCAACCTGTCCAGCGTTGGTTCCGACACCCTGGCTAACCTGATGACCCTGTGGGCTGAGTCCTATAAAAAGGAATACCCGAACGTCAACATCCAGATTCAGGCTGCCGGCTCCGCCACTGCACCGCCTGCGCTGACTGAAGGCACCTCCAACCTGGGCCCGATGAGCCGCAAGATGAAGGACACCGAACTGGCGGCCTTCGAGCAGAAATACGGCTACAAGCCAACCGCTATCCCGGTGGCTGTGGATGCCCTGGCCGTGTTCGTGCACAAGGACAACCCGATCCAGCACCTGACCATGGAACAAGTCGACGCGATCTTCTCCTCGACGCGTCTGTGCGGCGCCAAAGCTGATGTCAAAACCTGGGGCGACCTGGGTGTGACCGGCGACCTGGCCAACAAGCCGGTGCAACTGTTCGGTCGTAACTCGGTATCCGGCACCTACGGCTACTTCAAGGAAGAAGCCCTGTGCAAAGGCGACTACAAACCTAACGTGAACGAACAACCAGGTTCGGCGTCGGTTGTGCAGTCGATCAGCTCCTCGCTGAACGGCATCGGTTACTCGGGCATCGGTTACAAAACCGCCAGCGTGAAGACCGTGGCCCTGGCCAAGAAAGGCAGCACTGACTTCATCGAAGACAGCGAAGAAAACGCCCTGAACGGCAAATACCCGCTGTCGCGCTTCCTCTACGTGTACGTCAACAAAGCTCCGAACAAGCCTCTGGCTCCGCTGGAAGCTGAGTTCGTGAAGCTGGTTCTGTCCAAACAGGGCCAGGAAGTGGTCGTCAAAGACGGCTACATCCCGCTGCCAGCCAAAGTGGCCGCCAAGGCCCTGGCTGACCTGGGTTTGAAAGAAGGCAACTAAGCCTGCAAGACCTGGTGTAGATGCATGCTTTTGTGTGGGAGCGGGCTTGCCCGCGATGCTGGCGACGCGGTGTAGCGTTGAGACCGCATTGATGCCATCGCGGGCAAGCCCGCTCTCACATTAAACCGTCTACACCCCTAATTTTTCAGTCCGCTGCCAGCTCTGCTACGCGGCGGCTTTGCTGCGTCACTGCATTGTCATCTTTCTGTCATACAGGATCGCTAGGGTGTGCGCATGAATGATCTGGCCAATTCCACCATGACGACGACTTCTCCCCCCAAGCGCATTGATTTCAATACGCCTGAGCTGCAACGCAAGCGCCGCATTCGCGCGCTCAAGGATCGCCTGACCCGTTGGTACGTGTTGATCGGCGGCCTCGCCGTCCTCGGCGCCATTACCCTGATTTTCTTCTTTCTTGCCTACGTCGTCGCGCCACTGTTCCAGGGCGCCTCGCTGACCAAGGAAGATGCGCTGACGCCCGCCTGGATGCAGGACGCCGGCAAGCCGTTGATGATCTCCCTCGAAGAGCAGAACCAGGTTGCCATGCGGGTTTCCGACAAGGGCCAGGCGCTGTTCTTTGATGTGGACACGGGGGCTGAACTCAAGCGTGTCGACTTGCCGCTGCCGGCAGGCGCCAGCGTTGCGTCCATTGGTGAAGACCAGCCGGGCAGCCCGCTGGTGATCCTGGGTTTGTCGAATGGCCAGTCCCTGGTGTTCCGCCACACTTATAAGGTGTCCTACCCGGACGGCAAGAAAACCATCACCCCGGCCATTGAATATCCTTACGGCGAAACGCCGATCGTGCTCGACGAGCAAGGTCGCCCGCTGGAGCACGTCGCACTTAACGCCACCGATTCCTCGCTGGTCGTTGCCGGTTCCGCAGGTTCCTACTTGAACGTGCTGAGCCTGAGCCGCGAAGAAAACATGATGACTGGCGAAGTCACCAGCGAGCAGAAGCGTATCGAGCTGCCGCAAATGACCGAGCCGGTTAAGGCTATATTCATCGACCCACGCCAGCAGTGGCTGTACGTGATCAACGGTCGTGCCCTTGCCGACGTCTTCAGCCTGCGCGACAAGAGTCTCAACGGTCGCTACAAACTGCTCGAAGACGGCAACGCCGAAATCACCGCCAGCACTCAGCTGGTGGGTGGTATCTCGCTGATCGTGGGTAACTCCAAAGGCGGCCTGGCCCAGTGGTTCATGGCCCGTGACCCAGACGGCGAGCAACGCCTGAAACAGATCCGTACCTTCCAGATGGGCACCGCGCCTATCGTTGAAATCACCGCTGAAGAACGTCGCAAAGGCTTCACCGCCCTCGACGCATCCGGCAAGTTCGGCGTGTTCCACAGCACCGCGCACCGCACGCTGCTGGTCGACCCGGTGGTCGATGGCCAAGGCGTGTTCGGCCTGTCGCCACGCGCCAACCGCGTCATCGTCGAAGCGGGCGGCAAGCTGCAACCGCTGCTGCTGGACAACCCGCACCCGGAAGTGTCCTGGAGCGCGTTGTGGAGCAAGGTCTGGTACGAAAACTACGACGAGCCTAAATACGTCTGGCAATCGACCGCCGCCAACACTGATTTCGAACCCAAGATGAGCCTGGCGCCGCTGACCTTCGGTACCCTGAAGGCCGCGTTCTACGCCATGTTGCTGGCCGCACCACTGGCAGTGGCCGCCGCGATCTACACCGCCTACTTCATGGCCCCGAGCCTGCGCCGCAAGGTCAAGCCGGTGATCGAACTGATGGAAGCGATGCCGACGGTGATCCTCGGCTTCTTCGCCGGCCTGTTCCTGGCGCCGTATGTCGAAGGGCACCTGCCGGGGATTTTCAGCCTGTTGATGCTGCTGCCGATTGGCATTCTGGTGGCCGGTTTTGTCTTCAGTCGCCTGCCTGAGTCGATCCGCCTGCGCGTTCCCGATGGCTGGGAAAGCGCGATCCTGATCCCGGTGATCCTGTTTGTGGGCTGGCTCTCGCTGTACATGAGCCCGTACCTGGAAACCTGGTTCTTTGGCGGCGACATGCGCATGTGGATCTCCCACGACCTGGGCATCACCTACGACCAGCGCAACGCTCTGGTAGTCGGCCTGGCCATGGGTTTTGCGGTGATCCCGAACATCTACTCCATCGCCGAAGACGCCGTGTTCAGCGTGCCGCGCGGCCTGACCCTGGGCTCGTTGGCCCTGGGCGCCACGCCATGGCAGACCATGACCCGCGTCGTCATCCTGACTGCCAGCCCGGGGATTTTCTCGGCGCTGATGATCGGCATGGGCCGTGCGGTCGGTGAAACCATGATCGTGTTGATGGCCACCGGTAACACCCCGGTGATGGAGATGAACCTGTTCGAAGGCCTGCGCACCCTGGCGGCTAACGTCGCGGTGGAAATGCCCGAGTCGGAAGTCGGCGGCAGCCACTACCGCGTGCTGTTCCTCTCGGCGCTCGTGCTGCTGTTGTTCACCTTCATCATGAACACCCTCGCCGAGCTGATTCGTCAGCGTCTGCGCAAGAAATACTCGTCGCTTTAAGAAAGGTAGAAGTCTGTGAAACAGAACTCCCTGAATGGATGGTTCAAGAGCGGCGCCCCTGGCGTCTGGATCAGCGGTGGCGCGGTGTCCATCGCGGTCATCATGACCATTGGTTTGCTGGCCGTGATTGCCGTGCGTGGCCTGGGCCACTTCTGGCCGGCCGACCTGATCCAGGCCAACTACAACGTGCCGGGCCAGGAAAACCATATCGTCATCGGCGAAGTGGTGCAGAAGGAAGAAGTGCCACGCGAGCGCCTGAAAAGCGCTGGCCTGCCGGTGCCCGACCAGGGCCCGGAGTTCATGACCCGCGAGCTGATCAAGGTCGGCAACCGCGACCTGAACGGCAACGACTTCACCTGGATCGTCGGCGAGTGGCTCAAGGACCAGACCAAGCCGGCCAACCTGATGGCCATCGAGCGGCGTGAGTGGGGCAACTTCTACGGCACCCTGGTCAACGTCAAACAGGACGGCAAGGTCATCGCCGAAGGCGAAGCCGCGTGGCCGGAGCTGCAGGCCCGCGTTGACCGCGTGAACAAGCTGGCTGCGCAACTCAAGAGTCTGGAAAAAACCGACATCGGCGCGATCAACGCCGGGCTGGAGCGTATCCGCCTGCACGGCCGCAAGCTGGAGCTGGAAGGCAAGCTCGACGCTACCGCCCAAGCTGATATGGACTCGGGCCGCGCAGAACTGAACAACCGCTACAAGGACATCGAAGCGCGCCTGGCGGACCTGCACACCCAGTTCAACCGCGACAGCTTGACGGCGCGCGACGCTAACGGCAAAGAAGTGGAAATCGGCATCGGCAAAGTGGTGCACGCCTACCAGCCGAACGCCATGGGCACGATGACCAAGGTCGGCTTCTACTTCAGCAAGGTCTGGGAATTCCTCAGCGATGACCCACGGGAAGCCAACACCGAAGGCGGGATCTTCCCGGCGATTTTCGGCACCGTGATGATGACCCTGATCATGGCGATGATCGTGACGCCGTTCGGTGTACTGGCGGCGGTGTACCTGCGTGAATACGCCAAGCAGAACACCCTGACGCGGATTATCCGCATTGCGGTGAACAACCTGGCGGGCGTACCGGCGATTGTCTACGGTGTGTTCGGCCTGGGCTTCTTTGTGTATGTGCTGGGTGGCTCGGTTGACCGTCTGTTCTTCGCCGAAGCCCTGCCGGCACCCACGTTCGGTACGCCGGGCCTGCTCTGGGCCTCGCTGACCCTGGCGCTGCTGGCGGTGCCGGTGGTGATTGTGGCCACCGAAGAAGGCCTGGCGCGGATTCCTCGCACCGTACGTGAAGGCTCGCTGGCACTGGGCGCGACCAAGGCGGAAACGCTGTGGAAGATCGTGCTGCCGATGGCCAGCCCGGCGATGATGACCGGCATGATCCTCGCCGTGGCCCGCGCCGCCGGTGAAGTGGCGCCGCTGATGCTGGTGGGTGTAGTGAAACTGGCGCCGTCGCTGCCGCTGGACGGCAACTACCCGTACCTGCACCTGGACCAGAAAATCATGCACCTGGGCTTCCATATTTATGACGTCGGCTTCCAGAGCCCCAACGTCGAAGCCGCCCGGCCACTGGTGTACGCCACCGCCTTGCTGCTGGTGCTGGTGATCGCCACGCTCAACTTGTCGGCGGTGTGGATTCGTAACCACCTGCGCGAAAAATACAAGGCGCTGGACAGTTAACACGGCCCAATGTGGGAGCTGGCTTGCCTGCGATGCAGGCAACTCGGTTGAACAGGTACGCCGCGGTGATGCCATCGCAGGCAAGCCAGCTCCCACACTTAATCGCGTCACACACAGATTTTTGAGTAAACCGCCCCGGCGGTTCAACCAAACGAATTGGTAGCACAGGGAGCATCCCATGCAACACGAAACCCACACCCACGGCATCAACATGTCGGCCCTGGGGCGCGACAAGCAGAGCCTGAGCCTGGCCCAGGAAACCGTGGCCATCGAAGTGCCGGGCCTGAGCCTGTACTACGGTGAAAAGCAGGCGCTGTTCGACGTCAGCATGAACATCCCCAAGCAGCGCGTGACCGCCTTCATCGGCCCGTCAGGCTGTGGCAAGTCGACGTTGCTGCGCACCTTCAACCGCATGAACGACCTGGTCGACGGTTGCCGTGTAGAAGGCGCGATCAACCTCTACGGCACCAACATCTACCGCAAGGGCGAGGACGTGGCCGAGCTGCGCCGCCGGGTGGGCATGGTGTTCCAGAAGCCCAACCCGTTCCCCAAGACCATCTACGAAAACGTGGTCTACGGCCTGCGCATCCAGGGCATCAACAAGAAACGCATCCTCGACGAGGCCGTTGAATGGGCGCTCAAAGGCGCGGCACTGTGGGATGAGGTCAAGGACCGCCTGCACGAGTCGGCCCTCGGTTTGTCCGGCGGCCAGCAGCAACGTCTGGTGATCGCCCGCACCATCGCCGTGGAGCCGGAAGTACTGCTGCTCGACGAACCGTGCTCGGCACTCGACCCGATCTCCACATTGAAAGTCGAAGAGCTGATCTACGAACTCAAATCCAAGTTCACCATCGTCATCGTGACCCACAACATGCAACAGGCGGCGCGGGTTTCCGACTACACCGCGTTCATGTACATGGGCAAGCTGGTGGAATTTGGCGACACCGATACCCTGTTCACCAACCCGGCGAAGAAGCAGACCGAAGACTACATCACCGGTCGCTATGGCTAGCCCCAGCTGCACGCCGCACGTTTCAAGCGGCAAGTAAAAGCAGTTTGATCAACGACACACATCAGCTTGCAGCTTGTAGCCTGCGGCTTACAGCTTTTGCGGAGCAAACCCATGATTAGCAAAGAAGGCCTTACCCATCACATCTCCGCGCAGTTCAACGCCGAGCTTGAGGAAGTGCGCAGCCACCTCCTGGCGATGGGCGGGCTGGTGGAGAAGCAAGTCAACGACGCCGTCACCGCGCTGATCGAGGCCGACTCGGGCCTGGCCCAGCAGGTGCGTGAGATTGATGACCAGATCAACCAGATGGAACGCAACATCGACGAAGAATGCCTGCGCATTCTGGCGCGTCGCCAGCCGGCGGCCTCCGACTTGCGTTTGATCATCAGCATTTCCAAGTCGGTGATCGACCTGGAGCGCATCGGTGACGAAGCCACCAAGATCGCCCGTCGCGCCATCCAGTTGTGCGAAGAAGGCGAAGCGCCGCGCGGCTACGTGGAAGTGCGCCACATCGGCGACCAGGTGCGCAACATGGTGCGCGATGCCCTCGACGCTTTTGCGCGCTTCGACGCCGAGCTGGCATTGTCGGTAGCGCAGTACGACAAGACCATCGACCGCGAATACAAGACCGCACTGCGCGAGCTGGCCACCTACATGATGGAAGACCCGCGCTCTATCTCGCGGGTCTTGAACATCATCTGGGTGCTGCGTTCGCTGGAGCGTATCGGCGACCACGCGCGCAATATCTCGGAACTGGTCATTTACCTGGTACGCGGTACCGACGTGCGGCACATGGGCCTCAAGCGCATGAAAGCCGAAGTTGAAGGCACGGCCGATCAAATCCCTAATGTTCCGGGCGAATCTGACGATAAGTAAGGTTGCCCGAGAAATTAACGCCCGGCCTTTGGTCGGGCGTTTTCGTTTGCGGCATCTGAATTTTTTGCGCGGCAGGAACGATAAAGTCCTTCTGTGAATCGCGAGTTTTGGCAAAATGCCATCAGTCAGGCGTTTTGCGTGCCGAAGTTTTTATAGGATGAAGGGTCGATGAGTAAAGTCAGTGTATTGGTGGTGGACGACGCCTCGTTTATCCGCGACCTGGTGAAGAAGTGCCTGCGCAACTACTTTCCGGGGATCAAGATCGAAGATGCGGTGAACGGCAAAAAGGCGCAATCCATCCTGATGCGCGAGACCTTCGACCTGGTGCTGTGCGACTGGGAAATGCCCGAGATGTCGGGCCTGGAGTTGCTGACCTGGTGCCGCGAGCAGGCCCATCTCAAAGCCATGCCGTTTGTGATGGTGACCAGCCGTGGCGACAAGGAAAATGTGGTGCAGGCCATTCAGGCCGGCGTCTCCGGCTACGTCAGCAAGCCGTTCACCAACGAGCAATTGCTGAACAAGGTCAAGCAGGCCCTGCACAAGATCGGCCGCCTCGACGCGCTGATCGCCAGTGCGCCGACCAAAATGAATTCGGCCTTCGGCAACGACTCCCTGAGTGCCCTGACCGGCGGCAAGCCTGAAGCCGTCAAACCGGCGCCGGTGGCTGAGCCAAGCAAAGGCCTGCTCAACAGCCCGCCGGTGCAAACGCCAGCGGCAGCGCCGGCCGGCGGCCGTGGCCAAGGGCAGCTGCGCCTGTCCAGCGGCACTCAGCAATGCGTGATCAAGGCGCTGAGCATCAAGGAAGCGCTGCTGGTGGTGCGTCGCGGTGAAGTCCTGCCGCAGGTACTGGAAAGCGCGGTGCTCGACCTTGAGCAAGGCGACAACGCCGAAGTGGCACGTCTCAACGGCTACCTGCACGCCGTCGTCGCCTACGAGCCCAAGCCCGACAGCGACTGGCTGCAACTGACCTTCCGGTTTATCGACCAGGACGCGCAGAAACTCGACTACATCTCCCGCCTGATCGCACGCGGCACGGCGCAGAAGCACTTTGTGCCGGGTGCGTGATTGACTGCATAACGGGAATCAACCGACCGTCTGATTCCCGGTGCTTGGCTTGATTTATATCTGTTTCGATATAGGCTCTCGATAACGCATCAGTGTTATCGAGCTTTTGCTATGCCTTGAAACAAAGCTCCACCGCCATGGCCTGAATCGTCTATTACGCTTTTTCTTTCCAGCAAAGGAGAAGCCAATGCCCAGGCACAAGGATGTGGTGTTTCCAGGAAGCTCACTCAAGGATCTCAAGGAGTTTCCTCTCGACGCCCGAAGGGCAGCCGGTTTTCAGTTGGATCTTCTGCAACAGGGCGAACAGCCTTTTGATTGCAAGCCCATGAGAACTATCGGACGGGGCGTCAGTGAGATTCGGATCACTGAGCAATCAGGCGCGTTTCGAGTGTTCTATGTGGTCAATCGCCCAGAGGCTGTCTATGTGTTGCACGCGCTGCGCAAAACCACCCAGAAAACCGAAGAGCGCGATATCGAACTGGCGCGTGCCAGATTGCAGGAGTTAGGTTAAGCCTATGACAGACCCAAAAATTCACACCGAACGCTTCAGCAACGTCTGGGATGCTCTGGAGGACACTCCCCAGCAAGCCACCAATATGCGCCTGCGCTCAAAGTTGCTGCTGGCGTTGTGCAACACCATCCGCAGTTGGGAGCTCTCTCAGAAAGCGGCCGCTGAGCGGCTCAATATCAGCCAGCCTCGGCTCAATGACGTCCTCAATGGCAAGATCGACAAGTTCTCGCTGGACGCATTGGTCAATTTGTCTGCCGCAGCGCAGTTGGAAGTCGATATCTGCTTCTCCCCGCTGCCGGCCTGATCATCGACGCGGGGGCGAGTTGCTCACCCCCCGCGCTCTATCTGATCAATCCAGCAACAGCACCTTGGCCAGCACGATCTTCGGCCCTTTCATCTTCTTGATGATGATTCGCAAGCCTTCAACCTCCAGCACTTCTTCCTCTTCCGGCACGCGCTTGAGGGTGTCGTAGATCAGCCCGGCGAGGGTTTCGGCTTCGATGTGGTCCAGGTCGACGCCCAGCAGGCGTTCTACCTTGAACAGCGGCGTGTCGCCACGCACCAGCAGTTTGCCCGGCTGGTAGGCGAGGATGCCGCGCTCGGCCTTGCGGTGTTCGTCCTGGATATCGCCGACCAGCACTTCCAGCACGTCTTCCATGGTCAGGTAGCCGATGATCTTGCCGTCGGCTTCCTCTACCAGAGCAAAGTGCGCGCCGCCTTTGCGGAACTGCTCCAGCAACTGCGACAACGGCATATGGCGCGATACGCGCTCCAGCGGGCGGGTCAGCTCGGCCAGGTTGAACGACTCGGGGATGTGGTCCAGTGCCGCCAGTTCCAGCAGCAAATCCTTGATGTGCAGCAGGCCGACAAACTCATTGCGCACCGCGTCATACACCGGGTAGCGGCTGAATTTGTGGCGGCGGAACAGCGCGAGGATTTCCTTGAGCGGGGCGTTGAAGTCCAGAGTGACCAGGTCTTCGCGAGAGTTGGCCCAGTCCACCACTTCCAGTTCGCCCATTTCCACGGCGGAGGCGAGTACACGCATGCCTTGGTCGCTCGGGTCCTGGCCACGGCTGGAGTGCAGGATCAGCTTGAGTTCTTCACGGCTGTAATGGTGCTCATGGTGCGGGCCAGGCTCGCCTTGGCCGGCAATACGCAAAATCGCGTTTGCGCTGGCGTTGAGCAGGTAAATCGCCGGGTACATCGCCCAGTAGAACAGGTACAACGGCACCGCGGTCCACAGCGACAGCAACTCGGGTTTGCGGATGGCCCAGGATTTAGGGGCCAATTCACCCACCACGATGTGCAGGTAGGAGATCACAAAGAAGGCGGCAAAGAACGACACGCCCTTGATCACTTCCGGCGACTCTACGCCCACCGCGCCCAGCAACGGCTCGAGGATATGCGCAAAAGCCGGCTCACCGACCCAGCCCAGGCCCAGGGAGGCGAGGGTGATGCCCAGCTGGCAGGCCGACAGGTAGGCGTCGAGCTGGCTGTGCACGGTGCGCAGGATCTGCCCGCGCCAGCCGTTCTTGTGGGCGATGGCCTCGACCCGGGTGGCGCGCAGTTTGACCATGGCGAATTCCGCCGCAACGAAGAAACCGTTGAGCAGTACCAGGATCAGTGCAAAAAGAATCATGCCGAAGTCGGCGAAGAGTGTAGCGAGGGTGATGCCAGGGGAAGGGTCCATGATGGGGTTTTGCAGGTTCCGTGTGTTCAATAAGGAGTGACAGAAGTGCCTGAAAGGCAGGCGCAAGTCGGCCAATGTAGCGGCTGACGGGGCGCTTGCCTAGTGCCCGCTGCCGGGCGGGGCCTGCAGAAACGATCCAAATCCAATGTGGGAGCTGGCTTGCCTGCGATAGCGGACTGTCAGTTGGGGGTATGTTCAGCTGACCCACCGCCATCGCAGGCAAGCCAGCTCCCACACTTAGCCCGCCATCGTTCTCAGGTTATTCATCATTCCCGACCAGCCGCGAACGGGTCACCTGCGTCGGCGGAAAGTGGCAGGTAAACGTGCTGCCATGCCCCAGCACGCTGCTGATTTCCAGCCGTGCGCGATGGCGCAACAGCACATGCTTGACGATGGCCAGGCCCAGCCCGGTGCCGCCGGTGTTGGAGTTACGGCTGGAGTCCACACGGTAGAAACGCTCGGTCAGGCGCGGCAAGTGTTTGGCGTCGATGCCGATGCCGGAGTCCTGCACGCTCAGGTGTGCGCCGTGTTCATCGGCCCACCAGCGAATGCGGATATTGCCCTTGTCCTGGGTGTACTTCACGGCGTTGAACACCAGGTTGGAAAACGCGCTGCGCAACTCGCCCTCGCTGCCTTTGAGCAGCACCAACGGGTCGGCTTCCAGGGTGATCTGCTGCCCGCGTTCGCCGGAAAGCGCCTGGGCGTCGTTCTTGATGGTCTGCAACAGGCTCTGCACGGCGACGGGATGGTTGTCCGACGGGTAATCGGTGGCCTCAAGCTTGGCCAGCAACAGCAGGTCGTTGAGCAGCGTCTGCATGCGCGAGCCTTGCTGCTGCATTTGCTGCAGGGCGCGGCTCCAGCGCGGGTTGATCTCGTCGACGTTGTCCAGCAGCGTCTCCAGGTAGCCGCAGATCACCGTCAATGGCGTGCGCAGCTCGTGGGAGACGTTGGCAACGAAGTCTTTGCGCATCTGTTCCAGCTGGTGGATGCGGGTCACATCGCGCACCAGCATCAGGTGCTCGTTGTTGCCGTAGCGCGTCAGGTACAGCTGGATGCGCACGCGGTCATTGGTGGGCGAGGGGATTTCCAGGGCTTCTTCGTAATTGTCCTGCTCGAAGTACTCCTTGAAGCGCGGGTGACGCACCAGGTTGGTCACCGGCTGGCCGCTGTCCTGGGGCGTCTTGAGGCCCAGCAGGGTTTCGGCGGCACGGTTCCACCATTCCAGGTTGCCATCGCTGTCGAGCATGATCACCGCGTCCTTGAGCGCGGCGGTGGACTCCTGCACCCGGTCGATCACCGCCTGCAGGCGCCCGCGAACGCGCTGGTCGCGACGTTGCAAGTGGTAGATGCTGTCGAACACCTCGCCCCACAGGCCGTAGCCGTCGGGTGGTGCTTCGTCGGGTTTGTGCTGGCGCAGCCATTCATGCAGGCGCAGCAGCTGTTTGAGGGTCCAGCCCAGGTACAGACCGATGCCGACGGCCAGGCTCCAGCCGTATTGGCCGCTGACCAGGCCGACCACCAGGCAGCCGGTGATCAATAACAGCATGTGGCGGATCAGGGTGCCATGCCAGTTCTGGTTCACTTAAACATGCGTCCTTGTCAGCTGTTAAGGAAAGGGAAGGGCTGGCTCAGCCTTTGGTGGAAAAGCGGTAGCCGGTGCCGCGCACGGTTTGTACCAGATTCTCGTAGGCATCGCCCAAGGCTTTGCGCAGGCGGCGGATATGCACGTCGACGGTGCGCTCTTCCACGTACACGTTGCCGCCCCACACCTGGTCCAGCAGTTGGCCACGGGTGTAGGCGCGTTCCTGGTGGGTCATGAAAAATTGCAGCAGACGGTATTCGGTCGGGCCCATCTCGGCTGGCTTGCCATCGATGGTCACGCGGTGGCTGATCGGGTCCAGAATCAGGCCGTCGACTTCGATCGGCGCTTCGCCATCGGTAGGGCCAGCACGGCGCAGCACGGCCTTCAGGCGGGCAACCAGCTCGCGTGGCGAAAACGGCTTGGTGATGTAGTCATCGGCGCCGACTTCCAGGCCCTGGATCTTGTTGTCCTCTTCGCCTTTGGCGGTGAGCATGATGATCGGGATGTCCCCGGTCAGCTCGTCACGCTTGAGGCGGCGGGCCAGCTCGATGCCGGAGGTGCCGGGCAGCATCCAGTCCAGCAGGATCAGGTCCGGCTTGCGGTCGACGATAATGGCATGGGCCTGCTGGGAGTTCTCCGCCTCCAGGCAGTCATAGCCGGCCATTTCCAACGCAACGGCGATCATCTCGCGAATGGGCGCTTCGTCGTCAACGATCAGAATGCTCCTGCCAACCATGCCTAAATCCTCTTGTCATTTAACTGTCTTGCGCCGCATTAGATAACGGAATTATTGCAGTCGTGTGACAGTAATTTAGTCGCTTGGGCAATTCTCGGCACTCTGGACTACCCTTTGGGTCCGAATCCTGACAACCACAAAAGGAAGGTTCCGATGACTCAAAGTACTTTTTCCTGGAAAGCCCTGCTGGTAACGGCTGCGTTGACGCTACCGACACTGGCATTCGCGGCAGACCCTGCGATGACCAAAGACGGCATGTTGGTGGACCACAAGGGCATGACGCTCTACACCTTTGCCAAAGACGCCGATGGCAAGTCCATGTGCAACGACAAGTGCGCCACCAACTGGCCGCCGTTGATGGCCGAATCCACCGACAAGCCAATGGGCAAGTGGACCGTGATCACCCGTGATGACCAAAAAAGCCAATGGGCCTACAGCGGCAAGCCGCTTTACACCTTCGTGATGGACAAAAAGGCCGGTGACATGACCGGTGAAGGCAAAATGGACGGTGCCTGGAAGGTCGCCAAGCCCTGATCGCTTAGCGGCCAGTGAGCTAATTGTGGCGAGCAGGCCTGTTAGGGCTAACAGGCTTGTTATGGTTTGAGGGCTTGTTGTGGCGAGCGGGCTTGCCCCGCGTTGGGCTGCGAAGCAGCCCCAAAACCTGACGCCTCGGGCTTTCTGACGAAACACAGTGGCCCTGAGAGGGCCGCTGCGCGCGCCAACGCGGGGCGAGCCCGCTCGCCACGACAAGCCCGCTCGCCACAGGGTCAACGGAACGCGTAGTCCGCCACAATCCCGACAAAAATCGCCAACCCGGCCCAGTGGTTGTGCAAAAACGCCTTGAAGCATTTCATGCGGTCCCTGTCGCGGGTGTACCAGAACTCCCAGGCAAAGCAGCCTGCCGCCGCCAGCAACCCCAGGTGGAACCAGCCGCCCAGCTCGAACCGCATACCCGCCAGCACCAGGCAGACCAGCGACAGGCCTTGCAAGGTGAGGATGATCACGCGGTCGGCATCGCCGAACAGAATGGCAGTGGATTTCACGCCGATCTTCAAGTCGTCGTCGCGGTCGGTCATCGCGTAATACGTGTCATAGCCCACCGTCCACAACAGGTTGGCGATGTACAGCAGCCACGCCGTGGCAGGCAGGTGACCGGTCTCAGCGGTGAACGCCATCGGCATGCCCCACGAAAACGCCGCGCCCAATACCACCTGCGGGTAATAGGTGTAACGCTTCATGAACGGGTAGCTCGCCGCCAACGCCAGGCCGCCGAGTGACAGCAGGATGGTGGTGGCGTTGGTCAGCAACACCAACAGGAAGCTGATGCCCATCAGCACCGCAAAAAACACCAGCGCCTCTTTGGAACTGATCTTGCCGCTCACCAGTGGGCGTTGTTCGGTGCGTTTCACGTGACCGTCGACCTTGCGGTCGGCCCAGTCATTGATCACACAGCCGCCGGCGCGGGTCAGCACCACGCCGAGCACGAAGATCACGATATTGAGCAAGGACGGCGAGCCCTTGCCGGCAATCCACAGCGCCCACAGCGTCGGCCACAACAGCAGGTAGATGCCGATGGGCTTGTCCATGCGGGTCAATTGAATGAAATCCCAGGCCCTGGGGTTCAGGTGGTTCAGGGACTTGAGCAGACGTTGATACATCAGCAGTTCTCCGCACGGTCATGCAACGCCTGCCAGAAACTCGGCAGGAAAATTTCCGCCACCAGCACGCTCAGCTGCCCGCGTTCAAAGCGCGAGCGGCGGCCCCACAACCCGTCGGCCTGGTCCGCGGTCGGCAGCCATTGCCGTGGGTAGTGGCACACCTCGATGGCCTGGCGGGTGAAGGCGTGGTCGCAAAACAGCAACTCGCCCAGCGAACGGCTGCCCAGTTCGTCCATGTGCAACCCGTCGCCTTGCAAGGCACTGCGCGCCGCCACGCTGCGCGCGAACACCCACGGCTGACCATGGCCGCGCAGATACACCTCGCGCACCCAACCGACAGTGGCCGGGGCCAGGCTCAGCGCCGCGCATTCATCGTCGCGCAACGGCTGCCAGCCTTCGAACAGCGGCGTCACGCTGAAGCCATCGTCGGACAGCCCCGTCAGCCGCCGCGTCAGCGAGCCTTCGTCGAACAGCCAGTCAAGGGTCAAGGGCGCTGGCAGTGGGCTCAGAAGGCTCTGGGTCAGCCATTGGCAAGCATCGGGAGGGGCGATTGAGTGCGGCACGGTGAGTCAGTATTGGCAGCAAAAGAGGCGGCGAGCTTACCATGGCATCCTGAGCTTTTGCCGGGCTGAACCGGCCGTTTGCGCCGAACATGCTTGCATCTGCCGGCTCCGATCAGTACAAAACGCCCTGAGCCGCACGGCAACGTTGGTCTATCGACCGTCGGCCAAGATGCCTGGACCCTGAGGAAGCAAGTAATGAAGAAGTGGCAATGTGTAGTCTGCGGCCTGATCTATGACGAAAAAGACGGCTGGCCGGATGACGGTATCGCACCGGGCACCCTGTGGCAGGACGTTCCGGAAGACTGGCTGTGCCCGGACTGCGGCGTGGGCAAAATGGATTTCGAAATGATCGAAATCGGTTAATCATCGATTTTTGAAATGTACTTCAAGGAGAAAGGAATGAACGCACCTGTCGTGATCATCGGCACAGGATTGGCCGGTTACAACGTGGCCCGGGAGTTTCGCAAGCTCGACAGCGAGACCCCGTTGCTGCTGATCACCGCAGATGACGGGCGCTCCTACTCCAAGCCCATGCTCTCCACCGGCTTTGGCAAGAACAAGGAAGCCGACGGCCTGAGCATGGCCGAACCGGGCGCCATGGCCGAGCAACTCAAGGCCGAAGTGCGCACCCACACCCGCATCAGCGGCATCGACCCGGGCCACAAACGCCTGTGGATCGGCGAGGAAGCGGTAATCTACCGCGACCTGATCCTGGCTTGGGGCGCAGAAACCGTGCGTGTCCCGGTTGAAGGCGACGCGGCTGAGCTGATTTTCCCCATCAACGACCTCGAAGATTACGCGCGCTTTCGCGCCGCCGCCGCCGGCAAACGCCGGGTGCTACTGCTCGGCGCCGGCCTGATCGGCTGTGAGTTCGCCAACGACCTGATCCTCGGCGGCTACGAAATCGACCTGGTGGCGCCGTGCGAGCAGGTCATGCCGACCCTGCTGCACCCGGCGGCAGCCGCCGCCGTGCAAGCCGGGCTGGAAGGCCTCGGCGCGCGTTTCCACCTGGGCCCGGTGCTCAATCGCCTGCAGCGCACGGCTGATGGCCTGGAAGCGCACCTGTCCGACGGTGAAGTGATTCACTGCGACCTGGTGGTCTCGGCCATCGGCCTGCGCCCACGGGTGGACCTGGCTGCCGCCGCCGGCCTGCAAATCAACCGTGGAATCATGGTCGACCGCCACCTCAAGACTTCCCACGCCAACATCTACGCGCTGGGCGACTGCGCCGAGGTCGATGGCCTGAACCTGCTTTATGTGATGCCGCTGATGAGCTGCGCCCGCGCCCTGGCCCAGACCCTGGCCGGCAACGCCACGGCCGTGAGCTACGGGCCGATGCCGATCACCGTGAAAACCCCGATCTGCCCGCTGGTGGTTTCCCCACCGCCACGCGGCACCGAAGGCGTGTGGAGCGTCGAAGGGCAGGGCGCCGACATCAAGGCCTTGTGCCGCGACGCCAGCGGCCGCCTGCTCGGCTACGCCCTGACCGGCAGCGCCGTGATGGAAAAACTGGCCCTGAACAAAGAACTTCCGCCGTTACTGGCGTAAATACCGGTCGTTCTGTCGGAATCAGCACGTTCTTACCTCTATAAAGGTCGCCGCGAGACTGGCGGAGCGTGCGAGGGCATGCCATCCTCACTCCCGTCTGCCGCAGAGTAGAGCCTGCGGCGCCTTGGGCGCTGCTCCACAAGAGAGCAGCACGGACATAACAACAAAAAACCGTCAAAGAGGCTTCACTTATGCGTAAACCAGAACTCGCAGCCGCCATCGCTGAAAAAGCGGATCTCACCAAAGAACAGGCCAACCGCGTACTCAACGCCGTTCTCGAAGAAATCACCGGCGCCCTGCATCGCAAGGACAGCGTCACCCTGGTTGGCTTCGGCACCTTCCTGCAACGCCACCGCGGCGCCCGCACCGGCAAAAATCCGCAAACCGGTGAGCCAGTGAAAATCAAGGCCAGCAACACCGTTGCGTTCAAGCCGGGCAAGTCGCTCAAAGACAGCGTCAACCCGTAATCGCGGGACCGTCTGAAGGGAGGCGGGATGGGAAAAAATGGGCACGCCGACTGGGTTGGGTGCCCATTTTTTGGTTTAAGAGGCTTCTAGAGTATTGGTTTCGATAGCGATTGTTTGTACAGATAAAATGCTTCATCTGTAACATGAATGACGTGCCAATCAATAGATTGCAATATTGGGGCAATTAATAGCTCTCGCAAGTCACCTGTTAATTTACACTCTTCCAAAAATCCACAAGGTCTTGTTTTGACGCTTTAATCAATTCACCTCTAAAGAATCTGCGGTTTCCTTTTGTTATTACAGAATTATGTGCGACGTAGTAGTGCTGGACAGTTAAGTATCGCTCGAGGTCAATCAATGTCTCAATGATTTGGCTTGGACTGGTTGATAGCGTCGAGTGTGATATGTCTAAATAGATAGATTCTTTGTCTTCACATGCGCCGAGCTCAGAGCTTTTTAGCTTTCCAAAGCAGTAATGATTTCTCATGTATTTACTTTCACAAAATAACGTGAGTTTATCGCTCATAAATTTATGACGTGTAATCGACTTGGAAAAGTATACAAATAATTTTGTTGCAGGGATTTCCTTTTGACGTTTTTAGTCGTTGCTTAAAAAGGCAGGTTGTTTTTAATTGTTGAGAGTTTTTCTATCTCTGCACCCTTGTTTGTAAGGTAAGTCAGTGCAGAGTCTAAATTTTCAAAAGTTTTAAGTTCTTCATTCTCATTGTCTTCGATCATATCAATTTTGGACTCTTCGATTGAAAAGAAATAAGTGTGATAAACATTTTTCTGTTTTTTTAAGGCGTATTGAAATATAAATGATCCCCCATCTATCTTGCGAATCTCCTCGTAACCGCGGCGCTTTCCAGCGTTGAGTGCTTCTATTAGATTATTCATTCTCTACCCTGTGATATCAATGCGAACCATTGTTCCGTCGGCACGTTTAATGTTGACGTGTGGCAGCTCGCCATGCCCTGTGCCTTTAGGGTCATCGTGACCATAAACTCGACCGGTTTCCTTGTTGATAGGATAGTCCTTTCGATACCGAACTTTCCCATCTCTCTTTTTAAATTGATCCATTTTGTTTTTCTTTCTTATGCCTTGAGCGTCCTGGGATCCAATGCCTCTGACCTTTTGGCTATTAGGAAATGCTTCGGCCAATAGCTCATTCGCTTCTTTTTTGGTTTTCACCTTCACAACGGTTTTTTGAGGCCCATTGCGCAAGGCATCCACTTTCTTTGCGCAAGGCGCCAGACCCAATGGGTCTGACCACATAAATGGGTTGGGTGAGTAGGCATAGGTATTCAATCCTCCTTCCAGTCCAATTGGATCAGGAGTTGTGAAACGTCCTATCTCCGGATCATAAAACCTGAACGTATTGAAATGCAGCCCCGTCTCCCGGTCCAGATACTGCCCCTGAAACCGTAGATTTTGTTCCTCGATGTAATAAGGCTCGCGCGCCTCTTCCAGCGTGTTGCCCCACACCCGATAAGTCGCTTGCCAGACGCTGTGTCCGTCAGCTTCAGTCAGTTGCTCCGGCAACCCGTTCAGGTCGTTGTGGTAATAACGAATTTTCTGCAGTGGGCCGTCACCGTCGACGCGGGCCAACGGTTGATAGCCGCCGTCGTCTTCATACACATAAAGACTGGTTTGACTGTGCTTGTGCTCCTGCAACAACCGCAGCCCATCCCACATGAACCGGGTTTCCCCCAACGGATACCCATCGCTGCCATGCTCGGTTTTTTCAACCCGTCGCCCCAACGGGTCATACGCCATCCTGACCACGCTGCCGCTTTCATTACGCACTTCAACCAACCGGCTTTCTGCGTCATACACAAACCGCTGCACGCCGCGCTTGGCGCTGCGCTTCTCGATCATCCGTCCGAACGCATCATAGCGATAACGTTTGTCCTGATACGTCAGCAGCTTGTTATGCACCACTAACCCGGCGCCCGTCTGCGGGCCGTCGAGCAGGTTGGCGGCGGCATCGTAGGCGAAGGTTTCGCGCTGGCCGTGCAGGCTGTCCTGGCTTGCGATGATGCGGCCGGTGGCGTCGTAGTGCAGCAGTTGACGGTGTTGTGCCGCGGGTTGCTGGTCGAGTTTGCCGATCAGGTTGTCGGCGGGGTCGTATTCGAACTGCTTTTGCGTCGCCGCAGGCATCAGCGATGGCTGGCTGTTAAGGCGGCGTTGGCGTGAGCGCAGGCGGCCGCTGCGGTCGTATTCGCTGCGGGTGCTGAGCTGGCCTTGGGTGCGCAGCACTTCTCGGTGCAGGCGGTCGCGTTCGAAGTCGCTGATGACCTGGCCGTCGAGGTTGATCTGGTGCAGGTGGCCGCTGCCGTAGTACAGGCGATTGAGCCAGCGCCCGTCCGGCAGTTGGGTCTGGATCAGGTTGCCGAGTTCGTCGTAGTGATGTTGCAGCTTGCCGCCGGCACTTTGTTCGGCAAGCAACTGGCCGACAGCGTCGTAGGCGAAACCCAACGCCTGGGCATTGCCTTGCAGATCAGTGAAGGTGACCGCCGTGAGCTGATCCACCGCATCGTAGCTGTACTCAGTGCGGCCATCGTCGGTGGTCTTGGCGACCAGTCGGCCGACCGCATCACGCTCCAGCCGATGAACGATGGGCGCTGGCGGCGTTTCGGGGACCACCGCCAAGCCATTGCCATAAGGCGCTGGAACGGCAGTCACCGCTGTGATGTTGTCCAGCCGGTCGTAGTCGTAGCGCTTGGCGCTGCCGTCGAGGTCTTGCTGTTCCGCCAGCCGATCGCCGGCATCCCACGCAAACCGATAGCTTTCACCGTTTTCATTGACCAACGCTTGCAGACGCCCGTAGCTGTCGTAGCCGAACTGCACCTGGCGACCATGGGCGTCGGTGCGCTGGCGTACCTGGCCTCGCCGGTTGTGTTGATAGAGCGTGGTGTGCCCGGCGGGATCTGTATAGCCCACCAACTGCCCGCTGGCATCGCGCTGGAAATGTTCGGTGCGGCCGTCCGGCAGTTGGCTGCTGAGCAATCGGCCCTGGGCGTCGTAGCTGAATTGGGTACGCTCACCGAGGGCATCGGTGATGAGCTGCAAATAACCGCGCTCGTCGTAGCTGAAGCGCGTTGGGTAGCCCGAGCAATCAATATGCTCGACCAGTTGCCCGAACGGGTTCCAGCGCAGTTGTTTGCTTTTGCCGGTGGCGTCGATGATTTCCACGACCTGGCCGTGGGCGTCATAACGATAGCGGGTGATGTAACCCAGCGGATCGGTCTCGGCGATGCAGTTGCCGCGCGGGTCATAGCGATACTGCCAACTGTTGTCGGCGGCGTCGGTCTCCACCAGCGGTAACGCCCAGTGCTCCAGCCATAAGGTGGAGTCGCTGCGCCCGAGCGGGTCGGTTTCGCCGATCAGGTTGCCGCTCTCGTCGTAGTTGTAGGCATAACGCCCGGCCTGTGGGTCGGTAGCGCTGAGCAACTGACGTTCGTCATTCCACTCAAACAGCCAAGTCTGGCCGAGGTTGTTGCTGTACTGAATGATCTGGTGCTGAGTGTTCCAGTACCGCGTACTCACACGCTGCAGGCCGTCGGTGATGCGCGTAAGACCGGCCTGCAGGTCATAGTCGAACTGGTAAGCGTCGCCCTCATCGGTCCAATGCCTAACCACGCGCCATTCCAGGCCTTCAACCAGTGCCCACTCATAGAAACAGCGCAACCCGGTGGGCAATTGATGCTCAACCATGCGCCGCCCGGCATCGTAGGCGAAGCGCCGCTGGACTTGATCTGTTGCATCACGCACTTGCGCGAGATTGCCCGCCGCGTCGTAGCCGTAGCTCACGAGCACTTCGCGACGTTGATCCGGGTAGAGGCGCTCAATATGAGCTACATGACCCTGATCACGGATCAGCTCAACCTGCACCAGATCGAACGTGTCGCGCAGGCGTACCAGACGTCCGGCTTCGTCATAGTCGATATAGATGCGGTTGTCGTTACGATCACCCAGTTGGGTCAGACGCAGTCGCGACGGGTCTGCTGGAGCAGCTTCGAACAAGCGGTACACGCCGTCGTCGCTTTCGATCAGCAACTGCCCATTCAGGTGTCGCCGTACCGCGAGCCCTTCACCGGCACTGAATACTGCGCCGCCTAACGGAATCGAGCCCATGTCGATGGGCCGGCCCTGCTCGTCGGTATACACGAGCGTTTCGCCGCCCTCGGGATGCGGCTGAATGTCGACGCACACCTCGTAGGCCACGCTCCAACCGGTACCGAACAGGCTACCTTGGCGTTCGTCGCGGCTGTTGTAAAAGCGCTGCCAACCGATCGGCAAAATGCCCGGCAGCACGAAATCCAGTTCCTCGACATCGCCGAGTATCTTCGCGCCCGTCGCAGCATGCACCGGGTTCGACGAGCCCATCGCGGCGTTGGCCGCAGCGCCCATCGCGCTGCTGATGGCCATCGAGGTCGCGCCGCTGACCAACATGCACGGTAACTTGCTGAAGAACTTGCCCTTGCCACCCTTGAGCATCAACAGTGCCGTGACCGCCAGCCCGACGCCTGGCGTCTTGCCGCTGCGAATTTCACGCACCACCACCGAACCGCCACCAATGGTCACGTTGGAGGAAATCAGCCCCGACGACACCACCGTCGCATCGCAGGTGCTGCGATCACCACTGCGCACGGCAGGTTGACCATTGACCGTAACCTTTTCCGAACCCTCGGCCAGAAACTGCGGCGGCATTGGCGGGTGCTTCATGCACACCACCAGGTCCAGCGGCTTCGGCACGGCGCCCGGCGCGGGCGTCGCGACGGTGGGGCGCCACATCTGCGAGAAGAACCCCTCGGCCATGTCCAGGTAGCTGGGCTCCGGCTCAGGTTTGGTTTCTTCCAGCTCGGTACCGGCCGGGGTGACATGGGAGCTGATCGCCCCAGCCGCGCGGGCGGCGGGAATGTTGTTGGTCAGCGTATTGGTGGAACCGGTGAGAATATTCGCCTGCACCGTGGGTGGAAACAGTGCGTTGCTAAAGGCGTCGCATATCTTGGTCAGCCCTTTGTCCGCGCCACTTTTGCTCATGGCCAGGCCGACAATCGTGCCCACCACCGCACCCAGCAGGAAGCAGCCGAGGCCGCCGGTGGCTACGGTGATACCGGTGGCCGCAACCACGGCAGCCGTTGCCACGGCAGTGATCGCGATATTGGCCGCCACTTCCAGCACACCACCGAGGATGTCCGCCATCATCGAAGTGTGGGACAGCGCATCGCCCATTCGGGCCGCCCATAACGCGTCAGACATGCAGGTTGCTCATCAAGAAACAGCGTCGAACGACAGCGAATTTTTTATCAATGCCCAATGCGCCGCCTCGGCATCCCCAAGCTTCTCCGCCTTCACATAACTCAAGGCGAGCATCTTGCGCGTGCCCGGCAACACCAGTGCCAGCTGGTACTGGAACACCTTGTCATTGCCCTTGTTGAACTGGCTGCGCAGCTCGATGCCTTCCACCTCTTGGGCGGCGCCCAAACGCACGGTCACGCTCGGTTGGCAGCGCAAGTCCTGCACCTGTTTTTCCAGGCGCTTGAGCTGGTCATCGAAGTTGCTGTGCAGGGTCTCGCCTTCGGTGAGAAAGCTGCGGCTGATGATCAATGACGTGCCCAGTTCAGGGAACTTGAGGATATTGATCGACGCGTCCTGAAGCTCGGCGGCCGGCAGTTGGAACTGGAATTCGTTGATTCGGTACGTCATGGCAAACAGGTCTCGTCAGGAGCTTTTAGGCGCGGGGAATGCGGCGTTGATATTGGCGTCGATGCTGGCTTTCATGCCCTGGCCATCGGGCGTCGCGCCGGGGCCGCCGCCGTTGTTCAGGTGCAGCACGCCGCCGGTATTGAATTCGGCATCGCCGCTGGCGTGGAAGATGATATTGACGCCGCTCAGGTTGATCTGCCCGCTGGCGTTCAACTCCAGGATGCTTTTGCCGCAGACCAGGCGCAGGTTTTCGCCCACTTCAATCACGTAGCTCTGGCTGATGCTGTCGGTCTTTCTCAGGCCCACCGAAAGGATGTCTTCGTGCTTGACGATGCGCACACGGTTATTCCCAATCGTCACCGTCTCGTTATGCCCAATGCTCTTATTGCGGTCATGCCCCACCGAGTGGCTTTCATCCACCTCCACCACGATGTCCTGATTGCGCTCGGCATGGATGTACAACTGCTCCAGCCCCTTCTTGTCCTCCATGCGGATTTCATTGAAGTTGGCTGGTGTGCCGCCCTTGCTCGAACGGCTTTTCATGCCGCTCTGGGTCGCGTTTTCCGGCAGGTCGTAAGGCACCGTTTGCTCGGCGTTGTACACCCGACCGGTGATGATCGGCCGGTCCGGGTCACCTTCCAGGAAGCTCACAATCACTTCCTGGCCGATGCGCGGGATCTGCATCGAGCCCCAGTTTTTCCCGGCCCAGGATTGCGACACGCGAATCCAGCACGAGCTGTTCTCGTTGGATTGGTCGTGGCGGTCCCAGTAGAAGTGCACCTTCACGCGGCCGTATTGGTCGGTCCAGATTTCCTCGCCTTTGGGGCCGACCACCAAGGCGGTCTGCGGGCCTTTGACGATGGGCCTGTGGGTGTTCGCCAGCGGGCGGAAGCTTTGCTGGGCGTCGATGCACGTGAGGCTGCTTTCGAACTGTGCCGAACCCGAGCCGCCACCACTTTCCAGGCTTTCCTGGACGATGTAATAGCGACAGCCAACGATCAGGTATTCGCGGTTCTGGTCCTGGCGGCTGAAGCCGGTGAGGCTGAACAAGTGGCCCGAGCCGAGGCCACGCGCATTGCCGCTGAACTCGATCTGCTCATGCAAGGTTTGCAGGGCTTCGATGCGAGTGCGCGCATAGTGCTCGCCGTCTTCGCTTTGCACATAGGTGCCGGGGTAGTCGTACAGCGGGTAGTCGCCGGCGGTGTGCGGGCGTGGCATCGCCGAGCGTACGTCGATGCTGGCGCTGGGGCGCTGGAAGTCGTAGTCATTGAGCTCCAGCGAGCCCGGTTGCACTTCGTGCGCCAGGTGCCAGTTGTGCATGTGGTCGCGTTCGCGCTGCTGCTCGTCCTTGGGGTAATACGGAATCGACGCGTAGCCCGGCACCGTGGTGTGGGCGCCATAGGCGTCGGCCAGCACCAGCACATGGCGGTCCGGTTCATGGCGGAAGAAGTAGTAGATGCCTTCCTGTTCCATCAAGCGGCTGACGAAATCGAAGCTGGTCTCGCGGTACTGCACGCAGTACTCCCACTCGCGGTACGGCCGGCTCAGGGCGTCTTCGAAGTCGGAAAAACCCAGGTCGCGAAACACCTGCTTGATGATCTGCGGGATGCTCAGGTTCTGGAAAATCCGGCAGTCCGAGGTGCGGCTGAGCAACCAGAACCACGGGCGCAGCGTCACCTGATAACTGGCGAACTGGCCTTGGTCGATGTTCTGGCTGCACCGCGCGACGATGCCGTGGAAGTGCCGCTCGCCACCGTCTGCCAGTTGCAGGCCCACGCTCATCGGCTTGCCCAGCAACTGGTTGAGGTCGATGTTGGCGTCCAGCGAGGTCAGTTGCAGCTCATAGTTGAACAGCCTGCCCAGCTCTTCGCCGCCGCCCATTTCATTGAGCAGCAGCACATCCGGCCCCAGAGGGCTGGTGACTTTGGCCAGGCGTGAGGCTTGGTTGAATAGCATCGGTTAACCCGTAAATTGCCTAGTAACTGAAGAAACCAGCTCTAAATGTGGGAGGGGGCTTGCCCCCGATAGCAGTGTGTCAGTTGATGCATGCAGTGACTGATTCACCGCCATCGGGGGCAAGCCCCCTCCCACATTTGGACTGCATCTCGTCAGATCAATCGGCGTCGCTGAAGTCGTAGTGCAATTCATTATCCCGGGTGCTGATACGCACACCCGCCAGCGCCTTGCCTTCGAGCATGCGTGTGAGGAATTCACGGCTCATGTCCGGCAGCAGGCTGTTGGTCAGGATGGTGTCGATCATGCGCCCGCCGCTTTCGGTTTCGGTGCAGCGCGAGACGATCAAATCGACCACCGCGTCGTCGTAGTCGAAGGTGACTTTGTGCGTCGTCTCCACACGTTTTTTGATGCGGCCCAGTTGCAGGCGGGTGATCGCCTTGAGCATCTCGTCGCTCAGCGGGTAGTAAGGAATCGTCACCAACCGGCCGAGCAGGGCCGGCGGGAAAATTTCCAGCAATGGCTGGCGTAACGCCTTGGCGATTTCTTCCGGCTCGGGAACATTCGCCGGGTCTTTGCACACCTGGGAAATCAACTCGGTGCCGGCGTTGGTCGTCAGCAGAATCAGGGTGTTCTTGAAGTCGATCACCCGGCCTTCGCCGTCCTCCATCACGCCCTTGTCGAACACCTGGAAGAAGATCTCGTGCACGTCCGGGTGGGCTTTTTCCACCTCGTCCAGCAGCACCACGCTGTAGGGTTTGCGCCGTACCGCTTCGGTCAGCACACCGCCTTCGCCGTAGCCGATATAGCCCGGCGGCGCGCCCTTGAGCGTCGACACGGTGTGGGCTTCCTGGAACTCGCTCATGTTGATGGTGATGACGTTCTGCTCGCCGCCGTACATGGCTTCAGCCAGCGCCAGCGCGGTTTCGGTCTTGCCCACACCCGAGGTGCCGGCGAGCATGAACACGCCAATCGGCTTGCTCGGGTTGTCGAGGCCGGCGCGGGACGTCTGGATGCGCTTGGCGATCATCTGCAGGGCGTGGTCCTGGCCGATGATGCGTTTTTTCAGGTGCTGGTCGAGGTTGAGCACCGTCTCCAGTTCGTTGCGCGCCATGCGGCCCACCGGGATGCCGGTCCAGTCGGCGACCACCGAGGCCACGGCCTGGTAATCCACGGTCGGCAGGATCAGCGGGGTTTCGCCTTGCAGGGCGGTGAGGCGTTGTTGCAGGTCCACAAGCTGTGCGCGCAACTCATCGTTGCCGCTGTCCACAACACCGGCTTTCTCGCGCAGGTTTGCACGGGTGGCGAGCAGCTCATCGACCAGGGTTTTCTCTTCGGCCCAGCGGTTTTCCAAGGTTGCCAGGCGTTCACGTTCGGCACTCAGCAAGGCTTCGCTGTTGCTCTGGCGTGCGCCGATGGCGATGCCGATGGCATGCTCGCGGGCGATGATTTGCAGCTCGGTTTCCAGCGCTTCGATGCGACGGCGGCTGTCGTCCACTTCGGCCGGCACGGCGTGCAGGCTGATGGCGACGCGGGCGCAGGCGGTGTCCAGCAGGCTCACGGATTTATCCGGCAACTGACGCGCCGGAATGTAGCGGTGCGACAGCTTCACCGAAGCTTCCAGGGCCTCGTCGAGGATCTGCACCTGGTGGTGTTTTTCCATGGTCGAGGCCACGCCGCGCATCATCAGCAGCGCCTTGTCTTCCGACGGCTCAGCCACCTGCACCACTTGGAAACGGCGGGTCAGGGCCGGGTCTTTTTCGATGTGTTTTTTGTACTCGGCCCAGGTCGTGGCGGCGACGGTACGCAAGGTGCCACGGGCGAGGGCTGGCTTGAGCAAGTTGGCGGCGTCACCGGTCCCAGCGGCGCCACCGGCACCGACCAAGGTGTGGGCTTCGTCGATGAACAGGATGATCGGCTTGGGCGAGGCCTGGACGTCTTCGATGACCTGGCGCAGGCGCTGTTCGAACTCGCCTTTCATGCTGGCGCCGGCTTGCAGCAGGCCCACGTCGAGGCTGCGCAGCTCCACGTCTTTGAGCGCGGGCGGCACGTCACCGGCGACGATGCGCAAGGCAAAACCTTCAACCACGGCAGTCTTGCCCACACCGGCTTCGCCAGTGAGGATCGGGTTGTTCTGGCGCCGACGCATGAGGATATCCACCAGTTGGCGGATCTCTTCATCGCGCCCGACGATAGGGTCGAGCTTGCCGCTGCGCGCCTGTTCGGTCAGGTCCACGGTAAAACGCTTGAGGGCTTCCTGCTTGCCCATCGCGCTCGGTGCCATGGCGCCGCTGGCTTCGCCGGGTACAGCGCCGGCATTGAAGCCGTCGCTGGCACTCAACGCATTTTCGGGCGAGTCGCCGACGTATTCGTCGAAGCGTTCGCTCAGTGCTTCAGCTTTGATTTTGTCGAACTCGGACGACAAACCCAGCAGCGCGTGGCGCAGGCTCGGGGTCTTGAGAATGCCAAGCACCAGGTAACCGGTGCGCACCTGGCTTTCGCCGAACATCAGGCTGCCGTAGACCCAACCGCGTTCCACGGCTTCTTCCACATGGGACGACAGGTCGGTGATCGACGTCGAGCCCCGTGGCAGGCGGTCCAGCGCTTCGGTCAGGTCTCGGGCCAGGCGCGCCGGCTCCACGTTGAACTGACGGATGATGCGGTGCAGGTCCGAGTCCTGCAGTTGCAGCAACTGGTGAAACCAGTGGGCCAGTTCCACGTACGGGTTGCCCCGCAGTTTGCAGAACACAGTGGCGGCTTCGATGGCCTTGTAGGCCACGCTGTTGAGTTTGCCGAACAGTGCGGCGCGACTGATTTCACCCATGCTCTGGATTCCTTGAGGTGGTGGCGTGGTCGGCGTAATGCCGAGCCAGGATAAGGTCGTTGGCGTCATGCTCGGGTTGGCCGAGCCAGGTGTTGAAGCCCAGGCGGAACTGGCCATTGAGCTGCAGCGCCGGTACTTCGGGTTGTTGCAAAACCAGGTTCAGGTCCCAGTCCAGTTCATGGCCCAGGTACTCGGCCACCCACGCCACCAGCTCATTGAACGTCTGGCTGCCGGGCAGCATGCCCATGTAGTCATCCAGCGTGAGCGGGCCGAGGCGGATGCGGAATTTATGCTGGCGGTCCCACACGTGGCTGCCCAGGCAGAAGTCAACGCCCAGTTGGTTGGCGCTGACACTCACGCGGCTGCGCTCGGGCAATTCCAGCCATTGGCCGACGTATTCTTCGATCTCCACCGGCAGGCCGAAATACTCGCTCAGAATCGCCTTCAGGCCATCCGGGTAGCGGGTTTGCGCTGACAGGTGGCCGCTGTAATGCAGCTTCGCGGTGTCAGGAATCAGCCCCTGATTGAGCAGGCTTGGCATGCCCCGGCCACTCAGCGCCGCCAGGCGTGCGGACCAGTAATCGTCATCCGGGCGGTCGTGGCTGACTGTCGGCCGCGCCTCGGCCCAGGCCCGGTAAAACAAGCTGAGCAGCCGATGGTGGAACACGTCCAAAAACTGTTTGCTGGTGCTGTCGGCGTTGTTGCGCTGGCGCTCGCGCACGTACTCGGTGATGTGCAGCGGCAACGGGCCGTTGGGGCCGCCGAGGCCGAAGAAGAACTGCTCCAGCCGCGCCGGTTTGCCGTCGCCACCGGGATCGACCGAGGCCAAAGTGGCCGGGGCGAAGGTGCAATCGGCCTGCTGCCCAAGGCGCAACGGGTCATCCGCCAGGCGCAGGGAATGGCCCAGGCGCGGCAGCTGCGGCGATTCGCACTCGATACGCCGCAGCGCCTGGAAGAAATCGTATTCCCAGGGCTCCTGATGCATCGCATCCAGTGTGTTCACAGGGTCGGACGCCGCCCGGGCTTGGCTTTCCATCGCATGATCTCGCCGCGTTCGGTGGTACGGATCACCGTCTCGGTAAAACTGTTGATCGACACGTAGCGTGCCAGGAAGCGCTCCAGCACCGCACCGAGCAGAAACACGCCGGTACCGCGAAACGCGTTTTCATCGAACTCCAGGGTAATTTCCAACCCGCGGCCAAACATAATCGGGCCAGGCATCGGCAGACGCCGGGTTACGGCTTTGCTGCTGACTTCGCGCAGGCCTTCGATCTGCAATTGCAGCGCCGCGTCGTTGCTGTCGCCATACAGGCGCAGCAGTTCACGCAAGGCGCCGGCGCCCTGGCCCTGTTCGCTCAGCGACAGGTAATTGAGCGACAACTGGCTGATCAGGCGCCAGGCCTTGGCGTCATGCGCGTGGCTGGCGCGTGGGCGGCTCGGGCCCGCGACGCAGCGCACCGACAACACGGGCGCGCTGTCGGCCAAGGTGAAGTCGGTCTTGCCGTTGCCCACGCTCATGAACAACGGCAGATCGCGGTTAGTGCACAGCGCGGTCACGCCGAGTTGGCGCAGGTCGTGGCGGTAGGGCGCTTGCTGGCTGTCGACCAGGCTGACAAAGGTTTCGCTGCCCACGTAGGTAGAGCGCGGGCCGTTGCGGCGCTGGTCGCTGGACAACACGCGCGGCTCGCGGCGCAGCGTGTAGTAAGCCTGATCGCGACCATAGCGTGACGGGTCGCGCACCGCGTAGAACGGCAGGAACGGCTGCTCCGGCCCGGTGCCGTGGCCGGTGATGCCGCTCAGCGAGTGAACCTCGAAATCCATTGGCCGCGTGCGGTCGGCAATCACGTGGTGTTCGTTGACGCGGTCAGACAAATGAATACGGTCCACGCGTTTGGGGAACAGGTTGATCGCCGGCGTGCAGAACGGCATGAACTGCGCCGCGCCAACACTGCCTTCCAGGCTCGGCTCGTGGCGGTCGAACAGCACGATCAGTTCCAGCTCCTGGCCGTCGCAGCGTTTGACCGCGCGGCTCAGTTCGGCGAATTCGACGAACAGGAAGCGGTGGGGCAGGGCGAAGTATTCCTGCAACAGCCGATAGCCCTGGAATGCGCGGGCCACCACCGGCATGGCCGCGTCGGCGTCGTCAAAGCCGCGCGAACGCAACGCGTCCTGCGGCAGGCGCTCGACCCAATCACCGCCAGGCTTGCGCGCAAACACCGCGCAGGCATTGCCCAGCAGTTGTTCGTAGAGGCGAAACGGCTGCTCATCGGCACCGCTGAGGTACAGCGGCAGGCTGTCGAGGTCGAGGCTGTTGAACGGCAATTCGGCGCCGGTGCGCAGGGTCAGGCGCAAACCGGCCTTGGCCTTCGGCTCGCTGGCGGCCAGGCGACCGAGCACGGCGGCGGGGTTGCCGAAGTACTCGGCGCCGCTGACCTGCAACGGCCACAGCGTCACCGGGTGCGCGGTGCGGTACTCGCAGCAGGTCTGGGTTTCGCGGCCCAGTGCTGCGCGCAACACGGTGTCGCGCGGCAGCGGGAAACCGCTGGCCAGCGAGCCTTCATCCGGGTCGGTCTGCAATTGCACCACGGTCATCGACGGCGTCGGCGCCAGGTAGTGCGGGTAGGCGATTTCCAGCAGGTTGTGGGTGAACGTCGGGTACTCGGCGTCGAGCTTGAGCTGCACGCGGGCGGTGAGGTAGGCAAAACCTTCGAGCAGGCGTTCGACGTACGGGTCGGCGCAGTCCATACCGGACAGGGTCAGCCGACTGGCGATTTTCGGGTATTCCTTGGCGAACTCGGCGGCGCTTTCGCGCACGTGGTGCAGTTCCTGGTTGTACAGCTCCAGCAGGCGCGGGTTCATGGGCGCCTCCGCTGGTCGGCATTCACCACGCGCACATGGCCGGATTCCAGGTCGAGGTCGGTTTGCAGCAGCAGGCGCAATGGCACCGGCTGCGCCCACAGGTCGCCTTCGATCTCGAAGCTCAGCGCGTTGTGGTTCATCTCGCCGTGGCCGACGCGGGCTTTGACGCGCAACGTGTGGCGCAGAATACGCGGTTCAAAGGTGGCGATGGCCTGGTAGATCAGCGCTTCCAGGGCTTTGATGTCCACGCTGGATACGCTGTTGCCCGCCAGTGCCGGCAGGCCGTAATTGACCACCGACGTACCGGCCGGGGTATGCAGCGTTGCATCGGCGTCCAGCAACGACGTGGTGTTGAGCAGCCACGCCAGGTCGCGCAGCACCGAGGCTTTCAATTGGGTCAGGGACAGCACGCGTTTGTCGGCGCTTTCCTTGGGATTGGTTGGGTCGTCGTCGGTCAACCGGTCCAGCAGGGACGGTTGCAGACGGTCGCGGGAAGCGATTTCAGTTACCACCAAAGCAGCTCCACGGACGGGTTGTGAGAGGGACGGTTTCTGCGAGGGGCCGATGCCTGGGGCCGTGGCGGCGAGCCACGGCCACCGGGTTTATCAGCGCTTGGTGTTGGAACGGATGTTCCAGCCAAACTTGATCGCGCCGCCGTCTTTGGTGCCGTCGGCTTTCTGCGGCTGGTAGTCGACCATCACTTGGGCGAAGTTCAGGGTGACGTTTTCGGTCAGGCGATCATCGGTGCCCGAGCCGCCGGTGCTCAGGGACGTGACCAGCACTTCTTCCAGGTTGATCACCATGTACTCGACCTGGCTTTCGCCACCGGCCTTGCGCACGGTCAGCTTGACCTTGTCGATGTGCTTGCCGCTGGCGCAGTGCATCATCAGGTTTGGCGACGCCTTGTCGACGTACTTGGTCAGCGACAGGTCCTGGATATTCACCTTGCCCGCACCGCCGCCACCGCCAACGTGCATGTTGCCGGACTGGGCCATGCCCCAGCTCCAGTTCAGCACGTCGATTTCGTCCTTGTGGGCCTTGTCCATGGACTCGCCCTTGATGTCGCCGATCTTGATGAAAATATCAACAGCCATGTTTTCTCCCTGTGTGGCTCTTGCCACTGAATTTGAGTAACTCCAAATGGGCAGTGCCTTTGTGTGGGAGGGGGCTTGCCCCCGATGCAGGCACCTCGGTGTGTCAGTCACACCCCAGTGATGCTATCGGGGGCAAGCCCCCTCCCACAGAAGAGCCAGCTCATCCGTGGGTTAGGCGCTTTTCGCCGAAGGCAACTTCGATACCAGGCGCAACGACACGGTCAGCCCTTCGAGCTGATAGTGCGGGCGCAGGTAGAACTTGGAGTTGTAGTAACCCGGGTTGCCTTCGACGTCTTCCACGATCACTTCGGCGGCAGCCAACGGGTGCTGGGCCTTGGTGGTTTCGGTGGAGTGCGCCGGGTCGCCGTCGACGTAGTTGAGGATCCAGTCCTGCAACCAGCGCTGCATCTCGTCCTTCTCTTTGAAGGAACCGATCTTGTCGCGCACGATGCACTTCAAGTAGTGCGCGAAACGGCAGGTGGCGAACAGGTACGGCAGGCGCGCGGCCAGGTTGGCGTTGGCGGTGGCGTCCGGGTCGTCGTATTCGGCCGGTTTCTGCAACGACTGTGCACCGATGAAGGCGGCAAAGTCGGTGTTTTTCTTGTGCAGCAGCGGCATGAAACCGTTCTTCGCCAGTTCCGCTTCACGGCGGTCGCTGATGGCGATTTCGGTCGGGCACTTCATGTCCACGCCACCGTCATCGGTCGGGAACGTGTGGGCCGGCAGGTTTTCCACCTCACCGCCGGATTCCACGCCACGGATGCGCGAGCACCAGCCGTAGTGCTTGAACGAACGGTTGATGTTCACCGCCATCGCGTAGGCGGCGTTGGCCCAGGTGTACTTGGAGCTGTCGGCGCCGTCGGTGTTTTCTTCGAAGGCGAAGGCTTCCACCGGATCGGTCTTGGCGCCATACGGCAGGCGCGCCAGGAAGCGCGGCATGGTCAGGCCGATGTAGCGCGAGTCTTCCGATTCACGCAGCGAGCGCCAGCCGGCGTATTCCGGCGTGGTGAAGATTTTGGTCAGGTCGCGCGGGTTCGACAGTTCCTGCCACGAGCCCATGCCCATCACGGTCGGCGACGCCGCAGCGATGAACGGGGAGTGCATGGCGGCGCAGACTTTCGACAGCTCGCCCAGCAGTTCCACGTCGGGTGGCGACTGGTCGAAGTAGTAATCGCCGACCAGGCAGCCGTACGGTTCGCCGCCGAACTGGCCGTATTCTTCTTCGTACATCTTCTTGAAGATCGGGCTCTGGTCCCACGCGGTGCCCTTGAATTTCTTCAGGGTCTTGTGCAGGTCCGGCTTGGAGATGTTGAGCACGCGAATCTTCAGCTGCTCGTCGCTCTCGGTGTTGTTGACCAGGTAGTGCAGGCCACGCCAGGCGCTTTCCAACTGCTGGAAATCCGGGTGATGGATGATCTGGTTGACCTGGGCGGTGAGCTTGGCGTCGATGGCGGCGATGATCGATTCAATCGACTTGATCGCGTCATTGGACACCAGGTCCGTCTGTGCCAAAGCCTGTTCGGCCAGGGTGCGCACGGCGGTTTCCACGGCTTCGCGGGCACGCTCGGTCTTGGGTTTGAATTCTTGCAGCAGCAGGTTGGCGAACTCGCTGGCTTCTTCGGTGGCACCCAGGATCTGGGAGCCTTCGCGGGCGGTGTTGTCGGTCATGATTACTGGTCCCCTGCAGGCTTAGGCGCGCTGGCAAGTGCCTGAAGCAATGCCGGGTCCTTGATCGCCTTCATGATGATTTCTTCAGCGCCAGTCTTGCCGTCCATATAGGTCAGCAGGTTGGCCAGCTGGGTGCGGGCTTCGAGCAGTTGCTTGAGCGAATCGACCTTGCGAGCCACGGCGGCCGGGCTGAAGTCGTCCATGCTTTCGAACGTGATATCCAGGCTCAGGTTGCCTTCGCCGGTCAGCTCGTTCGGTACGTGGAACGCTACGCGTGGCTGCATGGCCTTGAGGCGCGAGTCGAAGTTGTCGACGTCCACTTCAAGGAACTTGCGGTCGGCCACGGGTGCGAGCGGTTCGGCAGGCTTGCCGGCGAGGTCGGCCATCACACCCATCACGAAGGGCAGCTGGACCTTTTTCTCGGCGCCGTAAAGCTCGACGTCGTACTCGATCTGCACTCGAGGCGCACGGTTGCGCGCGATGAATTTCTGAGAACTTTGCTTCGCCACGTTGCTGCTCCTGGTCGCTTGAGCGACGGTGTTGTTACTGCACAGCCGGGCGGCTTACTCGCCGTCCGGGCCGCGCAGGTTTTCAAATTGGGACATGCCGTCGGGGATCAGATTGCGCACGATGGCCGCGAAGTCGGCGTGCACCAGATTCTTCGCCCGGTTCAACAGCACCGGCAGCGGGCTCGACGGCTCGTGACGGGTGTAGTACGCAAGGATCTTGTCGAGGCTGCGCAGCACGTCATCGCGGCTGGCGATGTCGCCAGTGGGGCGCGGTGCGGCGGCGGCAGCGGCGAAATCGACCGAGGGGGCATTGTCGTCACTGACGGCCTCGGGTTCGCTGCTGGTATCGCTGTTCGGTACGAATTGGTTGAGGACTTGCAGCGCCTGCTTGAGCGGTTGCTTCAACAGGCTGAGGTCCACGCCCTGGGCCGAACCGACCTGGTCGCTGACCTGTTGTTCGATGGCTTCGCAGGCGGCGCGCGCGGCGCTCAAGGCATCGCGCGTGGCTTGCAATTGTTCGGGATCGCTGTCCAGAAATGCGGCGTTGAGTTGCTGGGCACCGAGCTGTTCGTCGGGGAAACTCATCAAGCCGCTGGCGTTCAGCGCAGCACGCAGGCTCACCGGCCCGAACGTGCGCGAGCGCGTGAGGATGCTTTCGCGCAGCAGACGAATGGTCGCGTCGCTGGTCAGGCCAGATAAGGCATTGATGCGTACGGTGGGGTCATTATCGTCGTCGGCATCCAGGCGCGGGTGCAGGTCGGCCCAGTACTCGCGCAGCAGCGCGTTGATCAGCGTGAGGACTTCGGCCAGCCCGGCCACACCCTGAAGGGCGAGGGAGCTTTGCAACAGAAAGTGAGTGATGCGCAGGTCTTTGCTGCGCTGCAACAAGTCGAGGCTTTGCTGCTGGATGCTGCGCCATTGCGGTGGCTCAGCGGGCAGGATAGCGTCGCCCATGCTGCGCTCGGGTTGGCCCTTGGCGTCACGCTCCAGTTGGAGAAATTGCGCGTCATATTCCATGTCTTCGCCACAGGGCGAAGTCGCGGAAACGGCGGCGAGCAGCAACGGCACATCCACTTGATTCGATCTCCCTATCAGCCCGTTAGATGCCGGGCAATGCATGCATTAGTTGCGCGATGAACTTTGCATGTTTTCTTGGTCATATAGCCAGAGTGCCACTACCGTGCCATCACTGATGTTCAAGAAGTTGTGCATTTTTGGTGTAGTAGTTACGCCTTGTCAAGGTAAGCTATTCGCCCTCTGTGACAGATGTGCGGTGCTTAACACCCTGCGCGACTGGCGGGTCGAACGGCGCACCAGGACAGGATTTTTGTCATAGAAGCCAGTTAAGATCACCGATCATGCTGGTAAAAGCCTATTTTTACGGTCGTTAACGCGACTGGCGGTATCTCTCGGGAAGCCTGGTTCCTTCAGGTAGACCCTTGGATAGACCGCGCGCGATGTATCAGCAAGGAGGCAAGATGTCGCTGTGCTTGACTATCACTAGTTATCACAAGATCACCCCTGGGCAATGCCCTGAAAAGTCCATGAATCAGGGCGTGATGGCTATTGGCCGCAGTTCTGATAATGACTGGGTATTGCCAGATCCAGAGCGCCTTGTCTCCTCGCAACACTGCGTTATTCAATACAAAGATGGCCGTTACTATTTAACCGATAACAGCACCAACGGCGTTGAATTGGTTAACGCCGGTATTCGTATGCGCCGAGGGAACAGCGAACCGTTGCAAGACGGTGAATTGATCCGCATCGGCGACTACGAAATTCAGGCGCGTATCGACTTCAACGTGCAAGCCATCGATAGCCAGCCGTTTGCCGGCGATTCGCCGAACAGCTTCGAGGCGTTGATGGGCGCGGTGGTGAACGCGCCCGCGCCGACGCCGGTGATCGCGCCGCAGTTTCATGGTGCCTCGTCGATGGACACGCTACCGGACCTGTTCGATTTCCTCACCCCGACCGCCGTACCACCACCGACCGTGGCGGACCATGTGCCGTCCGAGCAACACGACTTTCGCCCGCCGACCCCCGTTGCCATGCCAGTGGTGGAGAAGCCGGCGCCGTCAGCCTCGGTGATTCCCGAAGACTGGGACGTGTTTGGCGACACACCCGCGCCCGTGGCCAGTAGCCCGACGCCCGTTGCACCGCCTCCCGTGCCGCCGGTCATCCAGTCGCCTCCCGCGCCGCCAGTCATGCAGTCGCCGCCCGTGGTCGAGCCCGTGCTCCCCGCGGCTGACAGCCAACAGCCCGACCTTTTGCAAGCCTTCCTGCGCGGCGCCGGCCTCGACCAGTTGCGCCTGGACAAGGCCGATGCCTGCGCGCAGATGGAGAGCATCGGCCGCAGCTACCGGTTGATGGTCGAAGGTCTGATCGACGTATTGCGCGCCCGCGCCAGCCTCAAGGGCGAGTTCCGCATGCAGCAGACGATGATCCGGCCCGCCGAAAACAATCCGTTGAAGTTTGCGCCCAATGCCGATGAAGCCTTACTGCTGCTGCTGCGTCATGGAAACCAAGCGTTTATGGCGCCGGACATCGCCGTGCGCGACAGTTTCGACGACCTGCGCGCCCATCAACTGGCGGTAATGGCCGGTGTAGAAGCGGCCATCAAGCACTTGCTCGCGCGCTTTGAGCCGGCGCAACTGGAAGAGCGCATGGGCAAGCCCGGCGGGCTGTCGAGCATTTTCAACGGCTCGCGCCAGGCCCAGTACTGGCGGCAGTTCACCGAGCTTTACAGCAATATCTCGCGCGAAGCCCAGGAAGATTTCCAGGACCTGTTCGGTCGCGAATTCAGCCGAGCCTACGAAGAACACAGCGCACGACAGCGTCGCTAAACCGCAACGCAGTAATGGATAAAACGGATAGCTAAGTACGTCATTGAGGACGCAGGATGATTCCCAGGTTTTTACTCGCAGTCGCCACGGCGCTGCTGCTGACGGCGTGTGCCAAGGATGCCGCCAAGCCCGAGGCGGCCACTGAAGCCGAAGCGGACACCGCCGCCATCGAACTGCATTTTCACGCCATTGCCGGGCTCAACCCCGGCGCCAACGGCCAAGCCGCTCCGGTTCGCGTACGCATCTTCGAACTGAAAAACGCCGCCACCTTCAGCCGCTCCGATTACTTCGCGCTGGCTGATCGCGCGCAATCCACGCTCGGCCTCGATCTGCTGGACCAGGACGAAGTGATGGTGCAACCCGGCCAGCAACTGAGTATCCAGCGCAACCTCGACCCGTCCACGCGCCAGATCGGCCTGCTGGTGGGCTATCGCGAGTTGGACCGCGCGCAGTGGCGCACGGTGCTCACCGTCCCGGCACGCCAATACACCGAATACCAGATCAGCCTCGATGTGCGCGCCGTACGCGCCGACGTCGCGGTTCCCCCATCCAGCCCTGCCCAATAAGAAGCAAACGGAGCTCCCATGTCCTGGAACAATCGCGTGGTCTGGTCGGAAGGCATGTTCATCGGAACGCAGCACTTCCAGCAGCATGACCGTTACCTGGAAAACCTGATTGACGCCCGCAGCCGCCCGTTGTCCGCCGGTGCCTGGGGGTTTTCCGAATTGCTCATCGACCAGGGCCTGCTGGCCCAGGGCAAGCTGGCGATTGTGTCGGCCCGTGGCCTGTTGCCGGATGGCACGCCGTTCAATATTCCCCAGGATGACCTGGCGCCGAGCCCGCTGAATATCGACGACAACCTGCGCGATAGCCTGGTGTACCTGGCCCTGCCGCTCAAGCGTGCTGGCGCGCGTGACACCGTCGATGACGGCGAAGACCTCGGCGCCGCGCGTTACGTGAGCCAGGTGCGTGAAGTGCGTGATGATAACGCCCCGTTCGAAAACCGCGCGCCCGTGGCCGTGGGCTCGCGTGCGTTGCGCCTGCTGACTGCGCAGGATGGCATCAGCGACTACGCCGCCATCGGCCTGGTGCGCATCAAGGAAAAACGCGCCGACCGCGCGCTGGTGCTGGATGACACCTACATCCCGCCGGTACTGGACGTGGCCGCCAGCAAACCGCTGACGGCGTTTCGCAGCGAATTGCTGGGCCTGCTGCACCAGCGCGGCGAAGCCCTGGCCGGCCGCGTGGTCGCCTCGGGCGCCGGTGGCGCCTCGGAGATTGCCGACTTCATGCTGCTGCAACTGGTCAACCGCGCGCAGCCGCTGCTCCAGCATTTCAGCCAGTTGAGCCCGCTGCACCCGGAGCGTTTTTTCAGTGAACTGGTGAGCCTGGCCGGCGAGTTTTCCACCTTTTCGACGTCAGGCCGTCGCCCCCAGGAATACCCGCAATACCAGCACGATGACCTGTCGCTGAGCTTCACCCCGGTGATGGCAGCGTTGCGTGAGGCGCTGTCGATGCTGATCGACAGCAAAGCCACACCGATCCCGATTGTGGAAAAAGCCTACGGCATTCACGTGGCCATGCTCGCCGACAAAACCCTGCTCGACAGCGCCAGTTTCATCCTGGTGGTGCGCGCCGATGTGCCCGGCGAAACCCTGCGCGCGCGTTTCGGCCAGCAGAGCAAAGTCGGCTCGGTGGAGCACATCCGCGACATGGTCAACCTGCAACTGCCGGGCATCGGCCTGCTGCCGCTGCCGGTGGCGCCACGCCAGATTCCGTACCACGCAGGCAGCACCTATTACGAGCTGGACCGCGGCAGCGAGCACTGGCAGCAACTGAATAACTCCGGCGGCTTTGCCTTCCACATCGCCGGGCAATTCCCGGGTTTGAACCTGGCCTTCTGGGCGATCCGAGGATAATCCGCGATGCATCCCAATGATGATGACCGCACCCAGTTCATGCCGCGCCCGGGTGGCCGTGCGCCGGAACCTGCGCGTGCAGAGCCGGCGCCGCTGTCGGTGCCGGCCGCGCCGATCCTGACCGGCAAAAGCCAGGGCCTCAACCCGCTGGAAAGCGCCGCCGGCCCGCTGTTGGCGCTGTTGACGCGCCTGCGCAACACCATCGCGCACCCGGCACCGGCCAGCCTGCGTGCGCAGTTGCTGGGTTACCTGCGCCAGTTCGAAGAGCGCGCCGAAGCCGCTGGCGTGGCGCGCAATGAAGTGCTGCTGGCGCGTTACGCGCTGTGCACCGCACTCGATGAAGCGGTGCTCAGTACGCCGTGGGGCAGCACCAGCGACTGGGGCAAGCAGAGCCTGCTGATCACGGTGCACAACGAAGCCTGGGGCGGTGAAAAAGTCTTCCAGTTGCTCGACCACTGCCTGCAAAGCCCGCGCGAGCGCCTGTACCTGCTGGAGCTGTTGTACCTGTGCATGTGCCTGGGTTTCGAGGGCCGTTACCGCGTGATGAACGACGGTCGCAGCCAGCTTGAAGCCTTGCGTGAACGCACCGCCGCCGCCATTCGCAGTGCGCGTGGCGAGCACGAGCGCGAGCTGTCGCCGCACTGGCGCGGCGTGACCGTGGCGCGTGATCGCCTGGCGCAATTCATGCCGCCGTGGATCGCCGTGGCCATCGGCCTGGCGCTGCTGCTGGCCTTGCTGTTCGGCTTGCGCATGAAACTGGCGTCGGATGCCGAGCCGGTGTTCAAGAACATTCATGCCCTGGGCGAGATCCCGGTGCAGGCCATCGACCGTCCGGTGGCGCAGCCCAAAGTCATCGAGCGGCCGCGCTTGGCCGGTTTCCTGGTGGAAGACATCAAGGCGGGCCGCGTGGCGGTGGAAGACAAGGTCGACCGCTCCGTGGTGACGATTCGCGGCGATGAGCTGTTCGCCTCGGCCAGCTCCAGCATCGTCGATGACTATCAGCCGCTGATGCTGCGTATCGCCGACGCCATCCGCAAGGTCAAGGGCCAGGTGCGCGTCACCGGGCACAGCGATAACCGCCCGATTGCCACGCTGCGCTTCCCGTCCAACTGGGCGCTGTCCGAAGCCCGCGCCAAGTCGGTGCTGGAGATCCTGGCCGCCAAGACCGGCCAGGCAGACCGCTTCAGCGCCGAAGGCAGAAGTGACACCGAGCCTGTGGCCACCAACGCCACTGCAGAAGGCCGTGCCCGCAATCGTCGGGTTGAAATCACCGTATTGGCGGAGGGCGTCGAGTGAAGGCGTTTTTCAGTTTCATGATTCGCTGGGTGATTCCCGTGCTGGGCCTGATTGCCCTGAGCCTGATCATCTGGTTTGTGGGGCCGCTGCTCGATGTGCTGGTGCCAGAAGGGCGGCGCTGGGCGCTGATCATTCTGGTGTTTGCGGTGTGGATCGCGTATCGCGTGTTCCGCATTATCCAGGCCCGCCGCCAGGCCGCCGAAGTGATGCGCAGCCTGGCCGCGGAAACCCCGGTCGACCCCAACAGTGTCGCCACCGCCGAAGAACTCAGCACCCTGCGCCAGCGCATGGACGAGGCCCTGGCGCTGCTGAAAAAGGCCAAGCTCGGTGGCGATGAACGCCGCAACCTTTACGAGCTGCCGTGGTACGTGATCATCGGCCCGCCGGGGTCGGGCAAGACCACCGCGCTGGTCAATTCCGGCCTGCATTTCCCACTGGCTGCGCAATTGGGCGCGGGTGCGGTGCGGGGCGTCGGTGGCACGCGCAACTGCGATTGGTGGTTTACCGACCAAGCCGTTTTGCTCGACACCGCGGGCCGCTACACCACCCAGGACAGCAACTCGACGGTGGATAAGGCGGCGTGGCTGGGCTTTCTCGACCTGCTGAAAAAGCAGCGCTCGCGCCGCCCGATTGATGGCGCGTTTATCGCCATCAGCCTCTCGGATCTGCTGCTTGGCACGGACGCCGAACGGGCTGCCCATGCGGCGGCGATTCGCCTGCGTATTCAGGAGCTGTACACCCAGTTGGGCGTGCGTTTCCCGATTTACCTGATGCTGACCAAGCTCGACCTGGTGCCGGGCTTCATGGAGTTCTTCGACAACCTGAGCAAGGAAGAGCGCGCCCAGGTGTGGGGCATGACCTTTGCGCTCGATGACGGCAAGCACAGCGACAGCCCGTTGGCAACGCTGCAAAGCGAGTTCGCCGGCCTTGAGCAGCGCCTCAACGAACGGTTGGTGGAGCGCCTGCAACAGGAGCGCGACCCGGCGCGGCGCGATCTGATCTACGGCTTCCCGCAGCAGTTCGGTGCCTTGAAAGATTGCCTGCAAAGCTTCCTCGAAGGCGTGTTCAAACCCAATGCCTTTGAAGAGCGCGTGCTGCTGCGCGGCGTGTACTTCACCAGCGGCACCCAGGAAGGCAGCCCGATTGATCGCCTGATCGGCGCCATGGCCCAAAGCATGAACCTGGACCGCCAGCACCTGGCGCGCCAGAGCGGCACCGGGCGCAGCTACTTCATCGAAAAACTCTTCACCGCCGTGGCCTTCGCCGAGCGCGGGCTGGTGGGTGTGAACCCGAAGGTCGAGCGTCGACGCAAGTGGATCGCACGCGGCGTGCTGGCAGCCACCGTCGCCTTGGTGGTGGTGGTCAGTGGTTTGTGGTGGGTGAGTTATCGCGCCAACCAGGCGTATATCGCCCAGGTGGATCAGAAGGTCGCGCCGTTGGGCCAGGCTGTACAGAACCTCAGCCCGGCGCAGCGCGAAGTGCTCGCCGTACTGCCGTTGCTCAATGCGGTGAAGGGCCTCGCGGGTGATTCGCCAAGCTGGTCCGAAGGGTTGGGCCTGTACCAGGGCGACATGCTCGAAGCCGAATCTGCCAGCGTCTACCGCAAGCTGTTGATCGCCGTGTTTGCGCCTCGCCTGGTGACGCGCATCGAAGAACAGCTGCACGGTGGCGGCAATTCCGATTTCCTGTACGAAGGCCTCAAGGCCTACCTGATGCTCGCCGATGCCGAGCATTACGACCCGGACTTCATCAAGGCCTGGATCGCTCTCGATTGGGACCGCAACCTGCCGCGCGACCTGCCGGCCGATCAGCGTCAGGCGCTGACCGAGCACTTGCAGGCGTTGTTCGAACGCCACCCGCCAAACGCGCGCCTGGACCCACGGCTGATTGACGACCTGCGGCGCCAACTGCAACAACTGCCGGTGGCCCAGCGCGTCTATGACCGGGTCAAGCGCCAGAAGCTGCCCGACGGCATCCCGGACTTTCGCATCAACGAAGCCGCAGGCCGCGATGCTGCGCTGGTGTTCAGCCGCAAAAGCGGCAAGCCGCTGGGTGAGCCGCTGAGTGGGTTCTTCACCGCCAAAGGGTATCGCCAGGCGTTCTTGCTAAGCAGCCTGAACCAGACCGGCACCCTCGCCGAAGAGCAATGGGTGCTGGGCCGTGAACAGGCCGACCAGCAGAACGTGGTCAGCCTCGCTGCCGACGTGCGCCGCTTGTACTTCCAGGACTACCAGCGCCAATGGGACGCCTTGCTCGCCGACATCGACTTCGTGCCGATCACCAGCGTGGCCCAGGCGGCCGATGTACTGCGGGTGATTTCCGGCCCGACCTCGCCGCTGAAAAAACTGCTGGTGGCCGTGTCCAAGGAAACCGACCTGCAAGCCGAAGAGCGCCAATTGGCCGCCAAAGGCGTGCCGGTGGAAGGCGGCGTCGACAAGCTCAAGGAGCGCCTCGGCAGCCTGCTCGGCCAGGAACAACCGACCGCCAACGCGCCGCAAACGGCAGACGATCCGGTGACCGCGCACTTTGCCGAGCTCAACAGCATCGTCAGCAAGAATGAAGGCGAACCCGCCGCCATCGACGGCCTATTGGCAGACATGAACGCGCTGTACGTGCAGGTCAGTGCCATGGTCGGCGCCAGTGGCGACGCCTTGCTTGGCGAGGCCAAGAACCAGGCGGCGGCTGCGGCCACGCGGGTCAGCCTGAATGCCGAACGCCAGCCGCCGCTGGTACAGGGCATGGTCAAGTCGGTGGTCAACTCCACCACCAACAGCATGATGGGCGGCGTGCGTAACCAACTGAACGCGGCGTGGGTCAGTGAAGTGGTCAACGTGTACCGCCAGTCGCTGGCCGGGCGTTATCCGATGTCGCCGGGCAGCGCCCGCGACGCCACGCTGGATGACTTCGGCCAGTTCTTCGGCGTGGGCGGGGTGATGGACAACTATTTCCGCAAGTACCTGCAGCCTTACGTGGACACCTCCGCGCAGACCTGGCGCTGGCAGCCGGGCGCCGCGCAAAAGCTCGGGATTGCGCCAGGCGTATTGCAGACGTTCCAGCGTGCGGCGGCGATTCGTGATGCGTTTTTCCGCGCCGGTGGTACGCAGCCCATTGTGCGTTTCGAACTCAAACCGGTGTCGATGGACCCGACCATCACCCAGTTCCTGCTTGATCTGGATGGCCAGCAATTGAGCTACGACCACGGCCCAAGCCGCCCGGTCGCCATGCAATGGCCGAACCCCGGCAGCATCGGCGTGGTGCGTATTTCGATCATGCCGCCGTCGGCCAGCGGTCGTTCGGGCGTGACCCTGGACGGTCCGTGGGCCTGGTTCCGCTTGCTGGAACAGTCGGACCTCACCGCCGGCAACTCGCCGGACCGTTTCAACCTGCGCCTGCGGGTGGACGGGGCGAGCATCGCCTACGAGCTGCGCGCCAACAGCGCCTTCAACCCGTTCAAGAGCCGCGTACTCAGTGGCTTCAGTCTGCCGGAGCGGTTATGACGACGCTGGGCTTCTATGGCAAGTTGGCCAGCCGCGGTGACTTTGTCAGCCGCGCCTTGCCCCAGAGTTTTATCGGCCCCTGGGACAGCTGGCTGGCGGCAGGTCTGCTGGCCAGCCAGAACAGCCTGGGCGGCGACTGGCTCAATGTGTACCTGGTCAGCCCGTTGTGGCGCTTTGTGCTGGCGCCGGGTGTGTGCGGGCCGGACGCGGCGGCAGGTGTGGTTATGCCGAGCATTGACCGGGTCGGCCGGTATTTTCCGTTGGCGGTGGTGGCGTTGCTCGATTACGACACCAACCCCGCATCCCTGGTGGGCGGGCCGGACACCTGGTTTGAGCAGGCCGAAGAGCTGCTGCTCGGCACACTGGATGCCGGCGCGACCTTTGAAGGCTTCAACGATGGCATCGACAAACTCGGCATCCCGGCCAGTGAGCAACGCGCGGTGGACAGCCGCTTTGCCGGGCTGCAACGCGTTGCCGCCACCGTGCCCCACAGCCGCATGACCGCGCTCGCCGAACAGGCCTGCGAGGGCGCGAGCCTGTGGTGGGGGCGGGGTTCGCAGGTGATTTCCCCAGGTTTATTGCGGTGTCAGGGTTTGCCTGCCGCCGGCGATTTTGCGCAGTTTTTGCTCGGACAAGAAGGTGTGGTGTAGATGGGGGCGACGTTCAAATCCGCGAGCAAAAGCCATGTGGGCATGGTCCGCCAGGTCAATGAAGACGCCTGCCTGGACCTGCCGGAAAACCGTCTGTGGGTGGTGGCCGACGGCATGGGCGGGCACGCGGCGGGCGACTACGTCAGCAGCCTGATCGTCGACAGCCTGCGTGCTGTGCCGGTGGGGCGTTCCCTCGACGAATATTCGGCGGCCCTGCGCAATGACCTGATCCGCATCAACGCAACCGTGCGCGAAGAAACCGCCAACCGTGGCGTGACCATGATGGGCAGCACCGTGGTAGTCCTGGCCGCACGCGGCTTGCGCGGCGTGTGTTTGTGGGCCGGCGACAGCCGCCTGTACCGCCTGCGCGACGGCGTGTTGGAAGGCATTTCCCGCGACCACAGCTACGTGCAGGACCTGCAAGACAGCGGCTTGCTCAGCGAAGCCGATGCCCGTGTGCACCCTCGCGCCAATATCGTCACCCGCGCGATTGGCGTGGAGGCGCAGTTGGAGGTGGCGGTGGTCGACCTGCTGATTGCGCCCGGTGACAGCTACCTGCTGTGCAGCGACGGCCTGAACAAGACCGTCGAGGATCATGAAATCCGCGAAGTGCTGGGCCATGACGCGCCGGATGAAATCGTGCGCAGCCTGGTGCACCTGGGCCTCAACCGGGGCGCGCCGGACAACATCACCGCCATTGTCGTGAAGGTTTCGCCATGAACATCGTGATTCCGGGTTATGACATCGAAGGCGAGATCGGCGAAGGCGCCATGGCCAGCGTGTACCTGGCGACCCAGCGTTCGCTGGAGCGCAAGGTGGCGTTGAAAGTGATGGCGGCGGCGCTGGCGGCGGACCCAAGTTTTTGCGAGCGTTTCCTGCGCGAGGGCAAGACCCTGGCGCGCCTTTCGCACCCGCACACGGTGACCATCCATGACATCGGCAACGTCGGTGAGCTGTATTACATGGCCATGGAATACCTGCCCAACGGCACGCTCAAAGAGCGCATTGCCGCCGGCCTGACACCGGAGCAGGGCGTGACGTTGATCCGCCAGATCGCCTCGGCGCTGGGCTATGCGCATGCCCAGGGCCTGGTGCACCGTGACGTCAAGCCGGCGAACATTCTGTTCCGCGCTGACGGCACGGCCGTGCTGTCGGACTTCGGCATCGCCAAGTCTCTGGATGACCGTACCCAGTTCACTCAAGCCGGGTTTGCCGTGGGCACGCCGAGCTACATGAGCCCGGAGCAGGCGCGGGGCCAGGAGATTGATGGCCGCGCTGACCTCTACGCACTCGGCGTGGTGCTCTATGAAATCCTCGTCGGCGAGTTGCCTTACAGCGGCACCGATGCACTGTCCACGGCGCTGGCGCACCTGACCGAACCGCTGCCGGAATTGCCGGTGCACCACGGCCGTTATCAGGAGGTGTTGCGCAAGCTGTTGGCCAAGGACCCGGCGGAGCGTTTCCCGGACGCGGCGGCGTTGCTGCGCGCGCTGGACCAACTGCCGGCCGACTCGCCGGAAGCCACGCTGGTGCGGCCGTTGCCGATTCCGCTGAGCTTCGACCTGGCGGGGATGACGCCGGTGTCTATCGACATTCCAACCGACAAACCCCAGCCGCAGCCGGTGCGCCAACCGGTGGTGACACCGACCCAGCACAGCAACGTGTCCGAGCAGCGCCGTGGGCCGGTGCTGGCCTTGGCTGCAGTCGCAGTAGCTGTCGCGCTTGCCATCGGTGGCGCGAGCTACTGGTGGTTGAGCCGCGGCGATACGCCAGCGGCGCCGCCCGCTGCGGTGGTGCCGAAAACGCCCGCGCCCCCTGAAGTAAAAACGGCTGTGGCCGATGCGGACGGCGGCCAGCGCCCCTTGCTGATGGCGGGCAAGAAGACCCTGTTCCAGCGGGTGCTGAGCAAGCCGGGCGCCAAGCTGTCCCACGATGCCGGTGGTGCTTCCAACGAGGGGCTGCCGGCGTTTTCCGTGCTCTACGTTTACCAGCGCAAAGACGTCGATGGCAGCCCGTGGCTGCGTGTCGGCGCTGCCACCGATGGGCGCAGCGACGGCTGGTTGCCGGCTGCACAGGTCAGCGACTGGAAGCAAAGCCTGGTGCTCAAATTCACCGAGCGCTCGGGCCGGGCGCCGGTGATGTTCCTGCGCCAATCCAGCGAAGTGGAAAAACTGCTGGCCGACCCTGCGGCCGCCAAAGGCGTTCTGGTCAAGGCGCAGAAGAACAGCGAAGACAATCAGCAGGTGTTGGCGCTGGAGCCGACGGCCAGCGCGGTGCCGCAGGACCAGTTCTACCTGCTGCCGATTTTCGACTCCAAAGAGAGCTTCGACGAAAACGGCCAGCCGGTGCAGTTGCTCAATGTGGCCTCTATCGACCCCGGCAGCAGCGCGGCTGCCAAGCCGGCCGCCCGAGCGATCGACACCCACGCCGACGCCTTTCGTACCGCCGTGGTGCTGGTGGTGGACACCACAGTGTCGATGCAGCCTTACATCGACCAAGTCCGCGACGTGGTGCACGAGCTGCAAACCCGTATCGCCGAGCGCGGTGAGCTGGACAGCGTCAGCTTCGGGCTGGTGGGTTTTCGCAACAGCATCAAGAAAACCCCAGGGCTTGAGTACGTCGCCAAGACGCTGATCAGCCTCGATCAGGGCCGCGACCCGCAGCGCTTTCTCGACATGGCGCGGCAGGTCAAAGCCTCCACCGTGTCCAGCCACTCGTTCAACGAAGACGCGTTTGCCGGGGTGATGCAGGCCGTGGATGGCATGGATTGGTCCGGCTACGGTGGGCGCATCATCCTGCTGGTCACCGACGCTGGCGCACTGCGCAAGAACGACCCGTTTGCCGCCACCCAGATGAACGAAGCCGAGGTGCGCCAGGCCGCGCTGGGCAAGCAGATCAAGATCTACGCCCTGCACCTGCGCACCGACGCCGGCAAGAAAACCCATGCCGGTGCCGAAACCCAGTACCGCGTGCTCACCGCCGACGCCAACCCGCAGATCGGCGACCTCTACACGCCGGTGCCGGGTGGTGATGTGCGCAAGCTGGGTGAGCGTGTCGATGAGATCGGCAGCGTGTTCGCCAACCTCGTGCACCAGGTGCGCAGCAACACGCCGCAGCCGGTGCCGCTGCTGAGTGCCGCGCCGACCTTGGCCGACAAGTCCGCGGCCGTCGGCTACGCCATGCACATGGATTTCCTCGGCCGCAAAACCGCCAGCCAGGCGCCGCAACTGGTCAGCGCCTGGACCGCCGACCGCGACCTGACCAACCCGGCGCTGCCGGCGTTCCAGGTGTGCGTGATGCTGACCAAATTGCAGCTCAACGACCTGCAGCAGTCGCTGAAACTGATCGTCGATGCGGCGCGCAAGACCCAGACCTCGCCCAAGGATTTCTTCCAGGAAATCGCCAGTGCCTCGGCCTACATGAGCCGCGACCCACAGGCGCTGCGCAAGGGCGGCAACCTGGCCGACGGCGGTATCCTCGGCGAATACCTGGAAGGCCTGCCGTACCGCAGCAAGTCGCTGAACATGACCCAGGATTTGTGGTTGTCGTTGAGCGTGGCCGAGCAGGAAGACTTTATCGACGAGCTGGATTCGAAAATCCGCCTCTACGAAACCTTTCACAATGACGTGGCCAACTGGGTCCGTTTCGGCGATGCCGAGCCGGGCGATGCGTTGTACCGCGTGCCCTTGTCGACGCTGCCGTGATGCTGAACCTGAGCGCAGTGCACAAAAGCCGCGGCGTTGGCAGCCAGCGCTACAGCCTGGTGATTCCGGCGCTGGCGCTGCGCGCGGGTGAGCAGTTGGCAATTGTCGGGCCGAGCGGCTGTGGCAAAAGCACCTTGCTCGACGTGCTGGCGCTGGTGTTGGCGCCGGATCAGGTTGGCCGGTTTGAATTTGATCAGGTCGATGTCGGCGCTCTGTGGCGCGCCGATCAGCAGTCGACGTTGGCCGCGCTGCGCAGCACGCACTTGGGCTATGTGCTGCAAACCGGTGGCCTGCTGGGTTTTCTCGATGTGCGCAGCAATATCGCCTTGTCCCGGCAACTGCTGGGGCTCAAGGACGACGGCAGCATCACGCGTTTGGCCGAGCAGTTGGAGATCAGCGATCAGTTGGGCAAGAAACCGGCTGCACTGTCGGTGGGCCAACGCCAACGCGTGAGCTGCGCCCGTGCACTGGCCCACGCGCCGCAACTGGTGCTGGCGGATGAGCCGACGGCGTCGCTTGACCCGCTGAACGCCGAACGCGTGATGCAGGCGCTGCTGGCCCAGGCCCGCGAACATCGCGCGGCCTGCGTGATCGCCACCCATGACGAGCCGCTGGCCCGCGCCAGTGGTTTGCAGGTGCGGCGCATCAGTTGCCGCCGTGACACCGACGGCGGCGTCACGGCCACCCTCGGGGAGGTGTGCTGATGCGCATCGGTCTGGTGGCGTCCCTGGCCTGGCAGGATTACCGCAACGACGCCTGGCTGTCGGCCTGTTCGGTGTTGGCATTGGTGGCCGTGATCGCGCCGTTGCTGGTGTTATTCGGCCTGAAATTTGGACTGGTTAGCAGTTTGACCGAACGCCTGGAGACCGACCCCGCAACCCGTGAAATTATTCCGTTGGGCGGCGGTCGATTCAACGCAGCGTTTATCGAGCAACTTGCCCAGCGTCGCGATGTGGCCTTCGCCGTGCCGCGTACCCGCCAGATTGCGGCGACCGCTCAGGTGGGCACGCTGACCCTGGAAATGCTGCCGACTGCAGCGGGTGATCCGCTGCTCGTGGGGTTGCCGATGCCTCGGGGCCTGGACCAGATCGTGCTGAGCCACACCGCTGCAGAAAAACTCGCGGCGCGGCCTGGCGATTGGCTGGAGACCAGCTTTGCGCGGCAAGTGGCAGGGCGCGTCGAAGCCCAGCGCACGCGGTTGCAGGTGATGGCGGTGCTGCCGCTGGAAGCGTTTGCGCGGGACGGTTTGTTTGCCGATTTGCGCCTGCTGGAAGCGGCGGAAGATTACCGCGACGGCCGCGCGGTGCCGGCGTTGAGTTGGGACGGTGACGCGGTCGGCGTGACTGAACAGCGGGTTTATCCGGCGTTTCGTCTGTATGCCCGCAACCTCGCCGATGTGGAGCGGTTGCGCGTGTTTTTCGCCGGGCAGAACCTGTTGGTGTCGACCCAGGCGAACGCCATTGCCCAGGTGCAGTCGTTGAGCCGCAACCTGTCGATCGTGTTCTGGATCATCGCCGGGTTGGCCTTGGCGGGCGCATTTGCGGCGATCTTCGCCGGCGTGTTGGCCGCCGTGGCGCGCAAGCGTCGGGAATTGTCGGTGTTGCGCTTGCTGGGGTTTTCCACTGCCGGGCTATTGCTGTTTGTGGTGGTGCAGGCACTGTACAGCGCAGGGTTTGCCGCCGTGCTCAGTGCCGGGTTGTATGGCCTGGCCGAGGCGGGTTTGAATAAATTATTCGTGCAGGTGCCGGGCGAATACGCCTGTCACCTGTTGGCGCCTCATTACGCCCTGGCCCTGGCTGCAGTCCTCGGCGTCAGCGCCGTGGCGGCGGGTTGTTGCGGTTGGCGAGTGGCGCGTATCCAGGCTTCTGAAGGAATCAGAGATGTATAAGTTACTGGGCGCCGCGATGGCGCTGAGCTTGGCTTCAATGGCGTGGGCGGATGAGGCGAGTGACAAACTCGACAACCCCAAACCGTTACCCGATGACGTGAGCCTGCCGCTGCCGTGCGAAGGCAACATGGTGTTCCGCTACGCCTATGTGCTGGCCCAGGGCACCCTGGATGACCGCGAGATCAGCCTCGGTTACCCCTTTGCCGAGGGTGAGGCGGGTTATCAGCAGTCGTTTATCTCCGGCTACCGGCGCGACTTTATCAACGGCCAGTTCACGCTCAAGGATTTGCCCAAGGACTGGAACGCAGTCATTGCGCCCTTGATGCCGAAGACCGACGCCAAAACTCCGCTCAAGCCGATGCTGTACTTCATCGGCAAGTACGAAGTCACCGCGCGCCAGTATGCCCAAGTGATGTCCCAGGCACAGTCGCTGGCCAGTGGCGAGCCGGCGCCAGCGTGCGATGCGCCGACCGGCATGGCTGCACGCTTGCCCAAGGTGAAACTCTCGCGCTTTGAAGCCGAGCGCTTCTCGGCGGTATACAGCGCCTGGTTGATGAAATACCACCGCGACTTGCTGCCGGTCAGTGGTCGTGGGTCTTCGGCCGAAGACGGTGGCCTCGGTTTTGTGCGCTTGCCCACCGAAGTGGAATGGGAATTCGCCGCGCGTGGTGGCCAGGCGGTGAGCCGTCAGGACCTCGAAGGGCGGCTGTTTCCGCGCCGTGTCGAAGGCAGCGAAAGCGACGGGCCGCTGGGTGATTACGCGGTGTTCAATCAAGTCGCCGGTGGTACCGGCCAGGCGGCACGCCTGATGCCCATCGGCACCAAATTGCCCAACCCGATCGGCATGTTCGATGTGATCGGCAATGCGGCGGAAATGGTCCAGGAATCGTTTCAACTGGTGCACGCCGGGCGCCGCCAGGGCACCTACGGCGGCTTTGTGGTCAAGGGCGGCAACTACCTGGAAGGCGAGGGCACGCTGTTCACTGGCATGCGCCGCGAATACCCGCTGTTTGCCGCCGACGGCACCGAGCAGAGCAACGAGACCACCGGTTTTCGCGTGGCGATTGGGGCGTTGTCTGCGCCGCGTTCGCGCTACAAGGAGCTGTTCGCGCAGTGGCAGAAAGAAGGCCGCCTGGCCTCGCTGACCGACGCCATCGACGACGCCCAGGACCCGACCAAGCGCCTGGACAGCATCATCGCCGCCAGCGTCGATCCCAAGCTGCAAGCCGAACTGGGCCTGGTCAACGAAGAACTCAAGCGCAACGTCTCGCTGATCGCCCAGCAACGCGAAGAGGCGGCGGGCAACCTGATTCAATCGGCCGCGCTGGTGGCCGAGACCATCAGCAACTACAACATCCGCCTGATGAACTTGCAGAAGAGCCGCCAACAGGCTCTGGACAACAAGGACGCGGCCAGCGCGCAGCTGTTTGCCACGGCCATCGACAATGGCCGCAGCGCGCTCGACGGCGCGTTGGCGATCTACATCGACAACCTGGCCACCGGCACGCGCTACACCGACGCGGTGATCCAGGCGCAGTTTCAACGAATCAAGGAAGAGTTGGATCGCAAGCCAGTGCTCGGCAAGAGCCTGGTGACGCGCGCGACACTGTTCGTTCGCCATGTCGGCAACTACCGCAAACAACAGCGGGCCGACCCGGCAACGATTTTGAAGGAATTGCTCGCAGCGAGCGGTCAGCGGTCTTGATCGCTGGTTGTATGGCGAGCTTGGAAGGGACTCAGGCGGCGGTGGGCCGTGCTGGGCAAGTCAAACTTAACAGAGAACACACCTATGCTTTTTTCCCGTAAGGCGGTTTCCAAGCGTCACTTGCTGCTGATCGCGGCTGGTTTCAGCACCGTGTTGACTGGCTGCGCCACGTCGCCGGCGTCCAAGGTCGCGTCGAGCACCAAGGTCGAGTACTACCCGAACTGCTACGAGCCAGTGCAGCACCTGCGCGCGACCGACTCGGACATGACCAAGTCGGTTGTTACCGGTGCGGCCATCGGCGCTGCCGGCGGTGCTCTGCTGGGCGCGCTGACCGGCGACTCCGACAAGCGCGGCCGTAACGCTGCCATCGGTGCCGCGGGCGGCGCCCTGGCGGGTGGCGCGGCGGGTTACTACACCGAGCGTCAGAAGCAGATCAGCGATGACAACCAGCGCATTGCGTCCTACGCGGCAGACGTCAACAAAAGCGCCTCGGACATCGACCGCAGCACCGCATACGCCAAGGCGTCCCAGCAGTGCTACCAGAGCGCATTCACCAAGCTGGTGGCTGATCGTAAAGCCAAGACCGTCAACGACACCGAAGGCCGCAAGCGCCTGGCGGAAATCGTTTCCGGCCTCAAGGAGTCCAATGACCTGATCGTCGCGGTCAACGGCAAAGCCAGCGAAGACCTGAACAACTACACCCAGGCGTACGAGCAAGACCTGCAACAAGTGGGTGTGCAGCGTGCCGACGTAGTGACCGTGGCCACCGCTGATACCACGCCGGTGGTGACGCCGGCCAAAGGCAAAAAAGCCGTCAAGCCGGCGAAAAAGGCAGCGCTGCCGACCGTGCCGAAAGAAGCGGTCGCCACCGAAAAAACCATCCAGACCGCGCAGACCAAGCAAGCTGAAAGCAAGCAGGTCGCCAGCGCCGGTAAAGCGCAGATCGAAGGCACTTGCCGCGATCCAAACCTGGCCGACTGGGCGCCGGTGCCTTGCCCTAACGTTTAAGTAACATGTTGCTATAAGCGTTAAACGCCAGCCGATCTCCCGCTAAAGCGCGAGATCGGTGGCGTTCCTCCAACAAATCGTTACACTGCTTCGGCCACTTAATAATGATACCGAGGCCGTGTGCATGAAATTTCGTCTTCTGCTGTGGGTGCTTGGCCTGATGATGGGCAAAGCCAGCCGCACCAATCCTGCTTTCCAGCAACAGCTGGGTGACAAAGACCTGGCGTTCCAGTTGCAGACCCTCGACGGCAAAGTTGCCCGTCACTTCATCGTCAAAGACCAGCGCATCACCAGCCGCTCAGGGGTTCACCCGCAGCCTGCGTTTGCTATCGCCTTCAAAGATGCCGCCTACGGCTTCGCCACGATGCAGGCGAAGAACAAGCAACTGGCGTTCATGACGGGGATTCAGGACAAGTCGATCCAGATCAAGGGCAACCCGGCGCTGGTGATCTGGTTCCAGGGGCTGACCAAGTATTTGAAGCCGAAGAAAAAGAAGTAAGTCTTTCAGTTCGACCGAGTTGAGTTCATCGCCGGCAAGCCAGCTCCCACCTATGACTGCATTCCAAAGGTGGAACTCGGTCGAATGTGGGAGCTGGCTTGCCGGCGATAGCGGTTTTTCAGTCGAAGCAGTTAACCCTGGCTGAACTGCGATGCCAGCTCACGCAACAGCACCTCGGCATCCAGTACTTTGCCGACCACTTCCTCGGCCTTGTCACGGCTCAAGCCCAAACGCTCAAGCAGTGCATCCGGAATCGCCTCATCCGGCCCGGAGCCAATGCCACGGCTGCGCAACAAGCGCACCGCCAGGCACACCAGGTTCGGGTATTCGGCATATTGCCCGTCGTAGGTCGGGTCGTGCTGGAAGCGCAGGGCGGTGGACAGTTCGTCCGGCATGTCCCAATAGCGCATCAGCCAGGCACCGATCTGCTCGCGGCTGATGCCCAGCAAGTGTTGCTCGACATAGCTGTGGCACAGGTGCGGGTTGACCTCCAGGTGACGGCAGATCAGCGAGAAGTGCGGCGGAAACACGTGGGCCAGCAGCAGATAACCGAAGTTATGCAGCAGGCCAGCCAGGTAGGTCAGGCCGGCTTCCGGGCGCTGGGCGCGTGGCATGGCACGGGTCAGGCCTTCGATCACGGCGGCGGTGTAGATCGACTGGTGCCAGTACGGCGTGGACTGATGCGGGTGGTCTTTGGGCAGGCTCAAGGTTTTACCCAGGGCCAGGCCCAATGCCAGGTTGATCACCAGATCAAAGCCCAGCACGCGCACGATGGCGTCTTCAACTGAACGAATTTTGCCTGGCGAGGCGTAGTACGGCGACGCGGCCCAGCTCACCACTTGGGCGGCCAGGGCCGGGTCGGTTTCCACTACGCCAGTGATGTCATCGATGGTGGCGTTGGGGTCGACGCGCAGCTTGATGATCTTCTGCGCGGTATCGGCCAGCGGTGGAATCTCGATGGTCGCTTCCAGGCGTTGCTGGATGCGGCGGGCGGTGAACGCCTGCATCGCTTGGGTGATTTCCTCGCGGTCATCATTGGGGCGGTCGAGGTTCGGGCGAATGTTGCTCAACGGCTCGCCGAACTGCCCGGCGCTGGCTTTGGTGAGCATAGTCTTGAAGTCGCTGCTGGCGATTTCCAGCAACAGCCCGGCTTCGCCCGAATGCACCAGCAGGCTCGGCTCGCTCAGCAGGCTGCCTTCGTACAGGCAGGGCGAACTGGTCAGGGCCGGCAGGCCTGGCAGCAGGCTCAACTCATGCTTGGCCAACATGCGCTCGATGCGATCCGGCGACACCGCGGTAAGGCGGCGGCCGGTGAGTTCGGCGAGTCGGTTGAGGTCGAGCAACTGGCTCTGCGGGAACAGCACCATGAGGGCGCCAACGGCATCTTCCAGCAAGACCGCCTGGACCTTTTGCGCGGGATTCAGGCCAGCCTGTTCGGCGACTTCCGTATAAGGAATGGCGAGCTTTGCGAGCAGAGCCCGAATGACCGGCGGGGCGGTCAGTGGGGCTGTGGCGAGGGCTACTTCTGACATGGCCTGATCCAATTTCTTACAGTCACCGAAGTATAACCAGCTTGATACAACTGTTGGTTGGATAAGTGAGTCAGGCGTCACACTTGGCCGTATTGCTGCCCATGCCGTAGCCAGCGATCGAGCAACGGGCTGACGTGATCCGGCCAGCGTTCGAGCAGCGCTTGCGCCGCATCACGCACGGCGGGTAGCAGGTCAGCGTCGCGCATCAGGTCGGCGACCTTGAATTGCAGCAGGCCGGTCTGGCGGGTGCCGAGCATTTCACCGGGGCCGCGCAGCTCGAGGTCTTTTTCGGCGATGACAAAGCCGTCGTTGGTTTCGCGCATGATGCCCAGGCGCTGACGACCGATCTGTGACAACGGTGGATGGTAGAGCAGCACGCAATGGCTGGCAGCGCTGCCCCGGCCGACGCGGCCGCGTAATTGGTGCAATTGGGCCAGGCCCAGGCGCTCGGGGTTTTCGATGATCATCAAGCTGGCATTGGGCACGTCCACACCCACTTCGATCACCGTGGTGGCCACCAGCAATTGCAGGTTGCCCGCTTTGAATTCGGCCATCACCGCAGCTTTTTCCGCAGGCTTCATGCGGCCGTGGATCAGCCCGACCTTGAGTTCGCCCAGGGCACTGGTGAGGTCTTCATAGGTGGTTTCGGCGGCCTGGCACGTCAGCTCCTCGGACTCTTCGATCAGCGTGCACACCCAGTACGCCTGACGGCCTTCGGCGCAGGCACCGCGCACGCGCTCGATCACTTCCACGCGGCGGGTGTCGGTGACCAGCACGGTATTGACCGGGGTACGGCCGGGCGGCAGTTCGTCGAGGATCGAGGTGTCGAGGTCGGCGTAGGCGCTCATGGCCAGGGTGCGTGGGATCGGTGTTGCGGTCATGATCAACTGGTGCGGACTCATGCGCCCGCCCACGCCTTTTTGGCGCAGGGCCAGGCGCTGCTGCACGCCGAAGCGGTGCTGTTCGTCGATGATCACCAGCGCAAGGTTTTTGAACTTCACTTCGTCCTGGAACAGCGCATGGGTACCCACCACCATCGGTGCGCCATTGGCGATCTGTTCCAGCGCGGCCGCGCGCACCTTGCCCTTGAGTTTGCCGGCCAGCCACGCCACTTCCAGGCCCAGCGGCTCGAGCCAGCGCTTGAAGGTGATGAAGTGCTGTTCGGCGAGAATCTCGGTGGGCGCCATCAGCGCCACTTGGTAACCGGCTTCCAGTGCCTGCAAGGCGGCGAGGGCGGCGACCACGGTTTTGCCAGCGCCCACGTCACCCTGGATCAAGCGCAGCATCGGTTCTTTCTGACTGAGGTCGTAGGCGATTTCATTGCCAACCCGTTGCTGGGCCCCGGTGGGCGCGAAGCCTAGGTTCGCCAGGTATTGCGCAGGCAGGCGCGTGGCCTTGGGCATCGCTGGCGCGCGCAGGGAGCGCATGCTTTCGCGCAGGCGCTGCTGGGACAGCTGGTGAGTCAGCAGCTCTTCAAAGGCCAGGCGATGTTGCGCCCAGTGATGACCCAGGGCCAGCTCGTCGACATCGGCATCGGCGGGCGGGTGGTGCAGGTAGCGGATGGCATCGTCCAGCGGCGCCAGTTGGTAATCGCGGGCCAGTTCCACCGGCAGCCAGTCAGGCAGGCTTTTGGGGCCGAGCATGGTCAGGGTCTGCATGCACAGTTGGCGCAGGCGTTGTTGGGTCAGGCCTTCGGTCAGCGGGTAGATCGGCGTGAGGGTGGTATCCACCGGCGGCGGTTCGTCGCCGGTAATGGCGCGGTATTCGGGGTGGTAAATTTCCAGGCCCGACGCGCCAGGCCGTGCCTCGCCGTAGCAACGCACGCGGGTGCCGCGCTTGAGGCCTTCCTTCTGGGCGTTGCTGAAATGGTAGAAGCGCAGGCTGAGGCCACCGGTGCCGTCCTGCAGGCGTACGACCAGACTGCGGCGCTTGCCCATCACCACATCCGCGCCACTGACGGTGCCTTCGACCACCGCGTCCTGCCCTGGGCGCAAATGGCCGATGGGCACGACGCGCGTGCGGTCCTGATAGCGCAGGGGCAAGTGGAACAGCACGTCCTGGAGGTTCTCCAGGCCGACCTTGGCCAACTTCTCGGCCATGGCTTCACCGACACCCTTGAGTGCGGTGACCGACACGTGCGACAGCTCAGTCATACCCTTGCTTAGCTCGCAGCAGGCGGCTTGGCCACCGAGCACAAACGGATCGAGTCGGCGAGGATCTCAATGGCTTTCGGGCGTGGGAAGCTGGCGCGCCAGGCGATCGCCACGGTCCGGAATGGCACCGGCGGCGTGAGTGGGCGCACTTCGATCACGCCGGGGGCGTAGTGATGACTGTCCACTGCCGACAGCGGCAAGATCGAAATACCCAGGCCGGATGCGACCATATGGCGGATGGTTTCCAGCGAGCTGGATTCCACCGTGGTGTGCTTGGCGCCGTCGTTGCCCTTGGTCAGGGTCGGGCAGGCTTCGAGTACCTGGTCGCGGAAGCAGTGGCCTTCGCCGAGCAGCAACAGGCTCTTGTCGTTGAGCAGGCCGGCGTCGATGGTGTCTTTTTGCGTCCACGGGTGGGAGGCCGGCATCAACACGTAGAACGGCTCGTCGTAGAGCGGCAAGGTCAACACGTCCGCTTCGTTGAACGGCAGGGCGATGATGATCGCGTCCAGCTCGCCGTTGCGCAGTTTGTCGCGCAGCACGTGGGTAAAGTTTTCTTCGATATACAGCGGCATCTGCGGCGCGACGCGGTGCAGTTGCGGAATCAAATGCGGGAACAGGTACGGGCCAACGGTGTAGATGGCGCCGACTTTCAGCGGCGCAGTCAGCTGGTTCTTGCCGGCTTGGGCCAGCTCGCGAATGCTTTGGGCTTGTTCCAGCACCTTTTGGGCCTGGGCGACAATGCCTTCGCCCACTGGCGTGAGGCGTACGGCGCTCTTGCTGCGCTCGAAAATCAGCACACCGAGTTCGTCTTCAAGCTTTTTCACACCCACCGACAGCGTCGGCTGGCTGACATGGCAACGCTCGGCCGCGTGGCCGAAGTGCTGCTCTTGGGCGAGGGTCACGATGTAGCGTAATTCTGTAAGAGTCATAGCGGGCGTCCATGAGGTTGCGAGCCAAGCATACCGGCTGCAATCGATAGACGCACGTTATCAGAACTTTGCTGGGGATTGAGCGGGGAGTGGCTCGGATTTAACTGAAAAATGGATTTTTAGCGGCAACAAACAAAATGTGGGAGCGCACTGGCTCGCGAATGCGCGGTGTCAGTGACGAATGTATCGACTGACACTGCGCTTTCGCGAGCAAGCCCGCTCCCACGTGGGCCCGCTTCGCAATCCTTAGCGGCGACGCTTCTCGATGTTGTAAACAAACGGCGCGACGATCTCGACGCTGCCGCCTTTCAACATGTCGGCCGGTGGCTTGGGCAATGGCTGGGCACGACGAATCATGTCCAGGGTCGCGCGGTCCAGGTCGGCGTTGCCGGAGCGGCCCACCAACTCGTAGGACAGCACATTGCCTTCGGCATCGACCACGAAGCGCAGGCGGTTAAGCCCTTCCTTGCCACGCTGTTGAGCGCCTGGCGGGTATTTCTTGTACTTCTGCAAGTGCGCCAGCAGGGTGCCTTCCCAGGACGCTTTTGCTGCTACCTGGGCTGGCGACGGGCCGGGCACGGGTTGAGCGGATTTTTCAGCCGGCGCATTGGTCGGTGGGGTTTCGCTCGGCGGCTCTTCGGAAGGCTTCTCCTTGGGCGGCTCGGGCTTTTTCTCCACAGGCTTGGGCGGCTGGGGTTTGGGCTTGGGCTTGACCGGCTTGGGCACCTGGATCGTTGGCTTGGGCGCCTCGGCCAGTTTCGGCAAAGGCAGCTCTTCCACTGGAGCCGGCGGCTGTGGCGGCGTGACCACCTTTGGCGGCGCGGGAGGCGGTGGTGCCGGCATCGGCGCCAGGTCGATGACCATGGCCGCCGGTGGCAGCGTCACCGGATGCGGCGCGGACCATTGAAGCGCGATGATGATCGCGACGGCATGCACGCCCAGCACGACGGCGAGGCTGGTGCCATAACGCGTCAGTTTGTGGCGCGTCGTGATCATTTCTTGGCTGCCGTCTCAAGTCCGACCAGGCCTACCTTGAGGTAGCCGGCTGCCCGCAGGGCATCCATCACGCTCATCAGGTCGCCGTAGTCCACGCCCTTGTCGGCCTGGAAGAAGATCGTCGTGTCTTTCTTGCCTTGGGTCTTGGCGTCGAGCACCGGGCCCAGGGTTTCAGCTTTGACTTCTTCTTCGCCCAGGAACAGGCGTTGGTCCGCCTTGACGCTGAGGAAGATCGGCTTCTCCGGGCGCGGCGCAGGCTTGGCGCTGGAGGCCGGCAGATCGACCTTGATGTCCACGGTGGCCAACGGTGCCGCCACCATGAAGATGATCAGCAGCACCAGCATCACGTCAATAAACGGCGTGACGTTGATTTCGTGGTTCTCGACGAGTTCATCGTCGCCTTGATTCAAATGCAGGCCCATGGCCGATTACCCCACTTTCACCATGTGCGGTTGCGAGCTGCGCTCGGTAGGGGCGTGATCGAGGTCGCGGCTGACCAGCAGCAGGACTTCTGCCGACGCGTCCGATACCTGAGCCTTGTAGCCGGCAATCGAACGGGCGAAGACGTTGTAGATCACCACCGCAGGAATTGCGGCAACCAGGCCCAATGCGGTTGCCAGCAGGGCTTCGGCGATGCCTGGGGCAACGACGGCGAGGTTGGTGGTCTGGGTTTTGGCGATGCCGATGAAGCTGTTCATGATGCCCCACACGGTACCGAACAGACCGACGAACGGTGCGGTGGAACCGATAGTGGCGAGCACGCCGGTGCCGCTGCTCATGTTACGACCGCAGGCCGCCACCAGGCGCTCGAGGCGGAAGCTGACGCGTTCCTTGATGCCTTCTTTTTCGCGGGTGTTGACCGACAGGCGCATTTCTTCCAGCGCGTCGTGGACCAGCAGGTTGGCCAGGGTGCCCTTCTTGGTAGCGGTGTCGCTGGCTTCCTTGAGGGTGGTGGCTTTTTTCAGGTGGACGATTTCAGTGCGCAGACGACGCTTGGCGCCCAGCAGCTCGAAGCCCTTGGCGATCCAGATGGTCCAGGTAATGATCGAGGCGATGGCCAGGCCGATCATGACGGCTTTTACCACCACGTCAGCGTTCTGGTACATGCCCCACGGGGACAGGTCATGGGCCATGCCCAGGCTGTTGTCTTCTTCCAGTACAACACCGGAGTCGTCGGCAGGCGCAGGCGCAGGGGCTGCGGCCTGGGCCGGGTCGGTGGCCACAGGTGCTGCGGCAGGGGCTGGCGGCGTAGCTGCATTCTGCTGGGCCGCGGCCGGGGTGGCTGGGGCGGTCGCGTCAGCGAATGCGGCGGTCGGTGCCAGCAGAACGCTGAACAGCAGCGCAGCAATCGCACGCCAGGCGCGAGATGGGCTGAGAGGCTTGGTTGGCGAAGCGGGGTTTGTATTACGTGTCATGCTGGCCGGACCTGAGAGAAAAAAATGAGTGATCGTCCTGCCAGACCCTGGTGGGTCGAGGACAAATGGGCGGTTATTATTGCAAGTAATTCTTGTTAACAAAAGTAATACAGTTACTTAATTTGTCCTTTTGCTGGCCGCTGGTCATCTTCGGCGGCTAATCTGCGCCTTTAATAATGGAGTTTTGTGATGTCTGCGCCTTCTGTTGTGATTGCCGGTTGCGGCGATGTGGGTAGTCGGCTGGCTAGCCAATTGCTGGCCTCGGAATGGGAGGTTCATGGCCTGCGACGTGATATTTCACGCCTTCCAGAGGGTGTCATCGGCATCGCCGGTGACCTGTTCAAAAAGGATTGCCCTGACACTTGGCCAATCGGCGCAGTGGATTACCTGGTGTATTGCGCCGCTGCCACCGACCACGATGAGGCCGGCTATCGTGCGGCGTACGTGCAAGGGTTGCAGCATGTGTTGGAGTGGCTGAACGACTACGGCCAGGAGCCCAAGCATTTGCTGTTTGTGTCGAGCAGCAGTGTGTACGGCCAGCAGAAGGGTGAGTGGGTCGACGAAACGTCCGACACTCAAGCGAAGGGGTATTCCGGCCAAGTCATGCTGGAAGCTGAGCAAGTGGCGCTCAATAGCGGCATTCCGGCGAGCATTGTGCGGTTGACCGGTATCTATGGGCCCGGCCGTGAATGGCTGCTGACCCAAGTGCGCCAAGGCTATCGCGTGGCAGTTGATCCCCCTTTATATGGCAACCGGATTCACGCGGATGACGCTGCCGGATTGCTGGCCTTCCTGCTGCGGCATGTGGAGCAGGGCGGTTCGCTGGATAGCATTTACATCGGCGTTGACGATGCGCCCGCGCCCTTGGCAGAAGTGGTGGGTTGGTTGCGCGACTACATGGGCGTGACCGAATGGGCTGACGACGCCAGTGTGCGCCGCGCCGGCAGCAAGCGATGCAGCAATGCCCGAGCCAAGGCGTTGGGTTGGGTGCCGACCTACCCGACTTATCGCGAAGGGTATGCGGCGATCCTTGAAGGTAAGTGCTAGATGTGAAAAAGGAGCCGTGAGGCTCCTTTTTTGTTACTGCTTTTCCAGCAGCCATTGGCGTGGCCCTGGGCTGAGCTGGGGGATTTCGTCTGGCTGGGAAAGGTTGATCGCCTGCAGAATTTCCAACTGTTTGCCGTAGCGCACGAAAATCCAGTCGTCGCCGACAGCGCCTTTGCCCAGATAGATGACGTCATTGCCGGCACCTTGAGTGGCGCAATCGCCTCCCAGGCACAGTTCGTAGCGGTCATTATTGCCCAGGCCGGACACGCCGCCGTCGGCGCTGAACCTCACAAGGTTGCCTGTGCCGTGGCCTTCAATAATTTTCCACTGACCGCCCATGTAAGCTGAGTTCAGGGCTTGCCTGAACGTGGTGCCCCACTTGGCACCTGCGGCAGCGGGTTGGGTGGGGCGGCTAAACGTTTGGCCTGCGTGAATCTTGCTGGTCTGTTGGACCAGTTGCTTGCCGTTCAATTGCAATTCGTCGCTGCCATGGCCGTTGTAATCCACCGACCAAATGCCAGGCGCCTTCGGCAGCAGCTGGCCTTCACCCACCTCGAACGCAGTGCTCAATTGCGCTTTGCCGGTACGGGTGTCGATGTTCCATTCCAGGTTCATGCCGTTGGCGTCCAGGGCTTTAAGCAGCGGCCGCCCCTGGGCGGCGGTATCGATGGCGGCCTGGTTGATCCATAGCCCGCTGATGTCCGCGGTTTGCTGCTGTATCTGCGTGCAGCCGCCCAGCAGGATCAGGCTGATGAGGAGTAGCGTGTGCATGGAGTGGCCCGTCTGCTGGTGAAAAAACCATGGCGCAGACTAAAGAAAAAGGAGCCGGTGGGCTCCTTTGTTCTGTATCACTGTTTTTCCAACAGCCACTGCCGTGGTCCCGGCGTAAACGAAGGCACTTCATCCGCCTGCGCAGTGTTCACGGCCTGGAAGATTTCCAGCTGCTTGCCCTTGCGCGCGAAGATCCACGGGTTGCCCTGGCCGTTGAGTTGCAGCCAGATGCTGTCGTAGCCGCCGCTCATTGAAGCGCAGTCACCCGCCAGGCACAGCGAGTACCGATCGACACCGGGCAAACCGGCGACTTTGCCGTCAGCCTGGAACTGCACCGTGGCGCCGTCGCCGTTCCCGTCGGTGATCTTCCAGTCGCCACCCATATAGGCGGCATACAGGGCGCGCTCGAAGTTGGCGCCCAGTGGCGCGCCTTCGGGGGCTGGGTCATTGGCACGGGCGAACAGCTGCTCAGGCTCATTGTCGTTGGCCACTTGCAGCAGTTGTTTGCCTTTGCGCTTGAGTTCGGTGGCGGAGCTGCCGTAGAAATCGACGCTCCAGGCGCCGGGTTTTTCACCGAGCAGCTTGCCTTCGGCGACTTCAAAACCGTTGTAGTAACGCGCCTGCGAAGCCTTGGTGTTGACCTCCCATTCGAGGTTCGGACCATAGGTTTGCAGTGCTTCACGCAAAGGGCCGCCCTTGGCTGCCGCGTTGATGGCGGCCTGGTTGATCCAGGTGCCGCTCACATCCAGATCGGCGGGGTTGCTGGCGCAGCCGCCGAGCAACAAGGCGAGCAACGAAGAGGCTACAAGCGCTTTGCGCATCACGAAATCCTTCTGAAACGAAGTCGGCGCAGCCTGTGGAGGCTGCGCCGGGTGTTTTACTCGATGACCAGAATCGCGTCCATCTCAACCTGTGCGCCCTTTGGCAGGGCGGCAACGCCGATAGCGGCGCGGGCTGGGTACGGCTGTTCGAAGTACTTGCCCATGATCTCGTTGACCTTGGCGAAGTGGCTCAGGTCAGTGAGGAAGATGTTCAGCTTGACGATGTCTTTGAACGAACCACCAGCGGCTTCAGCCACCGACTTGAGGTTTTCGAAGACCTGGACGGTTTGTGCTTCAAAGCCTTCAACCAGCTCCATGGTCTTTGGGTCCAGTGGAATCTGGCCGGACATGTAGACAGTGTTGCCCGCCTTGATCGCCTGGGAGTAAGTGCCAATGGCAGCAGGGGCTTTGTCGCTGGTGATAACAGTCTTGGTCATGAGTGACTCCTTGTAAGAGATCGGCTATGCGCGCATGCGGGTGATACGAATCACCCCGGTCAGGGCGCGCAGTTTCTTGATCACGCGGGCCAGATGCACGCGGTCGTGCACGCTGACCACCAGCTGGACCACGCTGATGCGGCCATCGCGCTCATCCATGCTGATTTTCTCGATATTGCCGTCGGCCGCATTGACGCTGCTGGCCAGCAGGGCGATCAGGCCGCGCTGATGCTCCAGTTCAACGCGCAGCTCGACGTTGAATTCGCCGGTGACGTCCTTGGCCCACGAGAGCTGAATGCATTTCTCGGGGTTGTGGCGGATTTCAGTGATATTGCGGCAGTTGTCCAGGTGCACGACCATGCCTTTACCAGCCGACAAGTGGCCGACAATCGGGTCGCCCGGGATCGGCGTGCAGCACTTGGCGTAGCTGAGCACCAGGCCTTCCGTGCCGCGAATCGCCAGCGGGCCTTCGGGGCTTGGCAACTGTTCGCCTTCGCCGAGCAGGCGCCGGGCGACCACATACGCCATGCGGTTGCCCAGGCCGATGTCTTCCAGCAGGTCTTCGATGGTTTCCTGGCGATACTCGTGGAGCATCGCTTGCACGCGCTCGGCCGGGATCTTCTCCAGGGCGCTGTCGAAACCATTGAGCACCTTGTTCAGCAGGCGTTCGCCGAGGCTGATGGACTCGGAGCGGCGTTGCAATTTGAGCGCGTGGCGAATGTGTGTGCGCGCTTTGCCAGTGACCACGAAGTTGAGCCAGGCCGGGTTCGGGCGCGCGCCGGGTGCGCTGACGATCTCGACCGTGGAGCCGCTTTGCAGCGGCTCGGACAGCGGCGCGAGACGACGGTTGATCCGGCAGGCAATGCAGCTGTTGCCCACGTCGGTGTGTACCGCGTAGGCAAAGTCGACCGCCGTGGAGCCTTTGGGCAGCTCCATGATCCGGCCTTTGGGCGTGAACACGTAGACCTCGTCCGGGAACAGGTCGATCTTCACGCTTTCGATAAATTCCAGGGAGTTGCCGGCACGTTGCTGCATTTCCAGCACGCCTTTGACCCACTGGCGGGCGCGGGCATGCGTGCCTTTTGGCTGTTCGTCGCCGCTGGACTTGTACAGCCAATGCGCGGCGATGCCGTTGTTGGCCATCTCTTCCATTTCCCGCGTACGGATCTGGATCTCGATCGGCACCCCGTGCATACCGAACAGCGTGGTATGCAGCGACTGATAGCCGTTGGCCTTGGGAATGGCGATGTAATCCTTGAAGCGGCCTGGCAGGGGTTTGTACAAATTATGTACAGCGCCCAGCACGCGGTAGCAGGTATCGACCTTGTCGACGATGATCCGGAACGCGTACACGTCCATGATCTCGTTGAAGGCCCGACGCTTGCCGCGCATTTTTTTGTAGATGCCGTAGATGTGTTTCTGTCGGCCGCTGACTTCGCCTTCAATCTCGTCGATCGCCAGGCAATGGCTCAGCGACTCTTCGATCTTGTTGACGATTTCCTTGCGGTTGCCCCGGGCGCGCTTGACCGCCTGATAGATGCGCGCAGAGCGCATCGGGTGCATGGCCTTGAAGCCGAGGTCTTCGAATTCGATGCGGATGGCATGCATGCCCAGCCGGTTGGCGATGGGCGCATAGATTTCCAGGGTTTCCTTGGCGATGCGCCGGCGCTTTTCGCCGGACAGCACTTCCAGCGTGCGCATGTTGTGCAGCCGGTCGGCCAGCTTCACCAGGATGACCCGAATGTCTCGGGCCATGGCCATGGCCATCTTCTGGAAGTTTTCCGCCTGGGCTTCGGCCTTGGTTTCGAAGTTCATCTGGGTCAGTTTGCTGACCCCATCGACCAGTTCGGCCACGGTTTCGCCAAATTGCGCACTGAGCGCTTCCTTGGCGATGCCGGTGTCTTCGATCACGTCATGCAGCATCGCAGCCATCAAGCTCTGATGGTCCATGTGCATGTCGGCAAGAATATTGGCCACGGCAAGAGGATGCGTGACATACGCCTCACCACTGCGGCGGCGTTGGCCGTCGTGGGCTTGTTCGGCGTAGAAATACGCTCGGCGGACCAGGTTGACCTGGTCTGGGCCGAGGTAGGTCGATAAGCGATCGGCGAGGGCGTCTATGCTCGGCAAAGTGTTAACTCCTGCCGTTGGCTGTGACCCCGCGCCGTGCTACGTCGACCAGGCATAGGCTTAGACGGCCTCGTTGGACTCGTCCTCGAACGCTGCAAACAGCGGTTCGTCTTCAACGATTTCAGCGTTGGCGATGAACTCATAGCTCATCAGGCCTTCAGCGATTTCACGCAGGGCTACAACGGTAGGCTTGTCGTTTTCCCACTGGACCAGGGGCTCTTTGCCGCCAGTGGCCAGTTGACGGGCACGCTTGGTAGAGAGCATGACCAGCTCAAAGCGGTTATCCACGTGTTCTAGGCAGTCTTCAACGGTTACGCGGGCCATGGTATTCCTCGGAGCGAATGCAAGATGCGCGCTGCCCGGTTGGGCGAGCGGACTGAACAGTTTAAAAAATCACCAGCGTTTAGGGAAGCGCTGATTTTCCCGCGGCCTCGCAAAACGGCTACAAGTGCCAATGTAAAGCCCTTGCAGCGGTTTTGGGAAGGGCCAATCAGCCAAGCAGTTCGGCGAGTAATTTGCCGAAACGCTGCTGTTGGCGTTTTTGCTGGAGCTGATTGGCGCGGAAAATCGCCTTCAAATCGTCCAGGGCGCTGGCGAAATCGTCATTGATGATCAGGTAGTCGTAGTCGACGTAGTGGCTCATTTCGCTGACGGCTTCACGCATGCGGCCTTCGATGATCTCGTCACTGTCCTGGCCACGGTTGGTCAGGCGCTGGTGCAAGGCTTCCAGCGACGGCGGCAGGATAAAGATCGAACGCGCCTTCGGCATCAGTTGGCGCACTTGCTCGGCACCCTGCCAGTCGATTTCCAGGATCAGGTCGTGGCCTTCGTCCAGAGTCTGCTGCAGGTGGCTTTGCGAGGTGCCGTAGAGGTTGCCGAACACTTCGGCACGCTCCAGGAAGTCGCCGTGCTCGATCATCTTGACGAACTCGGTGCGCTCGACGAAGTGGTAGTGCACGCCGTTCACTTCGCCCGGGCGCATGGCGCGGGTGGTGTGCGAGACCGAGATGCGGATCTGCTCGTCAGCGTCGGTCAAAGCCTTGACCAGGCTGCTCTTGCCCGCGCCCGAAGGGGCGGAAATGATGTAAAGGGTGCCGGTGCTGTGGGTCATGGAAGTTGCCTTACTCAATATTCTGTACTTGTTCGCGCATCTGCTCGATCAACACTTTGAGGTTGACCGCAGCTTGTGTGCTGCGCGGATCAAACGCTTTGGAGCCCAGTGTATTGGCTTCGCGGTTGAGTTCCTGCATCAGGAAGTCCAGGCGCCGACCAGCGGCGCCGGCAGACTTGAGCACGCGGCGCACTTCGAGGATGTGGGTGCTCAGGCGGTCGAGCTCTTCGGCCACGTCACTTTTCTGCGCCAGCAGCACCATTTCCTGCTCCAGGCGCGTCGGGTCGAGGTCGGCCTTCATGTCAGTGAAACGGTCCAGAACCTTCTGGCGCTGGGTGGCGAGCATCTGTGGCACCAACTCGCGCAGGGTGACCACGTCTTCCTCGATCGCGCTCAGGCGCTCGCTGATCAGGCGCGCCAGTTCGGCGCCCTCACGCTCGCGGCCGGCCTTGAGCTCCTGCAAACCCTGGTTGAACAGGGCGAGGGCTTCGGCATTGAGGGCCTGCGGGTCGGTGGCGTCGGCCACCAGTACGCCGGGCCAGGCCAGCACTTCCAGCGGGTTCAGCGCGGCGGGTTGCTTGATCAGGCCGGCGATGGTTTCAGCCGCGGCGACCAGTTGCGCTGCGCGGTCGCGGTCGATCTGCAGCGGCTTGCCGGTGCTTTCTTCGGTAAAACGCAGGGTGCATTCCAGCTTGCCGCGGGAAATGCCCTGGCGCAGCGCTTCACGCACGGCGCCTTCGAGGTCGCGGAAGGATTCCGGCAGACGCAGGTGCGGCTCCAGGTAACGGCTGTTGACCGAGCGCAGTTCCCAGCTCAGGGTGCCTTGGACGCCGGCTTTTTCGACGCGGGCGAAGGCGGTCATGCTGTGCACCATGGAGGTACCTCGCGATGCAGTCCCGCAAATACGGGCTGATGGGTAAATTGAAGCCGACAGGCTGCGAAGGCGCAGGATTGTAGCGCAGTGAGGCGAACGCGCCCAAACAATGGGCGCCAGGCCCGCCATTCGTAACCGAATTTTTTAGAAGTGCCCCGAATCGGCTGGCGGCTCTATAATGCTCGGCAGTTTTTCGTCCTCCGTACAGGTATCCCCTATGAAACGTCCAAGTGGTCGCGCTGCCGATCAGCTCCGCTCGATCCGCATCACCCGCAACTACACCAAACACGCCGAGGGATCTGTACTGGTCGAGTTTGGCGATACCAAGGTGATCTGCACCGTCAGCGTCGAAAACGGCGTGCCGCGCTTCCTCAAGGGCCAGGGCCAGGGTTGGTTGACCGCCGAGTACGGCATGCTGCCGCGCGCCACCGGCGAGCGTAACCAGCGTGAAGCCAGCCGTGGCAAGCAAGGCGGCCGCACCCTGGAAATCCAGCGCCTGATCGGCCGTTCGCTGCGCGCAGCGCTGGACATGTCCAAGCTGGGCGACGTGACCCTGTACGTCGATTGCGACGTGATCCAGGCTGACGGCGGCACCCGCACTGCCTCCATCACCGGCGCCATGGTGGCCTTGGTTGATGCGCTGAAAGTGATCAAGAAGCGTGGCGGCCTGAAAGCCGGCGACCCGCTCAAGCAGATGATCGCTGCCGTGTCGGTGGGCATGTACCAGGGCGAGCCGGTCCTCGATCTGGACTACCTGGAAGACTCGGCTGCCGAGACTGACCTGAACGTGGTAATGACCAGCAGCGGTGGTTTCATCGAAGTGCAGGGCACCGCCGAAGGCGCGCCATTCCAGCCGGCCGACCTGAACGCCATGCTGGCCCTGGCCCAGAAAGGCATGACCGAAATCTTCGAACTGCAGAACGCCGCACTGGCTGACTGAAACGGCCGCAAGGAGCAACGCCATGAGTGACCACCAACTGCCTGTGCCCACGCCTCCTTACGAAGTGCGTCAGGGCGCGATGTTGTGTCACCTCGCGGCGTTCCTGGGATTTGTGTTTCCCTTCGGCAGTGTCGTCGGGCCGCTGATCCTGTGGCAGATGAAGAAGGAAGTGGACCCATTCATTGATGATCAGGGCAAGGAGGCCTTGAACTTCCAGATCACCGTGGCCATTGCCTGGCTGGTTTGCATCGTGCTGGCTTTTGCGGTGATTGGCTTTTTCCTGATGACTGCCCTGGCAATCGCCACGGTGGTGCTGACGATCATCGGCGCAATCAAAGCCAGCAAGGGGATTGCCTATCGCTATCCCTTTACCTGGCGATTGGTCAAATAGTGAGCGCCCACAAAAAAACCGACAGCAATGTCGGTTTTTTTGTGCCTGGAAAAAGACCTTAGATGGTCAATGTCCAGTCGTAGTCCACGATCAGCGGCGCGTGCTGCGAGAAGCGTGGCTGACGCGGCAGGCGTGCGCTGCGAACAAAGCGGCGAAGCCCCGGGGTCAGCAACTGATAGTCGAAACGCCAGCCCAGGTTAAGCATCTCGGCCTGTTCGTTATCCGGCCACCAGCTGTACTGGTCGCCTTCGCGGCTGACTTCGCGCAGGGCGTCAACATAGCCCATGTTGCCGACAATCTCGTCCATCCAGGCCCGTTCCGGCGCCAGGAAGCCCGGGGATTGCTGGCTGTCGCGCCAGTTCTTGATATCCAGCTTCTGTTGCGCCACGTACAGCGAGCCACAGTAAATGTACTCGCGACGTTTGCGTCGCTGTTTATCCAGATAACGGGCGAAGTCGTCCATTAGCTTGAACTTCTGGTTCAAGTCTTCATCGCCGTTCTGCCCCGAAGGGAGCAGCAAGGTCGCGATGCTGACCTTGTCGAAATCGGCTTGCAGGTAGCGCCCGTAGCGGTCGGCTGTCTCGAAGCCGAGGCCGCTGATGACCGCCTTGGGTTGCAACCGCGAGTACAAAGCCACGCCACCTTGGGTGGGCACTTCGGCATCGCAGGCATAAAGGAAGTAGCCATCCAGTTGGAAGGCTGGGTCGTCCAGTTCAAAGGCGGAGGCGCGGGTGTCCTGCAGGCAGATGACGTCGGCATTCTGTGCTTGCAGCCAACTGAGCAAACCACGCTCGACTGCAGCCTGAATACCATTGACGTTCACACTGATGATCCGCATAAATGGCCCCAAAAATCGCGTGCGTGTATGATACACGCCGTCTACCTAATTAGCTAAATCCGTGGTATCTGAGGCTTTTTTCATGCAGGCGTATCAACGCGATTTCATTCGTTTTGCCATCGATCGCGGCGTTTTGCGCTTCGGTGAGTTCACTTTGAAGTCCGGGCGCACCAGCCCGTACTTCTTCAATGCAGGCTTGTTCAACTCGGGTTCGGCCCTGGCTCAACTGGGTCGTTTCTACGCGGCAGCCATCGTTGAAAGCGGCATTTCCTTCGACGTTTTGTTTGGCCCAGCCTACAAGGGCATCCCGCTGGCGGCCGCGACTGCCGTGGCGTTGGCTGAGCATCACGGGCTGGATCTGCCGTGGTGCTTCAACCGCAAAGAGGCCAAGGCACATGGCGAAGGCGGTAGCCTGGTTGGGGCTCCGCTCAAGGGCGACGTGCTGATCATCGACGACGTGATCACCGCCGGTACCGCCATCCGTGAAGTGATGCAGATCATCGCGTCCCAAGATGGCGCCAAGGCCGCGGGCGTGCTGATCGCGCTGAACCGTCAGGAGCGCGGCAACGGTGAGTTGTCGGCCATTCAGGAAGTGGAACGTGATTTCGGCATTCCGGTGGTGAGCATTGTGTCGCTGAACCAGGTGTTGCAGTTCCTGGAAGACGATCCGCAGCTCAAGCAGCATTTGCCGGCCGTTAAGGCTTATCGCGAGCAATTTGGTGTCTGACACTGATTTCTCTGTGTGAGAGGGCTTGTGTGGGAGCGGGCTTGCTCGCGAAGGCGGTGTGTCATTTACTGAATATGTTTCTGACCCACCGCATTCGCGAGCAAGCCCGCTCCCACAGGGGATCTCCATTTGCAGCAGATTCCGTGGACACAAAAAAAGGCCCCGCTCAATTCGATTGAGCGGGGCCTTTTTGTTTCTAGTGCTTAAGGACGCTTGCGATTACTGATCAGCGTGCCCACACCGGTATCGGTGAAGATTTCCAGCAGGATTGCATTTGGCACGCGGCCATCCAGGATCAGCGAGCTGCCGACGCCGCCTTGCACGGCTTCCAGTGCGCAACGGATCTTCGGCAGCATGCCGCCGTAGATGGTGCCGTCGGCGATCAACTCGTCCACCTGCTGGGTGGTCAAGCCCGTCAGCACCTTGCCTTCCTTGTCCATCAGGCCGGCAATGTTGGTCAGCAGCATCAGCTTCTCAGCCTTCAGCGCTTCGGCCACTTTACCGGCTACCAGGTCGGCGTTGATGTTGTAGGACTCACCGTTGGCGCCCACGCCGATTGGCGCGATCACCGGGATGAAGTCGCCTTTGACCAGCAGGTTCAGCAGGTCGGTGTTGATGCCGATCACTTCACCTACCTGGCCGATGTCGATGATTTCCGGCTGGGTCATTTCCGGCGTCTGACGGGTAACGGTCAGTTTTCTCGCGCGGATCAGCTCCGCATCCTTGCCGGTCAGGCCGATGGCGCTGCCGCCATGACGGTTGATCAGGTTGACGATGTCTTTGTTGACCTGGCCACCGAGGACCATCTCCACCACGTCCATGGTCTGCGCGTCTGTAACGCGCATGCCATCAATGAAGTGACTCTCGATCGACAAGCGCTTGAGCAGGTCGCCGATTTGCGGGCCGCCACCGTGCACCACCACCGGGTTGATCCCGACAGCTTTCATCAGCACGATGTCGCGGGCAAAGCCGGTTTTCAGCTCTTCGCTTTCCATGGCATTGCCGCCGTACTTGATCACCAGCGTCTTGCCGACGTAGCGTCGAATGTAGGGCAACGCTTCGGACAGGACCTTGGCAGTATTGGCAGCGGCTTCGCGTTCGAGGGTCATTCAGGGCTCCGGTAAAAAATCAGAACGGTAATTGGAGATCAGGGGCAACACGTTTCAACTGGGCGTGGAACACGTCCTTGATGCGCTGCAACTCAGCCTCGGTATCCGCCTCGAAACGCAGGACCAGCACCGGTGTGGTGTTGGACGCGCGAACCAGGCCCCAGCCTTTGGCGTAATCGACTCGCACACCATCAATGGTGGTCAGGTTGGCGCCTTCACCCCATTGCGCATCGTGCAGTGCGTCAATGATGCTGAATTTGCTCTCCTCGGTCACATGGATATTGATCTCTGGCGTAGAAATATCATTCGGGAAGGTCTGAAACAGCTCCTGCGCCGTAGATTTTTCCTTGCTGAGGATCTCCAGCAGACGGGCGGCGCTATAAATGCCGTCGTCGAACCCGAACCAGCGCTCTTTGAAGAACACGTGGCCGCTCATTTCGCCGGCCAACAGCGCGCCGGTTTCCTTCATTTTCTTTTTGATCAACGAGTGGCCGGTCTTCCACATTAGTGGGCGACCGCCGTATTCCTTGATCAGTGGGGTGAGGCGGCGGGTGCACTTCACGTCGAAGATGATTTCGGCGTTGGGGTTACGGGCCACCACGTCGCGGGCAAACAGCATCAGCAGGCGGTCGGCGAACACGTTCTCGCCGGTGTTGGTCACCACGCCGACACGGTCGCCGTCACCGTCGAAGGCCAGGCCGACGTCGGCGCCGGTTTCCTTGACCTTGGCGATCAGGTCCACCAGGTTTTCAGGCTTGCCCGGGTCCGGGTGGTGGTTAGGGAAGTTGCCGTCAACGTCGCAGAACAACGGAATCACTTCGCAGTTCAGGGCTTCGAGCAGTTGCGGGGCAATCACGCCGGCCGCGCCGTTGCCGCAGTCCACCACCACTTTCAGGCGGCGGGCGAGTTTGACGTCGCCCGTGATCTGGTCAGAGTAGCGTTGAAGAATATCGACTTTGGTGATGCTGCCGGTGCCGGTGGTCAGATCGTTGGTCTTCAAGCGCTCGTGCAGCGCCTGAATCTGTTCGTTGGCGAGGGTGTCGCCGGCGATGACGATCTTGAAGCCGTTGTAGTCCGACGGATTATGGCTGCCGGTGAGCATAACGCCGGACTTGCCAGCCAGTACGTTGGCTGCGTAGTACAGCGCAGGGGTCGGCACCAGGCCCACATCGCTGACGTGGCAGCCGCTGTCGGCCAGGCCCTGGATCAGTTGCTCCACCAGCTCCGGGCCGGACAAGCGGCCATCGCGGCCTACCGATACATTGGGTTCGCCCTGGGCCAGGCTTTGGGAGCCGATGGCACGGCCGATCCAATAGGCGGTTTCGGCGGTCAGGGTCTTGGGCACGACGCCACGAATGTCGTAGGCGCGAAAGATGCTGTCGGGGAATGTCGGGGCTACTCGGGCTGCGGTACTCATCGCGGGGGGAAACTCCATCTGAAGGGGGCAAAGCTGGCCTTAAAGTGGCTGACCGGCAGGCTCAAACTGAAGGGTATGACGGCGTTTTCGGCAGAGAGTTCGTGGTGCAAAAGTGCCATCGGAGCTGGCACTCCGTGCTTATGGCTGCGTAATGTGTTGATTTCAATGATGAAATCTCGCTGATTAATTCCGCGCATTCTTCGTCCTGAAAAGCCTTGCGGTGGCATCGGGCCGGACAAAAGCGTCCGGCCTGATTCAGCTTAGTCAGTGGCTGCCGGAATGCCCAAAACCGCCTGCGCCGCGTTGAGTCTCATCGAACTCCTGAACCAGTTCGAAGTGCGCCTGCACCACCGGCACCAGCACCAGTTGCGCGATACGCTCGCCAACAGCAATGTTGAAGGCGGTCTGGCCGCGGTTCCAGCACGACACCATCAACTCGCCCTGGTAGTCGGAGTCGATCAGGCCGACCAGGTTGCCCAGCACGATGCCGTGTTTGTGGCCCAGGCCGGAGCGCGGCAGGATCAATGCCGCCAGGCCGGGGTCGCCAACGTAAATCGACAGGCCGGTAGGGATCAGGAGGGTCTGGCCGGGTTCAAGAACAGTGTCTTGCTTGAGCATGGCGCGCAGGTCCAACCCGGCGGAGCCTGGGGTGGCGTAGGCCGGCAGTGGGAATTCGTTGCCGATGCGTGGGTCGAGAATCTTGGCTTGCAAAGCGTGCATGTCAATTAAACCTGGTTCAGCCGTTGGGCGATAAATGAGATCAGTTGGCGGGCAATCTTGCCTTTGCTGGTCTGGGCGAAAACGGTGGCGTGCAACTCGCGGTCGATCACGCTGATGGCATTTTCCTCGCTGTTGAAGCCGATGCTCGGGTTGGCGACATCATTGGCAACGATCAGGTCGAGGTTTTTGTCTTTCAATTTGCGTGCCGCGTAGTCCAGCAGGTGCTCGGTTTCGGCGGCAAAGCCGACGCTGAAAGGGCGGTCCGCACGCGTGGCGATGGTTGCCAGAATGTCGGGGTTGCGCACCATTTGCAGGAGCAGGCCGTCGCCGCTTGTAGGGTCTTTCTTAAGCTTTTGCGGGGCTACGACTTCCGGGCGGTAGTCTGCAACCGCCGCCGAGGCGATAAACAGGTCGCAGGGAATGGCTGCCTCGCAGGCCGCCAGCATGTCCCGGGCGCTGACTACGTCGATTCGCGTGACCCGATCAGGCGTCGGCAAGTGCACCGGGCCGGTGATCAAGGTGACACGTGCGCCTGCCTCAACCGCCGCTTCGGCCAAGGCAAAGCCCATTTTTCCTGAGCTATGGTTGGTGATGTAGCGCACCGGGTCGATGTTTTCCTGAGTCGGGCCGGCGGTGATCAGCACGTGTTTGCCGGTGAGGGCCAGGTGCTGGAAACACTCGGCGGCGCACAGCGCCAGGTCGTTGGCTTCGAGCATGCGGCCCATGCCGACGTCGCCGCAGGCCTGGCTGCCGGACGCCGGGCCGAACACTTTGAGGCCTCGGCTTTGCAGGAGCTGGGTGTTGGCTTGGGTCGCCGGGTCGCGCCACATGGCCTGGTTCATGGCCGGGGCGATGGCGACGGTGGCGTCGGTGGCCAGCACCAGGGTGGTCAGCAGGTCATCGGCGATGCCTTGGGCCAGGCGGGCGATCAAGTCGGCGGTGGCCGGGGCGATCAGTACCAGATCGGCCCATTTGGCCAGCTCGATATGGCCCATCGCGGCTTCGGCCGCCGGGTCCAGCAGGTCCAGATGAACCGGGTGGCCGGACAGGGCTTGCATGGTCAGCGGGGTGATGAACTCGCTGCCGCCGCGGGTCATGACTACGCGCACTTCGGCGCCCTGGTCCAGAAGCCTGCGAACCAGCTCTGCGCTCTTGTAGGCGGCAATGCCGCCGCCGACGCCGAGAACGATGCGTTTCCGATACAGACGCTGCATTGGTTTGCCTTTCCAGTTCAGTGATGCCAGTTCAGTGACGCCTGCGATGCCCCCTCCCCAGGAGAAATCGCACGCAAAAAAGAGGGCTTAAGATAACACAGCGTCCGCCGGGCAACAGCGGCGCACATGCACACGGAGGTGGGATGAGTATTCGCGATTGGCCTGTGGCGGAACGTCCGCGGGAGAAGCTTTTGGAATGGGGCGCGGCAACGTTGTCGGACGCCGAACTGCTGGCGATCTTCCTGCGCACCGGGGTGTCGGGCAGAAGCGCGGTCGACCTGGCGCGCCATTTATTGGCGCAATTTGGTGGCCTTCGCCCGCTGTTGGAGGCCAACCAGACGCTGTTCAGCCAGCATTTGGGGTTAGGGCCGGCAAAGTTTGCCCAGTTGCAGGCCGTGCTGGAGATGTCCCGGCGGCACATGGCCGAACGCCTGCGCGCGGACTCGGTGCTGGAAAGCCCGCTGGCCGTGCGTGATTACCTCAAGGCGCTGCTGCGCCATGAACCCCACGAGATCTTCGGTTGCCTGTTTCTCGACTCGAAGCACCGCGTTCTGGGGTTTGAGGCGCTGTCCCAGGGCACCATCGACACTGCCATTGTTTACCCGCGGCAAGTGGTCAAGCGTGCGTTGGCGTATAACGCGGCAGCGCTGATTCTGTGTCACAACCATCCTTCGGGGAGTGTCGAGCCGAGTGCGGCTGATCGAAAATTGACCAAGTTGCTGCAAAAGGCGTTGGAGGTGGTGGATGTGCGGGTGCTGGATCACATCATCGTCGGCGATGGTGATCCGTTGTCGATGGCGGAATACGGGTGGATGTAGCCCCGCCCACAAGGGCGGGGCTGGTCATCAGGGCTTGACGCTGACTTTCGAGAAGTCCTGGCGCCCGAACGGGCTCACCTGATAGCCCTCGACATTCTTGCGTGTCAGGGCAAACGCGGTCGGATGCGCCAACGGCAGCCACAACGCCTGCTGCTGGATTTGCGCCTGGGCCTGTTGATACAGCTTGGTGCGCACGCCTTGCTCGCTGGTGGTCTTGCCGGCGCTGATCAGTTTGTCCAGCGCGGGGTCGCAGTAGCGGGCGAAGTTGGTGCCGGATTTCACCGCCGCGCAAGAGAACTGCGGGGTCAGGAAGTTATCCGGGTCGCCGTTATCGCCGGCCCAGCCCATGAACAGCAGGTCATGTTCACCGGCCTTGGCGCGGCGAATCAGTTCGCCCCATTCGATCACACGGATCTCTGCCTGGATGCCGATCTTGGCCAGGTCTGCCTGCAACAGTTGTGCGCCCAGGTTAGGGTTGGGGTTCAGCAAGCTGCCGGTTGGGCGTGTCCAAATGGTGGTCTTGAAACCGCCTTTGAGCCCCGCGCGGTCGAGCAGCGTCTTGGCCTTGGCAATGTCCTGTGGATAACCCGGCAGGTCTTTGGCATAGCTCCAGGTATTGGGTGGGTAAATACCATTGGCCGCCTCGGCGGTGCCTTCAAACACAGCCTTGAGGTAGCTGTTCTTGTCAAACGCCAGGTTGATTGCCTGGCGCACTTCCGGCTTGTCCAGCGGCGGATGCTGGCTGTTGATGGCCACGAATGCAGTCATGAAGGCGGCGGTTTTCTCCACCTTCAATGCCGGGTCTTTTTCGGCCTCGCCTACATCCAGCGGCTTGGGCGAAAGGGCGATCTGGCATTCGTCGCGATGCAATTTCTGCAGGCGCACGTTGGCGTCCGGGGTAATGGCGAACAGCAAGTTATCCACAGCCGGTTTACCGGCGAAATAGTCCGGGTTGGCTTTGTAGCGAACCACGGCATCTTTCTGGAACCGTACGAAAACAAACGGGCCGGTGCCGATCGGTTGGCTATTGAGCTTCTCCGGGGTGCCGGCCTTGAGCAGCTTGCCGGCATATTCGGCCGGGTAGATCGAGGCAAAGCCCATGCTCAGCGCGGCGAGGAAGGTCGAGTCGGCGTGATCGAGCGTGAAGCGCACGGTCAGCGGGTCGAGGGCGTCGATCTTCTTGACCAGCGTCGGCAACTGTAGCGACTGGGCATGCGGGAAACCGCTTTGGGCGATCTTGTGCCATGGGTTGGCCGGATCGAGCATGCGCTCGAAACTGAAGCGCACATCTTCGGCGGTGAGAGTGCGGCTCGGGGTGAAGTATTCGGTGCGGTGGAATTTCACATCCGGGTGCAGCTTGAAGGTGTACGTCAGGCCATCTGGCGAAACGTCCCAACTGTCCGCAAGGCTCGGCACCAGCTTGCCGCTGGCGGCGTCGTAGTCCACCAGGCGGTTCATCAGGACGTCGGCCGAGGCATTGGTAGTGCTCAGCGAGTTGTATTGCACCACATCAAACCCTTCAGGGCTGGCTTCGGTACACACGCTCAAACTGGTAGCAGCCAGGGCCGTCGGCGTAATAAATAGAGGGGCTAGCAATAGCGGTAGGGCAGCGAGGCGCATGTTCGGTTTCCTTTGCAGATCGAAGGCCCATCTGCGAGTGCAGTCTGGAAAAAGCCTACCGTAGTGGTCTGATTGATAAATGACCAGTCCATTTTTGCCTGTGCTTTTGGCGCAAATGCTGTTTTGATGGCGCCTCAGCGCGTTTCGCCGTGCACTTCATCGTGCGTGCGGGCGCTGTAAATCATTCTGTGCGACGAGCGGTCGGCTGTGACAGCGGCCACTCCTGGCAACGGTTCAGGCGTCTGTCGCCAAGATTTACGCCGGTAAAAACACACGGGCTGTTGTTGCACCTTGGTCTTTCTGGTATAAAGCAGCGCTCTTTTCTAGGGGCCCGGTTCCTTCACTGTAGGTGTAGCCGGTAAGACCCTTAAAGAAACGCGGCGCCTGGCGCCAAATGACTGAGAGATTAAGCGGCCAACCCATGCCGGGTTGGGCATGTGGTTTTAGAGGGCTGAGGCATGTCGAGAGTCTGTCAAGTTACCGGTAAGGGTCCGGTGACTGGGAATAACATTTCCCACGCAAATAACAAAACCCGTCGTCGTTTCCTGCCGAACCTGCAGCATCACCGCTTCTGGGTTGAAGAAGAGAAACGTTTTGTTCGCCTGCGTGTATCTGCCAAAGGCATGCGTATCATCGACAAGCGCGGCATCACTGTCGTGCTGGCCGAAATCCGCGCCGCTGGCAAGATCTAAGGAGCTTTATCATGCGTGAATTGATTCGAATGATCTCTAGCGCCGGTACTGGTCACTTCTACACTACCGACAAGAACAAGCGTACTACCCCGGACAAGCTCGAAAAGAAAATGTTCGACCCGCGCGTTCGCAAGCACGTGATCTACAAAGAAGGCAAAATCAAGTAATTGATTTTCTTCCTTGTGAAAAAAAGCCCGTCTCTCACGAGTCGGGCTTTTTTTTGCCTGTGATTTGCTGATCAGGCTTTCTGTTCAAACACCACGTAGATCTTGCGGCACGGTTCCAGCACTTCCCAGGTGCCGCTGAAACCCGCGGGGATCACGAAGCGGTCGCCAGCACGCAAGGTCTTGGCGTTACCATCGGCATCGCGCAGCACCGAAACGCCCTGCACGATCTCGCAGTACTCATGCTCGCTGTAGTTGACCTTCCATTGCCCGACTTCACCTTCCCAGACCCCGGCGCTCATCTGGCCGCACGGGCTGTTGTAGTGGTTGTAGAGGGTTTGCTCGGGATCGCCCTTGAGGACTTTTTCGGCAGCCGGCCGGTAGCGTTCGGGGGCGGTATTGGCTTGGCTGAAGTCGACGATGTCCTGGATGCTCATGTGCGTGTCCCGTCTGGCCTGCGGTTGGAGAGTCCAAAGTCTATGTTTATTAAAATGAACATCGCAAGGGCGTTTACCGGCGTTGTGTCAAATATATTGAAACACCCCCAGCCGCTGGTTTAGGGTGGCAGCTGCCTTGAGCCGAACAGCAGGCTGGCCGGGCAAGAATTCTTTGAGGCTGCCGGGGGACATCACCTGGCCCTTGTATTCAATAAGAGGAGGACACTCGCATGACCACCCTGACCCGTGCCGACTGGGAACAACGCGCCAAGGATCTGAAGATCGAAGGCCGCGCCTACATCAATGGCGAATACACCGCCGCTGTTTCCGGTGACACGTTCGAATGCATCAGCCCGGTCGATGGCCGCCTGCTGGCAACCGTCGCCAGCTGCGACGCCGCCGACGCCCAGCGCGCTGTAGAAAATGCCCGCGCCACCTTTAATTCCGGCGTCTGGTCACGTCTGGCACCGGCCAAGCGCAAGTCCGTCATGATCCGTTTCGCCGCGCTGCTCAAGGCCAATGCCGAAGAGCTGGCCCTGCTCGAAACCCTGGACATGGGCAAGCCGATCAGCGACTCCCTGGGCATTGACGTGCCTGGCGCAGCCAACGCGCTGAGCTGGAGCGGCGAGGCCATCGACAAGATCTACGACGAAGTCGCCGCCACTCCGCACGATCAATTGGGCCTGGTGACCCGCGAGCCGGTCGGCGTTGTCGGCGCGATCGTGCCGTGGAACTTCCCTCTGATGATGGCCTGCTGGAAACTCGGCCCGGCGTTGTCCACCGGTAACTCGGTGATCCTCAAGCCGTCCGAAAAATCCCCGCTGACCGCCATCCGTATCGCGGCCCTGGCCGTTGAGGCCGGTATTCCAAAAGGCGTGTTCAACGTGCTGCCGGGCTACGGCCACACGGTTGGCAACGCGCTGGCGCTGCACATGGACGTCGACACCCTGGTGTTCACCGGCTCCACCAAAATCGCCAAGCAGCTGTTGATTCGTTCCGGCGAGTCCAACATGAAGCGCGTGTGGCTGGAAGCGGGCGGCAAGAGCCCGAACATCGTGTTCGCCGATGCTCCGGACCTGCAAGCGGCGGCCGAATCCGCCGCTGGCGCCATCGCCTTCAACCAGGGCGAAGTCTGCACCGCCGGTTCGCGTCTGCTGGTGGAGCGCTCCATCAAGGATAAATTCCTGCCGCTGGTGATCGAGGCCCTCAAAGGCTGGAAGCCAGGCAACCCGCTGGACCCGGCAACCAACGTCGGTGCGCTGGTGGACACCCAGCAGATGAATACCGTGCTGTCGTACATCGAAGCTGGCCACGCCGACGGCGCCAAGCTGGTTGCGGGCGGCAAGCGCACCCTGGAAGAAACCGGTGGCACTTACGTTGAACCGACGATTTTCGACGGCGTGACCAACGCCATGAAGATTGCCCAGGAAGAAATCTTTGGCCCGGTTCTGTCGGTGATCACCTTCGACAGTGCCGAAGAAGCCATCGCCATCGCCAACGACACCCAGTACGGCCTGGCCGCAGCGGTGTGGACTGCGGATATCTCCAAGGCGCACCTGACGGCCAAGGCCTTGCGCGCCGGTAGCGTGTGGGTCAACCAGTACGATGGCGGTGACATGACCGCGCCGTTTGGTGGCTTCAAGCAGTCCGGTAACGGTCGCGACAAGTCGCTGCACGCGTTCGACAAGTACACCGAGCTGAAGGCGACCTGGATCAAGCTGTAACCCTGTAGGAAACACCGCAGGCCAAATGTGGGAGCTGGCTTTTGTGGGAGCTGGCTTGCCTGCGATAGCATCACCGAGGTGTGACTGACACACCAAGGTGCTTGCATCGCGGGCAAGCCCGGCTCCCACCTAGGCTCGCTCCTACAGTTCGTTTGAAATCCTGAAAATTATCCACAGGAGCGTGGACATGCGTTGGGCGACTTATTTCGCCGTCCTGGCCTCGGTACTGAGTGTCGGCCTGGCCCTGGGCGTCAGCATGCCGCTGGTGTCCCTGCGCCTTGAAGGCTGGGGCTACGGCAGTTTCGCCATTGGGGTGATGGCGGCCATGCCGGCCTTCGGCGTACTGCTGGGCGCAAAGGTCTCCAGCCGCATGGCCTCATGGCTGGGCACCGCCAACCTGATGCGCCTGTGTCTGTGGGCCGGTGCAGTGTCCATCGGCTTGCTGGCAATCCTGCCTAGCTATCCGGTCTGGCTGGTGTTGCGGCTGATGATCGGGGTGATCCTGACCATCGTATTTATCCTTGGCGAAAGCTGGATCAACCAGTTGGTAGTGGAGCAATGGCGTGGCCGCCTGGTGGCGCTGTATGGCTGCAGTTATGCCTTGAGCCAGCTGTCGGGGCCGCTGCTGCTGGGTCTGATCGGCACCGACCATGATTACGGCTTCTGGGTGGGCGTGGGCCTGCTGATGGTCGCGCCCCTGCTGTTGCTGGGGCGCTCCGGCGCGCCGACGGCTGAATCCTTCAGTGTCACCTTTGGCGACTTATGGCGTTTTTGCCTGAGCCTGCCGGCGATTGCCTGGGCGGTGGCTTTATTCGCGGCGTTCGAAGCGATGATTCTGACGCTGCTGCCGGTGTATTGCCTGCAACAGGGTTTCACGGCCGAGGTCGCCTTGGCCATGGTCAGCACGGTGGTGGTGGGCGATGCGCTGTTGCAATTGCCCATCGGCGCATTGGCTGACTACCTGCCGCGTCGCACGCTGTTCTTGAGCTGTGCGGTGCTGTTGCTGATCTCGAGCCTGGCGATTCCGCTGCTGATGCACACCCCGCTGATCTGGCCGGTGTGGGTGATCTTCGGCGCCAGTGCCGGTGGATTGTTCACCTTGTCGCTGATCCTGATCGGCGAGCGTTACCGCGACGATGCGCTGGTGCGCGCGAATGCTCACGTGGCGCAGTTGTGGGGCATCGGTTGCTTGATAGGGCCGTTGGTGGCCGGTGCGGGCAGCCAGTGGATCAGCGGGCACGCGTTGCCGTTGCTGATGGCGGCCGGCGCGTTGGGGCTGGTGGTGCTGCTGTTGCGCCAGGGGGCATTTGGCGTCGCACAGCCCGCCTGATTTGAAATGGGATCGAATGTGGGAGCGGGCTTGCTCGCGAATACGGTGTGTCAGTTAACGGCAATATTGACTGATCCACCGCATTCGCGAGCAAGCCCGCTCCCACACTGGATCTTCATTGTTCCTAAAGCATCCGCTCCAGACCGACTGAAGTGGCAAACCAGGCATTAAACCTGCGCCACCAATTGCCGGGTTCATCGGTCAGCGTGTGCAGTTGGCCGTTATCCTCAGTGACCCATACCACTTGGCCATCCTGCAATTTCGCCTGGTAGCTCAGCGCCGGCGCCATACCTTGCAGCGCCAGGTTGCGCACGTGTTCCGCCAGCTCGGGGCTGTCCACCAGCACGCCGACTTCGGTGTTCCACAGCACTGAGCGCGGGTCAAAATTGAACGAGCCGATAAACGACTTTTCCCGATCAAAGATCATCGCCTTGCTGTGCAGGCTGGAGTCCGAGCCGTGCAGCGAGCCCCGGCGAAACAGATGCGGGCCGCTGCCTGCACTGGGGTCGCCGGGTTGGCGGCGCAGCTCGTAGAGTTTTACGCCGTGCTCCAGCAGTGCCTTGCGGTACGGCGCATAGCCGCCATGTACCGCCGGTACATCGGTGGCTTCGAGCGAGTTGGTCAGCAAGCTCACAGACACTCCCGCGTCGGCTCGGCCGGTCAGGTACACCAGCCCAGGCTGGCCGGGGACGAAATACGCCGAAATCATGATCAGCTCATGGTTGACGCCTTCAAGCTCCGGCGCCAGTTGGGTGGTCAGCAGCAACTGCGGGTCCGGGTCGGCCTTGGCCAGCACCTTGCTCGGCGCGTCCCACAGCGCCTGGTTCCAGGCCCAGATCAACTCGCGGCGCCAGATGCCCATGCGTGGCTGGGTCTGGTAGGTGCGCAAGCGGTTGTACAGCGCATGGTTCTGCTGGCGGGACTCGGCGAGCGAATCTTGCAGGCGCACGCGGGCGGCGGCCAGGTCACGTTTGGAGGGGCTGTTGGAGACGAAGTCATCAATCGGCTTGCTCAGTGCGCTGTTCCAGTACTGATCGAAGCTGTGCCCGAGTTGCTCGGCCACCGGGCCCACGCTGAGCATGTCGATATCGGTGAAATTCAAGTTGGGCTCGGCGTCGAAATACTCGTCGCCCAGGTTGCGGCCGCCGACGATGGCGACGCTGTTGTCCGCCAGCCACAACTTGTTGTGCATGCGCCGATGTTGCAGCGACAGGTTGAACAGGCGCCCCATGGCCCGCGTGACGCCGGTGCTGCGGCCCAGGTGCAGCGGGTTGAACAGGCGAATTTCGATCTGCGGGTGGGCGGCGAGGGTGGCGATGACCTGGTCGAGACCGTCGCTGGTGGTGTCATCCAGCAGGATGCGCACGCGCACGCCGCGGTCGGCGGCCTTGAGCAGTTCGTCCACAAGCATGCGCGTGCTGATGCCGTCGTGGACGATGTAGTACTGCAGGTCGAGGCTGCTCTGGGCGTTGCGGATCAGTTCGGCGCGGGCCATGAAGGCTTCGCTGCTGTTGGGCAGCAAACGAAAACCTGAGCGGCCTTGATGCGGCGCCGCCTGCGCCTGGATCGACCGGCCGAATGAGGATTGCGCGGCGGGCAGGGCGTCGCTGGGGATGCGCGGCGTGTCGACTGTTGCGCAGCCGCCCAGCGCCAGAGCGCCCAGCAGGAAAAACGGTAAAAGCCGTTGGATCATCAAGGGCGCTGCTTCCAGGTCAGGGCGATTGTGGGCATATGACGGCTAATTCCGGCGAAAGGTCAGTCTGGCGTCTCGGCGAGCATCTTGATCGCGGCGGCGCCGACTTTGCGTACTGCTTCTTCAATTTGCGGCGTCGGCTTGGCAGCGTAGTTCATGCGCAGGCAGTTGCGGTATTTGCCGGAGGCGGAAAAGATACTGCCTACCGCCACCTGTACGCCTTGTTCGACCAACACGCGGTTGAGCTTGAGCGTGTCGAAGCCTTCCGGCAGTTCCACCCAGAGCATGAAGCTGCCTTGAGGCCGGCTGGCGCGCGTGCCGGCCGGGAAGTAGCGGCTGACCCAGTCGAGCATCAGGTCGCGATTGCGCTGGTATTGAGTGCGCATCCGCCGTAAATGCGGTTCGAAATGGCCGTTTTTCAAGAACTCGGCAATGGCGATTTGTGGTTGGGTCGCGGTGGAACCGGTGCTGATGTATTTCATGTGCAGCACCCGCTCCAGGTAGCGCCCGGGCGCTACCCAGCCAATGCGTAAACCGGGCGCCAGGGTTTTCGAGAACGAGCTGCACAGCAGCACGCGGCCGTCTTCATCGAAGGATTTGATTGTGCGCGGGCGAGGGTAGCTGTAGGCCAATTCGCCATACACATCGTCTTCAATGATCGCCACGTCAAAGCGCTGGGCCAGGGTCAGCAACGCACGTTTGCGTGCCTCCGGCATGATGTAGCCCAAGGGGTTGTTGCAGTTGGGCGTCAGCTGAATGACCTTGATCGGCCACTGTTCCAGCGCCAGTTCCAGCGCTTCAAGGCTGATGCCGGTGATCGGGTCCGTGGGGATTTCCAGGGCTTTCATGCCCAGGCCCTTAAGGGTCTGCATGGCACCGTGAAAGCTTGGCGAGTCCACCGCGACGATATCGCCCGGTTCACAGATCGCGTGAAGGCTGGCGGACAGCGCCTCATGGCAACCGGTGGTGATCACGATGTCTTCGGCTGTCAGCTGGCAACCGGAATCCAATGACAGGCGTGCAATTTGTTCGCGCAACTCCATACAGCCGAGGATGTTGTCGTAATACAGCCCCGGCAGATCCTGGCGGCGACTCACCCGTGCAAGGCTGCGCAGCAGGGGTTTCATGGTCGGTGACAATACATCCGGCATGCCACGGCCCATCTGTATGACGTCTTTGCGCGGCACCGCGCGAATCAGTTCCAGCACCTGGTCCCATTGCGAAATTTCCACCGGCCGCTGGGCCGGGCGGCCTACTTCGGGCAGCGCCGGCAGCTCGCGCCCAACCGGCACAAAGTAGCCGGATTTGGGCTTTGGCATCGCCAGGCCGTTGTCTTCCAGCAAGCGATAGGCCTGTTGCACGGTGCTCAGGCTAACCCCATGTTCAACGCTCAACGCGCGCACAGACGGCAAGCGATCGCCGGGGCGATAGAAGCCCTGTTCGATGCGCGTGCCGAGCAATTCGGCGAGGTTGACGTAAAGGGTCATGGCGGTCGCTCCCGAGGACCAGTACAGATAGGCGGAAAATACAGGATTCAGGCGATCATGGGCAGTATCTGTATGGATTTAATAAAGATGCGTTGAATCTGTCATGGTTTTGCCGTTGCGCTCACGCTAGTCACTCATGGCAACAAGCAAATGAGGGGCAGCAAAATGAGCGGCATAAGCGATGTGCGTCTGATGTTACACAGTCAGGAATTGCAGGCAGGGCAGGAGCGGGCGACGGCGCCGCGGGATATCAGCCGCTGGCGTTTGTTCTGGCATCGCTGCCACACGCGCAAGGCTTTGCTGCATTTGACCCGCGAACAACTGCGCGACGTCGGGCTGAGCGTCGAGCAAGCGCGCGAGGAGGGCCTGAAACCGTTCTGGCGCGATTGATCAGATCAGCTCTTTGAACCGGTGCCAGAGCATTCCCAATGCCAGCAGCGGCGAACGCAAATGTTTACCGCCGGGGAAGGTGATGTGCGGCACTTGGGCGAACAAATCGAAACGACCCTGCTGCTGGCCGCTGATGGCTTCGGCCAGCAGCTTGCCGGCCAGGTGCGTGGCATTGAGGCCGTGGCCGGCGTAGGCCTGGGCGTAATACACATTGGGTTGATCGGCCAGCCGGCCAATCTGTGGCAAGCGGTTGGCGCCGATGCCGATCATGCCGCCCCATTGGTAGTCGATCTTCACGTCGGCCAGTTGTGGGAACACCTTGAGCATTTTTGGGCGCATGTAGGCACCGATGTCCTGTGGATCACGCCCGGAATAATGGCAGGCACCGCCGAACAACAGGCGGCGGTCGGCGGACAGCCGGAAGTAATCCACCGTTACCCGTTGATCACACACGGCCATGTTCTGCGGCAGCAGGTGGGCGGCCTGGGCTTCGCTCAATGGTTCGGTGGCGATGATGTAGCTGCCGGCGGGCAGCACTTTGCCGCTCAGGTGTGGGTTGAGGCCATTGAGGTAGGCGTTGCACGCCAGCACCAGGGTCTTGGCGCGCACATTGCCAAGGGCGGTGTGCACGTTGACTTCAGGGCCATAGTCGATGCGTGTTACTTCGGACTGCTCGAACAGCTTCACGCCCAGCTTCTGCGCGGCGGCGGCTTCGCCGAGGGCCAGATTCAGCGGGTGCAAATGGCCGGAGCCCATGTCGATCATGCCGCCCACGTAGCGGTCGGAACCGATCACGCTGCTCATCTGGTTGGCTTGCAGCAGGCGCACTTCATGGCGATAGCCGAGGCTGCGCAGTTCTTCGGCATCTTCGGCCAGGTCGTGCAGGTGCTGAGGTTTGTTCGCCAGGTCGCAGTAACCCCAGGTCAGGTCGCAGGGGATTTGATAGCGCTCGACGCGCTCGCGCACGATCTCCACGGCTTCCAGGCCCATCAACTTCATCTGGCGCACGCCGTCGGTGCCGATCACGTTGGCAAACTGGTCCAGGCCATGGCCGACGCCGCGAATCAGCTGGCCGCCGTTACGACCACTGGCGCCCCAGCCTATCTTGCGCGCCTCCAGCAGCACCACGCTGTAACCGCGCTCGGCCAGTTCCAGGGCGGTGTTGAGCCCAGAGTAACCGCCGCCAATCACGCACACATCGGCGCTGACCTCGCCCGTCAACGCCGGGTAATCGGGTTGTGGGACGCTGCTGGCGGCGTAGTAGGAAGCGGTGTGCCGGGCGCTGGCGGTCATGGGGAGCATCCCTGTTTGGAAAATTTGACGCAGGATACAGCGGTCGGACGAAGCTGTCTGCGCAGGGCGTTTTGCGTCAGAATCCACGCCTATTCGCCGTCCGGTATGTGTTCCGATGAGTTGCAACAGTCAGAAAATCAGCGCGCTGCGTAGGCAGATTCCTTCGTTCGAGTGTGTTCCGGGTTGCCACGATTGCTGTGGGCCGGTGACCACCTCGCCCGAGGAAATGTCGCGCCTGCCACGCAAGACCGCAGCCGAGCAGGACGCCGCCATGGACGAGCTGAACTGCGTGCACCTTGGGCCCAACGGCTGCACGGTATATGACGAGCGGCCGCTGATTTGCCGGTTGTTCGGCACCACCAAGACCTTGCCGTGCCCCAACGGGCGGCGGCCGGTGGAGCTGATTCATCCGCGGGTTGAGAAGCAGATCCACGAATACATGGCCAGCACCCGGCAGGTGCTGGTCTAGCGACTATACGCGGTCAAAATGTGGGAGCGGGCTTGCTCGCGAAGGCGGTGAATCAGTCGATGAGTCTGGTGACTGACACTCCGCTTTCGCGAGCAAGCCCGCTCCCACATTGACCGTATTGTGTCGGTCAGTCCGGAATTGGCAGGTTCAGGCTTTCCTTCACCTCTTCCATCACGATATAGCTCTTTGATTCGCGCACATGGGGCAACTTGAGCAAGATATCGCCGAGCAATTTGCGGTACGAGGCCATCTCGGAAATGCGCGCTTTCACCAGGTAGTCGAAATCCCCCGACACCAAATGGCACTCCAGCACATGGGGCAGTTTGAGCACGGCGCGGCGGAATTCTTCAAAGGTGTCGCCGGACTTGTAATCGAGGCTGATCTCGACAAATACCAGCAAACTGCCCTTCAAATGCTGCGGATTGAGCCGCGCGTTGTAGCCCATGATGATCCCTTCGCGTTCCAGGCGGCGCACGCGCTCGGTGCACGGCGTGGTCGACAGCCCGACTTTTTCCCCCAGCTCCGTGAATGAAATGCGCCCGTCGGTTTGCAGGATGCGCAGGATATTGCGGTCGATCTTATCCAGCTCCCGCTTGGTCTGGGTGTTGGTACGCATAGGGGATACGCCTCTGTGAAAAGGGTTTTTGCCGAGAATTGTCGCCAAATATAGGCATTTATATAGTGAAATGCACTGGCAGTTGCTTTTTATACTGCGCTCATCATTGCTCCAATAACACACGTCAGCGGCCAAGCCCGCGATGAGGATATAAAAATGCGCGTTCTGGTCTTGGGTAGCGGCGTCATTGGTGTGACCAGTGCGTACTATTTGGCGCGGGCCGGCTTTGAAGTCGTCGTGGTCGACCGTCAGCCAGCCGCTGCCATGGAAACCAGTTTCGCCAACGCCGGCCAGGTGTCGCCTGGTTACGCCTCGCCCTGGGCTGCCCCGGGCGTGCCGCTCAAGGCGATCAAGTGGCTGCTGCAGCGCCACGCGCCGCTGGCGATCAAGGCCACCGCCGATATCGATCAATACCTGTGGATGGCGCAGATGCTGCGCAACTGCACCCAAAGTCGCTACGCAGTGAACAAGGAGCGCATGGTCCGCCTGTCCGAGTACAGCCGCGACTGCCTCGACGAACTGCGTGCCGAAACCGGCATTGCCTACGAGGGCCGCAGCCTCGGCACAACGCAATTGTTCCGCACCCAGGCGCAACTGGACGGAGCGGCCAAAGACATCGCCGTGCTCAAAGAATCTGGCGTACCGTTCGAGCTGCTCGACCGCGCCGGTATCGCCCGCGTTGAGCCGGCCCTGGCCAGCGTCACGGATATTCTTGCTGGCGCGCTGCGCCTGCCGAACGACCAGACGGGCGACTGCCAGATGTTCACCACGCGCCTGGTCGACATGTGCAAGCAGTTGGGCGTTGAGTTCCGCTTCGAGCAGGACATCCAGCGCCTCGACTGCGCAGGCGACCGCATCAATGGCGTGTGGATCGACGGCAAGCTGGAAACCGCAGACCGTTATGTACTGGCCCTCGGCAGCTACTCGCCGAAACTGCTCAAGCCGCTGGGGATCAAGGCGCCAGTGTACCCGCTCAAGGGTTACTCGCTGACCGTGCCGATCACCAACCCGGCGATGGCACCGACCTCGACCATTCTGGACGAGACCTACAAGGTCGCGATCACCCGTTTCGACAACCGCATCCGCGTTGGCGGCATGGCTGAAATCGCCGGTTTTGACCTGTCGCTGAACCCGCGCCGGCGTGAAACCCTGGAGATGATCGTCAACGACCTTTATCCTCAGGGCGGCGATTTGACCGAAGCCACGTTCTGGACCGGCCTGCGCCCGACCACACCCGACGGCACGCCGATTGTCGGTGCCACGCCCTTCAAGAATCTGTTCCTCAATACCGGGCACGGCACACTTGGCTGGACCATGGCCTGTGGCTCTGGTCGTTTGCTGGCCGACCTGATGGCGAAGAAAACCCCGCAGATCAGCGCCGAAGGCCTCGATATTTCCCGTTACGGCAACCACCAGGAGTCCGCAAAACATGTCAATCCAGCGCCAGCTCACCAATGAGCGCATGAGCCAGATCGTTGTTCACAGCGGTACCGTGTATCTGGCAGGGCAAGTCGGCGACGACATGAGTGCCGGGATTGAACAGCAGACCCGTGAAACCCTGGCCAACATCGAGCGTTTACTGGACTTGGCCGGCACCGACAAATCCAAACTGCTGTCGGTGACGATCTACTTAAAAGACATCGACGCCGATTTCGCCGGCATGAACGCGGTGTGGGACAAGTGGCTGCCTAAAGGCGTTGCCCCGGCCCGTGCCACGGTTGAAGCCAAGCTGTGCGAACCGGAAATCCTGGTAGAGCTGTCTGTCGTGGCCGCGCTGCCTTAACCAACGATCCCTCTCCCGGTGCCGGCGCTGTCTGTCGGTGCCGGTTTTTTCTTCACTCTGCCGCCTAGAAGCCTGCCGCCATGCGTCCTGCCCGTGCCCTGATCGACCTCCAAGCCCTGCGCCACAATTACCAACTGGCCCGTGAAGTCACGGGGGCCAAGGCCCTCGCCGTGGTCAAGGCCGATGCCTATGGCCACGGCGCCGTGCGCGTGGCCCAGGCGCTGGAAGCCGAAGCCGACGGGTTTGCCGTGGCGTGCATCGAGGAAGCGCTGGAGCTGCGTGCCGCGGGGATTCGCGCGCCGGTGCTGTTGCTGGAAGGGTTCTTCGAAGCCGACGAGCTGCCGCTGATCATCGAGCATGATTTCTGGTGCGTGGTGCATTCGTTGTGGCAGTTGGACGCGATTGAGCAGGCCCGGTTGAGCAAGCCGCTGACCATCTGGCTCAAGTTGGATTCGGGTATGCATCGTGTCGGCCTGCATCCCAAGGATTACCACGAGGCTTACCAGCGCCTGCTGGCCAGCGGTAAAGTGGCGAAAATCGTATTGATGAGCCACTTCGCCCGTGCCGACGAGCTCGATTGTGTACGCAGCAATGAACAAGTGGCGGTGTTTGAAGCGGCGCGCCAAGGCTTGTCGGCCGAGGTGAGCCTGCGCAACTCGCCTTCCGTGATGGGCTGGCCGAACGTGTCCAGCGACTGGGTGCGCCCAGGCATCATGCTCTACGGCGCCACGCCGTTTGGTGAAGACCAGGCGATTGCCGCGCGCTTGCAGCCGGTGATGACGCTCGAATCCAAAGTCATCTGCGTGCGCGAACTGCCGGCCGGCGAGCCGGTGGGCTACGGCGCCAAGTTCATCACACCCAAACCGATGCGGATCGGCGTGGTCGCCATGGGCTATGCCGATGGTTATCCACGTCACGCGCCCACTGGCACACCGGTGTTGGTGGCGGGCCAGCGCAGCCAGTTGCTGGGTCGTGTATCCATGGACATGCTGTGTGTCGACCTCACCGACGTGCCGCAGGCCGGGCTCGGTTCCACCGTGGAGCTGTGGGGCAAAACTATTCTCGCCAGCGACGTTGCGACTGCTGCCGAGACCATTCCCTACCAGATCTTCTGCAACCTGCGCCGCGTGCCAAGGCTCTATTCCGGGGCTTGAACACGGCCTACGAGTGGAGCTGACCAGGATTTAGGCCCAAGTGTTGTAAATACTGAACGCTGTCGCCATGATAACGCTCAATTACAACAACGCCTGAATCCTAGGAGGCTCCTGCATTGGACGTCGGCGAACGACTGCAATCCATCCGTAAACTGAAGGGTCTTTCCCAGCGCGAGCTCGCCAAGCGCGCGGGTGTCACCAACAGCACCATTTCGATGATCGAAAAAAACAGTGTCAGCCCCTCAATCAGCTCCTTGCGCAAGGTGCTGGGCGGCATCCCCATGTCGATGGTCGAGTTCTTTTCCGAGGAGATCCTCCAGGAAAAACCGACCCAGATCGTCTATAAAGCCAATGAGCTGATCGACATATCGGACGGCGCCGTCACCATGAAATTGGTCGGCCGCGCACACCCGAGCCGGGCGATCGCGTTTCTCAACGAGATTTACCCGCCGGGCGCCGACACCGGCGAAGAAATGCTCACCCACGAAGGCGAGGAAACCGGAATTCTGGTGGAAGGTCGCCTGGAGTTGGTGGTCGGTCTTGAAACTTTTGTGCTCGAAGCCGGCGATAGCTACTACTTTGAAAGCACCAAGCCCCATCGTTTTCGCAACCCGTTCGACGTGCCTGCGCGACTAATCAGCGCAGCCACACCCGCGAACTTTTGACACAAGAGGCGTGCTGCCAGCGTTGCAGACACTCCCGTAGCTGTACGCCGCAGGGCTGAATCTCCCTTTATTTAATAGGGTTGTTTCGGCCAGACGGGCTAACCGTTATACTTTCGCCGCCTGCGAAACCGTGGCCGCAGGCGTGAATAGCCACCATTGAGGGTGAACGCGTGAACCTAATTATGAAAATGCTGGCTGCACCAGCAACCGTACTGGCCCTATGGGCTGTCAGCGCTCAAGCTGCGACCAATGATGAAATTGCCAAGCGCCTGGAGCCTGTCGGCCAAGTCTGTGTTCAGGGCCAGGAATGCAAAGGGATGGAAGTGGCGGTGGCAGCCGGTGGCGGCGGCGGTGCAAAAACGCCGGATGACGTGATCGCCAAGCACTGCAACGCCTGCCACGGCACCGGCCTGCTGGGCGCACCGAAAATCGGTGACACCGCTGCCTGGAAAGACCGCGCCGATCACCAGGGCGGCCTCGACGGCCTGCTCGCCAAGGCGATCACTGGCCTCAACGCCATGCCGCCTAAAGGCACCTGCGCCGATTGCTCGGATGACGAGCTTAAAGGTGCGATCGAGAAGATGTCGGGGCTTAAATAAACCGATCTTCGCCAAAAAGCCGCTGCCCAGCGGCTTTTTTGTGCCCGTGATTTAAGTTTGCAGGCTGTTCATTGCAGCAAAGACCCGGCAAGCTCGGTCCAACCCCTAATCATGGAATGTTCAGGAGGGTCGGATGGTGCAGTTGTGTTCAATCGAGCAAGCAGTTGACGACGTATTGGCGCGCTTGCCCGCGCATATCCACATGGGCATGCCCCTGGGCCTGGGCAAGCCCAACCTGTTCGTCAACGCGCTGTACCGGCGCATCGCCAAGTTGCCGGAGCGGACGCTGACGATCTACACCGCGCTGGCCCTGGGTCGTCCGACCTTGGGCGACGGTTTGCAGAAGCGCTTTCTCGAGCCCTTCATCGAACGCGTCTTTGGCGACTACCCCGAGCTGGATTTTCTCGCCGACCTGCACAAGGACAGCCTGCCCGCGAACATCCGCGTGCAGCAGTTCTTCATGCAGCCCGGCAGCCTGCTCCACAGCGCATCGGCGCAGCAGGATTACGTCAGCAGCAATTACAGTCACGCGGCGCGCGACATCAACGCCGCCGGCCTGAATCTGGTGGCGCAACTGGTGGCCAGCAGCACTGAGCATCCGGATCGCCTGAGCTTGAGCTGCAACCCCGACATCACACTCGACCTGCTGCCGATGATCGAGAAGCGCCGTGAGGATGGCGAAACCATCCTGATCGTTGGCCAAGTGCATTCCGATCTGCCCTACATGCCGGGCGATGCCGAACTGGGCATGGACGCGTTCGATTACCTGATCGACGAAAAGGACAGCACCACGCTGTTCTCCACACCCAATATGCCGGTGGGCTTGCAGGACCACTTTATCGGTGTGCATGCCAGCACGCTGGTGCGCGATGGCGGCACGTTGCAGATCGGTATCGGCTCCATGGGCGACGCGCTGACCGCCGCCTTGCTGGCGCGCCAGGCGGATAACGAGGCTTATCGACTGCTGCTCACCGACCTTGATGTGTATCAATGGGCGCCCCTGATCAGCCGCGAAGGCGGTGTGTCGCCCTTTGCCCGTGGCCTGTATGGCTGCAGCGAAATGTTCGTCAACGGCCTGCTGGTACTGGCCGACGCCGGCATTATCCGGCGCAAGGTTTACCCGGATGTGGCGACCCAGGCGCAAGCCAATGCCGGCACGCTGGACGACGCGGCGCAACCTGACGGCGTGTCGATCCATGGCGGTTTCTTTCTCGGGCCGCGCAGTTTTTACCAGCGCCTGCAGGAAATGACGCACGCCAAGCGCCTCGAATTCAACATGACGCGCATCAGCTACATCAACGAGCTGTATGGCCAGGAAGAGCTCAAGCGCCTGCAACGCCTGGACGCGCGGTTTATCAACAGCGCGATCATGGTGACCTTGCTCGGCGCAGGTGTAGCCGATCAGTTGGAAGATGGCCGTGTGCTCAGCGGCGTCGGCGGGCAGTACAACTTTGTTGCGCAAGGCCATGCGTTGGAAGGCGCGCGTTCGATCCTGATCCTGCGCAGTTGGCGCGAGTCGGCCGGGGAGGTCAGTTCCAATATTGTCTGGGAGTACGGCCACTGCACCATTCCCCGACACCTGCGCGATATCGTCATCACCGAGTACGGGATTGCCGATTTGCGTGGGCAGACAGATGCCAAGGTGATCGAGGCGCTGCTGAATATCACCGACTCGCGCTTTCAGAACGACTTGATCGAACAGGCGCAAAAGGCCGGCAAATTACCCAAGGATTTCCAGCTGGACCCACGTTTTGCCGACAATACGCCGGAGCGGCTCAAGGGTATTCAGGCGCGGCATCACCGGCTGTTTCCGGAGTATCCGCTGGGCACTGACTTCACGGATGAGGAGAAGGATCTGTTGCGCGCTTTGAACTGGCTCAAAAGCAAATTCAAGCTGACGGAGATTCTGGAGTTGGGCAAGGCGGCGCTGGATGCACCGGAGCCGGAGGCGTTTCCTGAGCATCTCAAACGGATGCGGTTGGATAAGCCGGACGGGCTGAAAGAAGATCTGTACCAGCGCCTGTTGCTCGCCGGCCTACAGGCCACCGCACACTAAAAATTTCCACGAAACCAAATGTGGGAGGGGGCTTGCCCCCGATTGCGGTGTATCAGTCACCCAATGTGTTGGCTGACCCACTGCTATCGGGGGCAAGCCCCCTCCCACATTTTGATCTGTGTTCACTTGGGGTTTGCGGTGCTGCCCATTACTCGATGAACGTGACCACGCCACCGGCCAGCGATTTCACGCGCGCCAGCGACTCAACCCGATAACCCTGCGCATCCAGCTCGGCACGGCCACCCTGGAATGACTTCTCGATCACAATTCCCAGGCCTGCGACGGTCGCGCCGGCTTGCTTGATGATTGAGATCAGCGCCTGGGACGCCTTGCCGTTGGCCAGGAAGTCATCGATCACCAGCACGCGGTCGCTGCTGGTCAGGTGGCGCGGGGAGATCGCCACGGTGCTTTCGACCTTCTTGGTGAAGGAATACACGGTCGCCGACAGCAGGTTTTCCGTCAGGGTCAGGGACTGCTGCTTGCGGGCGAAAATCACCGGCACGCCAAGGTTAAGGCCGGTCATGATCGCCGGCGCAATGCCCGAGGCTTCGATGGTGACGATCTTGGTGATGCCCGAGTCCTTGAAGCGCTCGGCGAATTCGTCGCCGATCAGTTTCATCAGCGCCGGGTCGATCTGGTGGTTCAGAAAGGCATCGACCTTGAGTACCTGATCGGAAAGCACGATGCCTTCTTCGCGAATTTTCTTGTGCAGTGCTTCCACGGAAAGCTTCCTCTAATGGCGCGGTGTGCGCCGAAAGTAGATTAAAAAGTAGTCGATTCTAGCGCTTTAACATCGCGCGTATGTCCGCCAAGGCGGTATTGCCGCGAACGGCTTTCACCTCGGTCGGGGTGTCGTCATTGCCTTCCCAGGCCAGATCGTCCGGTGGTAGTTCGTCGAGGAACCGGCTGGGGGCACAGTCGATGATTTCGCCGTATTGCTTACGCTTGGCGGCGAAGGTGAAGGCCAACGTCTGACGCGCGCGGGTAATGCCCACGTAGGCCAGGCGCCGTTCTTCTTCGATAGTGTCGGCTTCGATGCTGGAACGGTGCGGGAGGATTTCCTCTTCCATGCCCATGATGAACACGTAGGGGAATTCCAGCCCCTTGGACGCATGCAAGGTCATCATCTGCACGCCTTCGGCGCCGTCTTCCTCTTCTTGCTGGCGCTCGAGCATGTCGCGCAGCACCAGCTTGCCGATGGCGTCTTCGACGGTCATCTCGCCGTCTTCGTCTTTTTCCAGGGTATTTTTCAGCGCCTCGATCAGGAACCAGACGTTGCCCATGCGGTAATCCGCAGCTTTGTCGCTGGAGCTGTTGGTGCGCAGCCAGTTTTCATAGTCGATGTCCATGACCATGCTGCGCAGCGCGCTGATCGGGTCTTCGCCGGCGCACTGCTCGCGCACCTTGTCCATGAAGCGCTTGAAGCGCGACAGTCGGTCGGTGAAGCGTGTGTCCAGGTGCTCGCCCAGGCCGATTTCGTCGGTGGCGGCGTACATCGAGATTTTGCGTTCAGTGGCGTAGTTGCCGAGCTTTTCCAGGGTAGTCGAACCGATTTCCCGGCGCGGCACGTTGATCACGCGCAGGAAGGCGTTGTCGTCGTCCGGGTTCACGATCAGGCGGAAGTAGGCCATCAGGTCTTTTACTTCCTGGCGTCCGAAAAAGCTGTTGCCGCCCGACAGGCGATACGGCACCTGGTGGTGCTGCAATTTCAGTTCGATCAGCTTGGCCTGGTAGTTGCCGCGGTACAGGATCGCAAAGTCGCTGTACGGGCGGTCGGTGCGCAAGTGCAGGCTGAGGATTTCCACGGCCACGCGCTCGGCTTCGGCGTCTTCATTGCGGCAGCGGATCACGCGGATTTCGTCGCCGTGGCCCATCTCGCTCCACAGTTGTTTTTCAAACTCGTGGGGGTTGTTGGAGATGAGCACGTTGGCGCAACGCAGGATGCGGCTGGTGGAGCGGTAGTTTTGCTCCAGCATCACCACTTTCAGGGACGGATAGTCGTCCTTTAGCAGCATCAGGTTTTCCGGGCGCGCACCGCGCCAGGCATAGATCGACTGGTCGTCGTCGCCCACCACGGTGAACTGGTTGCGCGTGCCGATCAGCATCTTCACCAGCAGGTATTGGCTGGCGTTGGTGTCCTGGTATTCGTCCACCAGCAGGTAGCGGACCTTGTTCTGCCATTTTTCGAGGATGTCGGCGTGTTCCTCGAACAGCTTTACCGGCAGCAGGATCAGGTCGTCGAAGTCCACCGCGTTGAACGCCTTGAGCGTGCGCTGGTAGTGGGTGTAGACGATGGCAGCGGTCTGTTCCTTGGGGTTGCGCGCGTTTTCCAGGGCCTGGGGCGGCAGGATCAGGTCGTTTTTCCAGGCGCCGATCATGTTCTTGATCTCATCCACGCCGTCGTCGCCTGCGTATTCCTTTTGCATGATGTCGGTCATCAGCGACTTCACATCGGTTTCGTCGAAGATCGAGAAACCGGGCTTGTAGCCCAGCCGCGCATGCTCCTTGCGGATGATGTTCAGGCCCAGGTTGTGGAAGGTACACACGGTGAGGCCACGGCCTTCGCCGCCCTTGAGCAGCGTGCCGACACGCTCTTTCATTTCGCGCGCCGCCTTGTTGGTAAAGGTCATGGCGACGATGTACTGGGCGCGGATGCCACAGTTCTGGATCAGGTGCGCGATCTTGCGGGTGATCACGCTGGTCTTGCCGGAGCCCGCGCCGGCGAGCACCAATAGAGGGCCGCCGACGTAGTTCACGGCTTCTTGCTGCCGGGGATTGAGTCGGGACATACAGAATTCAGGGAGTCGTTGTTCAAAAGGGCGGGCATTTTAACAGGCTCGCAGGATTCTGCTCTCACAGAACGACAGTGTGACGTACCACTCGATCTAAATTTGCCGGTTTTGATACTTTGCCGCAGGATGTGTGGGCCTTCTGTCCTGAAGATCGGGACGAATGCTTACAGTCAGCGTATTTGATAACCCTTATCATTGGTGATTATCAGGCCGCGCGTCATAATGCCCGCCGCCAACGAAATTTTGCAGAGTCTAGGGAGCTAGCTTGTCTACGCCTGTCGAACCCTTGCGTTTGCTGCTACTGGCCGATGAGCCAGCGTGGGCAGCGTTGTTGCGCGAGTGCCTGGCGCCGATGGGCGATGGGGCTGTGCTGATCAGTGCGCCCAACTGGGACTCGGTGAGTCGTCTGTTCGATGACGACCACTCGGCCGTGTTATTGACCACGCCCAGCCTGCAACCCTGCCCCGGCCGTTGCAACTTGCCGTGCATATTGTTGTTGGAGCAGGAACCTCTGGTTTCGCCGCTGGGTGTCAGCGATTGGTTGATCCGTGACGTATTGGATGCCGATACATTGCGCCGCTGCCTGCGCCATGTCCGCGAGCGCGGCGTGCTGGAGACCACCTTGCAGCGCCTGGCCGAACAGGACCCGCTCACCGGGATCGCCAATCGCCAGGGTTTCCAGACCCTGCTGGCGGCGCGTCTGGTTGAAAACGAAGGCCGCGGCCTGGCGCTCGGCCACCTTGACCTCGATAACTTTCGCCATGCCAACGACGCCTTAGGCCATCAGGCCGGCGACCGGTTGATCCTGCAAGTGGTCTCGCGCCTCAAAAGCCAGCTCGAAGCCGGGGACCAGTTGGCGCGTCTGGGCAGCGATGAGTTCGCCCTGCTGATTGATACGCGCCGCGCGCCCCAGCGTGCCGAATGGATGGCCGAACGCATCACCGAAGCCATGGCCGAACCCTATTGGGTGGATGGCGAAAGCCTGTTGATCGGCTGCAGCCTGGGCGTGGCGCATGCCCGCGCGCGCGCTGGCGCCGACCCGCTGATGTGGCACGCACACATCGCCATGCAGCAAGCCAAAAGTACGCAAGGCTGCACCTTTCATATCTTCAACGAACGCATCAACCGCAACGCGCGCAGCCTGGCCGACCTGGAAAGTGAACTGCGCCGCGCATTGCGCCGCGACGAGCTGGAACTGCACTACCAACCGCGCCTGGACCTGGACGACGGGCATATTGTCGGCCTGGAAGCCTTGGTGCGCTGGCGCCATGGCGAACGCGGCCTGTTGCCACCCAGCGAGTTCGTGCCGCTGGCCGAACAGAGCGGCCTGATTGTGCCGCTGGGCTACTGGGTGATCTCCCGCGCCCTGCGCGACATGCAAGACCTGCGCGAACGCGGCCTGCCGCCGTTGCACATGGCGGTCAACCTGTCGTTTCGCCAGTTCCAGGACAGCCAACTGCTCTCGACCCTCAGCCGGCTGATTGCCGAGCGCGGCGTGGAAGCGCAGTGGCTGGAGTTCGAATTGACCGAAACCGCCGTCATGCGCCGCAGTGACTTGGTCAAACAGACCATGGACGCCCTCGGCCGCCTGGGCGTGCGGTTTTCCCTGGATGACTTCGGCACCGGATTCTCGTCGTTCGTGCACCTCAACAGCCTGCCGATTGCCTTGTTGAAGATCGACAAGAGCTTTGTCGGCGGCATGGAAGAGCGCGAAGAGAACCGCAAACTGGTGCACGCCATGATCAACCTGGCGCACAACCTCAACCTGGAAGTGGTGGCTGAAGGTGTGGAAACGCCTGAGCAACTGGCGCTGTTGCGCTTGTTTGGCTGCGATCAGGCGCAGGGGTATTTGATCAGCAAGCCATTGCCGTTGCCGGAGTTGGTGGAATACCTGACATTCGGCAAAAGCCAGCAGGCGCTGCTGGGTTGAAGTGCGAACCCAATAAAAACTGTGGGAGCGGGCTTGTGTGGGAGCTGGCTTGCCTGCGATGCAGGCACCTCGGTGTGTCAGGCCTATCCAGGTGATGCTATCGCAGGCAAGCCAGCTCCCACATTGACCGAGTACAGTCTCTAGTCTGGCTGCATGGCTTGGAATTCAGCGCGAATTTCCGGCTCCCGCCGAATCATCCTTTTCATCTTCGCCTCAAACGCCCAGGTCAAACTGACGGCCGCGCAGGCCAGGCCCAACGCCAGGCCCCACCACACACCGGTCGGCCCCCAGCCGAGGGTGAACGCCATCAACCACGCCGCCGGCGCGCCGATCAGCCAGTAGCAGCCCAAGCCCACCAGAAAGGTCGTCTTGGCGTCCTTCAACCCACGGATGCAGCCCATGGCGATGGTCTGCACACCGTCGAACAATTCGAACCAGGCCGCCACGGCCAGCAGGCTGACGGCCAGGACGATAACGTCGTGGAAGGCTGGGTCGTTATGGTCGAGGAACAGCCCGATAAGCGCATCGGAAAACAGCCACAGCACTGCGGCAAAACCCAACATCACTGCCGCACCGAATCCGATGCCGACCCGCCCGGCCATGCGCGCTTGCAGCAACTGCCCGGCGCCGTAATGCTGGCCGATGCGCATGGTGATCGCGTACGACATCCCCGCCGGCACCATGAACGCTACCGAGACGATTTGCAGGGCAATCTGATGCGCCGCCAGTTGCGTACTGCCCATGGTGCCCATGCACAGCGCCGCGAAGGCAAACAAGCCGACCTCCACCGCATAGGTGCCGCCAATCGGCAGGCCCAGGCGCCACAGCTCGCGCAGGTATTGAGTGTTGAGGCGCAGCAGGCCGTTGCTTAGCGGGTAGGCCGCGTATGCCCGGTTGCTGCGGATGTACCACATCAGCGCCAGGGCCATGCTGTTGGCGACGATCGCTGTAACCAGGCCGATGCCCATCAAGCCGAGTTTGGGCAGGCCGAACATGCCCTCGATCAGCGCGTGGTTGAGGACGTAGTTGAGCACTGTGCCGCACAGGCTGATCACCATCACCGGGGTGGCCTTGCCGATGGCGCTGGTAAAACCGCGCAAGGCCATGAAGCTCAGGTAGCCGGGCAGGGCGAACGGCAGGATGGTCAGGAATTGCCCCGCCGCGTGCACGTTGGTTTCGGTTTGGCCGAACATCAGCAGCACGGGCTTGAGGTTCCACAGCAGCAAGCCCGCGACCAAGGCCATCAGCCAGGCCAGCCAAAGCCCGGCCTGGGTCAGGCGGGTGGCGCCTTCGATGTCGCCCGCGCCATGCCGGATGGCCACGAGGGTGCCGACGGCGGCAATCACGCCAATGCAGAAAATCGCCACAAACGAATAGCTCGCCGCGCCCAAGCCACCGCCGGCGAGGGCTTCGGGGCTCAGGCGGGCCATCATCAGGGTGTCGGTCAGCACCATCAACATGTGCGCCAACTGTGAGGCAATCAACGGCCCCGACAGCCGCAGAATGGCCCAGAGTTCAGTACGCACCGGATGCTGCATGATCATCACGCTCAGAAAGTCAGAGGGTTGGGGAAGGGTTGATTCTCGGCGCTCTCGACGCATTACACAAAAGGATAAAAGCGATCGTTCGCATGATTAAAACTCATGGTAGGGTTTGGGCTTGCTCTGTCGGAGATTTCCCTATGCCACGTCGTCTCCCTCCGTTGTACGCCTTGCGCGCATTTGAGGCCGCTTCACGGCACAACTCCTTTACCCGCGCGGCAGAGGAGCTGTCGATCACGCAAAGTGCCGTCAGCCGGCATATCCGCACACTCGAAGAGCATTTTGCCTGCCGCCTGTTCCAGCGCAGCGGCCGCAACCTGCAGCTCACCGAAGCGGCGCGCTTGCTGCTGCCCGGCGTGCGCGAGGGTTTCGCTGCGCTGGAGCGCGCCTGCCACACCCTGAATGCCGAGGACGACATCCTGCGCATGAAAGCGCCGTCGACCCTGACCATGCGCTGGTTGCTGGCGCGGCTCAGTCGCTTCCGGGCGTTGCAGCCGGGCAATGAGGTGCAACTGACCAGTGCGTGGATGAGCGTGGACGAAGTGGACTTCAACCAAGAGCCATTTGATTGCGCGGTATTGCTGAGCTACGGGCACTTTCCGGCGGACTGGGAGGCAAGCTACCTGTTCCCCGAACTGCTGATCCCCGTGGGCGCCCCCAACCTGCTGGCAGACGGGCCGTGGGACGTAACGCGTCTGGCGTGCGCTGAGCTGCTGCACCCCACGCCCGACCGCCGCGACTGGCGCAATTGGCTGCAGCGCATGGGGCTGGCATCTCAGGTCTCGCTCAAGGGCGGGCAGGTGTTCGACACGCTTGAGCTGGGCATGATTGCCGCAGCACGAGGTTACGGGGTGTCGATGGGCGATTTGCTGATGGTCGCCGAAGACGTGGCCCAGGGACGATTGAGCTTGCCGTGGCCGACCGCCGTGGCCAGTGGGGAAAATTACTACCTGGTGTGGCCGAAAACCCGCCCCGGTGGTGAGCGTTTAAGGCGCTTGGCAGAATTTCTCCAGGGTGAGGTCAAGGCCATGGAGTTGCCCCAGGTCGAGCGCCTCGACTGAAGCATTTGTGCAATCGTTTGCGCGATACCCCTGTGAATCGCTCAAGTATTCCTCGCGCCCGCCGAATAAGGTGTGTTGGAACAACCGTGCACCAACGTTTCCCACTCGATAATTTGCCGAGTAGCGCTATGAGATCAGGATGATCCTGGCCTCGGCCAGGAGCTGTCATGTCTCAACCTCGCGCTCGGATTGCCTCCCAGTTAGGCCTCGCATTAGCCGTGATACTGGCTGTCGTCATCAGCGGCAGTACGGTTTTTGCCTTGCGGTCGCTCGACTCCGCCAACCTCGACACCCGCGAGGAACACCTGGCCAGCGAAGCGCGTTTGCTCGCCGACCAACTCAATACCTTCCACAGCACCTTGCGCGAAAGTACCCAGCGTTTGAGCGGGCTGTTTGAAAAGCGCTTCGGCGCGGGGTTGAGTGTGCGCGGCGAGCAGCAGGTCGCAGTGGCGGGTGTACAAACCCCGAGCCTGTTCCTGGGCAACAACCTGTTGAACAACGATTTCGATGAGGTCGATGAATTCAAGGACACCTCTGGCGGCGTGGCCACCGTATTTGTGCGCAGCGGCGAAGACTTTGTCCGCATCAGCACGTCCCTGACCAAACAAGACGGCAGCCGCGCCATCGGTACGGCGCTGGACCACCAGCATCCGGCCTACCAACGCCTGCTTGCCGGGCAAAGTTACGTCGGCCGTGCCGTGCTGTTCGACCGCTCCTACATGACCCAATACACACCGGTGCGCGATGCCGGCGGCAAAGTGATTGCGGTGCTGTTTGTCGGTTTCGACTACACCGACGCCCAGAAAGCCCAGTTTGAAAACCTCAAGCGCTTCCGTATCGGCAAAACGGGTTCCCTTGCGCTGCTGGATGAACAGAAACACTGGCTGGTGCCACCGGCCGGCGTGCAGGCGCTGGACCAGGCGGTACCGGTGATGCTCGACCTGGCCAAAAAGCCGGGCGAGGGGCGCTTCTGGAGCGACAAGAACGAAGATTTCTACAGCGTCTCGGTGCCGTTTGAAGGCGGCCCGTGGTCGGTGGTGGCGAGCATGCCGAAATCCGAAATTCGCGAGGTGACCTGGGCCGTTGGTATTCGCCTGGTGATTGGCAGCGTGTTGGCAATGTTGTTCGCGGTGGGCGCGGCGGTCTGGCTGTTGCGCAGCAAGTTGCAGCCCCTGAGTGACCTCGTGCGTCAAGCCGAAGCCCTCGGCGCGGGTGACTTGAGTGTGCGCCTCAATGTGTCCAGTAATGACGAAATAGGCCAATTGGCACGCAGCTTCAACCAGATGGGTGAAGCCCTGTCGACCATGGTCTCGCATATCCGCAAGGCCGCCGAAGAGGTCAACAGCCGAGCCCAGGCCTTGTCCGGTTTGTCGGGTGGTGCCTATGAGGGCATGGAGCAGCAGTCCGGCGAGATCACCAGCATGGCCGGCGCGGTGGAAGAGTTCAGCGCCACCTCGCTGAACATCGCCGACAACATGGGCAACACCGAACGACTGGCCCAGGAAAACGCCCAGCAGACGCGCATCGGCCGTACCTCGATGCAAGAGGCGTCGTCGTCCCTGGAACATATCGCCACCGCGCTGAACAGCACGGCCACGGTGATCAATACCTTGGGCCAGCGCTCCCAGGAAATCGGCGGGATTGTCGGCGTGATCACCTCGATCGCCGAACAGACCAACCTGTTGGCGCTCAACGCGGCCATCGAGGCCGCCCGCGCCGGTGAACAAGGCCGTGGTTTCGCCGTGGTTGCTGACGAGGTGCGCAACCTGGCCTCGCGCACCCGCCAGGCTACTGATGAAATCTCCGGGATGATCCACAGCATTCAGCAGGAAACCGGTAATGCCATCAGCACCATGGAACACGGCAATGCGTTGATGCAGGAAGGCCTGTCGCGCAACGCCGACGTGGCTTCGGCGCTGGCGCGTATCGACGAGCAAAGTCGCTCGGCCGGTCAGCAATTTGCGGCAATTACCACGGCAACCCAGGAACAGAGCAGCACCGCGACGTTGCTCAGCAGCAATTTGCAGAGCATTGCGCTGGCCAACAGCGAGCAGCGTGAAGTGGTGTCGAACCTGGCCGTTACCGCCAAAGAGCTGGAAACCCTGGCGGCCGGCCTGCGTCATGAGGTTGATCGGTTTCGTTGAGGCTTAGCGCTCGCCCGACGTTTTGCGCCGTGATCCGCCCCAGCGTGCTGCCCGGCAGATCTTCGCCATGGCGATGGGGTATGCCGATGACCTGTTGCTGAACCCTTCTACCGAGTCGGCAGAGGCGGCGCTGGATGAAGTGATGGAAGTGGCGAGGCTGTTGCTGGACTTTCCCGCATAGGCCGCCATTCCGCACACTTCTGTGGCGAGCGGTCCAGTTTTGTGGCGAGCGGGCTTGCCCCGCGTTGGAGTGCGAAGCGCTCCCCGTGCGGCCGCCATGTTTCAACTGTTGGACCGCGTCGCCGGTTTTTAGGGCTGCTGCGCAGCCCAACGCGGGGCAAGCCCGCTCGCCACACCAAACCCGCTTGCCACACCAAGCCCGCTTGCCATGGATTTTGCGTTTTCAGGCTAGCTCACCGCCGCAGGCCGGTATTGCAGTGCCTCGGCCAAGTGATGCCGAGCAATATTCTCAACCCGCTCAAGGTCTGCCAGCGTGCGCGCTACCTTGAGCAAGCGATGTGCCGCGCGCAGCGACAGCGTCAGCCGCTCGCAGGCGCTTTCCAACCAGCCTTCATCGGCTTTCGCCAATTGGCAGTGTTTGCGTAACCCTGGCAAATCCAGAAAGGCATTGGCGCAACCCTGGCGCTTGAGTTGGCGCTCGCGGGCGTCGGCCACCTGTGCCGAGGCCTTTGCCGTGTTATCGCCAGGCTGCTGGGTCGGGTTAAGTGCCGTGGTTTCCCGGGCGACGGTAAGGTGCAAGTCGATCCGGTCCAGCAGGGGGCCGGAAAGTTTGTTGCGATAGCGCTGAATCTGCTCCGGCGTACACCGACAGCGTCCACTGGGCTCGCCCATATACCCGCAAGGGCAGGGGTTCATGGCGGCCACCAGTTGAAAACGTGCCGGGAAACTCACTCGGTCGCGCGCACGAGAAATGACGATGTGTCCCGATTCAAGCGGTTCGCGCAGCACCTCCAGGACCTTGCGATCGAACTCCGGCAACTCATCCAGAAACAACACGCCATGGTGGGCGAGGGTGATTTCCCCCGGTTGCGGTTTTGACCCGCCGCCCACCAGCGCCGGCCCCGAGGCTGAGTGGTGTGGCTGACGGAACGGGCGGTGCGGCCAATGGCTCAGTGGTGCGAGGCTGACCACTGACTGGATCGCCGCCACTTCCAGCGCTTCCTGCTCGCTCAACGGCGGCAGCAACCCCGGCAGCCGGCTGGCCAGCAAGGTCTTGCCGGTGCCGGGCGGCCCGCTGAACAGCAGGTTATGCGCGCCCGCCGCAGCGATCAGCAGCGCGCGCTTGGCCGCCAGTTGCCCTTGTACTTCGCTCAGGTCTGGATAGGGCTTGTTCAGGTACTGCAAGCCATCAGACTTGTAGGGCTCGATTGGCATCTGCCCATTCAGGTGCGCCACCACCTGCAGCAAGTGATCCACCGCAATCACCTTCAACCCGGAGGCCAGGCACGCCTCCTCGGCATTCGCCCGCGGCACTATCACGGTGCGCCCGGCCTTGCGGGCTGCCAGCGCTGCCGGCAACACGCCTTTCACTGCGCGTACTTCGCCGGACAATGCCAATTCGCCCAGGCATTCCACGTCATCGAGCATCAACGCCGGCACCTGCACACTGGCCGCCAGGATCCCTAAGGCAATCGCCAAATCAAAACGCCCGCCGTCCTTGGGCAGGTCGGCGGGCGCGAGGTTGAGGGTGATGCGCCGGGCTGGGTATTGCAGCGCGCAATTGAGGATGGCGCTGCGCACGCGGTCCTTGCTTTCCTTGACGGCGGTTTCCGGCAGGCCCACCAGTGTCAGGGACGGCAGACCATTGGCCATGTGCACTTCAACCGTGACGGCAGGGGCTTCGACGCCGATCTGGGCGCGGCTGTGGACGATGGCGAGGGACATGCTCGTTCCTTGAAAGAGAGGCCGCTTCCTGCGGGTTTTTCAAGGGTAGACGAGGTAGGGAATAGCGAGGCGGGGGAGGTTTTACAGAACGTATCCGGAGAGCGAGGCAGAGCAAATGTGGGAGCTGGCTTGCCTGCGATGGCATCGACTCGGTGTAACTGATACACCGAGGCGCCCGCATCGCAGGCAAGCCAGCTCCCACATTGACCGCGTTTATTCAGCAGCAGGTGGCGTCAGCCGCGCTTCCAACTCCGCGACCTTCGCCTCGAGGCTCTCCAGCCGTGCACGCGTGCGGGCCAGCACCACCATTTGGCTATCAAACTCTTCCCGGCTCACCAGGTCGAGTTTGCTGAAGCCGCTTTGCAGCAGCGCCTTGAACTGGCTTTCGATTTCGTTGCGAGGCAGCGGGGTATCGCCGCTGAACAGGCGAGAGGCGTGGCCGCTCAGGGCGTCGAGGAGATCTTTGGGCGCGAGCATGGGAAACATTCCGGAAAAACTGTTGGCGGGCAGTGTATCACGCAGCGTCTATAGTCTTTTTCACCGCCTGGAGCGCACGCTTTTCGCGCAGTGCTCCGGGCGGCCGCGCACTGTTTTTGTGCGCATTGGCGTCGCCAAAACGCCCTGCGGGTGGGCATAAGTGGGCAAAGGACTGATTTCAGTGATTTTTACGGAGCTGGCAAGGTTTCTGCTTAGACGATCATGACCCATGCACTGATGCAGTCGCTGTGACGAATGCAGTGCGCCGACGGATCAGGGGTACAGGTTTCGTCACCAGTGGTTCGCTGGCGTCGCAACGGCAAATGCCGAGGCGACGACGCGTTACAAAGCCAGGCACTGCGCTTAGACTTGAGACGGGTTTGTTTTCCTGGGGCAAGTCCACCAATTCGGGAGAGAGTTTTCATGAAGCTAGTCACTGCCATCATCAAGCCGTTCAAGTTGGACGATGTACGCGAGTCGCTGTCCGAGATCGGCGTGCAGGGCATTACCGTTACTGAGGTCAAAGGCTTCGGTCGGCAGAAGGGTCACACCGAGCTGTATCGCGGCGCGGAATACGTGGTCGATTTTCTGCCAAAGGTGAAGATTGATGTCGCCATTGACGACAAGGATCTTGACCGGGTTATCGAGGCGATAACCAAGGCCGCCAACACCGGCAAAATCGGTGACGGCAAGATCTTCGTGGTCAATCTGGAACAGGCTATTCGCATCCGTACCGGCGAAACCGATACCGACGCAATCTAAGCCGCCAAACCCCAACGCCCCAGGAGAAAACAATATGACTCTGCGTAAATTCGCAGGGCTAGGAGCCCTGTTGTCCCTCGTAATGCCGGCCCTGGCCATGGCGGCGGACCCAGTACCTGCTCCAGTCCTCAATTCCGGCGACACCGCGTGGATGCTCACGTCCACCGCGCTGGTACTGTTCATGACCATTCCAGGCCTCGCGCTGTTCTACGGCGGCATGGTTCGCTCCAAAAACATTCTTTCCGTGATGATGCAGTGCTTCGCCATCACCGGTCTGATCACCATTTTGTGGTTCGTTTACGGCTACAGCATGGCGTTCGACACTACCGGTATGGAAGCAGGCGTCGTCAACCTCAACTCGTTCGTGGGCGGCCTGTCCAAACTGTTCCTGTCGGGTGTCACCCCGGCGAGCATCACCGGCCCTGCGGCGCTGTTCCCTGAGGCGGTGTTCGTCACTTTCCAAATGACGTTCGCCATCATTACGCCTGCGCTGATCGTCGGTGCCTTCGCCGAGCGTATGAAGTTCTCCGCGATGCTGATCTTCATGGGCGTCTGGTTCACCCTGGTCTACGCACCGATTGCGCACATGGTGTGGGGCGGTCCGGGTTCGTTGCTGGGCGATTGGGGCGTGCTGGACTTCGCCGGCGGCACCGTGGTGCACATCAACGCCGGTGTGGCTGGCCTGGTGGCGTGCCTGGTACTCGGCAAGCGTAAAGGCTTCCCAACCACGCCGATGGCGCCTCACAACCTGGGTTACACCCTGGTCGGTGCTGCCATGCTGTGGGTCGGTTGGTTTGGCTTCAACGCCGGTTCTGCGGCTGCGGCCAACGGCACTGCCGGTATGGCGATGCTGGTCACTCAGATTGCGACCGCTGCTGCCGCGCTGGGCTGGATGTTTGCCGAGTGGGTCACTCACGGTAAGCCAAGCGCACTTGGCATCGCCTCGGGCGTCGTCGCCGGTCTGGTTGCAATTACCCCGGCTGCGGGCACCGTGGGCCCAATGGGCGCCCTGGTGATCGGTCTGGCGGCGGGTGTAGTGTGCTTCTTCTGCGCCACTACCCTGAAACGCAAACTCGGCTACGACGACTCCCTGGACGCCTTCGGCGTGCACGGTATCGGCGGTATCCTCGGCGCGATCCTGACCGGCGTGTTCGCGGCGCCTTCTCTGGGCGGCTTCAACGCGGCGACCACTGACATCGCAGCGCAAGTCTGGATCCAGTGCAAAGGCGTCGGCTTCACCGTGATCTACACGGCTATCGTGACCTTCATCATCCTCAAGGTGCTGGACATGGTCATGGGCCTGCGGGTTACCGACGAAGAAGAGGCCGTGGGCCTCGACCTGGCACAACACAACGAGCGCGGCTACAACTTGTAAGTACGCGAAAAAAAAGATGCCCGGCTTGCCGGGCATTTTTTTGTCTGGGGTTTGTCTGTGGCTAAAGGTGTACGGGTTTATGCCGACTTTGTGATGGGATCCACACGGCACTTTTAAGGGTGTGAATCTCTTACAGGCATGTAGGTGTATTCGGTACTTTGTTTTTTTCCAGAGCGCGCTAGAATGCGCGCCGATGGGCGGAGAACTGTATGTGGCAACAGACCTTGATAACCCTGCGGGCCAAGCCCCGGGGCTTTCACTTGGTGACGGATGAGTTGCTCGCCGGCCTGCCTGAATTGAAGGCGTGCCGTGTGGGCCTGTTGCATTTGTGGTTGCAGCACACCTCGGCTTCGTTGACGGTCAACGAAAATGCCGACCCGGCGGTTCGCCGTGACTTCGAGCGTTTTTTCAACTCGCTGGTGCCGCAAGGGCGTGCAGGGTTCGAACACAACGACGAAGGTCCGGATGATCTGCCGGCGCACTTCAAGGCCAGTCTCCTGGGCTGCCAGCTGAGTTTGCCGGTCAAGGCCGGCCGCTTGGCGATGGGGACCTGGCAAGGTGTTTATCTGGGCGAGCACCGTGATCATGGCGGTGCTCGTAAAGTCCTCGCCACCTTGCACGGTGATGGGGCATAAGCCACTGGTAATCCGGTGGATGTTGATTTTTTTCCGGCGACCTCGACAGAGGGTGAAGCTGGGCTATAACTAATCTGCTTTTCGCAAGTCATGAGGTAGAACATGAGCGACGATGATCTGGAAAACGACGAACTCGAAGTCGGTGACGACGACGAGGCCGAAGAAGGTCTTGAGGCGGCAGCTGAGGACGTTGCTGACGACGACGGTGGTGATGATGCACCTGTCCCGGCAGCCAAAGGCAAAGCCAAGGCCGCTGTTTCGGTAGATGAACTGCCAAGCGTTGAAGCCAAGAACAAAGAGCGCGATGCGCTGGCCCGTGCGATGGAAGAATTCCTCGCCAAAGGCGGCAAAGTGCAGGAAGTCGAGGCCAACGTGGTAGCAGATCCACCGAAGAAGCCGGATAACAAGTACGGTAGCCGTCCTATCTGAGGTCAGCCGCTCGCTTGCATGAAAAAGCCCGCCGTCGCTGCGGGCTTTTTCATGGATGTAATAAATCCTACGGGTCACCACCCGTCAAATGTGGGAGCGGGCGTGTTCGCGAAGTGCTCTGGCAGTTGCTGATGGGCTGACTGATACACCGCATTCGCAAGCAAGCCGGCTCCCACATTTGATTTTAGTGTTGCCGCGATAGCGTTACTGCCAACTGCGAAGCAACGGCGGCAGCTCGTTCAAGCTACGAATTTCCGCATCCGGGCGCTTATCCGCTTCCCATGCCTTGCCTGTCGGGTTGAACCACACTGCCCGCAGCCCGGCCTGCTGCGCCCCGGCGATGTCATCGCCGGGGTGATCGCCAATATGCACGGCCTGACTGGCGTCCACGCCGGCGCGTTGCAGCGCTTCCTGAAACAGTCGCGAATCCGGCTTGGCGATGCCGATATCTTCGGCGCGCAGGGCAAAGTGGAAATAGTCTGCCAGGCCCACGCGCTGCACGTCGGCGTTGCCGTTGGTGATCACGCCCAGGAGGAAATGCTGGCGCAATGCTTGAAGCATCGGCTCGGCCTCAGGAAAAGGCGTGAGCTGATGCCGGGCATGAATGAACGCCTCATAGCACACGTCTGCCATTTGCGTGGCCTCGGGCTGTGGATAACCCGCCTCTTCAAACGCGTGCATCAGCACGCGGTGGCGCAGTAGGCTGATGCGGTACTTGAGCTCGGGATGGCGCTCCAGCACCTGCTGGCGAAGGCTGGCGAAATGCTCAAGAGGCAAATCGCCGACCTTGGAGGCATGGGTCGCCAGCCATTCGCGCATCGACGCTTCGGCGCCGATGATGACGGGTACGTTGTCCCAGAGTGTGTCGTCCAGGTCGAAGGTGATCAGCTTGATACTCATGAGTCGCCGCCCTTGATGCGTTTGGCCCGTGGATGGGCGCTGTCGTACACCGTCGCCAGGTGCTGGAAGTCGAGGTGGGTGTAGATCTGCGTGGTCTTGATGTCGGCGTGGCCGAGCAGCTCCTGCACCGCGCGCAGGTCCTGGGACGATTCCAGCAGATGGCTGGCAAAAGAATGTCGCAGCATGTGCGGGTGCAGGTTCTGCCCCAGCTCGCGCTCGCCGGCGAGCTTGACCCGCACCTGGATCGCCCGTGGACCGAGGCGTCGGCCTTGCTGGCTGACAAACACCGCGTCGTCCGCGGGGTTGGTCAACAGACGCAGCGGCAACCACAGCTGCAAGGCTTCCCGAGCCTTGCGGCCGACCGGCAGCACTCGGGTCTTGCTGCCTTTGCCGAGCACTTGCACCAGGCCGTCCGCCAGGTCCAGTTGATCCAGGTTCAGGCCGGTCAATTCTGACAAGCGCAGGCCCGAGGAATAGAACAGCTCGAGGATGGCCTGGTCGCGGTGGGCGAGGAAGTCGTCTTCGACGGCACCGTCGAGCAATTGCAGGGCGCGATCAGTGTCGAGGGTCTTGGGCAGGCGCCGTTCGCCCTTGGGCGGGGCCAGGCCGTTGGCCGGGTCGTGATCGCACAGGCCTTCACGGTTGAGGTAGTGATACAGGCCGCGCACCGCCGAAAGCAATCGCGACAGGCTGCGTGAAGACTGGCCCTGCTGGTGCAGTCGCGCGATGAGGCTGCGCAGGCTCTGGATATCCAGGGCTTTCCAGCTGGCGATCTGTTGTTTTTCGCAGTACGCCAGGACCTTGTTCAAGTCCCGCCGATAAGCTTCCAGCGTATGGGGCGACACCTGGCGCTCGTTGCGCAGGTGAGCGCAATAAGCGTCCAGTTGCCGTTCCATGGCTAGCGCACCGCGCGCAGGGCGGTGGTGAAGCGCGGCAGTACCCGGCCGAGCACTTCAGCGATGTAGGTCAAAAACAGCGTGCCTACGGAGCTTTTGTAGTGCTGCGGGTCACGGCTGGCAATCGCCAGTACGCCGTGCAGGCCTTGATGGCTGAGGGCGACTACGGCGGTGGAGCCGATCTGCTTGCGCTGTTCGGCGCCAAACAGGAAATCCAGCTCATGCTCACGCAAGGTGCCGCTGATGGTCTTGCCTTCAGAGAGCAAGCCGCCAATCGCGGTCTGCGCTTCGCTACCGCTGACCCAGCGACCCACCGGCATCGGGTTGTCGCTGAACAGGATCAGGCTCACAAACGGCACCTGGAAGTCCTGGCGCAGGCTGTCTTCCACGGCAATCACCGTTTCTTCCAGGCTGGTGGCGTCCATCAGGGTAAGAATCAGGCGACGGGTCTTGTCGAAAAGGCGGTCGTTGTCGCGGGCCACGTCCATCAACTGCGAGAGCCGATGGCGCATTTCGATATTGCGCTCGCGCAGGATCTTCATCTGCCGCTCTACCAGCGACACGGTATCGCCGCGCTGGTGGGGAATGCGCAGGGCCGGCAACAGCTCTTCGTGTTCGACGAAGAAGTCCGGATTAGCCTCAAGGTACGCCGCGACAGCAGCGGCCTCCAGACTTTCGCTCGGGGATGCTTGGGCGGGTACTTGAGGCTTGTCGGTCATTAGCTTTGCTCACTCATAGGCGGACCTGTCCTTCGTATACGCGCGAGGCCGGCCCGGTCATCATCACCGGGTGGCCAGGGCCTGCCCATTCGATGGACAAGCGTCCGCCGGGCAGGTCGATCAACAGTGGCGAATCCATCCACCCCTGGCTGATCGCGGCCACGGCCGCAGCGCAAGCGCCGGTGCCGCAGGCCTGGGTTTCGCCGGCGCCGCGTTCCCACACACGCAATTGTGCGCGGGAACGGTCGATCACCTGCAGGAAGCCCACATTGACCCGTGCCGGAAAGCGCGGGTGATGTTCGATTTTCGGCCCCAAGTCATGCACCGGGGCGTTATTGATGTCGTTGACCCGCAGCACGGCGTGCGGGTTGCCCATCGACACTGCGGCGATATCCATGCGCTTGCCATCAACGTCTAGCGCGTAACTGGTCGCTTGCTCGGTGGCCTGAAACGGAATATCCGCCGGCACCAGACGTGGCTCGCCCATGTTGACGCTGATCTGGCCGTCGCTGCGAATATCCAGCTCGATCACGCCGCTTTTAGTCTCGACGCGAATCTGGCGCTTGGCGGTCAAGCGCTTGTCCAGCACAAAACGCGCAAAGCAACGCGCACCGTTGCCGCACTGTTCCACTTCGGAACCGTCGGAGTTGAAGATCCGGTAACGGAAATCCACTTCCGGGTTGCTCGGCGCCTCGACGATCAGCAATTGATCAAAGCCAATGCCGGTGTGGCGGTCGCCCCATTGTTTAACGTGCTTGGGCAGGATGTGCGCGTGCTGGCTGACCAGGTCGAGGACCATGAAATCGTTACCCAGCCCGTGCATCTTGGTAAAACGCAGCAGCATGGCTTACTCCGGCAGCAGGCTTTCGCCAGCATACAACTCGGCTACCGTCTCGCGGCGACGCACTTCAAACGCTTGATCACCGTCCACCAGCACCTCGGCGGCACGGCCGCGCGTGTTGTAGTTGGAACTCATGACAAACCCATAGGCACCGGCCGAATGCACGGCCAGCAGGTCGCCTTCTTCCAGGGCCAGCTGACGCTCCTTGGCCAGGAAGTCACCGGTCTCGCAGATCGGGCCGACGATGTCGTAATTACGGCCTTCGCCAGCACGTGGCTTGACGGCTGTCACATCCATCCAGGCCTGGTACAGCGCCGGGCGGATCAGGTCGTTCATCGCCGCGTCGACGATGGCGAAGTCCTTGTACTCGGTGTGCTTGAGGTACTCGACCTGGGTCAGCAACACGCTCGCGTTGGCAACGATGTAGCGGCCCGGCTCGAACATCAGGGTCAGGCCGCGGCCTTCAGTGCGCTCGCGCACAGCCTGAATGTAGTCGGCGATCTGCGGCGGTTCTTCATCGCGATAACGCACACCCACGCCACCACCCAGATCGATGTGTTGCAGGTAGATGCCGCACTCGCCCAGGCGATCGGTCAACGCCAGCAGGCGGTCGAGCGCATCCAGGAACGGTGGCAGGCTGGTCAGTTGCGAGCCGATATGGCAGTCGACACCCAGCACTTCCAGGTTCGGCAACTGCGCGGCGCGGATGTACACGTCCTCGGCGTCAGCAATGGCGATGCCGAACTTGTTCTCTTTGAGACCGGTGGAAATGTAGGGGTGAGTGCCGGCGTCGACGTCCGGGTTGACGCGCAGCGAGATCGGCGCACGAACGCCCATCTCGGCGGCGACGACTTGCAGGCGCTCCAGCTCGTCGGTGGACTCGACGTTAAAGCAATGCACGCCGACTTCCAGAGCGCGGCGCATGTCTTCGCGGCTCTTGCCGACGCCGGAGAAGACGATTTTGTCAGCCTTGCCGCCGGCTGCCAGCACACGTTCCAGCTCGCCACGGGAGACGATGTCGAAACCGGCGCCCAGGCGCGCCAGGACATTGAGTACACCCAGGTTGGAGTTGGCCTTGACCGCGTAGCACACCAAGTGTGTAACGCCGTTCAGTGGGTCGGTAAACGAACGGTATTGGGCTTCGATGTGCGCACGCGAGTACACATAGGTCGGGGTGCCAAAGCGCTCGGCAATCGCGGACAACGCCACGCCTTCCGCGAACAGCTCGCCGTCCCGGTAGTTAAAAGCGTCCATGGGTTTCCCTTATTGATAGGTGTCGTGCTTATGCGCTTTTGACGGCTTTTGTGACGACTGCGCCTGGTCATTCGGGTCTTTGCTGTCATCGGGCAGGTAGAGCGGGCCTTTTTGACCACAGGCACTGACGAGGCAAGCGACCGCGACGAGCGCAGCAAGGGAAGAGATCAGGCGCTTCATGGCGAAATCCTTGAATATGCATTAATTGCGCCCGAGTATACCGACCACCCGCCAGCTTGCCTATGCGCCGAAATACCCGTCCGGCGGGGGTTTGCCGACTTGGGCGCGAAGCAGGCTACGCTGGCCGGGGATATTTCATACCTCCATCGGTAATGAACTCGGTATCCTTTGCAATCAGCGGGGCTCGCCCGTATCGTGCGGCGCTTGAGCAAAACCAGACACTTTTGAGGTTGCCACAATGAGTTTGACCGAAGCCCGTTTTCACGACCTGGTGGATGCGACCCAGCAGGCGCTGGAAGATATTTTCGACGACAGCGGCCTGGACGTGGACCTGGAAAACTCAGCCGGCGTGCTGACCGTCAAGTTTGAAAACGGCACCCAACTGATCTTTAGCCGTCAGGAGCCGTTGCGTCAGCTATGGCTGGCGGCCCGCACCGGTGGTTTTCACTTCGATTACGACGAAGAAGAAAACCGTTGGGCGCACGACACCACCGAGGAGCTGCTGAGCGAAATGCTTGCGCGCCTCACGAAGGAACAGTCCGGCGCTGACCTGGACTTCGACGAGATCTGATGGTGACCCAGCCTGCACCCGTACGCCCGCCCAAGCCGCTGTTCAGCAATGTCAGCCCGGCGGTACCGTCACCTTGTATCAGTTTGTGTCGCCTGGACGAGCAGAAAGTCTGCCTCGGGTGCTTCCGCCATGTGGAAGACATTCGTGAATGGCGCTCCGCCGACGATAACCGGCGCCGGGTGATCTGCGCAGAGGCCGAGCAACGCAGGGAGCGTGCCTGAGGTCGTCTTGTTTATTTGTGTCGCTGTGGTAGTGTCCGGGTACACCTCAACTCATCGAGGTCCGTGAGAACCCCGCCTTTTTCTGGCGGGGTTTTGCTTTTTTGTGCAGAAAAAAGGAGTCTGCCTGAATCATGACCGCACCTTCCATCATACTTACCCGTCTCGACGTGCAGCGTCTTGAGCAATTGATCGACCGTGTAGGCGAGGACTCGCCGGGCGTCGAAGCCCTGCAGCACGAACTCGACCGCGCCGAAGAAGTGGTTGGCCACGAGGAAGTGCCTGCAAGTGTCGTGACGATGAACTCCAGCGTGCATTGCCGTGAGCAAGGCAGCGGCAAGGACTATCACCTGACCCTGGTTTACCCCAAGGATGCCAACGCAGACGAGGGCAAGATCTCGATCCTCGCGCCAGTAGGCAGTGCGTTACTCGGCCTGAAAGTGGGCCAGCATATCGACTGGCCGGCACCCGGCGGCAAAACCCTCAAGCTTGAACTGCTCAGCGTTGAAGGCCAGCCTAAAGACGGCGGCGCGTTCTCTCTGTAACAAGAGCCGCTTTAAACCTGCTTCAGTGCGTTGTTGAGCGACAGCTCCAGCTCGGCCTTGTAACGCAGGTACAGGTTGCTCGGGCTTTGCACATCACCGAGCAGGCCGGACAGGTCCAGGTCGGTGATGTAGCAGCGGTAACGTTCGGTTTCTCGACGTTGCCCGACGATTTCCTGAGCGACCACGGCAAACAGCTGGTCGCCAAACTCCAGTTCGCAAAACTCCCGCTGGTTGCAGTACAGGGTGATGCCCACTTGGCCGGGCGTCGCCTTGCCGATAATCGCCTGCACGTCATAAAACGGCTTATTAGCCGGGTTCTGCGGCGCGGGGCGCGGCTCGATGCCGCGTGCGCGATTGCTGCCTGATGGCAACAGTTGGTAATACAAGATTTGCACTTCGCCCAACGGCTGCTGCGTATCCAGCGGCGCCAGCGCTTCGCGGCGATAGATGATCGATTGCAGAAAACGCTGCAACGGCGCCAACAGGCTCTGCTCATCATGAAACGGCAGGCGTTGCTGCCAGAGCGCGTTGAACTCATCCAACACATACAACTCGGCAAAACCTTCATTGACCCGGTAGAACACCTGCACGCAATCGGCCAGGCCCATCGGCAGCAGCAGCGCCAGGTCGTAGTCTTCCAGGGCCATGGCGTCCAGGTGCAGTGGGCTGTAGCTGGCCAGTTCTTCGCTGAGGTAGGCAATCAGCGCGTCCTGGGTCGGCAGTGACACATGGGTGGCCTGACCCGGCATCAGCTCCATCACGTGGTAGTGCTGCTGCACCTGCAACAGGTAGCGGTGATTGGACTGGCTAAGCAACAGGTTTTGCGCGGTGTCGAAAATTTCTTCTACACGCTGGGCAATGAACTGCGCACGGTTGTGACAGAAGCAGCGCACCCGCAGGCGTGGCAAGTGGTCCGACGGCAGTTGATTGAGGTAGTCACGCAGGCAGTCGAGCAGCGCGTGGGGGCCGTCGTAGCGGCTGACCATGACCTCGTTCCAGCTATTGAGCGTGACCTGATCCAGAGTCAGCACCAGGTTGTCGCGCACGCCGGCATAGCTCAGGGAGTCGGTGCGCTCGGTGGTCATCAGGATGTTCAAGTCGCGATGATGTTTGAGCGGGTCGACACCAACGTTGATCAGCAACAGCACTTCTTCCGGCACCGCCGAGCGCAACAGGCGATCCTCATCGACGCTGGCCAACGGCAGGGCGATGGTTTGTTGCAGGCTGCCCAGCAGGTTGAACAGCTCGAATTCGGTCATGTCACTGACGCCCGGGTGCAGTGCCAGGCGGGTGCTGCTGTCGATCACGCCGTTGCGATGGCACCAGGTGAGCATGTCCAAGAGGTCGCGGCTGCGCTTGATCGGCGCGAAGTGCTCCCATTCCAGCGCCGTAAGGTTGCCGTTGTACAGGCCCCAGTGATACTGGCCCGGTTCCTTGCGATTGGGGGACTGCACCAGCGTGAGCGTGTCTTCGGCCAAGTCGGGCGCGATGCCGGGGTTGATGAACTCAACCTTGCCGGCCTTGCGTTCGAACGCTGCATACAGGCGCCGGCCCAGCACGTTCAGATCGCGCTTGTTGATCAGGCTGGCGGTTTGCTCGGTACGGGCGAACTGCGTGAGGAAGCGGTAGCTGTAATTCAGTTCGTTGACCAGTGCGCGGCGCTCGGAGGCGACCTGGCGCACTTTCCACTGGCTGCGGCTGTCCAGCAGAGCCAGTTGGCGTTGGTCCCAGCCCCATTCATTGGCCAGGCGCTCCAGCAGACGGCGTTGCCAGCCGGTGCTGCGTTGGCCGACGCTGAGCTTGCGATTGACCTTCAGGTACAGCGCGCGCCGCACCAGTTCGAGGCGCTCCGGCTCATTGCGCGCCTTGAGGTATTCCTCGATGCGGCGGTAAACCACGATGTACGGGTCCAACTCGTCCAGGTCCATCTGATTGGCGAATACGGCGCGCTTGAAGCGCAGGCTCAGGCAGTACACGTTCGGGTGCTCGCTGGCATAAACCTCGGTCAGCAGCAGCTTGAGCACCGATTTGTAGGGCGACTCGATGCCCTTGAACAACTGCCACAGCCCGGCGCCGATGAATTCGCCCGGAGGGATGTGCGCCAGGTGCCCAAGGTCCAGGGTTTCGTCGGCGCGGATAAAGCGTTTGGAAATCAGCGTATGGGTGAACTCGGCGTAGCGGCGTTCCTCGTACACCGGCACCAGCCACCAGATCGGCGTGCGCCCGGCCAGCCAGATGGCGGTGCGGTAGAACTCATCCAGCAGCAGGTAATGCTGGGTGGTGCCGCAGTCGTCGGAGCTCAGTTGCGTGTCGCGTTCACCCAGTACAAAGCGCGTCGGTTCGATCAGAAAAAAATGCGCCTCGGCGCCCATGGTCAGGGCCCAGGCTTCCAGCAACTGGCACTTTTTGCGCAGCTCGGCCAGTTCGGTTTCGCCAAGTTCGGGCGAGTGGCAGACCCACACGTCCATATCGCTTTGGTCCGCTTGAGCCAGGGTGCCAAGGCTGCCCATCAGGTACAGGCCGAGGATAGGCCGTGGCGGATTGCCATGGCGTGGCTTGTAGGAAAACGAACGGGTCAGGCGCTGAGCTTCAGTGAGAGCCTGGGCGTCCGGTTCGAAATTGGACAGCCCGGCCGGCGTGCTGCCCGAGACATAACCTGGCAGCAGGGGGTGGTTGACGTGGAAAAACAGCGGCAACAGGGTCAACACGCTTTGCTGGCGCGGAGTCAGACCTTCGACGGCCCGGGCCATGCGGCCTTCATTGAGGGCCATGAAGCGCGCGCGCAATTGGGCCAGCACCTTGCGGTCGATGCCTTCGTCCAGGTCGGGGCGGATTTCATGGGTGCGGGTCATGTCGAACTCGTTGGCTCGCAGGGCCCGACGTGGGCGGCCGTCTAGGAGTTTACAGACACAAGCGTAGGAGGTTTAGAGGGAAATGGTTTCTGGCGTCAGAATTTTGTGCCATCCACAGCAATGCCCTCGGAATCCGCAGAAAGCGGACTCCATGGGCGGTATCAGGGATCAGGCAGCTTCTTTGGTGGTAGCAGTCGTCAGAATGGTCAGCAGGGTTTGGGCCTGCTCTGCAGCGTCCCGGCCAAGGCTGGTCAGGTAGCCCCCGTCTGGCTGGTCGATAAGGCCTTTTGCATGGAGGCGCTTGGCCGCGGCGATGGCAGTGGGGGCGGCGGTCTGGTGGACTTTCAGACCTTCCTTGGTGCTGTCCAAGGGGAAGAGTACAAGGATTTCCAGTTCGGCAACCAACTCAGGGGTATACGACATAAGGACTCCAGACTTTCTAAAATTTATTAGAGGCTAGCAGGGCATAAGGTGAACGCACTTTGCCAGGCTGTCCAGTGAGAAAGTCGTGGGTCTTGATATGGCGCAGGTTTGTGGCGAGGAAGCAGGCTTCCCGGCCACGAAAGTGCTCGATTCAGTCGTTTTCCGGGGGTAATTCCGGCAGTGCGCGCAGCGCGGTTTCATACCATTGGGTATCGAAGGCGCGGTCTTCTTCAAGCATCTTGTCGATTTCCACAGCCAGCACGTGGGCCATGAGATTCAGAATGTCTTCGCGCTCGTAGCCCACCAGGGTCAGCTTGTTGAAGGTGGCTTTGGCGGCAGGCGGGTTGTCGCTTTCGATCTGGTTTTCGATGGCCTGGGTCAGCGTGCTTTCGGTGAATTCTTCTTCGTCGTTGTCGATATCGGTCGGCTCGCTCATGGCGGGGCTCCTCAAGGAAAGGGCGCCAGTCTACCCCCATTCAGGCAGGTGATGCTGCTGGTCAGGTCGGGCCGCACGCTCTATAACTTCCGCAGCCAACCCCACACCCGGCCTGGAGGCATTCGCGATGCTCAAGCTTTACGGATTTTCGGTCAGCAACTACTACAACATGGTCAAACTGGCGCTGCTGGAGAAAGGCCTGCCGTTTGAAGAAGTGCCATTTTATGCAGGCCAGACGCCTGAAGCGCTTGCGGTAAGCCCGCGAGGCAAAGTGCCGGTGCTGGGCGTCAAGCAAGGCTTTATCAACGAAACCAGCGTGATTCTGGAGTACATCGAACACACTCAGGAAGGCCCTTCGCTGCTGCCGGCCGAGCCTTTTCAGCGGGCTCAGGTGCTGGCGCTGTGCAGGGAAATCGAGCTGTACATCGAGTTGCCCGCCCGCGCGTGTTTCGCCGAGGCGTTCTTCGGTATGCCGGTGCCGGAGGCGATCAAGGAAAAATCCAGGGCTGAGTTGCTGTTGGGGATCAGTTCTTTAGGCCGACACGGCAAGTTTGCGCCTTACGTGGCGGGGGAGAGCTTCACGCTGGCCGATCTGTATTTCATGTACAGCGTGAACCTGGCCTGTGCCGTGGGCGAGAAGCTGTTTGGCCTGGATCTGCTGGCTGAGTTGCCGAAGGCGAAAGCGCTGCTGGAGCGACTGCACGCGATGCCCAACGCGCAGAAAGTGGCGGCGGACAGGGAGGCGGCGATGCCGGCGTTTATGGCGATGATTGCGGCCAAGAAGTAGATAGGTGGAGCCTGTAAGGGAGCCATCGCGGGCAAGCCAGCTCCCACATTTTGAGTGGTGAACCTGTTCAAATGTGGGAGCTGGCTTGCCTGCGATGCTTTTAGCGGCTGGCGAGCAGTGCCTGGCCACGCACGACCGCAGCCTTGACCTGCGCCGGCGCAGTGCCGCCCACATGGTTACGCGCATTCACCGAGCCTTCCAGGGTCAGCACGGCAAACACGTCCTGCTCGATCTGGTCGCTGAATTGGCGCAGCTCTTCCAGGCTCATTTCCGCCAGGTCCTTGCCGGTGTCTACGCCGTACTTAACGGCGTGGCCGACGATTTCGTGGCAGTCGCGAAATGGCAGGCCCCGGCGCACCAGGTAGTCCGCCAGGTCGGTTGCCGTGGAGAACCCGCGCAAGGCCGCTTCACGCATAATCGCGTGCTTGGGCTTGATCGCCGGGATCATGTCGGCAAACGCACGCAGCGAATCGCGCAGGGTGTCGGCGGCGTCGAACAGCGGCTCTTTGTCTTCCTGGTTGTCCTTGTTGTAGGCCAATGGCTGGCCCTTCATCAAGGTCAGCAAGCCCATCAGCGCGCCGAATACACGGCCGCTTTTGCCACGCACCAGTTCGGGCACGTCGGGGTTTTTCTTTTGCGGCATGATCGAGCTGCCGGTGCAGAAGCGGTCCGGCAGGTCGATGAACTGGAATTGCGCACTGGTCCACAGCACCAGTTCTTCGGAGAAACGCGACAAGTGCATCATCGCGATGCTGGCGGCAGCGCAGAATTCGATGGCGAAGTCACGGTCCGACACGCCGTCCAGAGAGTTGCCGCCAACCGCGTCAAAACCCAGCAGTTGTGCGGTGTATTCGCGGTCGATTGGGTAGGTAGTGCCGGCCAGTGCGGCGCTGCCCAACGGCATGCGGTTGGCGCGCTTGCGGCAATCCACCAGGCGCTCGTAGTCGCGGCTGAGCATCTCGAACCAGGCCAGCAAGTGGTGGCCGAAAGTCACCGGTTGCGCAGTTTGCAGGTGGGTGAAGCCGGGCATGATGGTGCCGGACTCACGCTCGGCCTGCTCCAGCAGACCTTTTTGCAGGCGGGTGATTTCGCCCAGGATCAGGTCGATTTCGTCACGCAGCCACAGGCGGATATCGGTAGCCACCTGGTCGTTACGGCTGCGACCGGTGTGCAGTTTCTTGCCGGTCACACCGATGCGATCGGTGAGGCGGGCTTCGATGTTCATGTGCACGTCTTCCAGGTCGACGCGCCAGTCGAACGTGCCGGCCTCGATTTCACCGCGAATGGTGGTCAGGCCATCGATGATGCTGTCGCGCTCGGCGTCGGTCAGTACGCCGACCTTGGCCAGCATCGTGGCGTGGGCGATCGAGCCCATGATGTCGTGGCGGTACAGGCGCTGGTCGAAAGTGACGGAGGCGGTGAAGCGCGCGACGAAGGCGTCGACGGGTTCACTGAAGCGGCCGCCCCAGGACTGGTTGGTCTTGTCGGTGCTCATGGATTCGCTCGTGATCTGCTTAAAAGAGGCGTGAAGGTGTGTCGCCGATAATAACAGGGTTGCACTTGGAGGCGGTGCTGCGGGTGGTCGGCATTTTTATTTGTGCCAAGGATGGCTAAGTGCCTTGCCGCCGAACGCTTCCGGGAAGAGACTGGAGCGGGCCCTAATTGAAACGATATTTGACGATTGAGCAATATCGTCTCAGCGAGCGTCTACAGTTGCACTGATAGAGCGTGAATGCACCAAAGTCGGGTGATGCGGTCATAGCCCAGACTATCCATTAAAAAAGGGGGGTATTCGGATTGTGTATCAGCAAACCCTACGACGATGCCCGAAGGCAGCAGGTCTTGGGCGCAATTGAACAGGTCCGGGTAAATATGGGTGCCGCTGCCGGGGCACTTTTTGCCGCTCGCGCTAGTCTTAGCGTGGATCGCTGTGACGCAAGTCACCGCACCTGTCTACGCTATCCTTGTGCGAGACTCACGCAGGAATCCAGCGCAATATGAATGTCCTGATCGTTGATGACGAACCCCAAGCCCGCGAGCGACTGAGCCGTTTGGTCAGTGAACTCGAGGGTTATACAGTCCTTGAACCGAGCGCCACCAACGGCGAAGAGGCGTTGACGCTGATCGACAGCCTCAAACCGGATGTGGTGTTGCTCGATATTCGCCTGCCAGGCCTTGATGGCTTGCAAGTGGCCGCCCGCCTGAGCGAGCGAGAATCGCCGCCTGCCGTGGTGTTGTGTGCAGCTCACGAAGAGTTTTCTGCGCAGACCCTGGAAGACAGCGGTGTCAGCTTTCTTGCCAAACCGGTGAGTGCTGAGGCGCTGCTCAAAGCCTTGAAAAAGGCCGAGCGTCCCAACCGCGTCCAGCTCGCCGCTTTGACCCAGCCAGCCGCTCAGAGTGGTAACGGGCCACGCAGCCATATCAGCGCGCGGACCCGTAAAGGTATCGAGCTGATTCCGCTGAACCAGGTGGTCTACTTTATCGCCGACCACAAGTACGTGACCTTGCGTCACGAGACGGGTGAAGTGTTGCTCGATGAGCCGCTCAAGGCCCTTGAGGACGAATTCGGCGACCGCTTTGTGCGCATCCACCGCAATGCGCTGGTGGCCCGCGAGCGAATAGAACGCTTGCAGCGCACGCCCCTGGGGCACTTTCAGTTGTTCCTCAAAGGGCTTAACGGCGATGCCTTGATCGTCAGCCGACGCCATGTCGCCGGTGTGCGCAAGATGATGCAGCAGCTTTAGCCAGGGGCTTTGGCGAGGTCTGCATTCTGTATCCCGGTGCGACGCGGCCAGGGAGGCCCCGCACTTGCTGATTCAAATCAAAGCGTGTTTGCCTGAGCTGTTATTATCTGCCGTATCTATTCAGTACGGATTGATCCATGTCCTCTCGCGAAATCCGCATCGCCACCCGTAAAAGTGCCCTGGCCTTGTGGCAGGCCGAATACGTCAAAGCACGCCTTGAGCAAGCCCATCCGGGGTTGAAAGTGTCTCTGGTGCCCATGGTCAGTCGCGGCGACAAGCTGCTCGACTCGCCATTGTCGAAGATTGGCGGCAAGGGCTTGTTCGTCAAGGAACTGGAAACCGCACTGTTGGAAAACGAAGCCGACATCGCCGTGCATTCGATGAAAGACGTGCCGATGGACTTCCCCGAAGGTCTTGGCCTGTATTGCATCTGCGAGCGCGAAGACCCGCGTGACGCGTTTGTTTCCAATACTTACGCGTCGCTGGATGAACTGCCCTTGGGCAGTGTCGTCGGCACCTCGAGCCTGCGTCGCCAGGCGCAGTTGCTGACTCGCCGGCCGGACCTGCAAATTCGTTTTCTGCGCGGCAACGTCAACACCCGTCTGGCCAAGTTGGATGCGGGCGAGTATGACGCGATTATTCTCGCGGCGGCTGGCCTGATTCGCCTGGGTTTCGAAGACCGCATCACCTCGGCCATCAGCGTAGAAGATAGCTTGCCCGCGGGCGGACAAGGCGCTGTGGGGATCGAATGCCGCACCGCTGACAGTCAAATTCACGCCTTGCTCAAACCCCTTGATCATCAAGACACCGAAGTCCGTGTCACGGCCGAGCGCGCGCTGAACAAACGCCTCAACGGTGGCTGCCAGGTACCAATCGCCTGTTACGCCGTGCTTGAGGGTGAAAACCTGTGGCTGCGTGGCTTGGTAGGCGACCCCGCAGGCGGCACGCTGCTCACCGCCCAGGTTCGCGGGCCGCAGCGTGATGCTACCGCGCTGGGAATCCAGGTGGCAGAAGAGCTGCTGGAAAAAGGCGCCGGTGTGATTCTGCAAAAAATCTACGGCGAGGCTGGCCCGCAGTGACCGACTGGCGTCTGTTGCTGACGCGGCCTGCCGAGGAAGCCACGGCCCTGGCCGCGACGTTGTCCGAGGCCGGCATTTTCAGCAGCAGCCTGCCATTGTTGGCGATCCAGGCCTTGCCGGTGACGGCTGAGCAACAAGCGGTCTTTTGTGATCTGGGCCGTTATAGCGCGGTCATCGTGGTCAGCAAGCCTGCCGCGCGCCTGGCCTTGCAACAGCTGGATCGGCGTTGGCCGCAGTTGCCCTGGTTCAGCGTCGGCGCGGCCACCGCGCAAGTACTGGCCGATCACGACCTCACTGTTCATTATCCGCAAACCGGCGACGACAGCGAGGCCTTGCTTGCGCTGCCCGCCTTGCGCGAGGCTATCGCACGCCCCGAGGCCCGGGTATTGATCCTGCGTGGCGAAGGTGGGCGTGAGCTGCTGGCTGAGCGTTTACGCGAGCAAGGTGCTAGTGTCGATTATCTGGAGTTGTATCGTCGCACCCTGCCGGCTTACGACACCGGGGAGCTGATGCAACGCATCCAGTTGGAACGCTTGAACGGCGTGGTGGTCAGCAGTGGGCAGGGTTTTTTGCACCTGCAAGCGTTGGCTGGCCCCGATTGGCCGCAGGTGGCGCGGCTGCCATTGTTCGTGCCCAGCCCCCGCGTCCATGAAATGGCGCGGGCCGCTGGCGCAGAAAAAGTTGTGGATTGTCGCGGTGCGAGTGCCGCGGCTTTGTTAGTGGCGTTGCGCAGCGCTGCCTTGTGAGGCAAGCCGCGCCCACTCTCTGATACGCAAAGGACGGATACGTGAGCGAAACAGCCTTGCCTAAAGATGAAACCCAGCCCGCACTTGATGCGCCGGCTGAGTCACCGGTCGCCGCGCCACGCCGTGGCAATGGCCTTGCAATCGTAGCCTTGTTGCTCGGCGCCGCAGGTGTTGCCGCTGGCGGATGGGGCATTTGGCAGGTCCGCGCCCTGCAAGCCGGCAGTCAACAGCAGTCGAGCCAGGTGCAGGCACTCGACGAGCAATCCCAGTCCCTCAAGCAGAGCCAGCAACAGCTGACTACCCGGCTCGCGCAATTGCCCGGTGCAGATGAGCTGGAAGAACGCCGCCGTCTGGTAACCCAGTTGCAGGGCGATCAGCAGCGCTTGAGCCAGCGCCTGGAAACCGTGCTGGGTGCCAGTCGCCAGGACTGGCGTCTGGCCGAAGCCGAGCATTTGATCCGTCTGGCCAGCTTGCGTTTGTCTGCCCTGCAGGACATCAACAGCGCTCAGTCTCTGGTCCAGGGGGCTGACGAAATTCTGCGTGAGCAAAGCGATCCGGGTTCCTACGCCGCACGCGAGCAACTGGCCAAGAGCCTTGCCGCGTTGCGCAGTACCGAGCAGCCGGACCGCACCGGGCTTTACCTGCAACTCGCCGCGCTGCGTGATCAGGTTGTACAGCTGGCGGCTATTGCCCCGGAATACCAGCTTAGCGAGCCGGCCTCTCAAGGTCGCCCGACCAGCGATACGCAAGGTCGCCTGAGCCAATGGTGGGAGGAGATTTCCCGCTACTTCCGCATCGATTTCAACCCGGACGACAACATTCGACCGTTGCTCGCCGGTCAGGGCCTGAATCAGGTACGCCTGGCGCTGAGCCTGGCCCTTGAGCAGGCGCAATGGGCTGCGCTCAATGGTGAAACGGCGGTGTACAGCCGTTCCCTGGGCGAGGCGCGCAGCGTGCTGCAAGACAACTTCAACCAGGACAACCCGCAGAGCAAAGCGATGCTCGCGCGTATTGCCGAGCTTGAGCCCAAGGCCGTTTCCGTGGCCACGCCTGACCTGGCGGCCAGCCTGGCCGCGGTGCAGGCCTACCTCGAACGTCGTCATCTGTCTGCCGATGAAGCCAAGGCGTCGGCGGGCACGCCGGCGACCCAGGAGTAGAGCCGATGAAGCGTTTCTATGTGATCCTGGTCCTGGCAATTGCGATCGCCCTGGGGCTGGGCGTGGGCATTTCCAAGCACACCGGCTACGTGCTGATTACCTATCCCCATCTGCTGCATTACGAGTCGAGCCTGTGGGCGACGCTGGTGGCCGTGTTTGCCGTCGGCCTGGCGATCTATCTGATCCGTGTGTTGCTGAGCCTGCTCAGCACCTCCGGTGGTGTGGTCAACCCATGGTCGCGACGTAACCGCAGTCGCCGGGTACAAATTGCGATCGAGCAGGGCCAGATGGACCTCGCTGAAGGCCGCTGGGCCAGTGCCGAACGCCACCTGCACCGCGCCGCCGAAGCGGAGCGCCAGCCATTGTTGTACTACCTTGGCGCGGCACGTGCGGCCAATGAGCAGGGCCGTTATGAAGAGTCCGACGGTTTGCTGGAGCGCGCTCTGGAGCGCCAGCCTCAGGCTGAGCTGGCGGTTGCCTTGAGCCATGCGCAATTGCAGATGGACCGTGGCGATACAGAAGGCGCACTGGTGACTTTGCAGGCGATGCACGAGCGTCATCCGCACAACCCGCAGGTGTTGCGCCAGTTGCAGCGTCTGCATCAGCAGCGGGGCGATTGGTCTTCAGTGATTCGCTTGTTGCCGGAGCTGCGAAAAGACAAAGTCCTTCCCGCCAGCGAGCTGGCCGAGCTGGAGCGTCGCGCCTGGGGTGAAAACCTCGGGCTGGCGGCCCAGCGTGAAGAGCAGGGCGAAGCAGGCTTGCAGTCTCTTGATCGGGCGTGGGAGCAACTCACTTCCGCCCAGCGCCAGGAGCCACAGCTGGTTCTGGCTTACGCCGAGCAACTGCGCCGGCTGGGTGCCGACGCCAAGGCTGAAGAGGTGCTGCGCAGCGCCATCAAACGCGGCTATGACAGCCACTTGATCCGGCTCTATGGTTTGTTGCGAGGCGCTGATTCGGCCCGCCAATTGAAGTTTGCCGAAGGCTGGCTCAAGGATCACCCGGGTGATGCCAGCTTGTTGCTGACCCTGGGCCGCCTGTGTCTGCAAAACAGCTTGTGGGGCAAGGCGCGCGATTACCTTGAAAGCAGCCTGCAGGTGCAACGCAACCCTGAGGCCTGCGCTGAGCTGGCACGGCTGTTGGCCCAATTGGGTGACACCGAGCGCAGCAACCAGCTGTTCCAGGAGGGTCTGGGGCTGCTTGACAGTCGCTTGCTGGCCTCGCCGTTGCCCATGCCCGCGCGCGTCTGAAGTAGGAAAGAGGGCGAAGGTTGGCTCGGATGTTTCTGAGAGCCAACCCTTCGTTAGCCTGTAAATACTGGGTCTAAAGCGCTACGTAGTAAATTCCTACTGATAGCTGCTTAAAGTCATCCAGGGTCTGACGAGATATCCCTATGCTCTCGCGGAATTGCCTGCTCTAACGAGTATTGAAAGGGGTCAGGCCTTTCCTCTACCGTGACGGCCTATCTCTTGCGGTACGGATAACAATGTCTTTGGCCCCTTCACGCTCCTTGTTTTTCCTGGCGTTCATGGCTGGTGTGCTGACGTTGGGCGCGTCGTTTTATCTCGAGTACGGCGCGCTGCTACGCCCGTGTTTCCTTTGCCAGCTGCAACGTATTTTTCTGGCAGCCTTCACGCTGATCAATCTGGTCGCGGCGATTCATAATCCAAAGCGCTCTGCGGTTTACCTCTACGGGTTTGCCAGCATGGGCTGCGCATTGCTCGGCGCTATCACTGCCGTACGCCAGGTGCTGCTACAAAATGCCGCACCGGAGCAGACCACCGATTGCTGGCCAAGCCTGCACTACATGATTGAAAACCTGTCGCTGTGGCAAGCACTGCAATTGACCGTCAAAGGCACCGTCGATTGCGTTGAGATCAACTGGACACTGTTCGACCTCAGCGTTCCCGAATGGAGCTTGCTGTTCTTTTTGGCCATGCTGACGCTGGGCATCCTGCAGTTTTCGCGGTTGTTTTTAAGTCGCCGATGGGGTCTCGGAAGGCCTTGAAAGTGTGTCGCGGGTCGTAGGACGGGATTAAACACTTGTATGAACTTTCTCTCCTGCGTACCTTGAAGCCATAGTCATGCGGGCATAATCTGGCCCGCACGCATTATCGAAACCGTTTGCCAAATGCGGCCTTGTCCGGCTGCTGCTTTTATCCTTGAGTGTTGCGCGGGCACAGGCGGCAGCGCCCCCTATAGGGAAGAGAGATCATCATGCTGGAAAGTTGTCAGAATGCTCAGGAACGCTGGGGTGGGGTGCACAAGCTGATCGACAGCTGGTTGAAGGCACGTCACGAACTGGTTCGGGCCTTTGATGCTCTTGGCGCCAAGCCCGAAGCATTGGGTGAGAATCGCGAGCCGCTGCAAGACTTTTGCGCTGTGTTGGTGGACTACGTGTCTGCTGGACATTTCGGCGTCTACGAACAACTGACCAAAGAGGCGGAAGCCTTTGATGATCAGCGTGGTCTGGACTTGGCCGAGACCATCTACCCGCGCATCGATGTCATCACGGAAAAACTGCTGGTGTTCACCGAGTTGTGCGATGCCGGCAAATGCGTTGCCGAAAAATTCAAAGAGCTTGGCGGGTTGTTGCACGAACGTTTCGAGCTGGAAGATTGCCTGATCGAAGTGTTGCACAACGCTCACAAAGAAGAGGCCGCCACCCAGGCCTGAGCCTTGGCGGCGAGACAAAAAAACGGTGCGCATGGCGCACCGTTTTTTATTGGGTCAGTGGCGAGTACCGAGCAATTCGATCTCGAACACCAGCGGCGTATAAGCGGGGATCAACTCGCCAGCACCGTCGGCGCCATAGGCTTGGGCGGATGGGATCACCAGACGCCATTTCGCGCCTACCGGCATCTGTTGCAGCGCGCTGCTCCAGCCGCTGATCACACTGTCCAGGCGAAACCATTGCGGTTGCGTGCTCTGATCAAAGACAGTCCCGTCGGGCAACCGCCCTACGTATTTCACTTGCACCTCATCACTGGCCAACGGCTTGCTGCCGGTGCCAGGCGTCAGCTCCGTGAGCAGGATGCCATTCGATAACTCACGCACGCCGGCTGCTGCTTTTTCCTTGGATAAAAATTGCTGTTCGGCAGCGAGTGCTTTTTCACTTTGCGGCGCCTCAGCCTCGGCCGCGCTCTGCGCTTCGTGCTCGGCGAGGATCTGCTCGATACGTGCATTGTCCAGCGCCAGTGGTTTGCCCTGATAGGCTTGTTTAAGGCCATCGATCAACGCCTGAATCTGCAGGTCAGGTACTTCCTGGCGCAGTCGTTCGCCGAGGCTGGCGCCCAGGCTGTAAGCAAGGTCGTGCGGGTCTTGGGCAGTAGTTTTTGACGGCGATTGTTCTGCCGCATGGGTCATGGAAACCACCAACCCAAGCATTAAAAAAAGGTAACGCGACATGGTTATTCTCCCGCCGAAAGTGCGACGGATTATGCCAGTGTGAGTGCGCAAAAAGTGCCGTGGTTTTTCGTTATATCGATAAGAATTTTCCTACGGTGCAACGCAAGGCAAACGATACTGTCAACATGCCCTAGCGGCGGTAAGAGCAGAGGGCTAGTATGAGCCGCACCCACGTCAGCCAGGAGGTAAACCATGTCGGCCAAACAGAAGCCTGTAAATACCCCGTTGCATTTACTCCAACAACTTTCGGGCAGCTTGCTCGAACATCTGGAAAGCGCGTGTTCCCAAGCCTTGGCTGATGCAGAAAAACTGCTCGCCAAATTGGAAAAACAACGCGGTAAAGCGCAAGAAAAGCTGCACAAATCCCGTACCAAACTGCAAGACGCCGCCACTGCCGGCAAGGCCAAGGCACAAGCCAAAGCCAAAGACGCCGTTAAGGAACTTGAGGATCTGCTGGACGCCCTCAAAGATCGCCAAGCTGAAACCCGCACCTACATTTCTCAACTCAAACGCGATGCTCAGGAAAGCCTGAAACTGGCCCAGGGCGTTGGTCGTGTGAAAGAAGCCGTGGCTAAAGCACTGGGCGCTCGCACGCCAGCAAAAGCCGTTGTGTCGAAGGCTTCGACTAAGGCAGCGTCCAAGTCCGCTGCTGCAAAACCAGCTGCCAAGCCAGCCGCTAAAACGGCTGCTGCAAAACCAGCCGCCAAGCCAGCCGCTAAAACGGCTGCTGCAAAACCAGCCGCCAAGCCAGCCGCTAAAACGGCTGCTGCAAAACCAGCCGCCAAGCCAGCCGCTAAAACTGCTGCTGCAAAACCAGCCGCCAAGCCAGCCGCTAAAACGGCTGCTGCAAAACCAGCGGCCAAGCCAGCTGCCAAACCGGCTGCTGCAAAACCAGCTGCTAAGCCAGCCGCAAAACCCACTGCTGCAAAGCCAGCCGCCAAGCCTGCACCGGCCAAGCCAGCAACCCCGGCAGCTCCGGCTGCAACCCCGGCAGCGTCCACCGCTCCAACTGCGCCGGCCAGCAGCACGCCTGCACCGGCAGCGCCAAGCACCACCCCAACCAGCGCTTCCTAAGTGCCGGTGGCCTCGACGCGCAGCGACTGCAGCGCGTCGTGGTCAAGGTTGGCGGCTCCGGTCGCCAAGCCTTCAAGCCATCTCGATTGACCCCCTTTCTCGCCAGTCGGCCATGTTTGCGCCAGCACTTGCAGGCGCGTCAGCAACTGCCGTTCAGCTTCCAGCTCCAGGGCCTTGACCCGTTCGCGCAGCGTCGCCAATTGCGCATCCTGCTGCGCCATGGCTCGCCATTGCACGCGTACCTGTCGCAAGGGTTCGACCACGTCTTGCTGCCACGGCTGCGCAATCTGGCGCAACGCCTGCATGCGTTCGGCGGTCGGTGCAACGCCGCGCTGCTCCAGCCAGGCGCCGCAGAGCAACAGGCACACATCCGCGCCTTGTGCCTGCAAGCGCAGGCAAGCAGCTTCAATGCCCGGGTGGGCATACGTCGAGAGGGCAAAGCTCCACAGGTCAGCGCACATATTCACACCCAAGCCAGCGGCCAACGAAGCTGGTAGACTCCGCCGCCATTATGATCCGACTTCAAAGCCTAACATTACAGCGTGGCCCGCAACGTCTTCTTGAAGACGCCGAGCTGACCCTGCACGCCGGTCACAAAGCCGGCCTGATCGGTGCCAACGGCGCCGGCAAATCCACGTTGTTCGCCCTGTTGCTCGGTGAGCTGACCCCGGATTCCGGGAACTGCCTGCTGCCGGCCGACTGGCGCATCGCCCATATGCGCCAGGAGATCGACACCCTGGACCGCATCGCGATCGACTACGTGCTCGATGGCGACCTGCGCCTGCGTCAGGTGCAACACGACCTGGCCGAGGCCGAGAAAGCCCAGGATGGCGCCGCCCAGGCCCGTCTGCACTCGGAACTCGACAGTGCCGACGGCTACACCGCTGACGCTCGCGCCCGCAAGATGCTGGCCGGCCTGGGTTTTACCAATGAACAGATGGACCGCCCGGTCGCCGACTTCTCCGGCGGCTGGCGCATGCGCCTGAACCTGGCCCAGGCGCTGATGTGCCCGTCCGACCTGCTGCTGCTCGACGAACCGACCAACCACTTGGACCTCGATGCGATCCTGTGGCTGGAGGATTTCCTCAAGAGCTACCCGGGCACCTTGCTGCTGATTTCCCACGACCGGGATTTCCTCGACGCCGTGGTCGACAATATCGCCCACGTCGAACAGAAGAAAATCACGCTCTACCGTGGCGGCTACACCGCATTCGAGCGCGCCCGCGCCGAACGCCTGGCTCAGCAGCAGCAAGCCTTCGAGAAGCAGCAAGCGCAACGTGCGCACATGGAAAGCTACATCGCCCGGTTCAAGGCCCAGGCCACCAAGGCCCGTCAGGCCCAGAGCCGGATCAAGGCGTTGGAGCGCATGGAAGAGCTGTCGGCGGCCCACGTCGATTCGCCGTTCGATTTCGTGTTCCGTGAGTCGGTGAAGATCTCCAGCCCATTGTTGGACCTCTCGGATGCACGCCTGGGTTATGGCGACAAAACCATTCTGGAGAAGGTCAAGCTGCAGCTCACGCCAGGCGCGCGTATCGGTTTGCTCGGTCCCAACGGCGCAGGCAAGTCGACGCTGATCAAGAACCTGTCGGGTGAACTGCAACCCCTGGCCGGCCGCCTGACGCGTGGCGAGAACCTGGTGGTGGGCTACTTCGCTCAGCATCAGCTGGACTTCCTCGATTCCAAAGCCAGCCCGTTGTTGCACCTGCAGCGCCTGGCGCCGACCGAACGTGAGCAAACCTTGCGTGATTTTCTGGGTGGCTTCGACTTCCGTGGCGCACGCATCGATGAGCCGGTGTTGAATTTCTCCGGCGGCGAAAAAGCCCGCCTGGCCTTGGCCCTGATCGCCTGGGACCGGCCAAACCTGCTGCTGCTCGACGAACCGACCAACCACCTGGACCTGGAAATGCGCCTGGCGCTGACCATGGCCCTGCAGGAATTCAGTGGTGCGGTACTGGTGGTGTCTCACGATCGCCACTTGCTCAAGAGCACCACCGATAACTTCCTGCTGGTGGCTGACGGCAAAGTCGAAGAGTTCGACGGCGACCTGGACGATTACGCGCGTTGGCTGACGGACTACCGTCTGCGCAACGCGCCGGCCAGCACTACGCCGGTCAACCCGGACAAGACCGACAAGAAGGCCCAGCGCCAGGCCGCCGCCGCCCTGCGTCAGCAGCTGGCGCCGCACAAGCGCGAAGCCGACAAGCTGGAAGCCGAGCTGGGCAAGGTGCATGAGCGCCTGGCCAGGATCGAAACCAGCCTGGGCGACAGCGCCGTGTACGAGGCGGCGCGCAAGGACGAGTTGCGCGACTTGTTGGCCGAACAAGCCAAACTCAAGGTGCGTGAAGGTCAGTTGGAGGAAACCTGGATGGAAGCCCTCGAACTGCTGGAAACCCTGCAAGCGGAGCTGGAGGCGCTGTCCTGATGGAAGCGCTGCAATTGCCATTGCCGACGCAGTGGGTCGAACCGGTCTGGATCGGTGTGCAAATCCTGCTGATCCTGCTGGCGGGTTACCTCGCCCAGCGCTTCGTCGCCAAGGGCCTGAATCGTCTGGGAGAGCGTTACCCGTTCCCGCCACAACTGCTGATGCCCCTGCGTGGCGGCCTGCGCTGGCTGATCATGGGCAGCGCGTTGATCTTTGTGCTGGGCCGTCTCGGCGTGTCGGCTACGGTGCTGTGGACGGCGCTGTCGGGGTTTGTCGCGGTGGCCGCCGTGGCGTTTTTCGCCATGTGGTCGGTGCTGTCCAACCTGCTGTGCGCGATCTTGATCTTCACCGTCGGGCCGTTCCGCCTGGGTGACATTGTCGAGTTGGTGGATACCGTCGACAAACCGGGCGTCAAAGGCCGGGTCGTGGCGATCAACCTGCTCTACACCACGCTGATCGAAGTGCAGGACGCCGGCACCGACAGTGCGATGGTGCAAGTGCCTAACAGCTTGTTCTTCCAGCGCTCGGTGCGGCGTTGGCCAGGCACCCATGTGTTCCCTGGCGACCGCTAGTATTTACATCCTGTAAAAATATCTAGCCAGCCTTTGCTCGGCGGAGTTAGTTTTAGGCTCAATCGCTAACTCTCCCTCTGAGGTGTGTAATGGCACTCGACACATGGCTGGCCTTTTTTGTGGCCAGCTGGATCATTTCCCTGTCCCCCGGCGCTGGCGCCATCGCGTCGATGTCCAGCGGCCTGCAATACGGTTTCCTGCGCGGCTATTGGAATGCCATTGGCCTGCAACTGGGCCTGGCGATGCAGATTGCCGTGGTCGCGGGCGGCCTGGGTGCCATCCTGGCGGCGTCCTCGAACGCGTTTTATGCGATCAAATGGTTTGGCGTGGCGTACTTGGTGTACCTCGCGGTCAAGCAATGGCGCGCGCTGCCCATGGACATGAGCGAAGATTCGGCCATACGCCCGATCGGCAAGCCGCTGGCGATGATGTTCCGTGGCTTCCTGGTCAATGCCAGCAACCCCAAGGCCCTGGTGTTCATGCTGGCGGTGCTGCCGCAGTTCGTGAACCCGCAGGCGCCACTGCTGATCCAGTACCTGATCCTGGGCGCGACCATGATCAGCGTCGATATGATCGTGATGGCGGGCTATACGGGGCTGGCGTCGAAGGTCTTGCGCCTGCTGCGCACGCCTAGACAGCAAAGACGCATGAACCGCACCTTTGCCGGGTTGTTTGTGGGGGCTGCGGGTTTCCTGGCCAGCTTGCATCGCGCAACGACCTAAACCGCGATTCAACTGAAGGACCCCAATCAAAAATGTGGGAGCGGGCTTGCTCGCGAAAGCGGAGTGTCAGTCACAGGATGTATTGACTGATCTACCGAATTCGCGAGCAAGCCCGCTCCCACAGTGGTTTTGCGTCGTCTGTGAACGCTTTGGCTCAGCGCAGAATCTTCGGCGCTTCATCCCTGGGCAGATTGTTGCGCAGCGCAGGCTTGCCGGGGTCTTGATACCCGCCGCCCAGCTGCTCTGCCAGTTGCCTGGCCACATCCTCACCCAAGGCTTTCGACACGTCCCTTACCACCCGTGGCCGGTTCAGGCTCACGCGCACATCACGGCTGTTCACCAGCTTGGTGTCCTGGCCTTCGCCCATCGCGGTAAACGCCGAGGTGATCTCGAAGGTGCGCGTGTTGATCAGGCTGAAATCCGCCACCAGCGTCAGGCCCAGCACGGCCGAGTAGCTGTTGGTGTGGTCCAGGGCGTTGATGTCCTGGGTGAAGTCGATGTCTGACAGGGTGCCGAACAGCACGTAGTCGGCGCCCTTGAAGTTGCCGGCCTTGATGCGCTTGATCACGTCGTACACATCGCCCTTGGCGTCGGCGGTGTAAGGCGTGCCCTGTACCAGTTGGAACTGGTGCGACTTGAGAATCTCGCCCTTGATATCTCCGCTGAATTTACGCAGCTCGGCCTGCTCGATGTAGCTGGTGCGGCTCTCATACTCGCTGTAGCTCGACGCACCGCTGGCCTGATAGGCGCTGGCCTGGAAGTTGTTGCTGGCCGAGACCGCGTGGATGTACTCCTCGACGCGCGCCTCGTAGGCAAGGTCAGTCACCGCGATCTTCGGGGCGGCCGAGGCGCCAAAGGCGCACAGCAGGCCGATCATGCCGATCCATGCACGCATTGCTCAGCGCTCCGTGGTTTTGCGGATTTCTTTCTCGTCCATCCATTCGGCCAGGCCGCTCTCGACGTCGATCAGCTGCAGGCTGAATTTGTAGAAGACGTCTTTGTAGTCCGAGCTGCGCTTGACGATGGAGCTGATGGAGCCTTCCAGGCGGTACTTGGCGGCGACCATATTGCCGGTCTTGCTGACGGTGGCTTTTTTGTACAGGCCGCTCTGGTTTTGCAGCTTGAGCTGGTCAACCTGGCTTTGCATATCGGTGTTGTCGCTGGCGAAGCGCGCAGTGCCGGTCTTCATCAGCTGGGTCTTGATCGACGTGGTGATCTCACGGGTGTCGATGTACTCGCTGGTCTTGTTCTTCACGTCATACACCTGCACGACCGGACGGCCCTGCAAGATGCCGGACTGGGCCAGGGAGCGGGTCATGCTTTCGGCGATCATCTGCAGGTCGGTCGAGCCGAACTCGTTGGTGACCAATTCCACGGCCTTAGAGTCGCCGTAGCTGATGTTCTTGCCGCCAAGGACCGGCGAGGTGTTGGAGCAACCGCTGGCCAACAGGGCAACCACGGCGAGAATCGAGACACGTGCAAACATGGGGAAATCTCTCTGAAAACTGATAGGTGAAGGCTTCAAGGCGTTTTCACTTCAAGACGAAAGTCCGCCGCCTGAGGCAGGTTGGCGATGGCCGGCAAGAACGTGGCCTGGTTGGCGTACAGGTTCAGCACTTTCCAGGTTTCTTCATCGCCCACCGGGAAACCGTCGGCGCCCAGCCAGGAAAAGCGGTAATACATCATCTGGTTGCTGCTGGTGATGTTGCTCAGCTGCACCTTGGCCGTGAGAAAGCCATTTTCTCGGGCCACACGAATGGCACCGACCGCGATGCCTTTGAACGTGCCCATCACCACGATTTTGCTGGCGGCGCTGCCAGGCTCCGGCGGCGGCGGGGTGGCGCAGCCGGCGAGCAGGACCAGCGCCAGGGCGCCGAGAATGAAATGACGCATAGCGTGCTCCTTAAGGTTGTTTGAGGGCGATGGCCTGGTTGGCAGCACTCGGCACCACATGGGCCGCGAGGCCACCGGCGAATACTTGGTTGCCGACCACGCGCAGGGTGATCACCTGATAGCGCTGGTCGGCCTTGACCGTCACCAGCGTGCCGCCCAGGGCGTTGGGCAGGCTGACCTGGTGGTCGCCGTGCTTGAGGCGCAGTCGCGTCACTTGGGTCAGGTCCGGCAGCGTGCGCCAGGTGCGCGTGTCGGCGCCTTCGGTCACGGCCGAGGCGATGCCCAGCACCAGGCCCGCCATGGGGTTGGTCTTGTTCAGGTTATTCTGCGCCACGCCACGGCTGACCGCACGCACGGTGGTGCGCAGGATGATCCCCGGCATGTCATCACGCAGGGCGCGGCGCGACATGGCCGTGGTGCTGTTGAGTGCGGTGAGGTTCTGTTGCTTGCCGTCCACGCCGACCTGGGCAAAGGTCGCGGGGGAGTTGTCGGCCTTGATCACCGGGAACGACAGCGGGGTGATCACCAGGTTGCCATTGATCGGGATCGGCAATGGCAGGCGGATCGAATCACGTGCCGGTGCCAGGCCGCTTTGGACCACGATCAGCACGTCGGTCTCATCGGCGCCGACCTTGGACTTGTCCAGCTCAAGCAACGCCTGCTCCAGCAGCGGCGTGTTGGGGCGCAGTTCGGCGGCCTTGCGGTAGCCGGGCGCAGCCAGGTCTTTTTCGCCGAGGGCTTCGTAGACAAAGCCTGCCAGGTAATGGCTGAACGCACTCTGGTAGCTGTTTTTCAGGCCGACCACTTCCGGCGCGTCCAGTGCTTCCACCGGGTAGCCGCGCAGGTCTTTGATCTGAGTGGTGACGCCTTGGCGCTCGGCTTCGTTTTCGCGCTTGAGGTATTCCTTGTCGCGCAGGTCGGCGATCACCGCTTCGCGTTCGTGGGTCTTCTTGATCTCGGTGCGGGCACCGTCGAAGTCGTTCACGGCCAGCAGGTTCAAGGCCATCTGGGTGGTGAGCATGACTTTTTCGTAGTCATAACCTTCGTAGCGACGCACTTTGTCGTTGACCAGGAAACTGCCGAACTGGGCGAGGTACTTTTCGCTGTCGAATTTGACTGACTCTTCCCACTTGTAGACTTGCAGGTCGGCGCTGCGCCAGGCGGTCTGGCTGCCGGTGAGGTCGCCCTTGGCGCGCAACAGCTCGCCCTTTTCGAAGAAATAGAGCAGGTCTTTGTCGTCGCCGGTATTGTTTTTTTCCAGCAGGGTCAGGGCACCGTCGACATTGCCGGTAGCCAGCTGTTGGTTGGTGGCTTGCAGCTCAGTGTCGTAGCTGCGAAACATCGAACAACCGGACAGCAAGGTCAACGCCGCGAGTGCGAGCGGAGTTAAGGCGCGAAATGCCATACAAACTTCTTCCCTGAAAATAATCAGCCGATGTGCCTATTCCTCATAAAAACGAGGAATCAAATTCCCTTTCGCAATAACAGGGCGCGGCATTATAGGCGCCATTACTGGCAAAACAATGGCTTTTTGCTCCGTTTTTTGTGCGATTGCCATCATGTCGACGGCGATATTTCCATCGCCTTATCACTGACGTCTTGAGTCAAACCCCTTAACGTTAAACAATGTGTTACTTCGCATTTCCCTTTGAGATTCATTCATGACTGCCCTTTACCGTTTTCTCGCCTGGCTGCTGCTGCCGGCGCTGATGTCGTGCAGCTTTAATCTGTTGGCGGCAACTGCCGAGGGCGCGCCTCAAGCCTTGCATCTGCTCGATTACATCGGTGCCGACTACCCGCCATCGGTGGACGCGGGCAAGGTCGTGGATGAATCCGAATACCGCGAGCAGGTGGAGTTTCTTGGGGTATTGCAGGGCCTGGTAGCGGATTTACCCGAGAAACCCGAACGCGCCGATTTGATAAAGGGCGTCAATGAATTGCTGGCGGCGGTGACCGCGCGTGAAGAGGGCACGACCGTCGCCCACCAGGCCCGTCAGTTAGGTGCCAAGTTGGCAGTGGCGTACGAGGTCAGTCAGGCTCCGGCGATCACCCCAGACCCCACGCGTGGCGCACCGCTCTATGCCCAGCACTGCTCGGTATGCCACGGCACTGCGGGCGCCGGTGATGGCCCGGCCAGCACGGGCATGACGCCGCCGCCCGCGAACCTGCGTGACGCCGCGCGCCTGGACCGCCTGAGCCTCTACGCGATCTACAACACACTCGGTCTGGGCGTCGAGGGCACTGACATGCCGTCTTTCGCCGACCAACTGGACGACCGTCAACGCTGGGACCTGGCGACCTACATCGCCGGTTTCACCGCTAACCCGGCTGCGGCAAACAGCGAACAACCCTTCAACCTTGCCGACCTGGCCCGCCAGACCCCCAATGAAGTGCTCGCCGCCAGCGGCCCGGCCGCCGCTGCGACGTTCCGCGCCCAACGTGCGCAGCCGCCGCAGGTCAAGCGTGGCCCGGCGCAGTTGCTCGATTACACCGCGACCACGCTGGACAAGAGCCTCGCCGCGTTCCGCAACGGTGATCACGAACAGGCCTACGACTTGTCGGTAGCCGCCTACCTGGAAGGGTTTGAGCTGGTGGAAAGCTCGCTGGACAACGTCGACGCCAACGTGCGCAAGGACACCGAGAAAGCCTTGATGGCCTACCGGCAGTCATTGCAGGACGGCCTGCCGATCGAGCAGGTGCAGCAGCGTCTGGACGTGGCCAAGGGCAAACTCACTGAATCTGCCGGCTTGCTGGGCAGCGATGGCTTGAGCTGGTCGTTGAGTTACATCTCCGGCCTCCTGATTCTGTTGCGTGAAGGTCTGGAAGCGATCCTGGTGCTGGCGGCGATTCTGGCTTTCCTGCGTAACACCGGCCAGCAATCGGCGGTGCGCAGCGTCAACGTCGGTTGGGGCCTGGCGCTGTTGGCCGGCCTGGCGACGTGGGCATTGGCGGCGTATGTGATTGACGTCAGCGGCGCCCAGCGCGAATTGCTTGAAGGCTGCACGGCACTGTTTGCCAGTGTGATGGTGCTGTGGCTGGGCGTGTGGATGCACGACCGACGCCACGCGGCGGCCTGGCAGGATTACATCAAGAGCAGCCTGGTGGGCGGCGGCGGGCGCTTCGGGTTTGCCATGCTGGCGTTCTTCTCGGTGTACCGCGAGCTGTTCGAAGTGATCCTGTTCTACGAAACCCTGTGGCTGCAAGCCGGCCCCGCCGGGCACAACGCGGTGCTGGCCGGTGGCGCCACGGCGCTGGTGCTGCTGGTGGGCCTGGCGTGGGTGATCCTGCGCGGCTCGGCGAAGCTGCCCTTGGCATTGTTCTTCGGCATCAACGCGGCGCTGCTGTGTGCGCTGTCGGTGGTGTTCGCCGGGCATGGCGTGAAGGCCTTGCAGGAGGCCGGCATCTTCGGCACACGGCCGGTGGCGTTCTTTGACTTCGACTGGCTGGGCATCCACGCCGACGCGTATTCGTTGAGTGCGCAGGCCGTGGCGATCCTGGCGATTGTGGTGCTGTACGGCCGCAGCCGCCTGGCAGAAAAACGCCGCGTGGCAGCCTGACCATGCGCGTGTGGATCGATGCAGATGCTTGCCCACGGGCGGCCAAGGACCAGGTGGTGAAATTCGCCCTCAAGCGCCAGTTCGAGGTGGTACTGGTGGCGGGGCAAAGCCAGATCAAACCGAGCTTTGCTTGTGTGAAGTTGATCGTGGTGCCCAGCGGCCCGGATGCGGCGGATGACTACCTGGTGGAGCACGCCGTGCCCGGTGAGCTGGTGATTTGCAGCGATGTGCCCTTGGCCGACCGGCTGGTGAAGAAGGGCGTCACGGCCCTTGACCCTCGCGGCAAGGAATTCAGCCCGGCCAACATGAGCGAACGGCTGGCGGTGCGTAACCTTTTCACGGATCTGCGCGAGCAGGGCCAGATGGGCGGAGGCCCGCCGCCCCATGGGGAAAAGGATAAGCAGGCGTTTGCCAATGCGTTGGACAGGATATTGACCAAGTTGATGCGCGAGGCCTGACGTTGGCGAGCAGTGTTCTTGTGGCGAGCGGGCTTGCCCCGCGTTGGGGGGCGAAGCCGCCCCAAAACTTCACGCCGCAGATTAACTGACTGACCGCGTTGTCTGGATTGGGGCTGCTGCGCAGCCCAACGCGGGGCAAGCCCGCTCGCCACAACAAGCCCGCTCGCCACGAAGAGCCTGCCTGCCACAACGGTGGGCTAACCACCCTTAAGTGTTCGGGACGCGCTCAATCATTTTCGTGGGTCAATTCCAGCACCCGATCCACGAGTTTGTTGATACCTGAGGCCACCTCACTGATGTTCTTGCCAAGCATGTAGGCCGGGGTGCTCACCAGTTTGCGCGGGGTGTCCTCGACGATGTCTTCCACTGTGCAGTCGCGGTGGGTGGCGCCCATCTTGTCGAGGGCAGCGGCGGTGTCGGCGTCGTTGCCGATGGTGCACGTCACGCCTGGGCCGTAGATTTTCGCGGCCAGTGCCGGCGAAATGCAGATCAGCCCCACCGGCTTGCTCGCTTCGGCGAAGGCTTCCGCCAGCGCCAGCACCTGCGGGTTGACGCTGCAACCCGCACCTTCCACGGCAAAGTTCGACAGGTTCTTCGCCGCGCCAAACCCGCCGGGCACGATCAGCGCATCGAAATCTTCGGCGCGGGCCTCACGGATATCTTTCACGTCACCCCGAGCAATCCGCGCCGACTCCACCAGCACGTTACGCGACTCGGGCATCTCTTCGCCGGTGAGGTGGTTGATCACGTGATGTTGCGCGATATCCGGCGCAAAACATTGGACCTGGGCGCCTCGCTGGTCCAGGCGCAGCAAGGTAATCACGCTTTCGTGGATCTCTGCGCCGTCGTACACGCCACAGCCGGAAAGGATCACTGCAATCTTTTTGCTCATGAGTATTTCTCCCTATTTCATGGCGTTAAATGTCTACTAATTTGTCATCTGTTGCCAATGGGATCTCGCGCCGCTACACCTAATCTTGATCTAACAAAAACAGACCGGACTAGCCCATGGACTTCGTGCCTTACGCGGTACCGTTTTTCATTGCCTTGATCGTGGTTGAACTGCTGGCCGACCGTTGGCGCGGCGCGCGCAACTATCGGGTGGCCGACGCCATCAACAGCCTCAGCACGGGTGTGCTGTCCACCACCACGGGCTTGCTGACCAAGGGGGTCGGGCTGCTGACTTACGCCTTCGCCCTCAAGCACCTGGCGTTGGTCGAGCTCTCGGCCCAGAGTGTGTGGACCTGGGTGTTCGCCTTTGTGTTCTACGACTTCTGCTACTACTGGCTGCATCGCTGCGGCCATGAGCGCAACATCCTGTGGGCCGCGCACTCGGTGCATCACCAGAGTGAGGACTACAACCTCACCACCGCCTTGCGCCAGACCAGCACCGGCTTCTTGCTGAGCTGGATTTTCTACCTGCCCCTGGCCGTGGTGGGCGTGCCGCTGGTGGTGTTTATCAGCGTGGCCTCGCTCAATCTTCTGTATCAATTCTGGGTGCACACCCGTCACGTGCCCAAGCTTGGCTGGTTCGAATGGTTCTTCGTCACACCGTCCAATCATCGGGCTCACCATGCACAGAACGCTCTTTACATGGATCGCAACTATGGCGGCGTGTTCATTATTTGGGACCGGCTGTTCGGCAGCTTCCAGGAAGAAGACGACAACGAACCGGTGATCTTTGGCGTGACCACGCCCTTGGCCAGTTGGAACCCGCTGTGGGCCAACCTGCAGTTTTATGCACAGTTGTGGAGTGATGCGCGGCGTACCGAGCGCGGGTGGGACAAGCTGCGCATCTGGTTCATGCGCACCGGCTGGCGCCCGGCGGACGTGAAGGCCAAGTACCCGCTGGCCAAGCCCGACTTGAGCCAGTTCCGCAAATTCGAAGTGCCGCTGGACGCACGCCAGCAGGTCTACGTTGCCCTGCAATTTGCGGCATATGTGGGGTTTGGCAGCTATCTGATGAATGCAGGCGAAGGGCTGCCCACGGCGGCGTTGATCCTGGGCTGGAGCGCGATGGCGTTAGGGTTGTTCACGCTGGGCGTGGCGTTGGAGAATCGCCCCTGGGCCCTGAAGGCTGAGCTGGTGCGCCTGGGGCTGAATGTACCGTTGGTATGGCTGGCACCGCTGGTCGGGCTGTGGCCGGCCAGCAATTTGGGCTGGCTGGGCCTGGTGAGTTACAGCTTGCTCAGCGTGATCGGTCTCTACTGCTGCAGAGACCGGCTTACTCGATTGGCGTCTTAGGTGCGTCGACCTTGGCGGGCTCGGCGAGTTGCTCTGCGGCCAGCCGGGCCTTGGCATCTTCGCAGGCCTGGCGGGCAATGCGCGCGTTCTTGAAGCGGCGACGCAGCCACAGGCCCAAGCCCAGCAACAGCAGTGCGCCCAACACCCACAGCTCATATTTCTTAATGCTGCCGAGCATGCCTTCCAGCACCGCGCCAAAATGATAAGCCGCAGCGCCCAGCGCCGCCGCCCACACCGCAGCGCCAATGCCGTTGAGCAGCAAGTAGCGCAAAGGCGGGTAACCGGACAAGCCAATCGCCACCGGCATCACGGTGCGCAGCCCGTAGACGAACCGAAAGCTCAACACCCAGATATCCGGATGCTTGCGGATGTGTTCCAGCGCTTTGTCGCCCATCAATTGCCAGCGCGGCTTGCGCGCCAACAGTTTGCGGCCATGCTTGCGCCCCAGGAAGTACCACAGCTGGTCACCGGCATAGCTGCCAAAGAAGGCAACGACCACCACCAGGTTGATATCCATGTATCCACGGAACGCCAGGAAGCCTGCGAGAACCAGAATGGTTTCGCCTTCGAAGAACGTGCCCAGGAAGAGCGCAAAGTAGCCGAAGTCATGCAGAAATTGTTGAAGCATGGTCTGGGGTGCTGGCGAAATGAACGCGCAGCCTACGCCTTCGTGGACATTCATGAAAGTATCGAGATGTGTCACGAAGTGAACAATTCCTACATATGCGACGAATGCGACTGCAGGTCGCATCGATAAGCACAACTGTCATTCCTTCGTCATAATGGCCGCTTATAACTGCAACGCTCGCCCGTAAACACGGGCTCAGGAGTCTGTCGTGAGCTTTACCCCTGCCAATCGCCTGTTCCCTGCTACCCGCCTGCGCCGCAATCGCCGTGATGATTTTTCTCGTCGTCTGGTGCGTGAAAACGTGCTGACGACGAACGATCTGATCTTGCCGGTGTTTGTGCTGGACGGTGAAAACCGTCGGGAAGCAGTGGCATCGATGCCAGGTGTGGAGCGCTTGACCATTGATCAGCTGCTGATCGAAGCGGCGAACTGGGTGGAGCTCGGGATTCCGGCGCTGGCGCTGTTTCCAGTGACGCCCTCTGAACTCAAGTCGCTTGACGCTAGCGAAGCCTGGAACCCGCAAGGCATTGCCCAGCGTGCTACCCGCGCGCTGCGCGAGCGTTTCCCGGAGCTGGGTGTGATCACCGACGTGGCGCTGGACCCGTTCACCACCCACGGCCAGGATGGCATTCTTGACGAAGACGGCTATGTTCAAAACGACATTACCGTCGATGCGCTGGTCAAACAGGCGCTGTCCCACGCAGCCGCTGGCGCCCAGGTCGTCGCGCCGTCGGACATGATGGACGGTCGCATCCAGGCGATTCGCGAAGCCCTGGAACTGGCCGGCCACGTCAATGTGCGGATCATGGCCTACTCGGCCAAGTACGCCAGCGCCTATTACGGGCCTTTCCGCGATGCGGTGGGCTCGGCACTGAACCTGGGCAAGGCCAACAAGGCCTCGTACCAGATGGACCCGGCCAACAGCCAGGAAGCCCTGCACGAAGTGGCGGCGGATCTGGCTGAAGGCGCCGACATGGTGATGGTCAAGCCAGGGATGCCGTACCTGGACATCCTTTATCGGGTCAAAGAGGAATTCAAAGTGCCGACCTTTGTCTATCAGGTCAGCGGTGAATACGCGATGCACATGGCCGCGATCCAGAATGGTTGGTTGAGTGAAGCGGTGATCCTCGAATCCCTGACTGCCTTTAAACGTGCCGGCGCTGATGGCATTCTGACCTACTTCGCCGCCCGCGCCGCCCAATTGCTTAGAGAGCAACAATAGCCCTCACAGGAACACTCAATGAATACCGAAGGACTCTCAGAAGTTGCCGTAAAAGACGCTCACCCGGTGGTGGAACAAGTCACCGAAACCCCGCCGGAGCTGGAACCCGCACCGCCTGCCGTGGTGGCCGAAGCGCCCGCGCCGGCCCCGGTGGTCGCGGTCACCAACCTGGATGACAGCAGCCTGTACATCCACCGCGAGCTGTCACAACTGCAATTCAACATTCGCGTGCTCGAGCAGGCGCTGGATGAGTCCTACCCGCTGCTGGAGCGGCTGAAATTCCTGCTGATTTTCTCCAGCAACCTGGACGAGTTCTTCGAGATCCGCGTCGCCGGCCTCAAGAAACAAATCACCTTCGCCCGCGAACAAGCCGGTGCCGACGGCCTGCAGCCGCACCAGGCCCTGGCGCGCATCAGCGAGCTGGTGCACGGCCATGTCGACCGCCAATACGCGATCCTCAACGACATCCTGCTGCCGGAGCTGGAAAAACATCAGGTCCGCTTCATCCGTCGCCGGCACTGGACCACCAAGATCAAGACCTGGGTGCGCCGTTACTTCCGTGACGAGATTTCACCGATCATCACCCCGATTGGTCTGGACCCGACGCACCCGTTCCCGCTGCTGGTGAACAAGAGCCTGAACTTCATCGTCGAACTGGAAGGCATCGACGCCTTCGGCCGCGATTCAGGCCTGGCGATCATCCCGGCGCCGCGTCTGTTGCCACGAATCATCAAGGTACCGGAAGAGGTGGGGGGCGCTGGCGACAACTATGTATTCCTGTCGTCGATGATCCACGCGCACGCCGATGACCTGTTCCAGGGCATGAAGGTAAAGGGCTGCTACCAGTTCCGCCTGACCCGTAACGCCGACCTGGCGCTGGATTCCGAAGACGTCGAAGACTTGGCCCGCGCCCTGCGCGGTGAGCTGTTCTCGCGCCGCTACGGCGACGCGGTGCGCCTGGAAGTGGCCGACACTTGCCCTAAACACCTGTCGGACTACCTGCTCAAGCAGTTCAACCTGGCCGAGTCCGAGTTGTACCAGGTCAATGGCCCGGTGAACCTGACGCGCCTGTTCAGCATCACCGGCCTGGACAGCCACCCGGAGCTGCAATACACGCCGTTCACTCCGCAGATCCCGAAACTGCTGCAAAACAGCGAGAACATCTTCAGCGTGGTGAGCAAGCAGGACATTCTGCTGCTGCACCCGTTCGAGTCCTTCACCCCGGTGGTCGACCTGCTGCGCCAGGCCGCCAAGGACCCGCATGTTCTGGCTGTGCGCCAGACGCTGTACCGCTCCGGCGCCAACTCGGAAATCGTCGACGCACTGGTAGACGCCGCGCGAAACGGCAAGGAAGTCACCGCGGTGATCGAGCTGCGTGCGCGCTTCGACGAAGAGTCCAACCTGCAACTGGCCAGCCGTCTGCAAGCGGCCGGTGCGGTGGTGATCTACGGCGTGGTCGGTTTCAAGACCCACGCCAAGATGATGCTGATCCTGCGCCGCGAAGCCGGCGAGATCGTGCGTTACGCGCACTTGGGCACTGGCAACTACCACGCCGGCAACGCCAAGCTCTACACCGACTACAGCCTGCTGACCTCCGACGACGCCTTGTGTGAAGACGTCGGCAAGTTGTTCAGCCAGCTGATCGGCATGGGCAAGACCTTGCGCATGAAGAAGCTGCTGCACGCGCCGTTCACGCTCAAAAAGGGCATGCTCGACATGATTGCCCGCGAGACCCAGTTCGCCCTCGACGGCAAACCGGCGCACATCATCGCCAAGTTCAACTCGCTGACCGATCCGAAGATCATCCGCGCGCTGTACAAGGCCAGCCAGTCCGGTGTGCGCATCGACTTGGTGGTGCGTGGCATGTGCTGCCTGCGTCCGGGCATCGCCGGGGTCTCGCATAACATCCACGTGCGATCGATCATCGGCCGCTTCCTGGAGCACACGCGGGTGTTCTACTTCCTCAACGGCGGCGAAGAGCAGATGTTCCTCTCCAGTGCCGACTGGATGGAGCGCAACCTCGATAAGCGTGTAGAGACCTGCTTCCCGGTGGAAGGCAAGAAGCTGATCATGCGCGTCAAGAAAGAGCTGGAAAGCTACCTCACTGACAACACGCACAGCTGGAGCCTGCAGTCGGACGGCCGCTACGTGCGCAACACGCCGACCGGCAACCAGAACCCGCGCAGTGCGCAGGCGACGTTGCTGGAGAAGCTGGGTAGCCCGATTCTTGCGGTGAACTAAAGCCAACGCGCTCTGAACATGTGGGAGGGGGCTTGCCCCCGATGAAGGAGTGTCAGTCAACAGATTCATTGACTGGTCCACCGCCATCGGGGGCAAGCCCCCTCCCACATGTGTTTTTGCAGTGTTCTTTAGATCGGCTCAGCGCAGGTTCAGGCTGAACCCCACCCGCGTCAGCCATTCCGCTTCCTGGGCGAAGTCCGCCTGGGTCAGCTGGTTTTCATCCAGCCAGCCTTTGGGGAACACCACGTCCAGGCTGTCGCCGTGGGCGCGCAGGGTTACCTGGGGCATTTCCTGGGTGCCGCGGATGTGGTGGAACAGGATCGCAAAACGCAGCAGCACGCACAGGCGAATCAGCTTGCTACCTTCGCTGCCGAAGTCGGCAAACTTGTCCTTGGGAATGTTGCGGCGATGGCCACGCACCAGCAGGGCGAGCATCTGTTGGTCTTCGCGGGAGAAACCGGCGAGGTCCGAGTGCTCGATCAAGTAAGCGCCATGCTTGTGGTAATGGTAGTGGGCGATGTCCAGGCCTACTTCGTGCACCTTGGCAGCCCAGCCGAGCAGCTCGCGCCACACGCCGTCTGCCAGGTCCCAGTCCTCGGCCACCTGGTCGAAGGCATGCAGGGCCTTGCGCTCCACACGCGCGGCTTGTTCGAGGTCGACGTGATAGCGCTCCATCAACGAGCTGAGGGTGCGTTCACGCACGTCTTCATGGTGATGGCGGCCCAGCAGGTCGTAGAGCACGCCTTCGCGCAGGGCGCCGTCGCAGTGGTCCATGCGCTGCAGTTCGAGGGCGTCGAAAATCGCCTCGAGAATCGCCAGGCCGGCCGGGAAAATGGTGCGCCGATCAGGCTTGATACCGTCGAAGTCGATTTTCTCTGCGTCGCCCAGCTTGAACAGTTTGCGCTTGAGCCAGGCCAGGCCTTCGGCGTTGACCTCACCGGTGCCATGGCCGCCGGCTTTGAGGGCCAGGCCGATGGCGCGGATGGTGCCGGATGAGCCGATGGCTTCATCCCAGGTCAAGCGATGCAGGGCGTGTTCGATGCTCATGATTTCCAGGCGCGCCGCGGTGTAGGCCTGGGCATAGCGCGCCGGGGTGATCTTGCCGTCCTTGAAATAACGCTGGGTATAACTGACGCAACCCATCTGCAGGCTTTCGCGCAGCAGCGGTTCGAAACGCTGGCCGATGATGAATTCGGTACTGCCGCCGCCGATGTCCGCTACCAAGCGTTTGCCGGGGGTGTCGGCCAGGGTGTGAGAGACGCCGAGGTAGATCAGGCGCGCTTCTTCGCGGCCGGAAATGACTTCTACCGGGTGCCCGAGGATGGCTTCAGCGCGGCGGATGAATTCGCCGCGGTTGCGGGCTTCACGCAAGGCGTTGGTGCCAACGATGCGCACAGCGCCCAAGGGCATGCCGTTGATCAGTTGGGCAAAGCGCTTGAGGCAATCGAGCCCGCGCTGCATGGATTCTTCATTGAGCTGGCGCTCGTCGTCGATCCCGGCAGCCAGTTGCACTTTTTCGCCGAGCCGCTCGAGGATGCGGATTTCGCCGTTCTGGGCCTTGGCCACGACCATGTGAAAGCTGTTGGAGCCCAGGTCGATAGCGGCGATCAAGGACAGATTCTTGGCTTGGGATTGCGGCATGGTTTGGGGGTCTCGGTCGATAACCTGACCATCGTGCCACGATCGAACGCTGGCGCCAACGCGTTGTGCTTCAGTAATTTGCCTGATGCTGTCTGTGGGGAATTCATGTGGGAAATGTAGGCCGGTTTTGTAAGCGTGCGACGAATAAGTCAGTCGATGATGTAGGCATTTTGGCTTTTGTAGTGTTCAAGACGGATTCTGAATTTGCCTACAATGGCTGAGTCGCTGTTCTCTTAGTTTGTTTTGTTATGGACTACCTTGTTATTAACTGAGAGCCACTGTTTATTTTCATCACTCTGACAATAACTGATGTGTTGTCCGATTTTTTAATGAGGTACCAAAGCGACAGACTGTCACTCGGCAATGTTGCCTGGGTGTTATTTATTTATCGTTATGTATGTCCGGGAAGATAAGTGGTTGGGCGATGGATTCGCCAGAACGCGAATAAACAGCGCCTGTTAACTTCGTAGTGACAGGACAAAAATGAAAACAATTGTTGGTTTGACTCTCGGTATCGCCTGCCTGGCTGCAACCCTGACCGCTCAGGCGACCACCAGCGCCCAGCTGGTCGTCAGGGGCACGATTACACCCGCCGCCTGTAACCTCAGCCTGGCCGGCAGCGGCATCATTGATTACGGCACGATTCGTTCCGGCGAATTATCCCAGACCGCGTTCAACACGCGCGAAGAGAAGACCACTTCCCTGGTGGTCAATTGCGGCACAACGCCGGCGAGGTTCGGTCTCTCCTTCACCGACCTGCAGGCGGGCAGCAAAGTGCCAGGTGTCCTGGGCCCAGGCTTTACCGAGGCGCAGAATTTCGGTCTGGGTTCCGTAGGCGCTCGGCGAACCGGTGGCTATTCGGTCACGCTCAGGGATCTGCGTTCTGCCGGTGTGGCGCTGTACCCCATCCTGCGTAATGGCGCCGGCGTTTGGTTGAGCAGCGATGGCAAAGTTGCTCAATCGCCTGCTCAGTATTCATGGCGCAATAGCACCACCTTTACGCCGGCCTCTATTAACCAGTTGACCGGCACGCTTGCGGTGAAGGCGGTCATTAACCGTGCGCAGGATCTGGACTTGAGTCGCGATGTCTCCCTTGATGGGCGCGCCACACTGGTATTGAGTTACATCTAAACAGCGCAAAACAGCCAATCAAGAAACTGACACTTTCTGGTTGGCTGTTTTTTTGTGGGCGTTTAACTGCCCATTGTCAACTTTGTCGGTTGTGGGGGACGTCGAGTGCGTGGGTTTTCAATCATAAGTTTTATAGTGTTTTGGAGTGCAAGTGCCTGTGGTTTTTTTACCGGTGTTGCACAGGCGGACGGCATGCTGCCGGAAACAACGGTGGTGATGCTTTATGAGGAAGAGGGCGAAGCCACAATAAACATCAAGAACACCGATGCAGGGCCGGCGTTGCTTCATTCGGTGGTGGAGAACGTGCCCGAGGACCAGCAGCTGCTGTTGATCGTCACCCCGCCCATCACGCGAGTGGAAGCGGGCGACACGCAGTTGGTGCGTTTTATCAGCACCCAGAGTGAGCCGCTCAAGACCCAACGCCTCAAGCGCGTGTCGTTCGAGGGCATCCCCCAGGCGCGCACGGCGGGCGGTGCGACCATCGGTATCACCCTTCGGCAGAATTTGCCGCTGATCCTGCACCCCAAAGGTTTGCCTCGGCACTCAACACCCTGGGAGCTGCTGAAGTGGAGGCGGACCGGGCAGGGCCTCACGGTCCATAACGACAGTGCCTATGTGGTGCGCCTGGCGCCGCAGGTGCGGCTGCTTCCACAAGGCGCCCCGGCCACGTTGCCGCGCGCCTACCTTTTGCCCGGTGAAGCACTGACCGCACAGGTTGATGGCCCACTGGACGGTATGGCCGAGGTCGAGATCCAGCCCGCCACGGTCTATGGGTTTTCGGTAGAAAACTACCGCGCCCCGATCCATACCGATGAGGGTTGATCGGCCGATGATTAACCCTTCGAGTCACCGCATTGCGGCATTTTTTGGGTCTGGCAGGCCCACCTTGATCATGGGGTTTGCAGCCCTTTGGAGCTTGCCCGGCGTTGTTTCTGCGCTGGAGCTGGGAGAGGGCTTTGACCTTGCGGCACTGACAACCCACGGTATTGACCCAAAGGTCTCCGACTACTTTCGCAGTGCAGCGCGCTTTCGTGAAGGTGTCCATGTGGTGGGCCTGCGGGTCAATGGAAACCCGCTTGGGCTGGTGGATGCACGTTTCGATCACGAGGGGCGATTGTGTTTTACGCCTGGGCTGCTGGAAAAAGCCGGGCTGGTAAAGCCGCGCGAAATCCTCCGCGAAGGCGCTACACCGGACGCGACCTGTCATGACTTTCTCGCTGCGTTCCCGACCACAATGCTGAGGTTGCGTCCCGGTACCGAGGAAGTGACGCTGGTTGTGCCGACCCAGTCATTGCGTGCGCCGCAGTGGGAGGCCGGGCCCTTTTCCACGGGCGGCGCAGCAGCGCTGTTCAACTATGATGTGCTGGGTTTTGACAGTCATTCGCGCAGTGGGCCCAGCCGGTTCATCTCGGCCTACACCGAGGCAGGTTTCAACCTTGAGGATTGGGTGGTTCGCAGTCGCCAGTTCTATGTGTCCGACAACGGCAAGACCCGTACCGAACACCTTTACGCTTTTGCCCAGCGGGATGTTGCTGCGTTGCAGTCGACTTTCCAGGTCGGCCAGATCTCCAGCCATAACCCGTTGTTTGGCGGGGTCCAGTTGTCCGGGCTGCAGTTTTACCCTGATGGCCAATCCCGTGTCGCTGCGGGCGGCAACAATGCGGTGGTCGAAGGCCTCGCCCAGAGCCAGTCGCGGGTTGAAGTGCGCCAGTCCGGCGCGTTGATCCACAGCACGTTGGTGCCCGAAGGCCCGTTCAGGCTTGCAGGGTTGCCTCTGCTCAATGCCACCAGTGACCTGGACGTCAGCGTGATCGATGTGCGCGGTGTCAGGCGCAGCTTCGTGGTGCCGGCGGCTTCGTTTGCAGGGGCTGGCCCGGCGGCGCCTGGTTATTATTTTTCGGTTGGCAAGCTGCGCAAAAACACCCTCGAAGAGGGGCCGTCACCGCGGGTCGCCATGGCCAGCGGCACTTGGGGGCTGGGGCGCGATTCGTCGGCGGGCTTTGGTTTGTTGAGCGCCGATGACTATGGGTCGGCGGGCGGCACCCTGAGCAGCGTGTTCATGCAGCGGGTTTCCGTGGGGGCACGTCACAACCTGTCGCGAGACAGCAAAAACGCAGTGTCCGGGTCGCGCAGCAGCGTCTCCGTGAGCAGCCCGGTGCTGGCCAATGTTGACGTCAACCTCAGTGCGACCACCCAGACCCAGGGTTATCGTGAGGTCACTGAAGCCGGCCGCGTCGCCCGGCCCGACGAATTGGGTTCGCGCTTCAAGAACCAGTACACGGCAGGCATGAGCTGGGCCGATCCCATGCTGGGTGTGTTCTCGCTGGGCTATACCCGCAGCGCTCAATTTGACGGGCGAACGAGCGAGCATGTGTTCACCTCGTGGAACAAGTCATTCAGCCGCGCCGATGTCGCGTTGATTGCCGATTCGCAAGTGGGCGGCACGCGGTCGGATCGTGACGTCACGCGTGCAGGCAACCGGCGCGAACGGGCGCTGGACAACGACCTGTCCGTGCGGTTGCAGGTCAGCGTGCCATTGGGTGGGGACCGTCGTGTGCACAGTTACACCAGTCGTCGCGGTGATCAGTTCACCGCCGGCACATCGCTCAGCGAACGGGTCAACGAGTATGTGAATTACGAAGTGGGCGTCGAGCGCGACCTCAAGGCCCGGCAGGCATCGGTGCGCGGGCAGGTGGACCTGCTGCCCCGTTATACCCGGGTCGGCCTGGGTGTCAGCCGCGACCCGCAGGGCACCAGTTACACCGGGCAGTTGCAAGGCGGCGTGGTGGCTCACGCAGGCGGGCTGACCTTTTCGCCTTACCCCGTGCAGGACACCTTCGGCATCGTCTCTGTGGGGGATATCGGCGCGGCCAAAGTCGAGACCCCCCAAGGCCCCGTGTGGACCGATTTCAGTGGGCAAGCCGTGATCGCAGGCCTGCCGGCCTACACCAACAGCCGGGTCGAGGTGCAGACCCCATCCTTGCCCAGGCGCGTCGACCTGAAAAACGGCACGCAGGTGCTCACGGCGGGCCGTGGATCCTTCAATGCCGTGGATTTCGATGTGGTGAAAGTGCGCCGTATTTTGCTCACTGCAAAGGATCAGCAGGGCCGGCCATTGCCTCAAGGTGCCTCGGTGTTTGGCAGGGGCGATCGCTTCCTGACCAGCGTGGTGGGCGAGGGCATGGTGTTCCTCAATGACGTCAATGAGGCGCAAAGCCTGCGTGTTTCATTGCCGGACGCTTCCACCTGCCTGCTACGCATTGACCTCAAGAGCCAACCCGACAATGACAAGTTCTATGAAACCACCTCGGCGGTGTGCCATGGCCGTTAAGCTTAAAAGCGTGCCCTGGGTCATGCTCTGCGCACTGCTCGCGACGCCTGATGCCCGGGCTGAAAATTGCCGGTTATCGGTGAGCCAGCCGCGCATAGACTACGGCGTTATTCGCAGGGAGGCGCTCGTTGAAAGCCCTTCCATGGCGCTCGGCACTCGCTCGTTGAGCGTGAATGTACTGTGTGCTGAGCCCGCGGCAATCGCGTTGCGTTTTATCGGCGTGGCTGCCGATGGCGAGGGCTTTCGTTTTGGGCGCCAGGGGCGTTTGCGCCTGAACCTCAAACACGCCCGTTTAGATGGGCAGGCCGTCGGCTGGGCGCTCGCGCACTCACCCGGCGAGACGGTCAGCGGGCACCTGTTGCCCGGCCAGACGTTGATAGCGCGAGTGGCCGGGGGGCCGAGGGCAGGGCGTCAATTGACAGCCCAGGTCGATATCGACACCGACCTGGCTGCCGACGCCTTCCAGGTGCGTAGCGAAACACACCTTGAGGCGCAGGGCAGTTTCGAACTGGTCAGCCCGGCTGTTCCACCGAGCCAATGAAGTTGGCGAATTCGGGCGTTTTGGGGTTGGCGAACAATGTCTTGGGGTCGCCCACCTCATGCACTTTGCCTTGGTGCATGAACACCAGTTTGTCGCCGACTTCCCGGGCGAAGCGCATTTCGTGGGTCACCATGATCAGGGTCATGCCGTCGTTGGCCAGTTGACGCACCACGCTGAGCACTTCATTGACCAGTTCAGGGTCCAGGGCCGAGGTGATTTCGTCGCACAGCAGCACCTTGGGTGACATGGCCAGTGCGCGCGCAATGGCGACGCGTTGCTGCTGGCCACCGGACAGGCGATCCGGAAAGGCGTCGAACTTTTCCCCCAGCCCGACGCGCTCCAGCATCTGCCTGGCGAGCTGTGCGGCTTTGGCCTTGGGCACTTTCTGCACCACTTGCGGCGCGAGCATGACGTTTTCGCCCACGGTCAGGTGCGGGAACAGGTTGAACTGCTGGAACACCATGCCGACTTTCTGACGCAGGCTGCGCAGGTCGGCGCGCGCGGCATCGAGGTACTCGCCATCGACTTCGATCACACCGTCGTTGATCGATTCCAGGCCATTGAGGGTACGCAGCAAGGTGGACTTGCCCGAGCCGCTGCGGCCGATGATCGCCACCACCTGGCCTTCTTCGACTGTCAGGTCGATGCCCTTGAGTACGTGGTGATCGCCGTAATACTTATGCAGGGCGGAAATTCTAAGCAGAGGCATGCAGTCTCCTTTCCAGGTAGCGGGCACTGAGGGACAAGGGGTAGCAGAGCAGGAAGTAACCGAGGGCCACCAGGCCGTAGACCATGAAGGGTTCGAAGGTGGCGTTGGCGAGCATGCCGCCGGTCTTGGTCAGTTCGGTAAAGCCAATGATCGAGGTCACGGCGGTGCCTTTGACCACCTGCACCGAGAAACCCACGGTGGGTGCCACGGCAATCCGCAGCGCTTGGGGCAGGATCACGTAGCGCAGTTGTTCAAGCGGGTTGAGTGCCAGGCTGGCCGACGCTTCCCATTGCCCGTGGGCGATGGACTCGACGCAGCCGCGCCAGATCTCGGCCAGGTAGGCGCTGGTAAACAGGGTCAGGGCAATGGCCGCCGCCAGCCAGGGCGAAATATCCACGCCCAACAGGGCGATGCCGAAAAACACCAGGAACAGCTGCATCAACAGCGGCGTGCCCTGGAACAGTTCGATATAGATGCGCGCAATATTGCGCGCGAAGGCTTTGCGGCTGATGCGCATGGTCATCACCAGCAGACCGATCAGGCCGCCGCCGACAAACGCCACCAGCGACAGCAACAGGGTCCATTGCAGGCCAACCGCCAGGTTGCGCACGATGTCCCAGAACGAAAAATCACTCATCGGCTGTTCCTCATCACAAACCGCCGGCCGATCCAGTTGAGCAACTGGCGAATCATCAACGCCATGCACAGGTACACCAGCGTGGTCAGCGCGTAGGTTTCAAAGGCGCGGAAGTTGCGCGACTGAATAAAGTTGGCGGCAAAGCTCAGCTCTTCGGTGGCGATCTGCGAACACACGGCCGAGCCGAGCATCACGATGATGATCTGGCTGCTCAGGGCCGGCCACACCTTGCCCAGCGCCGGCAGCAGCACCACGTGGCGGAACGCCTCGAAACGCGTCATTGCCAGTGCGGCAGCTGCTTCCAGCTGGCCGCGAGGGATGGCCTGGATGCCGGCGCGGATGATCTCGGTGGAGTAGGCCCCCAGGTTGATCACCATCGCCAGCACGGCGGCTTGCCATTCGGTGATTTTCAGCCCCAGCGAGGGCAGGCCGAAGAAGATGAAGAACAACTGCACCAGAAACGGCGTGTTGCGGATCAACTCGACATACACACCGAAGAACCACGCAAACGGCTGGATCTTCCAGGCCCGCACCACGGCGCCGACGGTGCCCAGGGCCACCCCGAGAATCGCGCCGATGGCCGTCAGCTCAAGCGTGAACAGCGCGCCGCGCAACAGCAGGTCGGTGTTGGCGAGCACAGGCATAAAGTCAAATTGATACGCCATGAATCAGCTCCGTCGCTTCAAAGGTCGGCGGGCAGCGGCTCTTTAAGCCACTGCATCGCATTTTTCTCCAGGCTGCCGTCGGCTTTGGCCGCTACCAGGATCTGGTTGACCTTCTCCAGCAGCGCCGGCTCGTTTTTGTTCACGCCCACGTAGACCGGCGAGTCCTTGAGTTTCACTTTCAGCGCCGGCACGCGTTTCGGGTTGCGCTCGCTGATTGCCACCATCACCACGTTGCCACTGGCGATCAGGTCGACCTGGCCGGCCAGGTAGGCGGCGATGGTCGAGTTGTTGTCTTCGAAGCGCTTGATCGTGGCTTCCTTGGGCGCAACGGCGGTCAACTCGATGTCTTCGATGGCGCCGCGGGTCACGCTGATGGTCTTGCCCTTGAGGTCGTCGGTGGTGCTGATCGGCGCGTCAGGCGGACCAAACACCGCCAGGTAGAAAGGGGCATAGGCCTTGGAGAAATCGATGACTTTTTCCCGCTCGGCGTTCTTGCCCAGGCTGGAAATCACCAGGTCGACCTTGCCGGTGGTGAGGAAAGGAATGCGGTTGGTGCTGTTGACCGGCGTCAGCTCCAGTTTGACCTTGAGCTGGTCAGCCAGCAGCTTGGCGGTGTCGATGTCCAGGCCGCGGGGCTTCATGTCGGGGCCGACCGAGCCGAACGGCGGGAAGTCTTGAGGCACGGCGACCTTGAGGGTGCCACGGGCGACGATGTCGTCCAGACCATTGGCCTGGGCGGGTGCCTGGCTCAGCATCAGGCTGGCAAACAGGGCAGTGAGCAGGGCGCTGTAGCGCTTGGTCATGGCAACTCTCCGAAAAAGGCGAAGGGATTTTCTGATTTTGCTCAGTGCACAGCCCATGCCATCACCGCTGGTATCGCCTGCAGGGCCGGGATTTATTGAGGTGTGGTGGTCTTACTGGTCTGAACAGTGCTTGCGCTTTTCGCACCTTTTTCGAGCGCCGGTAAAAGCCCGCGAGCCCCTTTGGGGCGTGGCTTGCCGCCGGCTGCGAATAGCTTTACAACTAGCCGCTCAGTTGTCTGGAACTATGAGTTTTTTATGAATTCCATCGCCCAAGCCGTACCGGAAGCGGCCCTGCAGGCCATCCGCAAACTGATCAAGGAGCAGGGCTTTGCAGCGGGCGATGCGTTGCCCTCACAGCGCGACCTGGCGGTGCAGTTGGGCGTGAGTCGGGCATCGCTGCGCGAGGCGTTGTCGTCATTGAGTGCCCTGGGCGTGGTCAGCGTGCAGCCGGGCAAGGGTGTGTTTGTGCAAGAGGTGCAGGAGGCGCCGGGTTTTGCCTGGCCTTTCGCCGCCCAGGCCACACCGCTGGATATCTTCCAGCTGCGCTATGCGCTGGAGGGTTTTGCCGCCGGGCTGGCGGCCGTAACGTTGAGCATCGATGAGTTGGACAGCCTGGAAGACAATGTCGAGGCGATGCGCAAGGTGCTCAAGGCCGGCGATTTTGAAGCCGCTGCACGGCTCGACTTCGAATTTCACCAGCGGATTCTGCTGGCCAGTGGTAACCAGGCGATGGTGAGCATTCTGAGTGCCAGCGCCGAGGTGTTTTTGGAGAGCCAGAAACTACCGTTCATCCGGCCGGAACGAGCCATGGAAACCTGGCAGGAGCACCGCAAGATACTGCGTGCACTGGCTCGGCGCGCCAGTGCGCAAGCACAGAAAACCATGCAGGAACACGTACGCAATGCGGCATTGCGCACTGGCATTGCCTTCGTGACTCCCGTGACACCGTAAGTTGAGCTATACCCAAACTCATGCGTCACCATAGCAAGAGTCAATCAGAGGCGGCTTCCTGAACGGGGGAAGGGCGGCTATGATGGGCCACGTTTTTTTTGCTTACAATCCGGAGACATCCATGAGCAACGATCTTATCAAGCACGTCACCGACGCGAACTTTGAGGAACAAGTACTCAAGGCTCAAGGCCCGGTCCTGGTTGACTACTGGGCTGAATGGTGCGGCCCTTGCAAAATGATCGCCCCTGTTCTGGACGACATTGCAACCACCTACGACGGCAAGCTGACCATCGCCAAGCTGAACATCGACGATAACCAGGAGACTCCGGCCAAGCACGGCGTGCGTGGTATCCCGACCCTGATGCTGTTCAAGAACGGCAACGTCGAAGCCACTAAAGTAGGCGCGCTGTCCAAGTCCCAGCTGCAAGCTTTCCTCGACGCGAACATTTAATCGTCGCCAAAAAAGCCCCGCAAATTGCGGGGCTTTTTCGTGAAACAGGGCTAGACGCTCCGAAATTCAGGTGGTACATTCGGCCCCGCACTGGTTTCTCCACTGCCCCCTGCAAGCCGTCGCCGACGCATTCCTTTTCGATTAGTACGCGATCCTGTCGCCTTCTCTGCGGCGCGGCCTCATTAAGCCAAAAGCTTAATTTCCCCCCTCCATAAATGATTACGTCATTCCTATATGAATCTGACTGAACTCAAGCAAAAGCCGATTACCGACCTGCTCCAATTGGCCGAAGAAATGGGCATAGAAAATATGGCCCGTTCGCGCAAGCAGGACGTGATTTTCTCCCTGCTCAAAAAGCACGCGAAAAGCGGCGAGGAAATCTCCGGTGATGGCGTGCTGGAGATTCTCCAGGACGGCTTCGGCTTCCTCCGCTCTGCAGACGCTTCCTATCTTGCCGGCCCAGACGACATCTATGTCTCGCCGAGCCAGATCCGTCGCTTCAACTTGCGCACCGGTGACACCATCGTTGGCAAGATCCGCCCTCCTAAGGAAGGCGAGCGTTATTTCGCCCTGCTCAAGGTCGACACGATCAACTTCGACCGTCCCGAGAACGCGAAAAACAAGATTCTCTTCGAGAACCTGACCCCGCTGTTCCCGACTGTGCGCATGAAGATGGAAGCCGGTAACGGTTCCACCGAAGACTTGACCGGTCGTGTCATCGACCTGTGCGCCCCGATCGGTAAAGGCCAGCGCGGTCTGATCGTCGCACCGCCGAAAGCCGGTAAGACCATCATGCTGCAGAACATTGCAGCGAACATCGCTCGTAACAACCCGGAAGTTCACCTGATCGTGTTGCTGATCGATGAGCGTCCGGAAGAAGTAACCGAAATGCAGCGCACTGTGCGCGGCGAAGTGGTTGCCTCCACGTTCGATGAGCCGCCAACCCGCCACGTGCAGGTTGCCGAAATGGTGATCGAGAAGGCCAAGCGCCTGGTCGAACACAAGAAAGACGTGGTGATCCTGCTCGACTCCATCACCCGTCTGGCCCGTGCCTACAACACCGTGATCCCAAGCTCCGGCAAGGTCCTCACCGGTGGTGTCGATGCCCACGCCCTGGAGAAACCAAAGCGTTTCTTCGGTGCTGCGCGGAACATCGAAGAAGGCGGCTCGCTGACCATTATCGCCACCGCGCTGGTTGAAACCGGCTCGAAAATGGACGAAGTGATCTACGAAGAGTTCAAGGGTACCGGCAACATGGAACTGCCTCTTGACCGTCGTATCGCTGAGAAGCGTGTGTTCCCTGCGATCAACATCAACCGCTCCGGCACCCGCCGCGAAGAGTTGCTGACCGCCGACGACGAACTGCAGCGCATGTGGATCCTGCGCAAGCTGCTGCACCCGATGGACGAAGTAGCCGCCATCGAGTTCCTGATCGACAAGCTGAAAACCACCAAGACCAACGACGAGTTCTTCCTGTCGATGAAGCGTAAGTAACACGACGCTCCAGGTCTGAAAAAATGGCGCCCTTCGGGGCGCCTTTTTTTTTGTGTCGAGAAAGGGAGCTTTGCAGGACAATAGTGTCAGTTAAGAAACAAATAGACTGAGTGCGGCTACGCTCATCCCCATTCGAATCAGGCTGACCTACGATTTATGACCGCTCTTGCTTACCGAAGGGACGTTGACGGCCTGCGTGCCATCGCTGTCCTGGCTGTTGTGCTGTTCCATTTTGGAGTTCCAGGCGTCACTGGCGGCTTTGTTGGCGTTGACGTGTTCTTTGTGATTTCAGGGTTCCTGATCACTTCGATCATCTGGCGCGAGCGTGAGGCCGGGCGTTTCAGTTTTCTCGATTTCTGGGCTCGCCGGGCCCGGCGCATCCTGCCGGCACTGGTCGTCATGATGTTCGTGTCATTGGTGGTTGGCTGGTTTTTGATGGCGCCCAAGGACTATTCAGAGCTGGGACGCTCGATTCACAACCAAGTGATCTTCATCTCCAACCTCTTCTTTATGCGTCAGGACGGCTACTTCGATACAGCCTCCGATATGAAGCCGATGCTGCACACGTGGTCGCTTTCGGTTGAAGAGCAGTTCTACATCGGTTTCCCACTCTTGCTGGCGCTGCTGTCGAGCAGGCTCAAGCAATGGCGTGGTGCCTTGTTTGTGCTGATGCTCGCGTCATTTGCTGCCAGCGTATGGGCGGTGTCCCGAGAACCGGACAAGGCCTTTTTCCTGTTACCAATGCGGGCCTGGGAGTTGCTGGCGGGCTCCATGCTGGCCGTTATGCCGGCGCGGGCGCAGCGCGCAAGCCCGATGCTGGCGCAGACCGTCAGCTTGATCGGCCTGGGAATGATTCTGGTGGCGGTATTGGGCTATGACGCCAGCACCGCCTTTCCAGGGGTTGCAGCGCTTTTGCCGGTAGTGGGTGTGGTGGGGCTTATTTGGGCCAACGGCCAGCACAGCACACTGGTAGGCCGGTTGTTGGGCAGCCGTGTGCTGGTAGGCGTGGGGCTGATTTCCTATTCCTGGTACCTGTGGCACTGGCCGGTGCTGGTGTTTGGCAAGTACGCCAGTATTTTCGGCCTGGCGCCTGTGGAGATTGCGGGGCTGTTTTTCCTGAGCCTGTTGCTGGGCTATGGGTCCTGGCGATTCGTTGAGGGGCCCTTTCGCGAGCGGCGTCTGTTGGCGGGCAATCGGGCAATCCTGGCCGCGGGCGTCATGGCGCTCGTCAGCCTCGGCCTGATCGGCAAGAGCCTGGTGTGGTCGGATGGTTTTGCGTGGCGGCTGCCGCCTCAGGCGCTGCAATTTGCCCAGGCGTACACCTGGAGTCCCACGCTTATGAACTGCTTGTCGGACGACAAGAAAAACAAGCACCGTGAGTTGTGCCATTTTGGTCCGCAGGCGGCCACGGTCAAGGCGCTGGTCTGGGGCGACAGCCATGCCTCGGCGTTGATTCCGGCGTTGAGCGATGCATCAAAACAGTACGACTTCAGCATCACCCAGGCGGGCTACGCCGGTTGCCTGCCGTTCTACCGGAAAGAAAACACCCCAGGGTGCGGGGCGTTCAACGAGCGCGTTACGCAGTTGCTCAAGCGCGAGCCCTTCAGTGATGTGGTGCTGGTGGCGCGCTGGAGTCTCTACGTGTATGGACAGCGCTCCGGTGATACCGGTGCGTCGATCCATGACCCGGCGACCGGGAAATATGACCGCGCCGTGGCTGAGCAGCTATTCAGCGACGGTTTGAATACCTTGGTGCAGCAATTACGCGCCGGTGGTCATCGGGTATGGCTGGTCAAGGAAGTGCCGCTGCAGGAATTCAATGTGCCGTACCGGCTTAGCCGTTTGGCCATGTTGGGGCGCCCGACCGACCGCGAAGGCTTGCCCCTGGCTGAACACCAGCAGCGTCAAACCTTTATCAGCAGTGTCTTTGAGCAGATCGCAGCGGCCGATTCAGGTGTTCAACTCCTGGACCCGGCGCCGAAGCTGTGCGACACCAACGGGTGGTGTCGCGTCGAACTCGGCGGCCAGTCTCTGTATACCGATGACAACCACCTCTCAAGCGTGGGCACGCGGTATGTGGAAGGGTTCCTGGAGCCGTTCTTCCGCACCCTGCGCCAGGCCTCGGTGCGAACAGATGTAAGCCGCAATGATGTGTAATAAGCTGCCAGCGCTCGTAAGAGCAGGTAGGATGTACGCCTATTTTACGGGTGGCATGGTTAATGAAATTCAAGGATCTTCGGGATTTCGTGCAGCAGCTTGAGCAGCGCGGAGAGTTGAAACGTATCCAGATGCCGATTTCCCCGGTGCTGGAAATGACTGAGATTTGCGACCGTACCCTGCGTAACAAGGGCCCGGCGCTGCTGTTCGAAAACCCGACCGGCTTTGATATCCCGGTGCTCGGCAACCTGTTCGGCACGCCCGACCGTGTTGCTTTTGGCATGGGCGCCGAGTCGGTCAGCGAGCTGCGCGAGATCGGCAAGCTGCTGGCCTTCCTCAAGGAGCCCGAGCCACCCAAGGGCCTCAAGGATGCCTGGTCGAAGCTGCCGATCTTCCGCAAGATCATCGCCATGGCGCCCAAGGTGGTCAAAGACGCCGTGTGCCAGGAAGTGGTCATCGAAGGCGATGACGTCGACCTCGGCATGCTGCCCGTGCAGACCTGCTGGCCCGGCGACGTCGGCCCGCTGATCACCTGGGGCCTGACCGTCACCAAAGGCCCGAACAAAGACCGCCAGAACCTGGGCATCTACCGTCAGCAAGTGATCGGCCGCAACAAGGTGATCATGCGCTGGCTGAGCCACCGTGGCGGCGCACTGGACTTTCGTGAGTGGTGCGAAAAACACCCCGGCAAGCCGTTCCCGGTTTCCGTGGCCCTGGGCGCTGACCCGGCGACCATTCTCGGCGCCGTCACGCCGGTGCCCGACAGCCTGTCCGAATACGCGTTCGCCGGCCTGCTGCGCGGCAACCGTACCGAACTGGTGAAGTGCCGCGGCAACGACCTGCAAGTGCCGGCCACCGCCGAAATCATCCTTGAAGGCGTGATTCATCCAGGCGAAATGGCCGATGAAGGCCCTTACGGCGACCATACCGGCTACTACAACGAAGTCGACAGCTTCCCGGTGTTCACCGTCGAGCGCATTACCCACCGCATCAAACCGATCTACCACAGCACCTATACCGGCCGGCCGCCGGATGAGCCGGCCATTCTGGGCGTTGCGCTCAACGAAGTGTTTGTGCCGATCCTGCAGAAGCAATTCCCGGAAATCACCGACTTCTACCTGCCGCCGGAAGGCTGCTCGTACCGCATGGCCATCGTGACGATGAAGAAGTCGTACCCGGGCCACGCCAAGCGGGTAATGCTCGGCGTGTGGTCGTTTTTGCGACAGTTCATGTACACCAAGTTCGTTATTGTCACCGACGACGACATCAATGCGCGGGACTGGAACGACGTGATCTGGGCCATCACCACGCGCATGGACCCCAAGCGCGACACGGTGATGATCGACAACACGCCGATCGACTACCTCGACTTCGCATCACCAGTGTCAGGCCTGGGCTCGAAAATGGGCCTGGATGCCACCCACAAATGGCCGGGTGAAACGACGCGCGAATGGGGCCGGGTAATTGTCAAGGATGACGCCGTGACTGCGCGTGTCGATGCAATCTGGAAAGAATTGGGAATAGATTGATGCGTGTAACCCTGCAACCTTCCGGCGCTGTACTGGAACTGGTCCCTGGCGAGCGGATCCTCGAAGGTGCACGCCGCCTGGGCTACGAGTGCCCGCAGGCCTGTCGCAATGGCGTGTGCCATGTGTGCGCGGCGCTGCTGGTGGAAGGGCGGGTGCAGCAAGCCGGCGAGGTGCGCGACCATGGTGAGTTCTTCACCTGCATCGCCGAGCCGCTGGAAGATTGCGTTGTGTTGTGGGATGGCGTGCTGGCGCCGGGAGAGTTGCCGTTGCGCAAGTTGTCGTGCCAATTGAGTGAGTGCGTGGAAGTCGGTGGCGATGTATGGCGCGTGCGCCTGCGGGCTCCGGCCGGCAAGCCGGTGCGTTACCACGCCGGGCAATACCTGATGATCGAGCGGGAGAATGGCGAGAAATCGGCGTTTTCTTTGGCCTCGGCGCCCCATGCCGGGCGTGAGCTGGAATTGCATGTGCTGGCCCGTGAGGACAGCGCGCGTAACCTGCTCGAACAGTTGCAGCGTAATCAGATGGCTCGCATCGAGTTGCCGTTTGGCGACACTCACCTGGCTGAACTGCCGGACGGGCCGCTGGTACTGATCGCCGCCGGCACCGGCATGGCGCAGATGCACAGCCTGATCGAGCATTGCCGCGCCTCTGGCTTCAAGCACCCGGTGCACCTGTACTGGGGAGTGCGTCGCCCGGAAGACTTCTACGAAATCGAGCACTGGGACCAGTGGCTGAAACTGCCCAACCTGTTCCTGCACAAAGTGGTCAGCGACCTCTGTGGTTGGGAAGGCCGTTGCGGGCTCCTGCATGAAGCGGTGTGTGAAGACATCAGCGACCTTAAGGCCGTGCATGTCTACGCCAGTGGCTCGCCGGCGATGATCTACGGCACGCTGGATGCGCTGGTTGAAGCGGGTATGGATGCGCACCAGATGCGCGCCGATGTGTTCGCCTACGCACCGCGCCCTTAAAAGCGCAGGCCGGTGGTGACCATCGCGGCATTAAAGCCCAGTAACACCAGCTCTGCTGCTACCGGCCCATAGTGGGCCCCCACGGACGGGATGATCACCGGCGCAACGCCGAAACGGTTCAACGGGATCTTGTCGCGGTACTCGCCGCGATAGCCCTGCAATAACCCGCCCGTGAGTTTCACATACACCGGATAGTCGGCCATGTCATAGCGCTTGCCTGCATAGGCGTAGTAAGAGCGTTGGCTGAACGAATTGCGAAATGTCGCCGCGCCATACACAAAACCTGACGCTTCATTGCGCTCCAGGCCGATCAGGTCCTGGTTGTTGTTGTGCTTTGGGTCGGGCGCGAAATGCCGGGTGTAGACGCTGGTCTGCGCGTACCAGAACCCCTTGTTGTCATCAGCCGGCGGTACTTCGGCCGCCAGTGCGGTGGTGGCCTGGGCCAGGAACAACAGGCTGGACAATCGAAACTTCTTCATGGGTGCGACCTCGATAGGCGGTTGGACGGCTAAGTGGGTCGTGCTGTGCGCTATTTTGAGGCTTTGGCGCGTTGTCAGGCTGAACCGCGGCTGAAATTACCGGGATTGCCGGCCCCAATCCTGATGAACAGGTGCGGCGCTTATGCTTTTACTTATGCTTTAAAGGTATTTAATTTGTTACATAAATATCATTAGGCTATATCTCAACGGACTACCGACTATCTGCCAATAACCAATAACTGACCGCCACCGCCCGCCAGCCGGATCGATCGTAGGAACTCAGAGCATTGACGTTCTGAAGTTTGATTCTGAGGGGAGCGGTATGGGGAGCTACAAGAAGCACGCGCTGTACACAGCAATTTTGTCGGCCAATTTGCTGACTGCTGTGGGATTCAATCCCGTCATGGCCGCGCAGACAGCGGCCATCGATGCACCAAAACTCGACACCGTCATCGTTACCGGCACTCGCGCCCAAGAGCGCACGGCCAGTGCTTCGCTGTCGCCCATTGATGTGATTTCCGGCGATACCCTGCGCAGCACCGGCCCCGATGAGCTGGGCGCAGTGTTATCGCGCCTGATTCCGTCGATCAATTTCCCGCGTCCGAGCCTGGTGGACGGCGCCGAACTGGTGCGCCCTGCGCAACTGCGCGGGCTGTCGCCGGATCAGGTGCTGGTGCTGGTCAATGGCAAGCGCCGCCACACCAGCGCCTTCGTCAACCTTGGCGGGGCGGTGGGGCGTGGCTCGGCCCCGGCGGATTTGAATGCGATACCGTTGTCGGCAGTCGACCACATCGAAGTGCTGCGTGACGGCGCGTCAGCGCGTTATGGCTCTGACGCGATCGCCGGCGTGATCAACGTGATCCTCAAGCACGACGACCACGGCGGTTCGATCTCGACCAAGTTCGGCGAGTACAAAAAGGGTGATGGCATCCAGCGCAATGTCAGCGGCAATACCGGGTTTGCCTTGGGCGACAACGGCTTTATCAATGTCTCGGGCGAAGGTGCCGACAACGATTACACCAACCGCGCCGGCGACGACTTCCGCCCTGGCAGCATCGGTTCCACCACGTATGGGCAGCGTGTGTTCCGTCAGGGCGAACCGGCCACCAATGAAGGCAAATTCCAGTTCAACTCGGAATATTCCTTCAACGATGCAGCCCAGTTCTACACCTTCGGCGGCTACAGCAAGCGTCGCGGCGAGACGGCGGCGTTCTACCGGGCAAGCAATGCGTCCAATAACATCCCGGCGCTGAACCCTAATGGTTATCTGCCGTTGATCAAAGGCAACCTGGAAGACACCTCATTGGTCGTCGGCCTGCGCGGCTTGCTGGCTTACGACTGGCATTACGACCTGTCGGCAAACTACGGCAAGAACCAGTACGCGCTGAGCACCGAAACCATCAACACCTCACTGGGCCTGGCCACGCCGCGCAAGTTCGATAACGGCACCTTGAGCAATGACCAGAAGCAAGTCAGCCTGGACCTGTCGCGCGAATTCGACGTGGGCTTTCTGCCTTATCCGGTGTCGGTGGCGTTTGGCGGCGAGTACCTGCGCCAGGGCTATGAAATCGAAGCCGGAGAGCCTGCGTCCTACTATCAAAGCGGCAGCTCGGGCCTGGGTGGTTTCCGTGATGCCGACGCCGGCAGCAGCGCGCGGCATAGCTGGGCCCAGTATCTGGACCTGGAAACCAACTTCACCGAAAAGCTCAGCGCCTCGGCCGCGGTGCGTCATGAGGACTACAGCGACTTTGGTTCCAACGTCAGCGGTTCGCTGTCGGCCCGTTATGATTTCACCCCGCAAGTGGCCTTGCGTGGCAGCGTCTCGAATGGTTTTCGCGCGCCTTCCCTGGCCCAGCAGAACTTTGCCTACACCTCGTCCCAGTTGATCGGTAACACCATTCAGGAAGCCGGCACGTTCCCGGCCAACAGTCAGGTGGCCCGGCTGCTCGGCGCTGAAGACCTGAAAGCCGAGAAGTCGCGCAACTACAGCCTTGGCCTGGTGCTGGAACCTGCCGATGACTTGACCGTGACGCTCGACGTGTACCGGATCGACATCCGTGATCGCATCAGCCTGTCCTCCAACCTCAATCTCAACCCGGCCACCATCGCCTACCTGCAAGCCAATGGGGTTGGCAACATCAACTACACCAGCGCCCGTTACTTCACCAACGCCACCGACACCAGCACCGACGGCGTCGATCTGGTCGCCAACTATCGCTTCCAGTTCGATAACGGCATCCGCTGGAACAGCACCGTGGGCTACAACTACAACCACACCAAAGTGACCGACGTGAAGCCTAACCCGGCGATTCTGGACAGCCTGGGCGCCAACCTGGTGCGGGTGGACCGTCGTGAGCGCATCGGTCTGTTCGGCGACACCACGCCTGAGCACAAACTGAGCCTGGGTAACGATTTCACCTATGGCCATTGGGCGCTGCACAGCAACCTGGTTCGCTACGGTGAATTCACCAGTTATCAGGCGGACAAGATCAACGACCAGACCTTCAAGGCCGCCTGGGTGTTGGACCTGTCGGCGGACTACAAGCTCAAGAACTGGACCTTCACCCTGGGCGGCGACAACGTCACCGATAAATACCCGGAAAAGGTCAACGCTTACGCCAGCAGTGGCGGCAACCTCGCCTATAGCACTTTTTCGCCGTACGGTTACAGCGGCGCGTTTTATTACGGTAAAGTTGCTTACAACTGGTAACAGCTTATTTGAGTGATAAAGGAGACCTAAGCGATCCGCCATGACCGTTATTGAAACCGATCTTTTGCAATTGGCTTATCCTCCGCGGCTCGATCTGGGGCCGCAACTGACTCACGAGCAATTAATGAGTTCGATGCAGGCCACCATGGCCAAGCACAAGGGTGGGCCGGTCTGGCTGTTCGCTTATGGTTCGCTGATCTGGCGTCCCGAATGCTCGTCGACCCAGCGCATGCGCGCGCGGGTTCACGGCTATCACCGGGGCTTGTACCTGTGGTCGCACGAGCATCGGGGTACGCCGGAGTTGCCAGGGTTGGTGTTCGGTCTGGATCGCGGCGGCTCATGCAGCGGGTTTGCCTACCGTTTGCCGGAGGATCAGCTGGAGGCCTCGCTTTACGCCTTGTGGCAACGCGAGATGCCTTACCCTTCGTACCGGCCGCACTGGCTCAGCTGCCGTCTGGAAGATGGCAGTCAGGTACAAGCGTTGGGGTTTGTGTTGGAGCGGCATTTGCCCAGCTACGCCGGCAACTTGCCCGATATCGTGCTCAATCACGTGCTGCAAAGCGCTTGCGGGCGTTACGGCACCACGCGCGATTATGTCGAGCAGACCGTTAACGCCCTGCGTAGCCACGCCATGCCAGATAAAAATCTGGAGGCGCGGCTCAAGCGTTGTGCAAAGGATTGCTCAGGCGATTAACGCGCTGCGCTGACGCTGTTGGTGTGCCACAGCGTTGGGATCAGGAATGCAATCGCCAACAGGCACGCGCCCACCAGCAACACAAAACCACCGTCCCAGCCGAAATGGTCCACGGTGTAGCCCATGGCCGCACTCGCTGCCACTGAACCGCCCAGGTAACCAAACAAGCCCGTGAAACCCGCAGCGGTGCCCGCGGCTTTTTTCGGCGCCAGTTCCAGCGCCTGCAGGCCGATCAGCATCACCGGGCCGTAAATCAGGAAGCCGATGGAGAACAGCGCGATCATGTCGATCATCGGGTTGCCTGGCGGGTTGAGCCAGTAAACCAGGGTCGCCACGGTGACCAACGCCATGAACACGATGCCGGTCAGGCCGCGGTTGCCACGGAAGATCTTGTCCGACATCCAGCCGCACAGCAGCGTGCCCGGAATACCCGCCCACTCATAGAAGAAGTACGCCCACGAGGTTTTATCCACGTCGAAGTGCTTGGCTTCCTTGAGGTACGTCGGCGCCCAGTCCAATACGCCGTAGCGCAGCAGGTAGACGAAGACGTTGGCGAAGGCGATGTACCACAGCATTTTGTTGCGCAGCACGTACTTGACGAAGATTTCCTTGGCGCTGAATTCGTCTTCGTGGCTGGCGTCGTAGCCTTCCGGGTAGTCGTTCTTGTATTCCTCGATTGGCGGCAGGCCGACCGATTGCGGGGTGTCACGCATGGTGATGAAGGCAAACGCCGCCACCAGCAACGCCACGGTCGCCGGCACATAGAACGCCGCGTGCCAGTCGTTGAACCAGGCCATGCCGAGCAGGAACAGCGGGCCGATCAGGCCACCGCCGACGTTGTGCGCCACGTTCCAGACCGACACCACGCCGCCGCGTTCTTTCTGCGACCACCAGTGCACCATGGTGCGTCCGCTCGGCGGCCAGCCCATGCCCTGGGCCCAGCCGTTGATGAACAGCAAAATGAACATCATGGTCACGCTGGACGTTGCCCAAGGCGCGAAACCGAAAATGAACATCACCCCGGCCGATATCAGCAGGCCGAAGGGCAGGAAATAGCGCGGGTTGGAGCGGTCGGACACCAGGCCCATGAGGAACTTGGACAAGCCGTAGGCAATCGCAATCGCCGACATCGCCAGGCCCAGCTCACCACGGGTGTAACCCTCGTCGATCAAGTACGGCATGGCCAGCGAGAAGTTTTTGCGCAGCAGGTAGTAACCGGCGTAACCAAAGAAAATACCGGCGAAGATCTGCCAGCGCAGGCGTCGGTAGGTACTGTCTATTTTTTCTTCAGGCAGAGGCGCCTGGTGTGCGGCAGGACGAAAGAAAGCAAACATTCAAGAGCTCCAAATTTCTTGTTTTGACTGCGGATGCGAATGTTACAGTTTCGTTACCGAAAATAGCATCGCCTCTTATCCGCAAACACAGGAAATCGGAGTGATTGCATGTTCTCTTATGAACATGTCGCTAATAGGCAAGTGTGGGTCGTGATTGCGTTCTTCAGGACGATGGGAATCCAAATGTGGGAGCGGGCTTGCTCGCGAAAGCGCTGGGTCAGTCAGAACATTTGTCGCTGATAGACCGCTTTCGCGAGCAAGCCCGCTCCCACATTGACCGCGTTTCAGATCAATCAGCGGGTCTGAACGACGACCTTGCCCACCGCTTTGCGCTGCCCCAGATCATTGATCGCCTGGGCAGCCTGCTCCAGCGGATACACCTGCGACACCAGCGGCTTCAACTTGCCCTCGGCGTACCAGGTGAACAGTTGCTGGAAATTCGCCGCATTGTCCTGCGGCTGGCGCTGGGCAAACGAACCCCAGAACACCCCGACCACCGACGCACCTTTGAGCAGCGCCAGGTTCACCGGCAGCTCGGGAATACGCCCGCTGGCAAAACCCACCACCAGCAAGCGGCCGTTCCAGGCGATTCCACGAACGGCCTGGTCAAACAGATCGCCGCCCACCGGGTCGTAGATCACATCGACACCGTTGCCGTCGGTCAGGCGCTTGATCTCATCCTTGAGGCTGGCTTCGCTGTAGTTGATCAACTCGTCTGCACCGGCTGCCTTGGCCACGGCGAGTTTGTCGGCGCTGCTGGCGGCGGCGATCACACGGGCACCCATGGCCTTGCCGATTTCCACGGCGGCCAGGCCCACGCCGCCAGAGGCGCCGAGCACCAGCAGGGTTTCGCCGGGCTGCAGGTTGGCCCGTTGTTTCAAGGCATGCATCGACGTGCCGTAGGTCATGCTGAATGCGGCGGCGACGTTGAAATCCATGCTCGGCGGGATCGGCAGCACGTTGTAGCCGGGGACCACGACCTGTTCGGCAAAGCTGCCCCAGCCGGTCAGCGCCATGACCCGGTCGCCGACTTTCAAATGGCTGACCTTCTCGCCCACTTCACTGATCACGCCCGCCGCTTCGCCACCCGGCGAGAACGGGAAGGGCGGCTTGAACTGGTATTTGCCCTCGATGATCAAGGTGTCCGGGAAATTCACCCCGGCCGCGTGCACGTCCAGCAGGATTTCGTTCTTCTTGATCGCCGGGCTTGCGATCTCTTCCAGCACCAGGGTTTCGGCGGGGCCGAAGGCTTTGCACAGCACAGCTTTCATCGGACTATTCCTTTTGGCGTCATGGCCGATAAGTGTAGGAGGGTACGCCCGTGGGTCAACGAGCATGCCCAGGCCTGATAAGTCGCCATAAGCTTGTGCTCAGCCTTGCTAGCGTTATGCTACCCGGCAACCGAATTTGAGGAATGAACTGTGAAAGCGTGGATCCTGTTGATGCTTGCCCTGACCTTGCCGATGGCAGCCCAGGCCGAAGAAGCGAAAGAAGGCGAGGCACCGAAGGTCAGCTATATCAGCCTGACGCCGCCGTTCGTGGGCAACTATGGCCTGGACGGCTCCGCAAAACTTAAGGTGTTCAAGGCCGACATCGCGCTGCGCGTGACCGGGCCTGAAGCCGCCGCTGCGGTCAAAGCCAACGATGCGTTAATCCGTAACCAGTTGGTGGCGTTGTTTACTCAGCAGACCAATGAGGCCATGAGCACCGTTGAGGGCAAAGAAAAGCTGCGCCAGGAAGCTCTCAAGCAAACCCAGCAAGTGATGAACGACGAGACCGGCAAGCCGGTGGTGGAAGACCTTTTGTTCAACAACCTGATCATCCAGTAACGGTTCCATGTGGCGAGCGGGCGTGTCGTGGCGAGCGGGCTTGCCCCGCGTTGGGTGGCGAAGCCGCCCCAATACCATACGCCGCGGTACACCTGAAACAATGTGGTGTATCTGGGGGATGGGGCTGCTGCGCAGCCCAACGCGGGGCAAGCCCGCTCGCCACAACAAGCCCGCTTGCCACACAAAGCCCGCTCGCCACAATTAAGAGGCCAGGCTTTTTCTGAACCGAGCCAGTGCCACTGCAAAAAACACTAACCCAATCCCCGCCAGCGCCAGCACATCTGGCCACACCACGCTCACGCCTGCGTCCCTGAACAGAATCGCCGCGCTCAAACTCACAAAGTGTGTCGACGGCGATCCCTGCATCACCCATTGCAACCACTCGGGCATGCTGTCCAACGGCGTACTGCCGCCCGACAGCAACAGCATCGGGATGATCACCGGAATCGCCAGCAGCCCGAACTGCGGCGTCGAGCGGGCGAGCGTGGCGAGGAATATCCCCAACGCGGTGCTCGCAAACAAATACAGCGCCGTCACAAACAGAAACAGGCTCAAGGAGCCGGCCAACGGCACGCCGAGCAGGCCTTTGACCACCAGCTCCAGCGACAGCCACGTGCACAGCACCACCACCAGCATGTTGCTCCAGATTTTTGCCAGCATGATTTCCAGCGCGGTCAGCGGCAGCACCAGCAAATGGTCGAGGGTGCCGTGCTCGCGTTCGCGCAGCAGCGCGGTGCCGGTCAGCACAATCGCGAGGATGGTGATGTTGTTGACGATCTGGATCACCGCCAGAAACCAGCCGCCTTCCAGGTTGGTATTGAACAGCGCGCGTGTGGTCAGCAGCGCAGGCGCCTTTTGGCTGGCGTCGGTTTGGCCGCTGTAGTTGAGCAATTCGCGCTGGAAAATCCTGCCGATGTAACCTGCGCCCATAAACGCCTGGCTCATCGCCGTGGCATCCACGTTGACCTGTACACCCGGCTGGCGCCCGGCCAGCAGGTCGGCCTGGAAATTGGCCGGCACGTTGATCACGAACGTGTACTCGCCGCTGTCCATGACCCTGTCCAGTTGGTCGTAGGCCAGCGGTGCAGGCGGCTGGAATTCGGGCGGTTGCAACGCCTCGGCCATTTGCCGCGAGAGCGCGCTGTGGTCTTCATCAACGAAGGCCACACTGGCGTTGTGCACGCCAATCACCGAACCGGCGGCGGGCATGTAGATCGCGACTGTGAAGGCGTAGGCCAGAAACAGCAGCAATACGCTGTCATGGCGCAGGCTGGTCAATTCCTTGAAGCCCAGGCGCAGGATATGAGCGAGCTTGTGCATCAGGCCTCCTGCTTCTTGAGCATGATCAGGCTCAGGCCGGTGAACCCGACGAAAAACCCGAACAGCGCCAGGCATTGCGGCCACAACTGGCGCAGGTCGAGGGCCTTGGTGAAGGTGCCCACGGCGATATCCAGAAAGTGCCCGGCGGGAAACAGCATGCCCATCAGCGCGGCGGCGCCTTCCAGGGATGAGCGCGGCACGATCAGCCCGGAGAACTGGATGGTCGGCAGGCTGGTGATGATCATGGTGCCCAGGATTGCTGCGATCTGCGTACGTGTGAATGCCGAAATCAGCAAGCCCATGCTGGTGGTGGCCAACACATACAGCAGGCCGCCGAATGCCAGCGCCAGGCCGCTGCCCTTGAATGGCACGCCGAACAACCAACGGTTCATGGCCACCAGCAACGCCAGGTTGACCAGGCTCACGGCCAGGTACGGCGCTTGTTTGCCCAGCAAAAATTCCAGGCGGGTCAGGGGCGTGGCATAGAAGTTGGTGATCGAGCCCAGCTCCTTTTCGCGCACGATGCCCAGCGCGGTGAGCATCGCCGGGATAAACGCCAGGATCAGCGCCATCACGCCGGGGCCGATGGCATTCACGCTGACCACGTCCTGGTTGTAGCGAAAGCGCGTTTCCAGCTTGGCGGCAGCTTGAGTGCTGCGGGGCAGGCTGCTCAGTTCGGCGAGTTGCTGAAGGTTGCCTTGATGGACGGCTTCCACATAGTTACGGCTGGTTTCCGCGCGAAACGGCATGCCGCCGTCGATCCATGCGGCCACGGTGGGTTGGCGGCCGGCGTACAGGTCGCGGCCAAAACCCGGCGGGATTTCCAGGGCCAATTTGATTTCCGAGCGTTGCAGGCGCCGGTGCAGTTCGCTCGCATCGCGAATCGGCGCCTGCTCGGCGAAGTAGCGCGAACTGCGGAAGGCTTCGAGGTAGGCGCGGCTTTGCGGGGTCTGGTCCTGGTCGTAGACGGCGAAGGCGAGGTTTTCCACGTCCAGGGAAATGCCGTAGCCGAAGATCACCATCATGAACATCGCCCCGAGCAGGGCAAAGGCCATGCGCACTTTGTCGCGCAGCAGCTCCTTGCCTTCGCGGCTGGCCACGGCCAGCAGCCGAGAAAGACTGAAACCACGTTTGCTCACGGGCGGCGCACTGGTTTCGCTGACGGTGCTGCTCGGTGCTGCGGGTTCGGGAGCGCCTTGAGCTTGCTCCAGGCAGGTGACGAACGCGGCTTCCAGGGTGTCGCCGTGAAATTGCTGTTGCAGGGCGTCGGGTGTGTCGCACGCCAGCACTTTACCCGCGTGCATCAGTGAGATGCGGTCGCAGCGCTGGGCTTCGTTCATGAAATGGGTGGACAGGAAGATCGTCACGCTTTGTTCGCGGGACAGTTCGATCAGCAGCCGCCAGAAGTCATCCCGCGCCGCCGGGTCGACGCCCGAGGTGGGCTCATCGAGGATCAGCACTTCCGGGCGATGCAGCACCGCCACGGCCAATGACAGGCGCTGGCGCAGGCCAAGGGGCAATTCGCCGGAAGGCTGCTCGGCCACCTCGCCGAGGTCGAAGCGCTGAATCAACTCATCGATACGCGGGCCGCTGTCGGCCTTGGGCAAATCGAACAGCTGCGCGTGCAACATCAGGTTCTGGCGCACGCTGAGTTCGCCGTACAGCGAGAAACTTTGCGACATGAACCCAACGCGCTTGCGGGTCGCCAGGTCCTTGGCGTTCACCGGGTTGCCGAGCAGCGTGGCACTGCCCTCGGTGGCCGGCATCAGCCCGGTGAGGACCTTCATCGTGGTGGTTTTGCCGCAGCCGTTGGAACCGAGAAAGCCGAAAATCTCACCGCGGCCAATGGCGAAACTGACCTTGTTTACCGCCGTGAAATCACCAAAGCGCAGGGTCAGCTCGTGGGCTTCGATGGCGATATCGGTGTTGGCGCTTTCGCGCGGCGGGATCACCAACGGCTGATTGTTGTGGGCGCTGTCGCCCTGGAAATGGGTAAAGGCTTCATCGAGTTTGCCGCTGGGTGTCGCGGCTGCCAGTTCGCGGCTCAGGCCATCGGCGATGAGTTTGCCGCGATCGAGCATCAGGCAATGTTCGAACTGCTCGGCTTCTTCCATGTAGGCCGTTGCCACTAGCAGCGTCAGTTGCGGGCGCTCGCGGCGTACGCTGTCGACCAGTTCCCAAAAGCGTCGGCGCGACAGCGGGTCGACGCCGGTGGTGGGCTCGTCGAGGATCAACAGGTCCGGGTCGTGGATCAGTGCACAGCACAGGCCGAGTTTCTGCTTCATGCCGCCGGACAACTTGCCGGCCGGGCGCTCGGCGAAGCGTGCAAGGTCGGTGGCCAGCAGCAGGTTGTGCATGCGCTGTTCGCAATCGGCTTTCGACAGACCGAACAGTGTGGCGAAGAAGCGGATGTTCTCGCTGATGGACAATTCCGGATACAGGTTGCCGCCCAGGCCTTGGGGCATGAAGGCAATACGCGGGTACAGGCTGTTGCGGTGGCGGCGATCCTCGATGGAGCCGCCGAGCACTTCCAGCTGGCCGTCTTGAAGTTTTTTAACCCCGGCGATCAACCCCAGCAAGCTCGATTTGCCCGCGCCATCCGGACCGATCAACCCGCAGCGCGTGCCGGCGGGCAGGCTGAAGGCAATGTCGATCAGTGCCTGTTGCTTGCCGTAGCGATGGTTGATGCCCGTGGCGTGCAGCGCCAGGCCGGTCATTGCAGGTTGGCCGGCCAGTCGATATCTGCCGTGCGCACGTAGCCGGCGCCGGGCATGCCCGGTTTGGCTTGCGGTACGGCACTGGGTTGGGTCAGACGCAGCTTGACGCGAAACACCAGCTTCTGGCGTTCGTCGCGGGTCTCCACTTCCTTGGGCGTGAACTGCGATTTAGCCGCGACAAAGCTGATTTTGGCCGGCAGCGGTTGTTGGGGCAGGGCGTCGAGCAGGATGCGCGCGTCACTGCCGACGGTCAGGCGACCGGTGACGGAGGCGGGCAGGTAGAGGTTCATGTACTGGTCATTCGGATCAATCAGCAGCAACACGCGACCGCCGGCGCCGAGCACTTCACCTGGCTCGGCCAGGCGCAATTGGATAATGCCGTCGATGGGCGCGCGCAGGCTGCTGTCGTCGATTTCGCTGGTGAGCTGCGCAACCTGGGCCTGTGCGGCGCCGATGGCAGCCTTCACCGAGTTGACCTGGGCTTGCGCGGCGATCACCGCGGCATTACCGGTGTTCTGGCGTGCTTGCTGTTGGTCAATCAACTGGCTGCTGGCGAAGCCGCGCTTGTACAGCTCCTGGGTGCGCTTGAGTTCCTGATTGGCCAGCAACTGCTCGCTTTGGCGCAACTGCACATTGGCCTCGGCGGCGGCGAAGTTTTCCCTGGCGCGCAGCACTTCGGCTTCGGCCTGGGCACGCTGGGCTTCGAGGGTGCGGGTGTCCATGCGCGCAAGCAATTGGCCCTTGAGCACCTTGTCGCCTTCATCCACGCGCACTTCGGCCAGGCGCCCGGGGATCTTCGCGGCGATCTGTACTTCGGTGGATTCCAGGCGGCCATTGCCCGTGCTCAAGCCTTCGGGCAGGCGGTCCTGGGTTGATCGCCAGTAACCGAAACCGCCTGCGCCCAGTAACAGCACGATCAGGGCGACGGCGAAAAGGCGCGACATATGATGGTTCGTAGACATGGCTGCATCCTGCGGCATTAGCATCCTAGTTTGACCGATAGCGCCGGAGCGGCCGTTGATACCGGTCAAATGAAGCGCAAGCCTAACCCGCATGGCACGCAGATGCATGCGCCAGAAGTGTGACCGCAGGGTTCTGCCCTTTCAGCGCAGTGCCAGCACCGCCGCCCACTGCTCGGCGGTCACCGGCATCACCGACAGTCGGCTGCCTTTTTGCACCAAAGGCAATTCGGCGAGGGCGCTTTGTTGTTTCAGATAGCCCAGGCCCAGCACCTTTGCGAAGGTCTCGATGTGGGCCACGTTGATTGCACTCCACGGGTTTTTCTCCGGGCTGGCCTTGGCGTCGAAATAGTGGCTTTGCGGCTCCAGCGCTGTCGGGTCCGGGTAGGCTGCCTCGACGATCTTGCCGATGCCGGCAATGCCGGGCTCAGGGCAGCTGGAGTGGTAAAAGAAAAACTCGTCACCGACGGCCATGGCGCGCAGGAAATTGCGTGCCTGGTAATTGCGCACGCCGTCCCAGCGAGCTTCGCCGAGCGTTTCCAGGCCCTTGATGGACAGTTCGTCGGGCTCGGATTTCATCAGCCAGTAGGCCATTGTTGGGCTCCTGAAAAGGTATTGGGAAAGTTGTCGGGCAATTCCATGACAAACCGACAGTCGGTTGGCGCCAAGGTTTGCGTGTTGGTTCACGTTAACGCAGAATGCGCGCTTTTAAGCTTGGCGCAGCTGCAACGGACTACTTTGGAACGTTGTTGTCATCGTGTACGAGGTGCCTGAAGGGGGGCAATCGATGCAACGTAAACCGGATTTACTATGGATTTTGGTTATTTTGTTTGGTCTGGGCGTCGTGACCACCGGGTATGCCCAGAGCTTGTGGTCGAACAAGACCGATGCGCCGGTTGAGCTGGCTCAGCAGCAGCCGCAACCGTTCAAACGTTAATACCCTTCAAGGCGTCGCTGGTTCCAGCGACGTTTGTGCGACATACCACTGCTTATCCGTGACGGTGCCCGCCAGCGGCACATCCCAGCTTGCCTGCGCCAGGCGCTCGACTTTCTGACATTCATGGGCCAGCCCCAGCAGCGCCGGCGCGCGCCAACTCTGGCGCCTGGCGAGGTAGGCCAGGCTGCGGTCGTAAAACCCACCGCCCATGCCCAGACGCCCACCCACATCATCGAACCCCACCAGCGGCAACAACACCAGGTCGAGTGCCCAGACGCGGCGCTGGCGATTGGCATTCACTTGCGGCTCCAGGATACGAAAACGGTTAGGCGACAACTTATCCCCAGGCCGCACGCGCTGGAACACCATCTTGGTTCGCGGCCAGGCACTGAGCACTGGCAGGTAAGTGGCTTTGCCCCGGCGCTGAGCGGCGCGCAGCAGCAGGCGCGGATCGATTTCACCGTCCGTCGGTAGATATAAGGAAATATGTTTGGCCCGGCGAAACAGCGGGTGCTGTGCCAGTTGCCGATACAGGCCAAGGGCGGCCTTGCGCTGCTCGCTCGGCGTCAGTTCGCGGCGGGCTTTGCGCAACATGCGTCGAAGTTGCGGACGGGAAAGCGGCGCAGGTTCGGTCATGGTTTTTCGGCTCATAAAACAATGCCAGTCCGAGGACTGGCATTGAGTTTGGAATTCAGGCTCCCCGACAGAGCCGCTGTCGACTTAGCCCTTGAACCCGAAAGTTCAAGGTGGAAGATGCAGTAGGCTTTAAGGCTTTCCGTCTAGCGGACATGCACACCAGCCCAACGTGCAACTTCCAGGGTAGTGCGAATCGGCTCAGGGACATCGCCGACTGGCAAACACGCCAGGGAGTGGGGCGAGTATACCTTAAACAGACTCGGCAATCAGCCCTTGGGTGGCTCTGGATCGGTAGAAAGTACCAGATCAACCCGTTCCAGCAGGTCGCGCACTTGCTCGCGCGTCGAGCCACTTGCCTGCACGTCAGGCCGTTCCTGCTTATGCAGCAAATCGTGGGTAATGTTCAGCGCGGCCATCACGGCGATACGATCGGCGCCGATGACTTTGCCGCTGCTGCGGATTTCACGCATCTTGCCATCCAGGTAGCGGGCAGCGCTCACCAGGTTGCTGCGTTCTTCCTGGGGGCAGATGATCGAATATTCTTTGTCGAGGATCTGCACGGTAACGCTATTGCTTGAACTCATGAGTCTTGCTCCAGGGCCTTCAGGCGCGAAATCATCGATTCGACCTTACGCCGGGCGATTTCGTTTTTTTCAATGAGGTGAGCGCGTTCCTCGCGCCAGGTCTTTTCCTGAGCTAATAGGAGTCCGTTTTGACTCTTAAGTTGCTCGACCCGATCAATTAGCAATTCGAGTCTGGCCATCAGCGCTTGCAGGTCGGTGTCTTCCATTGGGTTCCACTGGATTTGTCTGATGAATGGCAACTGCAGGATAAACGATCTGACGCCCTCGATAGTCTTGGTACGTCTGCCGGTGCTAGGATACAGCGCTTCATTCTAGACATTGCGCCGTCTGGCGCCTAGCTCACCATGCCTATTCAGAACTCCCCGTACGACGCTTTTTCCAAACTGCTGAGCACCAGCGGTCATCCTTGCTCGCCTGCCGAACTGCACGGCGTACTGTTGGGCCGCAGCTGCACCGGTGTTGGCTTTGATGCCGACAATTGGCTGGCTGATGTGGCCGAGCTGCTGGAAACCGAGCCGACCGAGAACGTGCGTAACGCGCTGATCGGCCTGCAAGAGATGGTCAAAGGCGAGCTGACCGGTGATGACGTCACCGTGGTCCTGCTGCTGCCGACCGACGACGCGCCGCTGACCGAGCGCGCCGCTGCGCTGGGCCAATGGTGCCAGGGTTTCCTCCACGGTTTCGGCGTGAACGCCGGCGGCCTGGAACTGAGCACCGACGCCAAGGAAGTGCTGCAGGACCTGGCGGCCATTTCCCAGGTGCAAGACGCCCTGGAAGAGTCCGAAGACGGCGAAGGCGATTACATGGAAGTCATGGAATACCTGCGCGTCGCGCCGCTGCTGCTGTTCACCGAGACCAAGAAAGCCGCTGAGCCAGCCGCACCCAAGCCGTCGCTGCACTAAGAAAGGAAGCCCATCTGCCCATGATCCATATCCCGAAAGCGGAATACACCCGTCGCCGCAAGGCGCTCATGGCGCAGATGGAACCCAACAGCATCGCAATTCTGCCGGCCGCCGCCGTGTCGATCCGCAACCGTGATGTCGAGCATGTTTACCGCCAGGACAGCGACTTTCAGTACCTGAGCGGCTTCCCTGAACCGGAAGCGGTGATCGTGCTGATGCCCGGTCGCCAGCACGGCGAGTACGTGCTGTTCTGCCGCGAGCGCAATGCCGAGCGCGAATTGTGGGACGGCCTGCGTGCGGGCACAGAAGGCGCGATCCGTGACTTTGGCGCCGACGATGCCTTCCCCATCACTGACATCGACGACATCCTGCCCGGCCTGATCGAAGGCCGTGACCGGGTGTATTCGGCCATGGGCAGCAACGCCGAATTCGACCGGCACGTGATGGAGTGGATCAACGTGATCCGCTCTAAAGCGCACCTGGGCGCCCAGCCACCGAACGAGTTTGTTGCCCTGGATCACCTGCTTCACGACATGCGCCTGTATAAATCGGCGGCAGAAGTGAAGGTGATGCGCGAGGCCGCGCGAATTTCCTGTGCGGCGCACGTCAAGGCGATGCAGGCCAGCCGCGCCGGGTTATATGAGTTCAGCCTCGAAGCCGAGCTGGATTACGAATTCCGCAAAGGCGGCGCGAAAATGCCGGCCTATGGCTCCATCGTCGCAGCCGGGCGTAACAGCTGCATCCTGCATTACCAGCAGAATGACGCCGTGCTCAAGGACGGCGACCTGGTGCTGATCGACGCCGGTTGCGAGATCGACTGCTACGCCAGCGACATCACCCGCACCTGGCCGGTCAACGGCAGGTTTTCGCCCGAGCAAAAGGCGATCTACGAGATTGTGCTGGCCTCCCAGGAAGCCGCCTTTGCCGAGATCGCGCCGAACAAACATTGGAACCAGGCCCACGAGGCAACGGTGCGCGTCATCACCGCCGGGCTGGTAAAACTGGGACTGCTGCAAGGCGACGTCGACGAGTTGATCGCCAGCGAAGCCTACCGTGCTTTTTATATGCACCGCGCCGGCCATTGGCTGGGCATGGACGTGCATGATGTGGGCGAATACAAAGTGGGCGGCGAATGGCGTGTGCTGGAAGTCGGCATGGCCTTGACCGTGGAACCCGGCATCTATATTTCGCCGGACAACCAGAACGTGGCGAAGAAATGGCGTGGCATTGGCGTACGCATCGAGGACGACGTGGTAGTGACCAAGCAAGGCTGTGAAATTCTGACCGGCGGCGTGCCCAAGACCGTCGCCGACATCGAAGCGCTGATGGCGGCTGCCCGATGAGCCGGGTCAACCTGGCCATCATCGGCGGCGGACTGGTAGGCGCCAGCTTGGCGTTGGCCTTGCAGGCGGGTGCCAAGGCGCGGGGTTGGAAAATCGTGCTGATCGAACCGTTCGCGCCAGGCGACAGTTACCAACCGAGCTACGACGCGCGTTCTTCGGCGCTGTCCTATGGCGCTCGGCAGATTTATCAGCGTTTGGGCCTGTGGCAGGCCATTTCCCGACGCGCCGAGCCGATCAAACAGATTCACGTGTCGGACCGAGGCCGCTTCTCCACTGCGCGCTTGTCCGCCATGGAGGAGGGCGTGCCGGCCCTCGGCTACGTGGTGGAAAACGCCTGGCTCGGCCAGTGCCTGTGGCAAGGTTTGGACAAGGAAGTGGTCAGTTGGCGCTGCCCGGCCGAAGTCACCCGCATGGAGCCACTGCCCGACGGTTATCGCCTGACGCTCAACGACGAAACCGTGCTGGAATGCGACCTTGCGGTATTGGCCGATGGCGGCCGCTCCGGTTTGCGCGAGCAATTGGGCATCGGCGTGAAAACCCGGCCCTACAACCAGAGCGCGCTGATCGCCAATATCACCCCAAGCGAAGCGCACAACGGCGAGGCGTTCGAGCGCTTTACCGACGAAGGCCCAATGGCCTTGCTGCCGCTGCCGGACAACCGTTGCGCGCTGGTGTGGACGCGCATCGGCATGGACGCCCAGCGCCTGGCCAACCTTGATGAACGCAGCTTCCTGAGTGAATTGCAGGGCGTGTTCGGCTACCGCCTGGGCACGCTGAAACAAGTCGGCGCCCGCCATTTGTACCCGCTGACGCTGGTGGAGGCCGAAGAGCAAGTGCGCTCGCACCTGGCGATCCTCGGTAATGCCGCCCACAGCCTGCACCCGATTGCCGGGCAGGGTTTCAACCTGTCCCTGCGCGACGCGAACGCCTTGGCCGAGGCCTTGCTGGCCGGGCCGGCAGTGCCGGGCGACCTGGCAACGTTGCAGCGCTATCGCGAGCGCCAGCGCCAGGACCAGCAACTGACCGTAGGTTTTTCCGATCAAGTGACCCGACTGTTTGGCAGCGCGCAACCGTTAGTGACATTGGGCCGTAACCTGGGCCTGCTGGGCCTGGATTTGTTGCCGCCCGCCAAACGCTGGTTCGCCCGTCAGGCCATGGGCCTGGGCACACGCCCTGATGCTTAACTGGCTGACCCGACGCCTGGGCAAGGCGCGGCTGTTGCGCTGGGTGCTGTCCCTGTACCCGCCGTACCTGGGCGCGGGAATTCGGGTGCAGGCACTCAGCGCCGATTTTCGCCACGCCAAGGTGCGCATGGGCCTGGGCTGGTACAACCGCAATTACGTCGGTACGCAATTTGGCGGCAGCCTGTATTCGATGGTCGATCCGTTCTACATGTTGTTGTTGATGGAGAACCTGGGGCGCGACTACATCGTCTGGGACAAAGCCGCGAGCATCGACTTCGTGTCGCCGGGCAAAGGCCCGGTCTACGCTGAGTTTTCCATCGACGAGGCCTTGCTGGACGAGATTCGCCGGCAAACCGAAGGCGGCGAGAAGTACTTGCCCCTTCTCAAAGTACAGATTCATGACGGCTCCGGCACTCTGGTGGCGCGGGTCGACAAAACCCTTTACGTGCGGCGCAAGCCGCCAGCAAAGCAGGCTTAAAGCATGGACATGCGCGCAGATGTGCTGATTGTCGGGGCCGGAATGGTCGGAAGCGCCCTGGCGCTGGCGTTGCAAGGCAGTGGCCTGCAGGTGCTGCTGCTCGATGGCAGCCCGCTGAGCGTCAAACCGTTCGACCAGGTTGCGGCCTTCGAACCCCGCGTGAGCGCCTTGTCGGCCGCCAGCCAGCGTATTCTGGAGCGCCTTGGCGTGTGGGATGGCATCGTCGAACGGCGCGCCAGCCCTTACGGTGAAATGCAGGTATGGGACGGCAGCGGCACCGGGCAGATCCATTTTTCGGCAGCCAGTGTGCATGCCCAAGTGCTCGGGCATATCGTCGAGAACCGGGTGGTTCAGGATGCCTTGCTCGACCGCCTGCACGACTGCGACCTGGGCCTGCTGGCCAATGCGCGCCTGGAGCAGATGCGTCGCTCCGGCGATGACTGGCTGCTGACCCTGGCCGACGGTCGCAAATTGCGTGCGCCGCTGGTGGTGGCCGCCGACGGCGCCAATTCCGCCGTGCGCCGCCTGACCGGCACCGCCACGCGCGAATGGGATTACCTGCACAACGCCATCGTCACCAGCGTGCGCAGCAACCAGCCGCACCAGCGCACGGCGTGGCAACGCTTTACCGATACCGGCCCGCTGGCGTTTTTGCCGCTGGTGCGCGATGGGCAGGAGGATTGGTGTTCGATCGTCTGGTCGACCACACCGACGGAGTCCGAACGCTTGATGGCGCTGGACGACGACAGCTTCTGCCGTGAACTGGAGCGCGCGTTTGAAGGGCGCTTGGGCAATGTGATCAGCGCCGACCCGCGCGTATGCGTACCGCTGCGCCAGCGCCATGCCAAGCGCTACGTGGCCGAAGGCCTGGCGTTGATTGGCGATGCCGCCCATGTGATCCATCCATTGGCCGGGCAGGGCGTGAACCTGGGTTTTCTTGACGCGGCGGTGCTGGCCGAGGTGCTGTTGGCTGCGACGGAACGTGGCGAACGCTTGGCGGATGTGAAGGTGCTGAGCCGCTACGAGCGTAGACGCATGCCGCATAACCTGGCACTGATGGCGGCGATGGAGGGCTTTGAACGCTTGTTCCAGGCCGACCAACTGCCGTTACGTTGGCTGCGTAATGCCGGATTGAAACTGGTCGACCAGATGCCCGAAGCCAAGGCCGTGTTTGTGCGCCAGGCCCTCGGGCTGACGGGCGACCTGCCAGACCTAGCAAAGCCCTGAATTGAAATATGCCCCCTGTGGGAGGGGGCTCGCCCCCGATGAGGCCAGCCCATTCGGCGCAAATCCCAACTATGCAACATCTGGTAACGCCTCCAGCAAGCGCTACCAAATGTGAGTCCTTATCATTTGCCCTCTTTTTGCAAATGAGAGACCGCACCCATGTTGGCACCCAAACGCCTCCTGACTGCCCTGGCACTCACCCTCATCGGCAGCACCACCGTGCAGGCAGCCGACGAAGTCGTGGTCTACTCCTCGCGCATCGACGAACTGATCAAACCGGTGTTCGACGCCTACACCCAGAAGACCGGCGTGCAGGTGAAGTTCATCACCGACAAGGAAGCGCCCTTGATGCAGCGGATCAAGGCCGAAGGCGAAAACGCCACGGCTGACCTGCTGCTCACCGTTGATGCCGGCAACCTCTGGCAAGCCGAACAGATGGGCATCCTGCAGCCGTTCACCTCTGCGGTGATCGACAAGAATATTCCCCTGCAATACCGCTCTTCCAACCATGCGTGGACCGGCTTGAGCCTGCGCGCGCGGACCATTGCCTATTCCACCGACCGGGTAAAACCCGGTGACCTGACCACCTACGAAGCGCTGGCCGACAAGCAATGGGAAGGGCGTCTGTGCCTGCGTACGGCGAAGAAGGTCTACAACCAGTCGCTGACCGCCACGCTGATCGAAACCCATGGCGCGGCCAAGACCGAAGAAATCGTCAAGGGCTGGGTCAACAACCTGTCCACCGACGTGTTCTCCGATGACATCGCCGTGCTCGAAGCGATCAACGCCGGGCAGTGCGACGTGGGCATCGTCAACACTTACTACTACGGCCGCCTGCACAAGCAGAAACCGGACCTTGCGGTGAAGCTGTTCTGGCCGAACCAGGGCGACCGTGGCGTGCATGTGAACCTGTCGGGCATCGGCCTGACCAAACATGCGCCGCACCCGGAAGCCGCCAAGGCCTTGGTGGAATGGATGACCACGCCTGAGGCGCAGAAGATCTTTGCCGATGTGAACCAGGAGTTCCCAGCCAACCCCGCCGTGCCGCCATCGGCGGAAGTCGCGACCTGGGGCAAGTTCGTGGCCGATACTCTGCCGGTGGAAGTGGCCGGTAAACGTCAGGCTGAGGCCATTCGCCTGATGGATCGCGCTGGCTGGAACTGAGTACAGATCTAACTGTGGGAGCGGCCTTGTGTGGGAGCTGGCTTGCCTGCGATAGCATCACCTCGGTGTAAATGACACACCGAGGTGCCTGCATCGCCGGCAAGCCCGGCACCCACACAAGCCCGCTCCCACAATGTTAGCCACGACTTCAAAACCATCATTTCCAGAGAGCTTTTCCTTGGCCCACCCCGCCCAACGTCGCTGGTACCTGCCGGTCTTCACCGTCGCCGCACTGGTGCTACTGCCGCTGAGCGTGTTGTTGCTGTCCTGGCAGAGCATCGATCAACAAATCTGGTCGCACCTGTGGGAAACCCAGATGCCCCGCCTGCTGGGCAACACCCTGACATTGGTGTTGGGCGTTGGCACCGGCGTGACGCTGTTGGGCGTAAGCCTGGCCTGGCTGACCAGCCTCTGCGAATTCCCGGGGCGGCGCTGGCTCGACTGGGCGTTGATGCTGCCCTTCGCGATTCCGGCCTACGTGCTGGCCTTTGTGTTTGTCGGCCTGCTGGATTTCGCGGGGCCGGTGCAAACCCTGTTGCGCGAAGGGTTCGGCAACGGCTTGCGCCTGCCACGCGTGCGTTCTACCAGCGGCGTGATCATCGTGCTGGTGCTGGTGTTCTATCCCTACGTCTACCTGTTGGCGCGCACTGCATTTTTGGCGCAGGGCAAAGGGCTGATGGAAGCGGCGCGGGTGCTCGGTCAATCGCCATGGCAAGCGTTCTGGCGTGTCGCATTGCCCATGGCGCGGCCGGCAATTGGTGCCGGCGTCGCCTTGGCACTGATGGAAACCCTGGCGGACTTCGGCGCTGTCTCGGTGTTCAACTTCGACACCTTCACCACGGCCATCTACAAGACCTGGTACGGCTTTTTCAGCCTTTCCAGCGCCGCACAACTGGCCAGCCTGTTGCTTCTGGTGGTGATGCTGGTGCTGTACGGCGAACGACGTGCCCGAGGCGCCAGCCGCCCGAGTAATGAGCGGCCACGCGGCAAGGCGTTGTATCACCTGCGCGGTTTCAAGGCGGCGGCAGCCAGCACGTGGTGTGGCTTGGTGTTCGCCTGCGCCTTTGTCATCCCGATGCTGCAACTGGTCGCCTGGTTCTGGCAACGTGGCCGGTTCGATCTGGATGAGCGCTACAGCGGCTTGATCATCCATACCCTCTACCTGGGTGGCATCGCGGCACTGATTACGGTCAGCGTGGCGTTGATATTGGCCTTTGCCAATCGCCTGGCGCCCACGCGGGCGATCCGCTCCGGGATCAGCCTGGGCAATGTCGGCTATGCCTTGCCGGGTTCGGTGCTGGCGGTGTCGATCATGCTGGCGTTCAGCTACCTGGACCGTGAGCTGGTGGTGCCGTTGTCGAGTTGGCTCGGCGGCGCGGGCAAGCCCCTGTTGCTGGGCAGCCTGTCGGCGTTGGTGCTGGCGTATCTGGTGCGTTTCCTGGCAGTGGCCTACGGGCCGTTGGAAAACAGCCTGGCGCGAATCCGTCCCTCGTTGCCGGAAGCAGCGCGCAGCCTCGGCGTGAGTGGACCGCGACTGTTTTGCAAAGTGTATCTGCCGCTGTTGCTGCCGGGGACGTTGAGCGCGGCGCTGCTGGTGTTTGTCGATGTGCTCAAGGAAATGCCTGCGACCCTGCTGATGCGCCCGTTTGGCTGGGACACCCTGGCGGTACGAATTTTTGAAATGACCAGCGAAGGGGAATGGGCGCGAGCCTCATTACCCGCACTCACGTTGGTGTTGGTGGGCCTGTTGCCGGTGATCGGCCTGATTCGACGCTCCGCTCGGCAAATCGGTTAGGTGCCAGTCCTACGGCTTGCGGCTACAATGCGCGGCATTCGGTGCGCTCCGTCCTTCGGATCGAGTCGTTGTATGTCGCTGCAGGCCTTGTAGTCAGAGGTGTTGAGCGCAAACAGCAGCTCTGTGCATCTTCGCCAATCCCGGAAGGAGAAACCCATGGGACAGCGTACGCCTCTGTATGACCTGCATCTCGCCCTCGGCGCGAAAATGGTCGATTTTGGCGGTTGGGATATGCCTCTGCACTACGGCTCGCAAGTTGAAGAACACCATCAGGTGCGACGCGACTGCGGGGTGTTTGACGTATCTCATATGACCGTGATCGATGTCACAGGCCTTCAGGCCAAGGAATGGCTCCAGCACCTGCTGGCCAATGATGTCGATCGTTTGCATGGCTGCGGCCGTGCGCTTTACAGCGCCATGCTCAACGAGCAGGGCGGCGTGGTGGACGACATGATCGTTTACCGCACCGAGACCGGTTATCGGCTGGTGGTCAACGCCGCTACGCGTGATCAGGACATGGCCTGGATGCAAGCACAGCTGGGCGACTACGCGGCGCAGCTGCATGAGCGGCCAGAATTGGCCATGCTCGCCATTCAAGGCCCGCACGCCCGGCAGAAAATCGCCGAGCTGGTCACCCAGGCCCGCGGCACGCTTATCCACCAGCTCAAGCCCTTTGAAGGCCAGGCCGATGGCGATTGGTTTATCGCCCGCACGGGTTACACCGGCGAAGACGGTCTGGAAATTGTCCTGCCGGCCGAGCAGGCTCCGGGCTTTTTCAACGATCTGGTAGGGGCCGGTATTTCACCCATCGGCCTTGGCGCCCGCGATACGCTGCGCCTCGAAGCCGGCATGAACCTGTACGGTCAGGATATTCACCAGGACGTTTCGCCTCTGGCGGCCAATATGGCCTGGAGCATCGCCTGGGAACCGGCTGAGCGTCAGTTCATCGGCCGCACTGCCCTTGAGGCGGAAAAGGCCGCAGGTGTGCAGTTCAAATTGGTCGGGCTGGTACTGGAAGAGCGTGGTGTTTTACGCGCTCATCAGGTGGTTCGTATCGCCAATGTTGGCGAAGGGGAGATAACCAGTGGTAGTTTCTCTCCTACGCTGAGCAAATCCATTGCCCTGGCGCGCGTACCGACGGCCACCGCCGATCGGGCCGAAGTGGAAATCCGCGGCAAGTGGTACCCGGTTCGAGTGGTCAAACCGACCTTCGTGCGCCATGGCAAAACCTTGATTTAACTATTTCCGGCAGGCCTGAGGCCGCTGACATTTCTTCTTGAGGACACAGACTATGAGCGATATCCCTGCCGACCTGCGTTTTGCCGAAAGTCACGAGTGGGCCCGTCTGGAAGCCGACGGCAGTGTGACCGTCGGTATCTCCGACCATGCTCAGGAAGCTTTGGGTGATGTGGTGTTTGTTGAGTTGGCCGAAGTCGGCGCCAAGTTTGACGCTGAAGGCCAGGCTGGTGTGGTTGAGTCTGTGAAAGCCGCTTCGGATATCTACTCACCGGTTGCTGGCGAAGTGATCGCCGTTAACGAGGAACTGAGTGGCAGCCCTGAACTGCTGAACTCCGACCCGTATGGCGCCTGGATCTTCAAGCTCAAGCCAAGCAACCCGGCTGACCTGGAAAAACTGCTTGATGCTGCTGGCTACAAAGCGGCCATCGGCGAGTAAACGCGAGCCGTTGGAACAGCGCAAATCAATGTGGGAGCTGGCTTGCCTGCGATAGCATCACTGCGGTGTGGTTGAATCACCGCGGTGCCGGCATCGCAGGCAAGCCAGCTCCCACAGTTGATTGCGGATAGCTGGCAGTTCGTTTTCAGCTCGCTTTCAGTACCGCTTTTACCGCCGCAACCGACCGCTCGACATCCGCCTCTGTCATCGCCGTGAACATCGGCAACGACACGATCAAACGCCCAACACGCTCAGCCACCGGGAACATGCCTTCCTTGAAACCCTGTGCCCGGTACAAGCTCAGCAGGTGGATTGGCGGGTAGTGATAGCCAATGCCGACGCCGTGGGCCTGCATCTGTTCCATGAACGTAGCGCGGGCGGGCAGACCATCCTGACGCTCCGGCAATACCAGCTGGAACAGGTGCCAGTTGCTGTTTTCGAAATCCGCTGGCGGCAGTTGCGCGCCGTATTGCGCTTCAAAATCGCTGCCGAAGCACTTGAAGTAATGGCGTGCCAGTTTCTGGCGATGCGCAGTGATCTTCTCGATATGCGCGAATTGCCCCAGGCCGATGGCTGCGGCTATGTCGGTCATGTTGAATTTGCCACCCAGCACATCCACGTCCAGGCCGTCGAAGCCGGTGCGGGTAACACCTTGCAGGCGATACTTTTCAGCCAGACGGGCTTCCTCGGCGTTGTTCAACACCAGGCAACCGCCTTCGGAAGACGTGATGTTCTTGTTCGCCTGGAAGCTGAACGAGACGAAGTCGCCGGTCGCGCCGATACGCTCGCCATCCCAACTGGAGCCCAACGCCTGGGCGGCGTCTTCGACAATGCGCAGGTTGTACTTGTTGGCCAGCGCGTAGAGCATCGGCATATCCAGGGGCAGGCCCGCCAGGTACACCGGAATGATCGCCTTGGTGCGTGGGGTGATCGCGGCTTCTACCTGAGCCAGGTCGATATTGCGGGTGACCGGGTCGATATCCGCAAATACCGGCGTGGCCCCTACTTCCAGAATCACGTTTGCCGTGGCGACCCAGGAAATCGGCGTGGTGATCACTTCATCGCCAGGCCCGATGCCGGCGATGCGCAACGCGATCTCCATGGTGCAGGTGCCGGAATTGAAGGTCCGCACCGGACGGCCGCCAAAGTATTCCGAAAGCTGTGCTTCGAACGCCTGCACTTTCGGCCCGCTGGTGATCCAGCCCGAGCGCAGTACATCGCCGACCGCCGAGATGGTCGCTTCGTCAATGGTAGGTTTGGAAAACGGCAGAAAGGGCTGTTGGCTCATAACGACGAAGGCATCCGTTTCAGATAGGCGATGAGTAATAGAGGTATCAGTACCGCATGGTTGCACGGCTCGACTGAATATAGCCTGTCGTCGGTGAACGAATTGTCATGTTGCGCATAAAAAATGCCGCTTATCAGCGGCATTTTCTGTTGCAGGTCAGAATGAAACGCGCGCTTCAAGAAACACATTCTGCTCTTTGAGTTTGCCCTTGAGCTGTTCATCGCGGGCGTTTATCCGGTTAGCGAAGGTGTTGTAGCCGGTTTCGACCTTGCCCATGTCCACGTAACGCCAACCTGTGCCCAGAGTGACCTTTTCGCTGACCTTGGCCTCCAGGCCCAAGCCTGCGCTGTAGGCAAAGTTGTAGTGACGGTTACTGGCGAACTGGCGAGTAGCATTGCTCTGGTACCCCGCGGCATCGATTTGCGCCATGCCGATACCGGCCATTGCGTAGAACGACAGCCAGTCATTGACCGGGATATTTTTATAGCCGTTGAGCATCACGCGCTGGCTGTCGACCTCCAGGCGGTTAACGTTGGAATTGAAGGGGGCCCAATAGGAGTCGAACGTCGAGCTGCTGCGCGTGGTGTATTCCCCTTCCAGGCGCCAGCCATCGGCAAAGGCGTAACCTAAAGCCAATGACCCAGTGAACGCCTTGTTACTGTCAGGGGCCTCCACGCGATCAGTGACGCGTGGGCTGGTCAATTGCGCACTGGAGAGGTTCTGACGGGCACTGTTGAGCTTTGCCGACCCGTACCAATTTTCGGCTTGAGCCAAGGGTGCAGCTAACGCAGAGAGAGCCAAAGCGTAAGCAAGTTTTTGCATGGGAGAGGATTCACTTTAACTAAGAGAATCTCAGTGTGGCGCTTGGTACTTTTGTGTTCGGCAGGAGTTTTCCGCTTTCAACGGGAAAAAGCAGAAGGTCTGGGCGGCGGCGGAGATCGTAGAGAAACAGGCATAAAAAATGCCGCTTAAAAAGCGGCATTTTTTATGGGCAGGTATTATTCGGTCACAGCATTTTTCGCGAGGATGGCGTTAGCCAACTCCATGTCCGTGGCCTGCAGGCCAGGGTTGTCGGCGCGAACTTTCTGCATGGCAGCTTCCAGGTACGGGCCGCGGATGCCGCCGTCGCTGGCGACAAAGCTACCGGCGTCGTCTTGGGCGGCGACCACCAGCTTGTGGTCCTTGAAGGTCAGGTACGTCGAGCCAGTCGTGGCGCCCGACGAGATGACATTGCGCCAGAAGCTGTCGGCCATGGCTGAACCGACAGGTAGGGAAAGCACAGCGAGGGTCGCGACAGCATATTTGAGACGCATGGTGGGTGACTCCGGGTGGGTTATCTGAACAGTTTGATTGTAGATAACCCAGGCGAGTTCCATCACTGACTAAACAGTTTCGACCTGTAAAACCACGCCATCCTGACCAATGACACGTACTTGAGCGCCCACGGGGCTGTCCGGCCCGGTTGCCATCCACACGCCATCGCCGACTTTTATCTTGCCTCGACCATCGACGATGGCTTGATGCACCACAAAGGTGCGCCCTATCAATTCCGAGCCGCGCATATTCAGCCTCGGCTGATCGCTGACTTTGGCGCTGCTGCGCTGGCGCTTCCACCAGTACACCGCTGTGAGGATCGACAACACGGCGAATAGCAGCAGCTGCCATTCCAGCCCGAGCGGTGGGATCAAAAACTTGATCACGCCCACAGCAGCGGCAGCAATCCCCATCCACAGCAGGTAGCCACCGGCGCCGAATACTTCAAGAATCAACAGCACCGTACCCAGTGCCAACCAATCCCAGAACGACAGATGCTGCAGGAAATCCCACATGGCGATCGCCTCAGCCTTTCTTGTTGTCGAACGTTGCCTTGACGATTTCGCCGATCCCACCGACGGCGCCAATCACCTGGCTGGCTTCCAGCGGCATCAGGATGACTTTGCTGTTGTTGGCCGACGCCAGCTTGCCCAATGCATCGATGTATTTTTGCGCCACGAAGTAATTGATGGCCTGCACGTTACCGGTGGCGATTGCTTCGGATACCACCTGGGTCGCACGGGCCTCTGCTTCTGCCTGGCGTTCACGGGCTTCGGATTCGAGGAAGGCTGCCTGGCGTCCACCTTCGGCTTCAAGGATCTGCGCCTGCTTCTTGCCTTCGGCGGTCAGGATCGCCGATGCCCGCAGGCCTTCGGCCTCCAGGATCTGCGCACGCTTGATCCGCTCGGCTTTCATCTGGCCGGACATGGCGGCCATCAGGTCGGCGGGTGGGCTGATGTCCTTGATCTCGATCCGGGTGATCTTGATGCCCCACGGCGCCGTGGCTTCGTCCACGGTGCGCAGCAGCTTTTCGTTGATGCCGTCACGCTGGCTAAGCATCGCGTCCAGCTCCATGGAGCCGAGCACGGTACGGATATTGGTTTGCAGCAGGTTACGGATGGCATGCTCGAGGTTATTGACCTCGTAGGCGGCCTGGGCGGTGTTGACTACCTGGAAGAAGCACACGGCGTCGATCTGCACGGTGGCGTTGTCGGCGGTGATCACTTCCTGGGGCGGGATATCCAGCACGCTTTCCATCACGTTGATCTTGCGACCGATGCGATCCATGACCGGGATGATGATGTTGAGGCCAGGTTTAAGGGTGTTGGTGTAGCGGCCGAAACGCTCGACCGTCCACTGGTAACCCTGAGGCACCACCTTGAAGCCCATGAAAAGGATGGCCACGGCCAACCCGACGAAAAGAAGCAGTACGGTTCCGATCTGCATAGCGATTCCCTATCTGATGGTGTCAGTGAAGCGACGTGCGGCCGATTGTAACGGTCTGGTCACGGATAAGGACGGTTTCAGCGGGCAACAAGCAAATCATTTGTTTCTGAATCCCCAGGCGTTACCCGTAATACTTCTGCCATCGTTGTCAGCCCGGCATTCACTTTGTCGATGCCGCTCATCCGCAGTCTGCGCATGCCTTGGCTCCGCGATGCCCGACGTAAGGCCTGCACGTCGGCGCCCGGTGTGATCAGCGCCTTGAGCTTCTCGTCCATCACCATGATTTCGTAGAGCCCGGCGCGGCCTCGATAACCGCTATCACGGCAGTCCGCGCAGCCGACCGCTTCATGGGTATTGCCGTGCCCAGTCACCCCACGTTTGCAGTGAGGGCACAAAAGCCGCACCAAGCGCTGCGCCATCACACCTATCAGCGTAGCTTTGATCAAATAATGAGCAATGCCAAGTTCCTGCAAACGGCTGATAGCGCTGGGTGCATCGTTGGTGTGCAGGGTCGATAGCACCAGGTGCCCGGTGAGCGCGGCCTGGATGGCCATTTCTGCCGTTTCCTGATCGCGAATCTCACCGATCATGATGATGTCCGGGTCTTGGCGCAGCAGTGCGCGAACACCGCTGGCGAAGGTCAGGTCGATGTTGTGCTGCACCTGCATCTGGTTAAAGGCGGGTTCCACCATTTCTATCGGGTCTTCCACTGTGCACAGGTTGACCTCGCGGGTCGCCAGTTGCTTGAGCGTGGCGTAGAGCGTGCTGGTCTTGCCTGAGCCGGTAGGCCCGGTGACCAGGATGATGCCGTTGGCCTGGCCGGCCATGGCATGCCAGCGTTGCTGGTCATCGGCAGACAAACCCAACTGGTCAAAATCCTTGAGCAAGACGTGCGGGTCGAAAATCCGCATCACCAGTTTTTCGCCAAACGCTGTCGGCAGTGTGGAGAGGCGCAACTCCACTTCGATGCCCGCCGGGCTCTTGGTCTTGACCCGGCCGTCCTGGGGTTTGCGTTTTTCCGCCACATTCATACGGCCCAGACTTTTCAGGCGGCTGACCACCGCCATGGTGACCTGGGGTGGAAACTGATAGACGTCATGCAGCAGCCCGTCGATGCGAAAACGCACGCGGCCCTGGTCGCGACAGGGTTCGATATGGATGTCACTGGCTCGCTGGCCGAAGGCGTACTGCAACAGCCAGTCGACGATGTTGACGATATGCGCGTCATTGGCGTCCGGCTCCTGATCACCGGTGCCGAGGTTGAGCAGTTCGAAGTTGCCAGCCACCGCAACTTTTTGATCGGCACCGCTGACGGACTTGGCCAGCCGGTAGAAGTCACCGATACAGCGCTGAATCTCTCGGGGGTTGGCGACCACGCGCCTGATCGAGCGCTTGAGCACCTGTGCCAAACCGGCCTCCCATCCACGGATATGCGGCTGGGCGCTGGCGACGGTGACGGTCTGCGCATCCACCGCCACCGCGAGGATGGCGTGGCGCTGCGCGAACGCGTGGGACATCAACGGCACCACCGCCGCCACGTCGATCTTCAGCGGGTCGATACGCAGATAAGGTTGCCCGACATGCCCGGCAAGCCATTGAGTCAACGTTTCGAGGCAAGGCCCTTCAGCCGCGATGCTTTCCAACGGATGTCGAGTGGCGGGTGCTTTCGCTGACCTTTGCGCCTCGTCCGCTGTAATCAGCCCCTGCTCGACCAATGCAGGTAACAGTTGATGCAGTTCCAATCGATGATCGTGCAAGGCGGCGAGCATGAAGAATTCCTGAGTGACGGCGGGCCTAATCTCAGGCTAGCCATCCTCTGAACGCCCACCGCTCAGGGTGTATTGCAGGTTTTTACTGATTGGCCGCCGCCACCGCTTGAGGCCGCACGGAATCAGCCTGCCACACCTCCAGCGAGCACACGCTGATCAGGTTTCGAATCTTTTCACCGATCACCTGGGCGCGATGCCAGCTCAGGCCGTTCATCACGATATCAATGTTCAGCAGGTCGTCGTCACGGCTCACATTGACCTGTTGCGGCGTCAGGAACTGCAACGCGAAGTAATTCAGTACCCGGCACAGCAAGTCCGGTTCTGCCTCGGCGGTGATCTGATAATGCGCTTGGCAGTGGGCGCTGTTGACGGCCCATGCATCGAGACGCGTAGCGGGGCAGGTGGTTTCGACGGCGTGCATGCTGACTCTCCAGATTCGACTGGAGAAATTTTTACATTCGCACGCGGAGATTTCTTGTCTAAGATGCGCCATATTGGTGAAAAAACGACTCAAGTAATTCAGCCTTAGCGCCTTCATAGGTATTTTTATGCACAGTGAGTTGGACGCCTACGACCGCCGCATTCTGGCCCTGCTGCAAGAGGACGCCTCGCTTTCCAGCGCGCAGATCGCCGAGCAGGTGGGTCTCTCGCAATCGCCATGCTGGCGGCGTATTCAAAGGCTTAAAGAGGAGGGTGTGATTCGCGCGCAGGTCACGCTGCTGGACCGCAAGAAGATCGGCCTCAACACGCAGATTTTTGCCGAGGTCAAGCTCAATGCTCACGGACGGTCCAACTTCACCGAATTCACCGAAGCGATTCGCGGGTTTCCAGAAGTCCTGGAGTGCTATGTGCTGATGGGGGCGGTGGATTTTCTGCTGCGCATCGTTACCTCTGACATCGAGGCGTATGAGCGGTTTTTCTTCGAGAAGCTGTCGATGGTACCGGGGATTCAGGAGGTGAATTCGATTGTGGCCCTGTCGGAGATCAAGTCCACCACCAGCCTGCCAGTGTTGCGCTGACTGTGGGAGCGCACAAGCCCGCTCCCACATTTGACCGAGTTGCCTGGTATTACAGACGCAGCAACGTCTTCCATGCACGGTTCTGATACACCGCAATCGCCTGATGCATACGCGCATCCAGCGACTCGTCGGTAATCGGCTGATTAGCCAGTACCGCCAGCTTGTTCAGCTCGCCGTACAAACGGTCCAGTTCCGGAATGTCCACCACCTGACGCGCGTGGTGCAGCCAGGCCTGGATGCGTTCAATGCGCGGCAGCTGCTCGGCCAGGTCTTCCGGTTGTTGCTGGTAACGTTGCAGTTGCAGGGCAACGGCGTCGTCAGCCAGCAGGCGCGGCAGCCAGTTGGTGATTTGCGCAGCGCCCTGGCGGTTGCCACGTACGTTGCGGTCGGCGGTCCAGGTGCGGGCCAGCAGCCAGCGCGAGGTGTTCAGCGAGAACAAGCCCCAGCGCACGTCTTGCAGTTCTTCAACAAACTGTTCAGGTGCGGCTTTGCGGATGTCTTCATCGTCGTCACCGGCCTGCACCAGTGGGCGCCAGTCTTCCAGCAATGCATCGAGTGCGCTGCGCAGCTCGCTGGTGGATTGACGCGGGGCGGCCTGACCGAGGCTGCCGATCAGCGCGCGCAGTTCACCGAGGTTTTCGACCCAGTCCTGCAGCAAGCGCCAGTGGCCATTGAAGCGATATTGCTCGGCCAGGCGCTGGCTGCTGCCCAACAGGTGCCACATGATCGCGGCGAAGGCGTCGTCCAGCGGCATTTCGGCGTGGATCTGCGGCGCGGGCAGGCTCAGCGAGTAGCTGCTGGCGTCATACAGACGGTAGCCGCGCTCGGCCTTGCTGATATCGCACGGCATCAGCGCCAGAGTGGCGGCCAGTTCGGCGGCCAGTTCCAGCAGGGCGGCCGGTTCACCTTCGCGCAGTTCCAGTTCCAGCTCGCAGATTTCTTCTTTCTGCTTGCCGACCACGACGTGGCCCAGGTCCAGAGCGGCTTCGATCACGACCTTGGCCTTGCCACGGCCCCAGGCGATTTCGGCACGTTCGCGCACAAAATCGGTGGTGAAAATCGGCTTGAGGGTCTTTTTGTCCAACTCGGCCAGTTGCTCGGGCCAGCATTCGCCGTCGAGTTTCTTCACGTCGAGCTTGGCTTTGGGCAGGTCCCAGTTGTACTCGTTGCGTTCCGACAAGCCGGCGACGCTTTGGCCACGGGTCTTGAGGGTCTGGATGATTTCGTCACCGTCCTCGCGCAAACGCAGGGCGACTTTGGCCTGAGCCAGGTCGCGCTCGGGGGTGTCGAAGTATTGGTTCATCAACTCACGGCGTTCCCAGCCACTTTTGTTGCGTTTTTTCAGTAGCGGGTGCTCACGCAGCGCGGCGAGTGTTTCGCGGCTGACGCGGAGCTTGATTTCGGTTTCTTTCTGCATGGCCGGAAAATCCAGGATCGGGAGCGCAGCCGGGGAAAAGAGTGGCTGCCAAGGTCGTGCAGTGTACAGGACTGAGCCCGGCAACGCGCCGCAACGGTTTATTGTGGCGTGCAGATGGTTCTATAGTGGGGCTCATCCGGGAAGTTGAGAGGCCGCGCATGCCGTTACCGTCCATGAAAGAGCAATTCGCCGCATTGATTGCCGCGCCGTCGGTCAGTTGCACCCAAGCGTCTCTCGATCAGACCAACCGCCCGGTGATCGATCTGCTCGCGGGTTGGCTGGGCGATCTGGGTTTTGCCATCGACATCCAGCAAGTCAGCCCGGGCAAATTCAACCTGCTCGCCAGTTTCGGCAGTGGCCCCGGCGGTCTGGTGCTGGCCGGGCATAGCGATACCGTTCCCTACGACGCCGCGCTGTGGAAGACCGATCCGCTCAAGTTGACGGAAGTTGACGGCCGTTGGGTAGGACTGGGCAGCTGCGACATGAAAGGCTTTTTTGCGCTGATCATCGAAGCCGTGCTGCCCTTGCTGGATCAACCCTTCAAACAACCGCTGCTGATCCTCGCCACCTGCGATGAAGAAAGCTCGATGTCCGGCGCCCGCGCACTGGCCGAGGCCGGGCGCCCGTTGGGCCGCGCGGCGGTGATCGGCGAACCGACAGGCCTCAAGCCGATCCGCCTGCACAAAGGCGTGATGATGGAGCGCATCGACATCCTTGGGCAAAGCGGCCATTCGTCAGACCCAAGCCTGGGCCACAGTGCTCTGGAAGCCATGCACGATGCCATTGGTGAACTGCGCGGCCTGCGCCTGGCCTGGCAGCGCGAGTACCGCAACCCGCAATTCAGCGTGCCGCAACCGACCATGAACTTCGGTTGTATCCACGGCGGCGACAACCCCAACCGTATCTGCGGCCAATGTTCCCTGGAGTTCGACCTTCGGCCCCTGCCGGGCATGGACCCCAAGGTGCTGCGCGACGCTATCCGGCAAAAGCTCGAACCCCTGGCCGAGCGCCATAAAGTCAAGATCGACTACGCGCCGTTGTTCCCCGAAGTGCCGCCGTTCGAGCAGGCCGAAGACGCCGAACTGGTGCGGGTGGCGGAACGATTGACCGGTCATCGTGCCGAAGCAGTAGCGTTCGGCACCGAAGCGCCTTATCTTCAGCGCCTTGGTTGTGAAACCCTGGTGCTTGGCCCTGGCGATATCGCCTGCGCCCACCAGCCGGGCGAGTACCTCGAAATGTCACGCTTGACGCCTACAGTGCGTCTATTGCGGGAACTGATCGACCATTACTGCCTGAAACCTGCATAAATTAACCCCCGCCCATTCGTACATAAGGAGAGCGAGCGTGTCGCCAAGCCTGTTCCGACGATAACCATCAGCCCGCTGTGCGCTTTTATGTTTCATCCTTTTTTGGCTGCTTTTTATTACAGGCCCAGGTTTTATGCCCGAATACGTCAATTGGCTTCGTCACGCTTCGCCCTACATCAACGCTCACCGCGACTGCACCTTTGTGGTCATGCTGCCCGGCGATGGTGTAGAACACCCCAACTTCGGCAACATTGTCCACGACCTGGTGCTGCTCCATAGCCTGGGTGTGCGGTTGGTATTGGTTCACGGGTCGCGCCCACAAATCGAAGCACGCCTTGAAGCGCGCGGCCTTACCCCGGCTTATCACGAAGGCCTGCGCATCACGGATGCCGCGACGCTGGAGTGCGTGATCGATGCGGTCGGCCACCTGCGCATTGCTATCGAAGCACGCCTGTCGATGGACATGGCCTCCTCGCCGATGCAGGGCTCGCGCCTGCGCGTCGCCAGCGGCAACCTGGTTACGGCACGGCCGATCGGAGTGCTTGAAGGCGTGGATTACCACCACACCGGCGAAGTGCGCCGGGTCGACCGCAAGGGCATCAACCGCCTGCTGGACGAGCGCTCCATCGTGCTGCTGTCGCCGTTGGGTTACTCGCCGACCGGCGAAATCTTCAACCTGGCCTGCGAAGACGTCGCCACCCGCGCCGCCATCGACCTGGGCGCCGACAAGCTGCTGCTGTTTGGCGCCGATCTGGGCCTGATCGACGAACATGGTCGCCTGGTCCGCGAGCTGCGTCCGCAGCAAGTGCCGGCGCACCTGCAGCGCCTGGGCAGCAACTATCAAGCTGAACTGTTGGACGCCGCCGCCGAAGCGTGCCGGGGCGGAGTAGGGCGCAGCCATATCGTCAGCTACGCCGAAGATGGCGCGTTGCTCACCGAGCTGTTCACCCGGGACGGCGGCGGTACGCTGGTGGCCCAGGAGCAATTCGAACAGGTGCGCGAGGCGGCGATTGAGGATGTGGGCGGTTTGCTCGACCTGATCAGCCCGCTGGAAGAGCAGGGCATTCTGGTGCGGCGTTCGCGGGAAGTGCTGGAGCGTGAGATCGAGCAGTTCAGCGTGGTTGAGCGCGAAGGCATGATCATCGCCTGTGCGGCGCTGTATCAGATCGCGGATTCGGATGCAGGGGAGCTGGCGTGTCTGGCGGTCAACCCGGAGTATCGTCACGGCGCACGCGGCGACGTGTTGCTGGAGCGCATCGAGACCCGTGCGCGGGCGCAGGGTTTGAAGACGCTGTTTGTGCTCACCACGCGAACCGCACACTGGTTCCGCGAGCGCGGGTTCGTGCCGAGCAGCGTCGACCGCCTGCCGTCAGCGCGGGCGTCGCTGTACAACTATCAGCGTAACTCGAAGATTTTCGAGAAGGCTCTGTAAGCCTGATCTTCCTGCCTGATAAAGAGCTGGCTCATGTGGGAGCTGGCTTGCCTGCGATGCAGCCGACTCGGTTTTTCAGATAAACCGAGGTGATGCTATCGCAGGCAAGCCAGCTCCCACATTTGATTACCTTATTGGCTGATGAATTTATCGGTCACAAAGGCCGAGTAGTCCGGCAACACCGTCTCAACCTTCCCCTGTTCCTTCAAAAACTTCGCCGTTTCCCCAATCGCTTTCGCCGTGCCCCCTTTAAGCAGGGCATCGGTTTGTTGCGCCTGGGCGTCCGGGAAGGTGCTGCCGGCCAACAGCTCAGGAATATCGGCCGCATTCGAACCTGTCAGTTTGGCGATTTTCTGCACCGGCTCCGAATCCACTGTCCAGCCGTCTTTATGGGCGGCGTAGTCGGCGAATGCATCCAGCGTAACCTTGGCAAACTTGGCCACTGCGTCAGGATGTTTTTCCGCGAAATCCTTGCGCGCTACCCACACCTCAAACGTCGGCGCACCCCACTGGCCCACCTGGGCTGCGTCTGTCAGGGTTTTTCCGGTCTTGCGGATTTCTCCCAGCGCCGGTGACCACACGAACGCGCCGTCGATATCGCCACGTTTCCACGCGGCCGCAATTTCCGCGGGCTGCAGGTTCACTACTTTGACTTGTTTGGTGTCCAGCCCCCAATGTTTCAGCGCGCCGAGCAGGCTGTAATGAGAGGTTGAGACGAAGGGCGTAGCGATGGTTTTACCGATCAGGTCCTGCGGTTTGTCGATGCCACTGCCATTGCGCACAACCAGGGCTTCAGAAGCGTTGATCTGCGCCGATACGATAAAGGCCACGATGGGTAGATTGCGTGAAGCCGCCGCTGCGAGGGGGCTGGAACCGAGGTTGCCGATCTGCACATCGCCGGATGCAATCGCGGTTACAACGTCGGGCCCACTGTTGAAACGGCGCCAGGCAATCTTCTCGCCGAGGGCTTTTTCGTAGAGGCCGTCGGCCTGTGGGACTTTGCTGGGGTCGATGCCGGTTTGGTAGGCGATGGTTAAATCGGCCGCTTTGACACCAAAAGAAAGTATTAGTGACACAAAAACTGTAACAAATTGACGGGAGGATGTGCCTTTGGCCATGATGGCGTCGCCTTTTTGATCGTGTGTGACGTATGCAACAGTACGGCCACACTAATCGATCTAAAAAAAGGCTGGTAAATACCCTTTAGGAATTAGCTTATGGAGCGGTTGGTCTACGCTGATCGGCTCGCCTCATGGAAAGGCTTATTCCTGGATCGTATGAAAAAGAATGAAACAATTCTTTTTGGGTGTATGAAAAACTCATTACCCTGCAGGGACCAAATTAACTGCGGTTAGACGAAGGTAGTAGACATACAAAGTTACGATTGACTTGATAGTCACTATCTGGCGCTAATCGCGCATCTGTGGATCCGGGGCGTCAGACCCAGGACCTAAGAAATACAAAAATTAGAAATGAGAGGAGCGGTACATGAAGAAGTCAACATTGGCGTTGGCCGTGGCTGTCGCTGCGATTGCCCAACAGGCAAACTCCGCCGGTTTCATCGATGACAGCAAAGTAACACTGGGTCTGCGTAACTTTTACATCAACACCGACAACCGTGATTTGAAGCCTTCGGCGACCTCGAACACCCGCAGCAAGAACGCTGAATGGGGCCAAGGTTTTGACCTGCGTTTCATCTCCGGCTTCACCGAAGGGACCGTTGGTTTCGGTCTTGACGCTATCGGCCTGTACGGCGTACGTCTGGATTCCAGCCGTGCCGATCACGGTAACTACACGGGCACCGCGTCTGGCGGCACCGTGTTCCCAAGCGATGGCAACAAAGCGGTCAACGATTTCGCCAGCCTGGGTGTGACCGGTAAGGTCAAGGTTTCCCAGACCGTGCTGAAAATCGGCACCCTGCAGCCAAACAACCCGGTTATCAAAACCAACGACGGTCGTCTGCTGCCGCAAACGTTCCAAGGTGGCGAGATCTCCTCGAACGAGATCAAGGACCTGACCCTGACTGCCGGTCAGATCGAGCACTCCAAGGGCCGTAACTCCAGCAACAACGAAGGCCTGTCGCTGGCGGGTGCCAACGGTAGCTCGAACTATGACGCTGGCAACTTCGTCAACAAGTTCTACTACGCCGGTGCTGACTACAAAATCACCAAAGATCTGACCGCTTCGTACTACTACGGCGAGCTGAAAGACTTTTACGCGCAGAACTTCCTGGGCTTGGTCCACAACTGGGCTATCGGTCCTGGCGTGTTGAAAAGTGACCTGCGTTACTACCGCAGCCGCGACAACGGCGCCAACGGCAACGAAGCGGGCTACTACACTTCGGGTTACTACTCGGATCACCCGACCAACGCCACCAAGGTTAAAGGCAAGGTCGACAACGATCTGTACAGCTACCTGGCGTTGTACTCGGTTGCCGGTCACACCTTCGGCGGTGGCTACCAGTACACCAAGGGCGACAGCGACTTCCCTTGGCTGAACCAAGGTGATGGCTCTTCGAACAGCACCACCACCGACATGCAAATCCAGAAGTTTGCCCGTGCCGGCGAACGCACCTGGCAAGCTCGCTACGCGTATGACTTCGCCAAGGTTGGCCTGCCAGGCCTGACTGCTGGTGTTGTCTACCTCAAAGGCAGCAACATCCAGACCACCGCCGGTGATAAAACCGAGTGGGAACGCGACCTGACTCTGGCTTACGTTGTTCCAGAAGGCCCGCTGAAAAACCTCGGCGTCGCCTGGAAAAACGCTATGTGGCGTACCGATCTGGTTAACACCCGTGCTCAGGACGAAAACCGCGTAATCGTTAGCTACAGCTACGCGTTCAAGTAAGAGCGTAAAACCTTGCCCGGCGCAATGCCGGGCAGGGTGCTTTACTTTCAAGTCGGGCTCAACCCCCGCAAGCCCTTCCTGAATCCCTTCTTTGTACAGCGTCTCAAGGCCTTCTCGAACCTTGTGATGGATGTTGATCCTCGGCCTTTCCCGCGTCCAATGAATTGATTTTTAATATTCGTTTATCGTCTAAATAAATCGATATTTATTCTTTTTAAATAATCTTCAACCCATGCACAGTGGGCTCCATAAGCACTCACCAGGAGCCACACCATGAGCCTAAGACTGGGCGACATCGCCCCCGACTTCGAACAGGATTCCAGCGCCGGCAAGATTCGTTTCCACGAATGGTTGGGCGATAGCTGGGGCGTGCTGTTTTCCCATCCGGCGGACTTCACCCCGGTGTGCACCACAGAGCTTGGCTTTACCGCCAAGCTCAAGGACGAATTCGCCAAGCGCGGCGTCAAGGCCATTGCCCTGTCGGTCGACCCGGTGGACTCGCACCACAAGTGGATCGAAGACATCAATGAAACCCAGAACACGGTCGTCAACTTCCCGATCCTCGCCGACGCCGATCGCAAAGTCTCGGACCTGTATGACCTGATCCACCCGAACGCCAGTGACACCCTCACCGTGCGCTCCTTGTTCGTGATCGACCCGAACAAGAAGATCCGCCTGACGATTACCTATCCGGCCAGCACCGGCCGCAACTTCCACGAAATCCTGCGGGTCATCGACTCGCTGCAGCTGACCGACAACCACAAGGTGGCCACGCCCGCCAACTGGCAGGACGGTGATGAGGTGGTGATCGTGCCGTCGCTCAAGGATGAGGAAGAGATCAAGAAGCGCTTTCCCAAGGGCTATCGCGCCGTGAAGCCGTACCTGCGCCTTACCCCACAGCCCAACCGTTAAGACTGGCACCGCCATCGCGGGCAAGCCCGGCTCCCACAGTTGACCGCATTCCTCTGTGGGAGCCGGGCTTGCCCGCGATGGCGCCGGTACATGCACCACCGAATTCAAGTTAAAGCCGAATCACATAGCAGGGGTTTTCAGGCCGTTTCGACGGCCTTTTTTTTCGCCCCAGGATTTATAAAGTGCATATGCATTTATAGAATAAACAAATGAAAAAATAAGATTTATAGATATATAAATCACCTGATATGGTCTGTCCCATCTTGGCGCCATCGCCACACAGCGAACCGCCGACACTTGCTCAAGGAATACCTGCATGCTGGTCGTAACACTTGGAGGCAGTCCCAGCCAGCGTTCCCGCTCCGGGGTCTTGCTGGAAAAAACCCGTCAGTGGCTGCAAGACAAAGGCGTGGAAGTGGTGAGTTATCAGATACGGGACTTCCCGGCCGAAGACTTGCTGCATGCGCGCTTCGACAGCCCAAAGGTCATCGACCTGCTGCAACAGGTCGCCAACGCCGACGGCCTGGTCATTGCCACGCCGGTGTACAAAGCCTCGTTCTCCGGCGCGCTGAAAACCGTGCTGGATCTGCTGCCCGAACGCGCCCTGGCCCACAAGATCGTATTGCCCATGGCCACGGGCGGCAGCATCGCGCACATGCTGGCGGTGGACTACGCACTGAAGCCCGTGCTGTCGGCCCTCAAGGCCCAGGAATTGCTCCACGGCATTTTTGCCGAGGACAGCCAGATCGCTTATGCCGAAGGCAGCGCCCAGGCGCAGCTGGTGCCCGTGCTTGAACAGCGTTTGCACGAGGCACTGGAGACGTTCTATAGCGCCATGGCCCGTCGCCCGAAACCGCTGGACCCCAATGTGTTGAATGAACGTTTGTTGAGTGCTCGCTGGAGCATTTAAGCCTCACCGGATTTTGTAGTACTCACCTTACTCAGCCGCCAACGGCCAAGCAGGTGCAGCCAACCCCCTCATCGCATTTTTGGAGAGAGCGCCATGCGCACTGTCATCTTGCGTCGTGGTCTGGTCGCACTGTTTGTTGCGGCTGTGTCCTTCGGCGCCATGGTTCAAGCCCAAGCCGCCGAAACCCTGCGGATCGGCTATCAGAAGTACGGCACGCTGGTGCTGCTCAAAGCCAAGGGCACTCTGGAAAAACGCCTGGCCGCCCAAGGCGTGCAGGTGCAATGGACTGAATTTCCCGGTGGCCCGCAACTGCTCGAAGGCCTGAACGTCGGCTCCATCGACTTCGGCGTTACCGGCGAAACCCCGCCGGTCTTCGCCCAGGCGGCCGGTGCCGATCTGCTCTACGTGGCTTACGAGCCGCCGGCGCCGACCAGCGAAGCGATCCTGGTACCGAAAGACTCGCCGATCAAATCCGTGGCCGAGCTCAAGGGCAAGAAAATCGTGCTCAATAAAGGCTCCAACGTGCACTACCTGCTGGTGCGTGCGCTGGAAGATGCCGGCCTGAAATACACCGACGTGCAGACCGTATTCCTGCCGCCCGCCGATGCCCGCGCCGCGTTCGAGCGTGGCAGCGTCGACGCCTGGGTGATCTGGGACCCGTACCAGGCTGCCGCCGAGAAACAACTGCAGGCGCGCACCCTGCGTGACGGCACCGGCATCGCCGACAACCACCAGTTCTACCTGGCCACCAAGCCCTATGCCACGCAGCACCCTGAAGTGATCAAGGCGTTGGTGGAAGAAGTGCGCGCAGTGGGCGAATGGTCCAAGGCCAACCCGCAGGAAGTCACCGAACAAGTCGCACCGCTGCTTGGCCTGCCGGCTGACATCACCCTGACCTCGGTGAAGCGCCAGGGCTACGGCGCGCTGTTCCTGACCCCGGACGTGGTCGCCGCCCAGCAGAAAATCGCCGACAGCTTCTACCAGCTCAAACTGATCCCCAAACCCTTGAACATCAAGGACGTGATCTGGACGCCACCCGCCGCCGTTGCCACAGCGCCGTAATCCGATTTCTTCAGGAGACAACTCCATGAGCCTCAATATTTTCTGGTTCCTGCCTACCCACGGCGACGGCCATTACCTTGGCACCGCCGAAGGCGCTCGCGCCGTCGATCACGGTTATCTGCAGCAAGTGGCCCAGGCCGCTGACCGGCTGGGTTTTGGCGGTGTGCTGATTCCCACCGGCCGCTCCTGCGAAGACTCGTGGCTGGTGGCCGCCTCGCTGATCCCGGTGACTCAGCGTTTGAAATTCCTTGTCGCACTGCGCCCCGGGATCATTTCCCCGACGGTGGCCGCGCGTCAGGCCGCGACTCTGGATCGCCTGTCCGGCGGCCGTGCGCTGTTCAACCTGGTCACCGGCGGTGATCCGGAAGAACTGGCCGGCGACGGCTTGTTCCTCAGCCACGAAGAGCGCTACCAGGCCTCGGTGGAATTCACGCGCATCTGGCGCCGCGTGCTCGAAGGCGAAACCGTGGACTACGACGGCGAGCACATCAGCGTCAAAGGCGCCAAGTTGCTTTACCCGCCGATCCAGCAACCGCGTCCGCCGCTGTACTTCGGCGGTTCTTCCGAAGCGGCCCAGGACCTGGCAGCCGAACAGGTTGAAATGGTCCTGACCTGGGGCGAACCACCGGCGGCGGTCGCGGAAAAAATCGAACAGGTGCGCGCCAAGGCCGCGAAGCTCGGGCGCACCGTGCGCTTTGGCATTCGCCTGCACGTGATCGTGCGCGAGACCAACGACGAAGCATGGAAAGCCGCGGACAAACTGATCTCCCATGTGGATGACGAGACCATCGCCCGTGCCCAGGCTTCTCTCGCACGCTTCGACTCCGTGGGCCAGCAGCGCATGGCCGCCTTGCACGGCGGCAACCGCGACAACCTCGAAGTCAGCCCCAACCTGTGGGCCGGCGTTGGCCTGGTACGTGGCGGCGCAGGCACCGCACTGGTGGGCGATGGCCCGACCGTCGCGGCACGCGTCAATGAATACGCTGCGCTGGGCATCGACACGTTCATCTTCTCCGGTTATCCACACCTGGAAGAGTCGTATCGGGTTGCCGAACTGCTGTTCCCGCACTTGGATATCGAACGTCCCGAGCTGCCGAAAAGCGCCGGTTACGTCAGCCCGTTCGGCGAGATGGTCGCCAACGACATCCTTCCCAAAGCGGCGTCGCAGAGCTGAGGCGTAGTCATGAACTATGAAAAATTAAGCCATCGTGTCGCGCCTTGGGTGCTGCCGATTCTGTTGCTGGCGGTGTGGCAGCTGTCGGTATCGGCGGGCTGGTTGTCGACGCGCATTCTGCCGGCGCCGAGTGCTGTGATCGAAGCCGGGGTCAACCTGGTGCGTACCGGTGAAATCTGGAAACACCTGGCCATCAGCGGCTGGCGTGCCGGCCTGGGTTTTGTGATCGGTGGCAGCATCGGTCTGGCCCTGGGCTTTATCACCGGCCTGTCGAAATGGGGCGAGCGCCTGCTGGACAGCTCGGTGCAGATGATCCGCAACGTGCCGCACCTGGCACTGATTCCGCTGGTGATCCTGTGGTTCGGCATTGACGAGACCGCGAAGATTTTCCTGGTCGCCCTCGGCACGCTCTTCCCGATTTACCTGAACACCTATCACGGCATCCGCAACGTCGACCCGGCGCTGGTGGAAATGTCGCGCAGCTACGGCTTGTCCGGCTTCAGCCTGTTCCGTCAGGTGATCCTGCCGGGCGCGCTGCCGTCGATCCTGGTGGGCGTGCGCTTTGCCCTGGGCTTTATGTGGTTGACGCTGATCGTGGCGGAAACTATCTCGGCCAGCTCCGGCATTGGTTACCTGGCGATGAATGCGCGTGAATTTCTGCAAACCGACGTGGTGGTGTTGGCCATCGTCATGTACGCCATCCTCGGCAAGCTGGCCGACCTGGCCGCGCGTGGCCTGGAGCGTGTGTGGCTGCGCTGGCACCCGGCCTATCAAGTGAATAAAGGAGGTGCGGCATGACGGCTCAACAACCTCCGCGCCTGCTCAAGGGCATCCCGCTGGCGGTGCGCAAATTGCGCAAGGCCTTTGGTGCGCGGGAAGTACTTAAAGAGATTGACCTGCACATTCCCGCTGGCCAGTTCGTGGCGGTGGTGGGGCGCAGCGGCTGCGGCAAAAGTACCTTGCTGCGCTTGCTGGCTGGCCTGGACAAAGCCAGCGGCGGCGAGCTGCTGGCGGGCTCTGCGCCGCTCGGCGATGCGATTGAAGACACGCGGTTGATGTTCCAGGAAGCGCGCCTGCTGCCGTGGAAAAAGATCATCGACAACGTGGGGCTGGGTCTGAAGGGCAACTGGCGTCCCAAGGCGCTTGAAGCGCTGGAAGCGGTTGGCCTGGCCGAGCGTGCCAACGAGTGGCCGGCGGCCTTGTCCGGTGGCCAGAAGCAGCGTGTGGCCCTGGCTCGCGCGTTGATTCACCAGCCGCGCCTGCTGCTGCTGGATGAGCCGCTGGGTGCGCTGGATGCCCTGACCCGTATCGAGATGCAGCAACTGATCGAAAACCTGTGGCAGAAGCACGGCTTCACCGTGTTGCTGGTGACTCACGACGTCAGCGAAGCCGTGGCGATTGCCGACCGGGTGATTCTGATCGAGGACGGCGAGATCGGTCTCGACCTGATCGTCGACCTGCCGCGCCCACGCGCCCGGGGCTCACATCGCCTGGCGGCGCTGGAAGCCGAAGTGCTCAACCGTGTGCTGTCGTTGCCCGGCACGCCGCCGGAACCCGAACCTGTTTCACCGCTGCCTACGCAATTGCGTTGGGCCCAATAACTCATAGAGGAAAACCATCATGACTATCAAAGCCATCAACGTGCGTAACCAGTTCAAGGGCACCATCAAGGAAATCGTCGAAGGCGACGTACTGTCGGAAATCGACGTGCAGACGGCGTCCGGCATCGTGACCTCCGTGATCACTACCCGCTCGGTCAAAGAACTGGAGTTGGTGATTGGCAGCGAAGTGATTGCCTTTGTTAAGTCCACCGAGGTGTCGATCGCCAAGTTGTGATTGTCGTCGCTCTGGAGGCCGCCTTCGCGAGCAAGCCCGCTCCCACATTTGAATGCATTCCAGCGTTGGAACTCGGTCAAGTGTGGGAGCGGGCTTGCTCGCGAAGAGGCCGGCCCAGTCACCACGAGCCTTACCGCTTGGGTAAATACGCCGGCAAATAAAGCCCCACATACGCATCAAACACCCGCATTCCTTCCTCGGCCATGCGCGGCGTAATCTGCCCGTGCTGATGCACCGAACGCGCGTAAACGCGGTCGCTCAGTTCCAGCGCCAGGGCAAACACATCCACATCGGTGGGCAACGTCGGCACTTCGAAGTGACGATTGAACACCTCCAGCATCAAATCCCCCAATTCCAGATCATGCTGACGGTCCGCCTGGGTCACTTCGGTCAGCCCGTGCTGGGCCAGGATCAATTGGCGTGCGGCGGCGTCACGGTCGTAGATGCTGAGCATGCGTTGCTCGACGATGCAGGACAGGTCACGCCAATGCTTGAGTGGCTCGTGCTCGATGGGCGCCTGGATCGCCGCCCGAAACGCCGCGTGCACATCGGCCGTCAGGGCTTCCAGCAACGCCGGCACGCTGGCAAAGAAGTGGTACACCGACGACGGTGGAATCTGTGCGCGCTCGGCCACGCTGTAGATCGACAGACTGGCCACGCCTTGGGTCGCCAGCAAGGTGCGGGCGGCGTCGAGGATCGCATCGATCCGGGCCTGGCTGCGGGCGCGGGGTTTGCGAGGAGCGGCGGGGCGGGTAGTCATGGAAGTCTCCTACAAGGCAGAGCGCATTGTACGCAGAGCCAGTGGATGATCCATACCTGGGATGAGGTGGGGGCTGGGGATCAGTTTTGTTGTGGCGAGCAGGCTTGCCCTGCGTTGGGCTGCGAAGCAGCCCCAATAGAAACGCCGAGTTCCTTCAGCAAGAACTCGGCGTCCGGTTTTAGGGCCGCTTCGCAGCCCAACGCAGGGCAAGCCTGCTCGCCACAGAAAGCTTGCCCACCGCATTGAATACCGCAACCGCTTACACGGTATGCAAGTACCAGTTGTACTCAAGGTCGGAGATGGAGTGTTCAAACTCCTCCAGCTCACTTTCCTTACAGGCAACGAAGATATCGATGTACTTCGGATCGATGTACTTGGCCATCACCTCGCTGTCGTCCAACTCGCGCAGGGCATCGCGCAGGTTGTTCGGCAGGCTTTGTTCGTTCTGCTCGTAGCTGTTGCCTTCCACGGGTGCGCTCGGTTCGATCTTGTTGGTCAGACCGTGGTGCACGCCTGCCAGGACCGAAGCCATCAGCAGGTAAGGGTTGGCGTCGGCGCCGGCCACGCGGTGTTCGATACGTACGGCATCGGACGAGCCGGTCGGTACGCGGATCGCCACGGTGCGGTTATCCAGGCCCCAGCACGGCGAGTTCGGCACGTAGAACTGTGCGCCGAAACGACGGTAGGAGTTGACGTTAGGGCACAGGAACGCCATTTGGGCGGGTAGGGTCTCGAGCACACCGCCGATCGCGTGACGCAATGCGGCGTTCTGCTCGGGATCCTCGCTGGCAAAGATGTTCTTGCCGTCCTTGTCCAGGATCGAAATGTGTACGTGCAAACCGTTGCCTGCCTGGCCTGGGTAAGGCTTGGCCATGAAGGTAGTGTCCATCTCATGGTCGTAGGCGATGTTCTTGATCAGGCGCTTGAGCAGTACTGCGTAGTCGCAAGCCTTGATCGGGTCGGCCACGTGGTGCAGGTTCACTTCGAACTGCGCCGGGGCACTTTCCTTGACGATGGCGTCGGCAGGGATGCCTTGCTCTTTGGCCCCTTCCAGAATGTCCTGGAGGCAGTCGACGTATTCGTCGAGGTCGTCGATCAGGTAGACCTGTGTCGAGTGCGGGCGTTTGCCGGAGATCGGCGAGCGAGGTGGTTGGGGGCGGCCGTTCACGTTCTCCTGGTCGATCAGGTAGAACTCAAGCTCGAAGGCGGCGCAGATGGTCAGACCGAGGTCGTCGAATTTGCTGACAACTTGACGGAGTACTTCGCGAGGATCGGCGAAGAAAGGTTCACCTTCAAGTTCGTGCATGGTCATCAGCAGTTGCGCGGTGGGGCGCTTTTGCCAGGGTTCATTGCACAGGGTGTCGGGGATCGGATAACAGATTCGGTCAGCATCACCGATGTCCAGACCCAGGCCGGTGCTTTCCACCGTCGAGCCGTTGATATCCAGGGCAAATAAAGAGGCAGGCAGGTTAATGCCCTTCTCGTAAACCTTGTGGAGGCTGGTGCGTTCGATGCGCTTGCCGCGCACCACACCATTCATATCCGCAATTAGAAGGTCTACGTACAGAACCTCAGGATGATCCTTAAGGAACGCGTTCGCTTCGTTAAGCTGAACGGCACGCGGGGGTACCGACATGATGCAACACCTTTGTTGTTAAAAATATCAATCATTGATCTTTTCTGGTTTCAGTCAACCCGAACGGCATGCCGAAGTCAAGCGAGGCCTTTTTTGCCCTAAAAAAGCGCCATGAGGCCTTTTTTGGGGCTTTTTGGGGCGGTTTTTTGGGTTTGGAGGGCTTGGGACTAGCAGGCTTGAGCGGGCCGTGTTGTATTTTTTACGGGGGTGTTGTGTAAAAAAATGAACAAGGCTAAGCTCGATTCAAACCCATAACAGCAATAATACCGGGGTGCTTCATGTCTCGCCTGCCGTTAATCGGCGTCACCGCCTGCTCCAAACAGGTCGGTCTGCATGCTTATCACATCAGTGGCGACAAATACGTCCGTGCAGTAGCCACCGCTGCCAAGGGCTTGCCATTGATCATTCCATCCTTGGGCGATCTGCTCGACCCGGCCAATATTTTTGACGGCCTGGATGGCATTCTATTTACCGGCTCTCCTTCCAATATCGAACCCTTTCATTACGACGGTCCGGCCAGCGCGCCCGGGACTGCTCATGATTCTGCACGCGACCAGACCACTTTGCCGTTGCTGCGTGCCGCGATTGCGGCAGGCGTGCCGGTGCTGGGCATCTGCCGTGGGTTCCAGGAAATGAACGTGGCGTTTGGCGGCAGCCTGCACCAGAAGGTTCATGAAGTGCCGGGCATGATGGATCACCGCGAAGACGACACTCAGCCGCTGGACGTTCAGTACGGCCCGGCGCACGCCGTGGCGATCTCCCCGAATGGGGTATTGGCAAGCCTGGGTTTGCCGCAGACGATCCAGGTCAACTCGATTCACAGCCAGGGCGTTGACCGCCTGGCGCCCGGCTTGCAGGTCGAAGCCACTGCGCCTGATGGGTTGATCGAAGCTTTTTCTTACACCGCGGGCAAGGCTTTTGCTTTAGGAGTGCAATGGCACCCCGAATGGCAGGTAAGCTCTAACCCGCACTACCTCGCGATCTTCCAGGCCTTTGGTTCGGCCTGTCGACAGCGGGCGATGCAACGCGACGCGGATGCTGCGTCAACTTACGCCTGACCTTTAATGGATGTCAGGAAACACAGCCCAGAGGCATTTATGAGTAACAACCTCGACCAGCTCACCGATTGGTTGAAAGACCACAAGATCACAGAAGTCGAATGCATGATTGGCGACCTCACCGGTATCACCCGGGGCAAGATCTCGCCGACCAACAAGTTCATCGCCGAAAAAGGCATGCGCCTGCCCGAGAGCGTTCTGTTGCAGACCGTGACCGGCGACTATGTCGAAGACGACATCTATTACGAATTGCTCGACCCGGCCGACATCGACATGATCTGCCGCCCGGACCAGAACGCCGTATTCCTGGTGCCCTGGGCCATCGAGCCCACCGCCCAGGTGATTCACGACACCTACGACAAGCAAGGCAACCCGATCGAGCTGTCGCCGCGCAACGTGCTCAAGAAAGTCCTCAAGTTGTACTCCGACAGAGGCTGGCAGCCCATCGTGGCGCCGGAGATGGAGTTCTACCTGACCAAACGCTGCGAAGACCCGGACTTCCCGCTGCAACCGCCGATCGGCCGTTCCGGGCGTCCTGAGACGGGTCGCCAATCCTTCTCTATAGAAGCGGCCAACGAATTCGACCCATTGTTCGAAGACGTCTACGACTGGTGCGAGCTGCAGGAGCTGGACCTCGACACGCTGATCCACGAGGACGGCACGGCGCAGATGGAAATCAACTTCCGTCACGGCGATGCCCTGTCCCTGGCCGACCAGATCCTGGTGTTCAAGCGCACCATGCGTGAAGCCGCGCTCAAGCACAACGTGGCCGCCACCTTCATGGCCAAGCCGATGACCGGTGAGCCCGGCAGCGCGATGCACTTGCACCAGAGCATCATCGACATCGCCACCGGCAAGAACGTCTTCTCCAATGAAGACGGGACCATGAGCCAGCTGTTTCTCAACCACATTGGCGGCCTGCAGAAATTCATCCCTGAATTGCTGCCGCTGTTTGCCCCCAACGTGAACTCGTTCCGCCGCTTTCTGCCCGACACCTCGGCGCCGGTGAACGTGGAGTGGGGCGAAGAGAACCGCACCGTGGGCCTGCGCGTGCCGGATGCCGGCCCGCAGAACCGTCGCGTCGAAAACCGCCTGCCGGGCGCCGACGCCAACCCGTACCTGGCGATTGCCGCCAGCCTGTTGTGCGGCTACATCGGCATGGTCGAAGGCCATAACCCGAGCGCGCCCGTGGTGGGTCGTGGCTACGAGCGGCGCAACCTGCGCCTGCCGTTGACCATCGAAGACGCCCTGGAACGCATGGAAAACAGCAAGACCATCGAGAAATACCTGGGTCAAAAATTCATCACAGGCTACGTCGCGGTCAAGCGGGCCGAGCATGAAAACTTCAAGCGCGTGATCAGTTCATGGGAGCGGGAATTCCTGCTCTTCGCCGTCTGATGCGCCGGGCGCGCCGCAGGATTGGCGCGCCCTCACCTGAAAAAGTCTAGGAGATTGGTATGTCCAGCAACAACCCGCAAACCCGTGAATGGCAAGCCTTGAGCAACGATCACCACCTGGCGCCGTTCAGTGACTTCAAGCAATTGAAAGTGAAAGGCCCACGGATCATCACCAAAGCCCACGGCGTTTACCTGTGGGACAGCGAAGGCAACAAGATCCTCGACGGCATGGCCGGCCTGTGGTGCGTGGCGATCGGTTACGGTCGCGATGAACTGGCTGACGCCGCCGCCAAGCAGATGAAAGAACTGCCGTACTACAACCTGTTCTTCCAGACCGCTCACCCGCCGGTGCTGGAGCTGGCCAAGGTGATTTCGGACATTGCGCCGGCCGGCATGAACCACGTGTTCTTTACCGGCTCCGGCTCCGAAGGCAACGACACCATGTTGCGCATGGTCCGCCACTACTGGGCGATCAAGGGCCAGCCAAACAAGAAAACCATCATCAGCCGCAAGAATGGCTACCACGGCTCTACCGTGGCCGGCGCCAGCCTGGGCGGCATGACCTACATGCATGAACAGGGCGACTTGCCGATCCCGGGCATCACCCACATCGCCCAGCCTTACTGGTATGGCGAAGGCGGCGACATGAGCCCTGAAGAGTTCGGGGTATGGGCCGCCAACCAGTTGGAAGAGAAGATTCTGGAAGTGGGCGTGGACAACGTCGGTGCCTTTATTGCCGAGCCGATCCAAGGCGCCGGTGGCGTGATCGTGCCGCCAGCAACCTACTGGCCGCGCATCAAGGAAATCCTCGCCAAGTACGACATCCTGTTTGTTGCTGACGAAGTGATCTGCGGTTTCGGCCGTACCGGTGAGTGGTTCGGCAGTGACTTCTACGACCTCAAGCCGCACATGATGACCATCGCCAAGGGCCTGACCTCGGGTTACATCCCCATGGGCGGCCTGATCGTGCACGACGACGTGGTCGCCGTGCTCAATGAAGGCGGCGATTTCAACCACGGTTTCACCTATTCCGGTCACCCGGTAGCGGCAGCTGTGGCGCTGGAAAACATCCGCATCCTGCGCGATGAAAAAATCGTTAATCGGGTGCACGACGAAACGGCACCGTATTTGCAGAAACGTCTGAGGGAACTGGCTGATCACCCGTTGGTGGGTGAAGTTCGCGGAGTCGGCATGCTCGGGGCGATTGAGCTGGTGCAGGACAAGGCCACGCGCAAACGTTACGAAGGCCGTGGTGTGGGCATGATCTGCCGCACGTTCTGCTTCGATAACGGCCTGATCATGCGCGCCGTGGGCGACACCATGATCATTTCGCCGTCGCTGGTGATCAGCAAGGCGGAAATCGACGAACTGGTCACCAAGGCTCGCCAGTGCCTGGACCTGACTTTGGCGGCATTGCAGGGCTAAGTGCTAGGCTCAGGGCGCAGCGGCTTCGGGCGCTGCGTCCGGGCAGTTACAAAAACGCAGTAATAAGGGCGCTTTGGTTGAAAGCCGGCCCCTGAACTTGCCAGACTGTCGCCCTGTTTTGTTGCCCTTTGGAAGGGCCGCTGAACGTGTAAAAAATGTGGCCCAAAAAAGAAAAATTGGAGCATCACCAAATGAAGGCATTAGGTTTGAAGAACGCTGGCAAGACCCTCCTCGCCTTGTCCCTGTTGGGCGCAATGGCGGGCGCGGCCCAGGCAGACGATAAAGTGCTGCACGTCTATAACTGGTCCGACTACATTGCACCGGACACCATCGCCAACTTTGAAAAAGAGTCGGGCATTAAAGTGGTGTACGACGTTTTCGACAGCAACGAGACGCTGGAAGCCAAGTTGCTGGCAGGCAAGTCCGGTTACGACATTGTCGTACCGTCGAACAACTTCCTCGCCAAGCAGATCAAGGCCGGTGTCTATCAGGAGCTGGACAAGTCCAAGCTGTCCAACTACGACAACCTCAACAAATCCCTGCTCAAGGCCGTGTCGGTCAGCGACCCGGACAACAAGCACGCCTTCCCGTACATGTGGGGCTCGATCGGTATCGGCTACAACCCGGAGAAGGTCAAGGCTGCACTGGGCATCGACAAGATCGAATCCTGGGACACCATCCTCAAGCCGGAGAACCTCGCCAAGCTGAAAGGCTGCGGCGTGAGCTTCCTGGATTCGCCAACCGAAATGCTGCCGGTGGCGCTGCATTACCTGGGCCTGCCGACCGACACCCAGAAAAAGGCCGACCTCAAGCAAGCCGAGGACCTGTTCCTCAAGCTGCGTCCATCGATCAGCTACTTCCACTCGTCCAAGTACATCTCGGACCTGGCCAACGGCAACATCTGCGTAGCCGTGGGCTACTCGGGTGACATCCAGCAGGCCAAATCCCGCGCGGCTGAAGCCGGTGGCAAGGTCAAGGTGGCCTACGACATTCCGAAAGAAGGCGCCGGCAGTTTCTATGACATGGTCGCCATCCCTAAAGATGCCGAAAACGTCGACGCTGCCTACAAGTTCATGAACTACCTGCTGGAGCCGAAAGTCATGGCTGCCATCACCAACAGCGTACGTTTCCCGAACGGTAACGAGAAAGCGACCCCACTGGTCGACAAAGACATCACCAGCGACCCGGGCATCTACCCGTCCGCCGATGTGCAAGCCAAGCTCTACGCCATTGCTGACTTGCCGGCTGCAACTCAGCGTGAAATGACCCGCAGCTGGACCAAAATCAAATCGGGTAAATAAGCCGGTTTGATCCCGGTTTCGTTAACCACCGTGATGCGCGCGGTGGTTAGCGAAACAATTAAATGACAGAAAGTTTTGCCGGATCGGTTTATCGAGGGTAAGTTGCGCGCCGGTTTTGTTGCCGGGCAACAACTTTAAGGCCCAACTATTTAAGAGGACCTCCACTTGCCAATTTCTTTATTTCGCAAAGCCGTGCTGGTGGGTGCAGGTATCACGCTGGCTGTCAGCGTGCAGGCCGCGCCGACTGTGCATATTTATAACTGGTCGGACTACATCGGTCCCGACACCCTGGCCAACTTCGAAAAGGCCAGCGGCATCAAACCCGTGTATGACGTGTTTGATTCCAATGAAACCCTGGAAGGCAAGTTGCTCGCCGGGCGTACCGGTTACGACGTGGTCGTGCCGTCGAACCACTTCCTCGGCAAACAGATCAAGGCCGGGGCGTTCCAGAAGCTCGACAAGTCATTGCTGACTAATTATGCAAACCTCGACCCGGCGCTGCTCAAGCGTCTGGAAAAGAACGATCCGGGTAACCAGTACGCCGTGCCGTATCTGTGGGGCACCAACGGCATCGGTTACAACGTCGACAAAGTCAAAGAAGTACTGGGCGTCGACCATATCGATTCCTGGGCCGTGCTATTCGAGCCGGAGAACATGAAGAAGCTGGCCACCTGTGGCGTCTCGTTCATGGACTCGGCCGATGAAATGCTGCCGGCGGTGCTCAACTACATGGGCCTGAACCCCAACAGTACCAACCCGGCCGACTATAAAAAGGCCGAAGAGAAACTGCTGAAAGTGCGTCCTTACGTGACTTACTTCCACTCGTCCAAGTACATCTCGGACCTGGCCAACGGCAACATCTGCGTGGCGGCAGGCTTCTCTGGTGATGTGTTCCAGGCCAAGGCCCGCGCGGCCGAGGCGGGCAAGGGCGTGAAAATCGCCTACGCGATTCCGAAAGAAGGCGGCAACCTGTGGTTTGACGTGCTGGCGATTCCGGCGGACGCGACCAACGTTAAAGAGGCCCACGCCTACATCAACTATTTACTGCAACCTGAGGTGATCGCTCAGGTCAGTGATTACGTCGGTTACGCCAACCCTAACCCCGGGGCGGACAAACTGATGGAGCAATCGATACGCACTGACGCAGCGGTTTACCCACCGCAGGCGGTTCTCGACCGGACGTTTGTCAACTTCGAGTTACCCCCGAACGTGCAGCGTTTAATGACCCGTAGCTGGACCAAGGTCAAGACGGGCAAGTAAGGCTTAAAGCTCAAACTATCCAAGGTTTCGCCCGTATTGGGCGAACCTCAAATTTTGTTGGGAGTTTCGTAAATGGCAGTTGCCTCCGGCGCCTATAAGAAAGCCCTCGAGGGCGACCAGACACCGAAAAAGGTGTTGGTCAAAATCGACCGGGTCACGAAGAAGTTCGACGAGACGATTGCCGTGGACGATGTGTCCCTGGAAATCAAGAAAGGCGAGATCTTCGCCTTGCTCGGCGGTTCGGGTTCGGGCAAATCCACCTTGCTGCGCATGCTCGCAGGCTTCGAGCGCCCAACCGAAGGTCGCATTTACCTCGACGGTGTGGACATCACCGACATGCCGCCGTACGAGCGGCCGATCAACATGATGTTCCAGTCCTACGCCTTGTTCCCGCACATGACGGTCGCGCAGAACATCGCGTTCGGCCTGCAGCAGGACAAGATCCCCAAGGCTGAAGTCGACGCGCGCGTGGCCGAGATGCTCAAGCTGGTGCAGATGAGCCAGTACGCCAAGCGCAAGCCGCATCAACTGTCGGGTGGTCAGCGTCAGCGTGTGGCACTGGCTCGCTCGCTGGCCAAGCGCCCGAAACTGCTGCTGCTCGATGAGCCGATGGGCGCCCTCGACAAGAAGCTGCGTTCGCAGATGCAACTGGAGCTGGTGGAGATCATCGAGCGCGTGGGCGTGACCTGCGTGATGGTGACCCACGACCAGGAAGAGGCCATGACCATGGCCGAACGTATTGCGATCATGCACCTGGGCTGGATCGCGCAGATCGGCAGCCCGATCGACATCTACGAAACGCCAACCAGCCGCCTGGTGTGCGAGTTCATCGGCAACGTAAACATCTTCGATACCCAAGTGGTGGACGACGCCGAAGGCCACGCGGTGCTCAAGTGTCCGGACCTGGACCGCGACATCTACGTGGGTTACGGCATCGCGACTGCCGTGGAAGACAAGTCGGTGACCTACGCCATCCGCCCTGAAAAGCTGCTGGTGACCACCCAAATGCCGACCTGCGAACACAACTGGTCCAGCGGCAAGGTGCACGACATCGCCTACCTGGGCGGCCACTCGGTGTTCTACGTCGAGCTGCCGAGCGGCAAGCTGGTGCAGTCCTTCGTCGCCAACGCCGAACGTCGTGGCCAGCGCCCAACCTGGGGTGACCAGGTGTACGTGTGGTGGGAAGACGACAGCGGCGTGGTGCTTCGCTCATGAATATGAAGAAGTTCAAACGCCAGCTGCAACGAATAACACCCGGTGGCCGGCATGTGGTCATCGGGATCCCTTTCCTCTGGCTGTTCCTGTTTTTCGCGCTGCCGTTCTTCATCGTCTTGAAGATCAGCTTTGCCGAAGCCGACGTAGCGATCCCGCCTTACACCGAGATCTACACCTTCGTTGAGCAAAAGCTGCAACTGGTGCTCAACCTGGGCAACTACGCGATGCTCGGCGACGACGAGTTGTACATCGCCGCGTACCTGGGCTCGCTGAAGATGGCGTTTTTCAGCACGATCCTGTGCCTGTTGATCGGCTATCCGATGGCCTACGCCATTGCCAGCGCACGCAAAGAGATGCAGACCGTGCTGGTGCTGCTGATCATGATGCCGACCTGGACCGCGATTCTGATCCGCGTGTATGCGTGGATGGGCATCCTCAGCAACAACGGCTTGCTCAACGGCTTCCTGATGTCCATGGGGCTGATCAACGAACCGCTGCAGATCCTCAACACCAACATCGCGGTGTACATCGGCGTGGTCTATTCGTACCTGCCGTTCATGATCCTGCCGCTGTACGCCAACCTCGTCAAACACGACCAGAGCCTGCTGGAAGCCGCGTCCGACCTGGGCTCGAGCACCTTCAACAGCTTCTGGAAAATCACCGTGCCGCTGTCCAAGAACGGCATCATCGCCGGCTGCATGCTGGTGTTCATTCCGGTGGTGGGCGAGTTCGTGATCCCGGAACTGCTCGGCGGTCCGGAAACGCTGATGATCGGTAAAGTGCTGTGGCAAGAATTCTTCAACAACCGTGACTGGCCGGTGGCGTCTGCCCTGGCGGTGGTGATGCTGGCGATCCTGATCGTGCCGATCATCCTGTTTAACCGCAGCCAAGCCAAAGAGATGGAGGGCAAGATATGAAGCGCTTCAGTTTCTCGAGTTTCATGCTGGTGGCGGGGTTGCTGTTCATCTACCTGCCGATGCTGATCCTGGTGATCTACTCGTTCAACGAATCCAAGCTGGTGACGGTGTGGGGCGGTTGGTCGATCAAGTGGTACGTGGGCCTGCTGGACAACACCCAGTTGATGGGCTCGGTGGCACGCTCTCTGGAAATCGCCTGCTACACGGCGGTGGCCGCCGTGGCGCTGGGGACGTTGGCGGCGTTCGTGCTGACGCGCATCAGCCACTTCAAGGGCCGCACGCTGTTTGGCGGCCTGGTGACGGCGCCGCTGGTCATGCCCGAGGTGATCACCGGTCTGTCGCTGTTGCTGCTGTTTGTGGCCATGGCGCAGATGATCGGCTGGCCCCAGGAGCGTGGCATCGTGACTATCTGGATCGCCCACACCACGTTCTGTGCGGCGTATGTGGCGGTGGTGGTGTCGGCGCGCTTGCGTGAGCTGGACCTGTCGATTGAAGAAGCGGCGATGGACCTGGGGGCGCGGCCGTGGAAGGTGTTCTTTCTGATCACCATCCCGATGATCGCGCCGTCGTTGGCGGCGGGCGGCATGATGTCGTTCGCGCTGTCGCTGGATGACCTGGTACTGGCCAGCTTCGTGTCGGGCCCCGGTTCGACCACCTTGCCGATGGAAGTGTTCTCGGCCGTGCGCCTTGGGGTTAAACCCGAGATCAACGCCGTGGCCAGCCTGATCCTGTTGGCGGTGTCGCTGGTGACCTTCCTGGTGTGGTTCTTCAGCCGCCGTGCCGAAGAGCACCGCAAGAAAGCCATTCAGCAAGCGATTGAAGAAGCGGCGGCGGATGGCTGGCAGCAGCCGGACAAGCGCCGGGCGTCTGCGCCGGTCTAACTGGCGCAGTGGAGTAAAAAATGTGGGAGCTGGCTTGCCTGCGATAGCGGTGTGTCAGTCGACAGATGAGTCGACTGACAGGGCCTCATCGCAGGCAAGCCAGCTCCCACAGTTGGTTGTGTTTTAAGTTAACTATGCAACCCAAGGCGACTTACGAATCACCTCCACAAAATTCATCGGCTTGAACCCCGGCTCCTGATCCACCAGCACGTCGGTCTTCACGTTGCCAAACGTGGTCTGCGGGCGATGGCGCAAGCCGTCGGCAAACGCGCAGATAATGCACTCCTTGAACCCTTCACCGCGTGGATGCGCATGCACCACGGCTTCGCGCTGCACGCTGGAAAACGCGGCGTAGTCCATGCCCAGTACGTTCATCTCGACACCGGCAGTCACCAGCGCCACGGTCGGGCGCAGGTGCTGCGGCACGCCCGGCGTGGTGTGCAGGGCGATGGACAGCCACACCTGCTCGATATCGTCATCGCTCAGCCCGTACGGCTTGAGAAACGCGGCGGCGGCGTTGGCGCCGTCCACTTCGAAACGCTCGTTGTCGCTGCGATGGCCTTCAACCAGGCCCAGGTCATGGAACATGGCACCGACGTAAAGCAGCTCCGGGTTGTAGGCCAGCTGCTTGCGCTCACCGCTCAAGGCGCCGAACAGGAATACGCGGCGAGAGTGGTGGTAGAGCAGGTCGGATTCGACGTCGCGGATGTATTCGGTGGTGGCCTTGGCCAAGGCGCTGTCCGGGATCTGGATGCCGGCGATGGTGGTGCTCATGGTCGTTCTCCTCAACAAAGCGCCGGGGGTGGCGCCGATGAGTCCAGTCTGGTCGCGCCTGCGCGAGGGGGCTATCGCGGTGAGGATGCGATGTCGGCCAAAGTGGCGCTACATCGTGCCAAGGCTGTACACGGTCAACTGTGGGAGCTGGCTTGCCTGCGATGCTGGCGACTCGGTCTGTCAGTTAGACTGAGGTGATGCCATCGCAGGCAAGCCAGCTCCCACAGGGGATTTGTGTTCATTCAGTTAATCAAGGTTTACCACCCATGGGCAAAACCGTCGCCATCCTGATCTTCCCCGGCGTCCAGTCACTGGACGTGACCGGCCCCATGGATGTGTTCTGCGAGGCCAACCGTTTTCTGCCGCCGCAAGACCACTACCAGCTTGAAGTGCTCGGCCTGGGCCACGGCACCCTGGCCGCCTCCAATGGCTTGTCGCTGCAGGCCCACCGGCATTACAGCGAAGCCGTGCAAGGCTACGACTTGCTGCTGGTCGCCGGTGGCCCGCAATTGCCCTTCGAGGATTTCGGCGCGCAGTTTGACGACTGGCTACGCGCCGCCGCCGCGCGGGCGCAGCGTTTCGGTTCGATCTGCAACGGCGCCTTCATGCTGGCGCGAGCCGGATTGCTGGACGGCAAAACCGTCACCACCCACTGGAACGATGCCGCCGACCTGGCGCGCCTGTGCCCCTCGGCCCAGGTCGACGCCGACCGCCTCTACGTGCAGGACGGCAACCTCTACACCTCGGCCGGGGTCACGGCCGGCATCGATTTGTCGCTGTTTCTGCTGGCCCAGGACCACGGTCCGGAAGTCGCGCTGAGTGTGGCCAAACGCCTGGTGGTGTTTACTCAGCGCTCGGGCGGGCAGTCGCAGTTCAGTCCATTCCTGACGCCCCACGCCGAAAGCACTTCGGCGGTGGCGTTGGTGCAGTTGTACGTACTGGCGAACCTGACCGGTGATTTGACCATCGCCGACCTGGCCAAGGCGGCGAATATGAGCGCGCGCAATTTCTCGCGGGTGTTCGCCCGTGAAGCGCGCATAACCCCGGCAGAGTTCGTCGAGCGCGCGCGGGTGGACGCGGCGCGGGTGATGCTCGAAAGCAGCCCTGCGCCGCTGAAGACCGTGGCCTATCAATGCGGGTTTCGCGACGCCCAGCACATGCGCAGCGTGTTCAACCGCCGGCTGGGCGTGACGCCGCAACAGTTCCGACTTAACTTTGCGGCGCCGGCTTGAGCGTATCGTAGGCTGGCGCAGGCTTGTGTGGGAGCTGGCTTGCCTGCGATAGCATCACCGCGGTCTATCAGTAACACCGAGCGGCTTGCATCGCAGGCAAGCCAGCGCCCACAAAAACCAGCCCACAGTGATCGGTATTACCGCGCTGGCAACAGCTTCAACGTACCCCGGGTATTCGCCGTCACTTCCTCATCGCTGAAATGCGCCTGTTCGTAGCCGCCTTCGATGTAGGTTTGCGCCTGGTCGTCATAGTGCGAGTCAAACGGCACGCCGCTTTGCCCCACCGGGTTGATGGTCAGGGCGTGAGCCGGGTCGGCGAAGTCGATCAGGCGCCGGGTCGATGGGCCGTACGTCACTGGCCAGGGTGCCGGGCCGATCATGGCGGACTGGTTGTTCGGCACTTCGTGGGTGCCGGGTGCGGGGAACGGGCCGACGTTGAAGATTTTATCCAACGGTTTTTGCTGGCCCAGCGGGTGGCCCTGGGTCAGGGTATGCGCCTTGCCCCATTGCCACTGTGTGGGGTCATCGCCGAAGGTGGCCTTGAGGTGCGCCAGGCTGTTGTCCCAGGCGAGTTTGACGGTGTCCGCACGCGAGCCGTTCCACCATGGCGAGTCCGGCGAGGCGGCCAGGCGTGGCAATGCCGCATCGATCACGCGCGTAGTGAGCAGGGTCTTGAACATGCCGTCGCCGAGTTTCGGGTGAAACGCCGCGTCCGTGAGGTTGAACAGGAACTGGTTGAACAGCGTGGCGCTGGTGGACTCCAGCGGGTAATCACCTTTCCAGGCGGCCAGTTGTTCCACCAGTTGCAACTGCGCCGGGTCTTTGACCACCTCACGCAGCACCGGCAAAAGCGGCGCCAGCACGCGTGGGCCATAGGCGGTGGTGGTGCCCAGTTGCAAGGCCTGGCTGTTGGTCACGTCCCATTTCACGCTCTTGTCGCTCAACTGCGTGTTCAACTGCTGGCCACGGTCGGCCAGGTTGTAATAACCGGGAATCTCCATACCGGTGGGCGACACTGGCTGGGCATTGGCCGACACCACATAACCGCGCGCCGGGTTTTCCTCCTGCGGGTTGGCGCTGAACGGGTAAAAGCCCAGCTTGTCGGCCTGGGCGGTGCTGCCGTCGAGGATAAACCCGGCATTCACGCCAGCCGGGCGCACCGGCAGTTGCGCCGCCGCCCACCAGCCAATATCGCCTTTGGCGTTGGCCCACACGATATTCAGGCCGGGTGCAGAAACCAGCGCCGCCGCCGCGCGCGCCTTGGCCAGCGTGTCGGCGCGGTTGAGTTGGTAGAAGCCTTCGAGGATCGGGTTTTCGGTGTCCAGGAATGCCCACCACATGGCAATCGGCGTCTTGCCGGCATTTTCGCCGAGCACGTCATTGATGATCGGGCCGTGGGGCGACTGGCGCAGGGTGAGGGTCACCGGTGCCTCGCCCTTCACCGCAATCTGCTGCTCGCTGCTGGTCATGTTGACCCATTGGCCGTGGTACCAGACTTGATTGGGGTTGTCCGGGTTGACCTTTTCGGCGATCAGGTCGAGGTCATCGTTCTGGAACATGGTCAGGCTCCAGCCGAAATCCAGGTTGTGGCCCAGGAACGCCACCGGCACCAGTGCGTTGTGATAACCGTACAACTCAAAGCCCGGCGCCGACAGCTGCGCCTCGTACCACACCGACGGCACCGAGAAACGAATATGCGGGTCACCCGCCAGCAAGGGCTTGCCACTTTTGGTGCGGCTGCCACTGATGGCCCAGGCGTTGCTGCCTTCGAACTGTGGCAGGCCATTGTCGGCCAGGGCTTGCTCGCTCAACGAGGCGATTGCGCCGAGGGTGTTCCAGTCGCTGGCGGCAAGGTTGAGCGCGCCTTTGGGCTGCCAGTCCAGGTCGAAGACTTTCAGGTAGTCGCTGCCCAACTGGTCGCGTACGTAAGTCAGCAGCGGCTCGGTACGAAACGCGGCGGCAAAGCTGTAGGCCATGTACCCGGCAACGCTGATGGTGTCCTCGGCAGTGAACGGCCGCTTGGCGATGCCCAGCACGTCGAACTCCATCGGGCTGGCGTGGCTGTCCTGATACTGGTTGATGCCGTCCAGGTAGGCTTGCAAGGCCTTCCATGCCTTCGAGTCGTGGTCGATGTGTTCCACGTAACTCAAGGCGCGTTCGCGAATACGCAGGCTGCGGAACAACTTGTCGGTGTCCAGCAGCTTGGGACCGAGCACCTCGGCCAGTTCGCCTCGGGCCAGGCGCCGCATGATCTCCATCTGGAACAGCCGGTCCTGGGCATGCACGTAACCCAGGGCGCGGTAGAGGTCGGTTTCGTTCTCGGCGCGAATGTGCGGCACACCCCGGTCGTCGTAGCGCACGGTGACTGTGCTTTGCAGGTTGGCCAGCGTTTCGGTGCCCTGGCGGGTGGGTTGCTTGCTGTAGACATACACGCCAGCGCCGGCCATGAGGGCGGCAATCAGCAGAGCGAGCACGGTCAGGCTGCGTTTCATGGACGGTCCTTGGTCATTCACCTTTCAAGTCAGCGGAGTCTAATAGGTTTTTGACGGGTGCTGAGGGAAATGCTGATGTGCCTTGCCGACAGCCGAGGTTCAAGTGGAGAACACCCCATAGGCAGTATTATCCCACCTGTCATCTTTGAGCTTTTTGTCATGACTTGCGCCACGCAACCACTGTCAGACTCCAGCCGCCCCGAGGCTACCTACGCGTGCTGCCTGGAGGCGCCATCGCTGATCGGGCGCTTTTTGCAGCACCCGCCAGTGGGCTTTGACGTGCACCTGTCCGAACAGGGCCTGCCGTACTTCTTCACCCCCTTCGACCTGCTGACCACCGCCGACGACGCGTTCGTGAAGCGTGTGCGCAACTGGCCTGGTTATACGCTCTGGAATGCGTGGCTGCGGATCGACAGCTGCTTTGTCGGCACCACGGTCAGCGAATACTCGCCGTTCCCCCAGGCCGTTTCGCCTCAGGCTCTGGCGCAGTGGCTGCAACATGAGTGCGCACCCCAGCGCAGACTCACCGTCATCAAAGACGTGCCCTGCAACTCGCCGCTGCTCAGCGACGCGGACAACCGCTACGCGCAGGCTCTGATCGATGACTGCACCCGACGCGGCTTCATCAGCCTGGAAGGCCAGGCGCTGGCGTATGTACCGATCAACTTCAGCACGGTCGACGAATACCTCGCGCGCTTGTCCCACAGCCGTCGGCGCAATATCCGCCGCAAATTGCGCAGCCGTGAGGCGATGCACGTGGAAATCCTGGAAACCGGCGATGGGCGTTTCGACGACGACGCCTGGCTCGCGCAGTTGTACGCGCTGTACCGGGCCGTCTACGACCAGAGCGAGATCCATTTTGACCTGCTCACGCCGGAGTTTTTCCGTGGCGTGCTGCGGGACGCCAGCAGCAACGGGCGGGTGTTCTGTTACTGGCACTGCGACGAACTGATCGGCTACAACCTGTGCTACGTGGAGGGCGACAAGCTGCTCGACAAGTACATCGGCCTCAACTACCCGCAAGCGCTGGAATTCAACCTGTACTTTGTCAGCTGGTTTGTGAACCTGGAGTACGCGGTGGCCAATGGGCTGAAGTTTTACGTGGCCGGCTGGACCGACCCACAGGTCAAGGCCAGCCTCGGCGCCGACTTCACCTTCACCCGCCACCTGGTCTGGGTGCGTAACCCGCTGTTGCGCAAACTGGGCAATCGGTTCCGCCATCACTTTGAAAGCGATGCCCAGTGGCAACAGGAGCACACTTCATGAGCCAGGATCGACCGCCGCTGATTCTGGATTTCGACGGCGCCGTCAGTGACATTCCCGGCGCACTGACCCTGCCACTGCAGGCCTGGCAGGAAAAAATCCGCTTCGGCTGCCGTTGGGCGCAGTTCCTGGAGCTGGAGACGGCCCTGCACGCACAGATGCCCGGCGACTATGGCTGTGTGTTTACCGGCAGCGGCGACTATCACCACCTCAGCCAGTTGTTGCTGAACCGACTGCCCAGCCAGCAGAAGTTCCAGCTGATCATCTGCGACAACCACCCGGACAACATGCGCTACCCGTTCGGCATTCACTGCGGTTCGTGGGTCTACTGGGCCAGCCGGTTGCCGCAGGTCGAGCACGTGCATGTGCTGGGTATCGGCTCGCAGGATATCGGCCTGGGCCATGCCTGGGAGAATCACTGGTCGCCGCTGCTCAAGCGCAAATTGACCTACTGGAATATCAACGTCGACACGCGCTGGATGAACTGGGTCGGCGCCGGTCGCAGCAATCGCGCGTTCAGTCATCCGGATGAATTGATGCGCGCGTTCCTGGCGCAGTTTGACCGTTCGCTGCCGGTGTACCTGTCGATCGACAAAGACGTGTTGAGCCCCGAGGTGGTCAACACCAATTGGGATCAGGGTGAGTTTCTGGAGCAGCACTTGAACGAGCTGATCGACGCTTGCGAGGGGCGGATCATCGGCGCTGACATTACCGGCGATGTGTCGGCCTATCACTATGAAAGCAAGTTCAAGCGCTGGCTGAGCGCCTCCGATGGTCAGGAAGCGTTGCCTGAGGCGCAGGTGCAGATCTGGCAACAACAGCAGAACGCGTTGAACAGCCGGTTGGTGGCGCGCATCAATCAAGTCTGGCGACGATAGCCTTCAGCTGGGTCAGTATCTTTTCGAAGTGTGCGTCGGTCAGCCAATGGCTGTTGCTGATCGACAGCGTGCGCGTGGCGAAGGCTTGGGCTTGAGTGATATCGCTGCCAGGCTGCAACAGCGCAGCGACGGCCGGATACTCCGGCAATGTGTGGATAAACAGGCGGGTCACACCCAGCCCTGAGGTCCACAGCTGCGTCATCGCCGCATCACGCATGTGTGCCGACGGCATCATCACCATCAGAAACGGCCAGGTGCCTTGCTGTCCGGGCCTGTCCATCACCACCGAGACGCCGGGCAAGGCATTCAAGCGTGCTGCGCGGCGCAAGGCTCGAGTGCGGCCTTGCTGCAGATACGCCGGCAAGCGGGCCAGCGCCGCGGCGCCGACCTTCTGGCGATAGCCGCCAAGGCCGTGCAACGGGATGTCGTTAACCGAAAAATCGTCGCCCACGGCCGCCACCTCATCACCCTGGGCCAGCGCCGCGCGCAGGGCCTTGCCATACACGTAATACAAACCGCGCGGCTGATAGGCCAGGGCGTAACCCCACAGTTCAGCGGTGCGTTGCAGCTCCCAGCGCAGGCTGAATGGCAGGTCCTGCCGGCATTGCCGATGCAGCGCCTGATGCAGCACCGGGTCGCGGCTGAACAGCACGCCACCTTCGGCCGTCGTCAGGCCTTTGCCCAGCGCCATGCTGAAAAAACCCATATCACCTTTGAGCCCAACGCTGTGGCCACCGTCGAGCGCGCCCATGGCTTGCGCAGCGTCCTCGATGACCGCCGCGCCGACAGCCCCGGCAATGCGCTTGGCGGTATCGACATCGGCCACACGTCCTGCCAAGTGAGTGACCACCACGGCCAGGGTGTTCTCGTCGCACAACTGCGTCAGTTGCTGTTCATCCAGGTCAATGCTGTCGGGCTGTAGATCGCAAGGCACCACACGCAATGGCGGGCAGTAATAGGCGGCCAGCGCCACCAGCGGGCAGGTGTAGGCGGGCACGATAAGTTGGGTGCGGCCGGGCATGCGTTGCTGTAAGACGCGCAGCGCGATGATCAACGCCGCCGTGCCGGAGCAGGGCAGTGCTGGCAGTGGGATAGAGAATTGGCGGGCCAGCAATTCGGCCAGGTTGCCCGAGCGTGCGAGTAAATCTTGCCAGCGCAAAGGAAGCCCCGCAGTTGGCGGGATTTCCCAGTGGCGGCTCATCACGCCGGGGCCTGCGACGGCTCGACCTCAAGCTGCTTGCTCTCTTTGTCTTCGCTGCGTGCCAGGCAGAGAATGCCCGCAATAATCAACGCGCCGCCAATGATTTTAGGCAGGGTCAAGGTGTCATCGAACAGCCAGACGGAGATCAGCGTCACACTGATCAGCTCCAAGTGCGAGGCCGCAAACGCCGGGCCCACCGGTGCGTATTTGAGCAGCGTCATCCAGGTGAAGAACGCGCCGATATAGCCGACGAAGGCGCCGTAGATCCACGGCGCGCCGAACACGCGAATCAGCCAGGCTGCATCCATCGTCAGGGGCTCGGCATGCACCGAGGCGAATTTGAAGCTGACCTGCGCCAACGTGTCGAAAATGATCAGCGCGAGAAAACCCAGGATATAGAAACGTTTCATCATTCAAACCCTACGACAGTCACGCCACAGGCGATCAGCATGATGCCGATCAGGCGCCATTTGCTCAGGCGCTCTTTGAACAGAAAACGCCCGGCAATCATGATCACGACAATATTGATCGAACCCAGCATCACACCCACCGACAGCGGCACGAGTGTCAGGAACGCCAGCCACAACACGAATTCGAAGACATAACAGATCACGCCGAGCCAGATCCACGGACGCTTGAGCATGTGCTTCCAGTGAGCCAGCCCGTCATGTTCGGCGCTGGCCGAGGCGGCGGCTTTAAAGGCCAGTTGGCCGGACGTGTCAACGATAACGTTGAGCATCCAGAGGATGATGGTTAACTGGCTCATGTATTCCTATGCTTACAAACTCTGCGAAATCCTACGATACAACAGGCTGTTGATCGGGTGATTGGAGTTTGCCAGTTGAACAGCCTGTGTTCAGTTTGGGGCCTTGCTCCACGCACAGTAGCAGCCCACCGCCAGGGTGTGGGTCGCGTCTACTTCGCGGCCGGCCTCAAGGGCTTGCAGGATCGGCTCGATAAAACTGTTGCTGGAATTGCACGTGAGCCCTTCGCTGTACGGCCCGAAATACGCAAGTTTGCCGCTTCGGTCCCAGATTCCGACGGCAGGTGTGGCCGGTATCTGCTCGGCACCGGACAGGGCATTGAGGGGTTTCATCTTGCGCAGGTTGTCGGGCAGTTGGCCGTGGCTGCCGGCCTTTTGCAGGGCGTAGAACTCGACGCCTTGGGGCGCGTAGTGCTCGATCAACTCGCCCAGGTGTTGCTGGTTGCCAACGTTGCACGGGCAGGCCGGGTCCCAGAAGTGCACCAGGCGAATCGGGCCTGGGCCGGCAAGTTCGGCGGGCAGGCGCAGCGCGTCGCCGGAAAACACCGCCGTGTGCTCACTGAATGCGCGCAGGTAGCGACCCTGGAACCAGTCATACGCTGCCCACAGCACGCCGGCGCAGATGACCAGGATCAGGCTGGCGAACAAGGCGGAACGGTAGGGCTGTCGCATTCAGATCAATCCTCGAAGGTCGCGTAGCTTGCCATGCTTGTCCTGACAGATGAATATCGCAGCTCGATATTCATCTTCACCGTCAGTCTGGAACCCTTTATGCCTGTGAGCTTTGACCCCGATCATCTGCGCGAAAGCTTGCGGCCACTTGTGGATGCGCAACCGCTCAGCGCCGAGGCGCGGGTCTACCAGCGCTTCTACGGGCTGGACCTGGCCGCGCGCAAAGTACCGGCGGTGAGCCGCCTGGGGCGTTTCGATGTGGATGGCTTCCACGTGGTGGCGCAGGTGTGGTGGCCACCTCAGCCCGTGGCAACCATGTTCGTGTTCCACGGCTTCTACGACCATATGGGGCTTTACCGCCACGTGGTGAACTGGGCGCTGGACCAAGGCTGTGTGGTGATTGCCTGCGATCTGCCCGGCCATGGCCTGTCCAGCGGCGCACGCGCCAGCATCGATGATTTTGCGGTGTACCAGAACGTGGTGCAGGCGCTGTTTGCCCAGGCCACGGCGCTGCAATTGCCGCAGCCCTGGCATCTGTTCGGGCAAAGCACCGGCGGCGCAGTGGTGGTGGACCATGTGCTCCATCACGGCGCCGACAGCCCGGCGCAGGGCAAGACCTTCCTGCTGTCACCCTTGGTGCGCCCGCGTGCGTGGGGTTGGTCGCAGGTCAGCTATTACCTGCTGCGGCCCTTCGTCAAAGGCATCGCGCGGCGGTTCAGCGAGAACACCAACGACCCTGCGTTCAAGCCGTTCCTGGAAGCTGACCCGCTGCAGCCGCGCCACTTGCCGACCGCCTGGGTGGGCGCGCTGGCACGCTGGATCAAGCGCATCGAAGCCGCACCGCGCAGCCCACGGCGGCCGGTGATTGTGCAGGGTGAGGAAGACATGACGGTGGACTGGCAGCACAACTTGCAGGTGCTGCGGGGCAAGTTTGATCAGCCTGAAGTGTTGATGATCCCGCGTGGCAGGCATCATTTGGCGAATGAGATTGCGCCGATGCGCGAGCAATACTTCAGCTTTCTCACGGATCACCTGAAGTAACACAATCCAAATGTGGGAGCGGGCTTGCCCGCGATAGCGATCTGTCAGTTAGCCTTTGAGGTGCTGTCCCACCGCTATCGCAGGCAAGCCAGCTCCCACAGTTTTTACTGCGACAGGCTTGAGGTGCTCTGGCCTACTGCAAGCCCTGCGCGAATGGCTGCCAACGCCGCCTTGTAATACGCCCGACCTGCCGGCGACTCGGCAAACGTGGCGAATTCTTCCAGTTCCGGGTCAGATAAATCCCGATAGACGTACAGCAACGTATTGTTCAGGTCATTGCCGATCTGCTGCATCAGCCGCTCACGCTGCCCATTCAACATGCCCTGAGCCTGCCCACCGCCCAACAGACCCGGAATCATCTGGCTCAAGCTGTCGGCGGCCACACCGGCAATCGCCAGGCTGACTTCCGCACCGGCTTCACGGGCAGGCAGCGCCTGGGCCAGGTGGCCGATGATCAGGCTGCGAGTGGCATCGGCCTCGATGTGTGGCAGGCCTTGGGCGTTTTTCGCCAACTGGTCGCGGCGTGTGGCCAGCAACTCGGCGGCGACAATCTTACGGCCCAACGGTGATTGAAAAAACGCCAGGGCGGGTTTCGGGTCCGCCAGGTTCTTGCGCAATTGCGCCTCGGCACGCTGGTCCACGGCCTGGGCGGCAAAGCGTTTATTGCTGTTGTCCACCAGCGCCTGGTACACCGCCGGCGGCAAGCTGTTGCGGTAGCGTTGCTGAGCGGCACTCAGAGCGTCATTGAAATGCGCACGCTGTTCGGCCCAGCCGGCGACCTTGTACAACTGGTCATGGCCGTCTGCCCAAGCGGGCAAAACGCAGAACATCAGCACGGAAAAAAACAAACGACGCATATGGACTCCTGTCAGTCGGCCACTATTGTCCGTGTCGGGCGTAGGATTTGTCGAGAAATCCTATCGGTCACCTGACTAAAGTGTATTCAGACGCTCGGCGGCTCTGTCGGATTCACAGGCGTATGGATACTATGCGCGCCATGCAAATACCCCTCGATCATCCCCTGCTGCAACGCATTGTCGACGACCTGGCCGAAAAAGGCTGGTCGCAGCAGAACGGCTTCCTGCCCCAGGCTCTGACCCTGGAACTGGCGGCTGAGTGCCGTAAACGTGCGGCTGAGGGGGAATTGGCACCTGCAGCCGTAGGGCGCGGGCCGGCCCAGGAGATTCGCGAGGGTATTCGCGGTGACCGTATCCAATGGTTGGAAGAGGGTGATGCAGCGGTCTGCGAGACCTACATGGGCGTGATGGACAGCCTGCGGTCGGCCATGAACCGCGGGCTGTTCCTGGGCCTGGAAGATTTCGAAAGCCACTTTGCGATGTACCCCCCGGGTGCGTTTTACCTCAAGCACCTGGACCGCTTTCGCGATGATGACCGGCGCATGGTCTCGGCGGTGGTCTACTTGAACGACGCCTGGCTGCCAGAACATGGCGGCCAGTTGCGCATGTACCTCAAGGGCGGCGTCGAATACGACGTGGTGCCCACCGGCGGTAGCCTGGTGGTGTTCCTGTCCGGGGAGGTGCCCCACGAAGTCCTGCCCGCCACGCGCGAACGCCTGTCCCTGACCGGCTGGTTTCGCCGGCGGGGTAACGAGCCGTTTTAAACATGGAAAAGATTCTGATCAGTCGCTGCCTGCTCGGGCACAAAGTGCGCTACGACGGCGGCGCCAGCGGCCCGTTTGATCAATTGGCGGCGTGGCAGGCTGAAGGCCGTGTGGTGGCGATCTGCCCGGAAGTGTCGGGCGGTTTGCCGACGCCCCGGCCCTCTGCCGAAATCCCGGGCGGGCAGGGCATCGATGTGTGGGAGGGCCGTGCCCGGGTGCTGACCGCTGAAGGTGAAGACTTCAGCGCCGCCTTTCTCGATGGCGCCCGCCAAGCCCTGGCGCTGGTGCGACGCCACAATATCCGTGTCGCCATTCTCAAGGCCAATAGCCCGTCCTGCGGCAACGTGCTGACCTATGACGGCACGTTCACTGGGGTTAAGGTCAGCGGCGAAGGCGTGACGGCGGCGTTGCTCAAGCGCCACGGCGTGTTGGTGTTCAGTGAGCTGGAGTTGCCTGAGGCGGCTGCGGCCTTGGCCCAACGCTAAACCCTCCCCTGAATCAACATGTGGGAGCGGGCTTGCTCGCGAAGGCGGTGCGTCAGTCACTGTTTCTGGTACTGACACTCCGTCTTCGCGGGCAAGCCCGCTCCCACAATTGATCTAGGGTGTCTTGAGGACCGGTGTGTCGCCTTCAAACCACTTCTGCGTCAGCGCCTTCAAGCGACCATCCGCCTTCACCTGCTGCAACGCCTTGTCCAGGCTGTTTTTGAATGCCGGGTTGCCCTTTTGGAAGGGAATGGCCAGCTCAGGTGTTTCCTTGTAGGGATCGCTGAAATCGAAACGATCCTGCAGCTCGGCAGTCATAGCGATATGGTTGATGGCTACGTCGTACTTGCCGGTTTCAACGCCTGGCAGCATGTCGGCGTCATCGGTGGTGATGAATGAGGGGCGCACATCCATTTCCTTCGCCAGCTGCTCGCCCAGTTCCACTTCAAAGCCGGTGAGCTTGTCGCCGTCCTTGAAGTTGAACGGCGGTGTGTTGGCCTCCAGGGCGATGCGCAGTTCGCCACGATCAAACACATCATCAATCAATTCGGCGTGAGCCAAAGGGCTCAGAAGGGGCAGCAAAAGTACAAGGCCAGGCGAAAAGCGCATGGTCGCTCCTGATGAATTCGTCTACGCGAGGGGCCGTTCAGCATCGCTTTGCTATGGTGTTGAGTGCCTTGGACAGCAATTTGTCGCGAAGTTGTCATAACCCTACAGATTTCATAGAAAAACTGGAGAAGCGAATGAAAGCCTTTTTGTCCCGTGCCACCCTGGCCAGCGTTCTGCTGGGTGCTTCGATGTTGGCTACCGCTGCTGACGGTATCCCACGCAGCGCGCCGCCTGAAGGCGCCAAAGTCTTTATCGTGTCGCCAAAAGACGGCGCCACTGTCGATAAAACCTTCACCGTCAAATTCGGCATGGGAGGCCTGAAACTGGCCCCGGCCACCAGCCAGGACCCAGGCACTGGCCACCACCACCTGCTGATCGACCAGAAAGAGCTGCCTGACGCCAGCGTGCCGATCCCGGCCACCGACACCGTGATCCACTACGGCAAGGCCCAGACCGAAACCGAGCTGACCCTCACCCCTGGCAAGCACACCTTGCAGCTGGTAGCCGGCGACAAACTGCACATGCAGTTCAACCCGACTGTAGCCTCGAAAGTCATCACGGTTAACGTCAAGTAAGATTTGTTCAGATGTGAAAAAGGGAGCCCCGAGGGGCTCCCTTTTTGTGCTGCGTTGAAACCTTAGAACAACACGCGGCTACGAATCGTGCCGTTGATGTGCTGCAGCTTCTCTTGCGCCAGGTCCGAGTACTCGGCGTCGACGTCGATGACCACGTAGCCGACCTTCTCGTTGGTCTGCAGGAACTGACCCGAGATGTTGATGCCGTTTTCTGCGAAGACCTTGTTGATCTCCATCATCACGCCAGGGATGTTCTGGTGGATGTGCAGCAGACGGTGCTTGCCAGGGTGAGCCGGCAGCGCCACTTCCGGGAAGTTGACCGAAGACACCGAGGTACCGTTGTCGCTGTACTTGACCAGCTTCTCCGACACTTCCAGGCCGATGTTGGCTTGGGCTTCAGCGGTGGAACCGCCGATGTGCGGGGTCAGGATCACGTTGTCCAGGCCACGCAGCGGGCTTTCGAAGATGTCGTCGTTGGAGCGTGGCTCCACCGGGAACACGTCGATCGCGGCGCCGATCAGGTGCTTGTCCTTGATCGCGTCAGCCAGGGCGTCCAGCTCAACCACGGTGCCGCGCGCAGCGTTGATCAGGATGCCGCCTTTCTTGATGGCGCGGATTTCCTTCTCGCCGATCATCCACTGGGTCTCAGCGGTTTCCGGTACGTGCAGGGTGACGATGTCGGACATGCCCAGCAGCTCGGTCAGGCTCGCCACTTGAGTGGCGTTGCCCAGCGGCAGCTTGGTCAGGGTGTCGTAGAAGAACACCTGCATGCCCAGGCCTTCGGCCAGAACCGACAACTGCGTGCCGATCGAGCCATAGCCGACGATACCCAGCTTCTTGCCGCGGATTTCGAAGGAGTTGGCCGCGCTTTTGATCCAGCCGCCACGGTGGCAGGAAGCGTTCTTCTCAGGGATGCCGCGCAGCAACAGGATGGCCTCGGCCAATACCAGCTCCGCAACGGAACGGGTGTTGGAGTACGGTGCGTTGAACACCGCGATGCCGCGCTCGCGCGCTGCGTTGAGGTCGACCTGGTTGGTGCCGATGCAGAAACAGCCGACAGCCACGAGTTTCTTGGCGTGGTCGAAGATCTCTTCGGTCAGCTGAGTGCGGGAGCGAATGCCGATAAAGTGCGCGTCGGCGATCTTTTCCTTTAACTGGGCTTCCGGCAGAGAACTGGTGATGTACTCAATGCTGGAGTACCCAGCGGCCTTCAGTACGTCGACAGCCGATGGGTGGACGCCTTCCAGAAGAAGGAACTTGATCTTGCTCTTATCGAGAGAAGTCTTGCTCATCTGCGTAAACCTGTATCCCGGAGAAAAATGGCAGGGAATCGAGCAGCGCAAGCTGACCCGGACGGCAGGAAAGCCGTCACCGCAGAAACGCCCTTGGGCTCTGTCCTGCGGGGGCGGTATGCTAGCATACGTGCCCCGCTAAACACCCATTCCTGCGACGTGAAGCGTTCTCAGGATGACCATGAATTGTTCGAGAGTTCTGTCGATGACCCATCCTGCCCTGATTGATGAGCTGAAGACCCTGGTTGAGCCTGGCAAAGTGCTGACCGATGCAGACTCCCTGGAGGCTTACGGCAAGGATTGGACCAAGCACTTCGCACCCGCGCCTAGCGCCATTGTGTTCCCCAAGACCACCGAGCAAGTGCAAGCCATCGTGCGTTGGGCCAACGAACATAAGGTTGCGCTGGTGCCTTCCGGCGGCCGCACTGGGCTGTCGGCTGCTGCGGTGGCGGCGAATGGCGAAGTGGTGGTGTCGTTCGACTACATGAACCAGATTCTCGAAGTGAACCTCACCGACCGCACCGCCGTGTGTCAGCCGGGTGTGGTCACCAAGCAATTGCAGAACGTCGCTGAAGAAAAAGGTCTTTATTACCCGGTGGATTTCGCGTCGTCCGGTTCGAGCCAGATTGGCGGCAATATCGGCACCAATGCCGGCGGGATCAAGGTCATTCGCTACGGCATGACCCGTAACTGGGTGGCCGGCATGAAAGTGGTCACCGGCAAGGGTGATGTGCTGGAACTGAACCGCGACCTGATCAAGAACGCCACCGGCTACGACATGCGCCAGCTGTTTATCGGCGCTGAAGGCACTTTGGGCTTTGTGGTCGAAGCCACCATGCGCTTGGACCGTGCGCCGAAAAACCTCACCGCCATGGTGCTCGGTACCACGGATTTCGACTCGATCATGCCGGTGCTGCACGCGTTCCAGAGCAAGCTGGACCTGACCGCCTTCGAATTCTTCTCCGACAAAGCCTTGGCCAAGGTCATGGGCCGAGGCGACGTGCCGGCACCGTTCGAAACCGATTGCCCGTTCTACGCGCTGCTGGAATTCGAAGCCACCACCGAAGAAGTCGCCAACCACGCCCTGGAAACCTTTGAGCATTGCGTCGAACAAGGCTGGGTACTGGACGGCGTGATGAGCCAGAGCGAAACCCAACTGCACAACCTGTGGAAGCTGCGCGAGTACATCTCCGAGACCATTTCCCACTGGACGCCCTACAAGAACGACATCTCGGTGACTGTCTCCAAAGTGCCGGCGTTTTTGAAAGAAATCGACGCGATCGTCGGCGAACACTACCCCGACTTCGAAATTGTCTGGTTTGGCCATATCGGCGACGGCAACCTGCACCTGAACATCCTCAAGCCGGAAAACCTGAGCAAGGACGAGTTCTTCGCCAAGTGCGCCACCGTCAACAAGTGGGTGTTCGAAACCGTCGAGAAGTACAACGGCTCGATCTCCGCCGAACACGGCGTGGGCATGACCAAGCGTGATTACCTGACATACAGCCGCTCGCCGGTTGAAATCGAATACATGAAGGCAGTCAAAGCGGTGTTCGACCCCAACGGGATCATGAACCCTGGCAAGATCTTCGCTGTTTAATCGCCCCTGTAGGAGTCGTTTCATGAGCTACCAGCACAAGTACGTCGACGGCACCAACATCCACTTTCCCTTGGGCAAAGTGGTGTGCATCGGGCGTAACTACGCCGAACATGCCAAGGAACTGGACAACCCGGTGCCCACCGAACCGTTGCTGTTCATCAAGCCGGGCAGCTGCGTGGTCGCGCTGGAAGGCGGTTTCGCCATCCCGACCGACCGCGGCTCGGTGCACTACGAGGCGGAAATCGCGGTGTTGATCGGCAAGCCCCTGTCGAACAAACCCAGCCGTGAAGAAGTACTCGACGCTATCTCTGGCTTCGCGCCGGCCCTGGATTTGACCTTGCGCGACAAACAGGCCGAGCTGAAAGCCAAAGGCCTGCCCTGGGAAATCGCCAAGTCGTTCGATGGCGCCGCAGTGATTGCCCCGTTCGTGGTCGGCAGCACCTTTGCGGACGTGACCGATATCGGTATTCGCCTGACCATCAACGGCGAAGTGCGCCAGGACGGCAACAGCTCGCAGATGCTCAACCCGATTATCCCGATGATCCAGCACATGGCTGGCTGCTTCTCGCTGCAGGCCGGTGACGTGATTCTCACGGGCACCCCGGCCGGTGTGGGGCCGCTGAATGTGGGGGATGAGCTGGTGCTGGAGTTGACGGGTGTGAGCCGTTTCGAAAGCAGCGTTCGCTAAAGACGGCATGCCTTCAAATGTGGGAGCTGGCTTGCCTGCGATAGCATCACCTCAGTGTCACTGACACACCGAGGTGCCTGCATCGCAGGCAAGCCAGCTCCCACATTGGTCTGAGTGGTCCGAAACATCTGGCTTTTGCATTTTTTTCACACACCATCCGGATAATCCACAGCCTCCTGCGCGCGGGCCCGCTGATCCTGTGCTATCACCTAACGCTGACTTTCCGGAAAAGCGCTCAATGGCCGTGACTTTGCCCTCCGCTGCACCCAAGCCCCGTTCCCGTTTTGCCCTGCGCTGGTATTCCTGGCTGTTCCTCGCCGGGGCGATTGTGTATGGCGTTGCCTGGCTCATGCATTGGGATGATCGTGGCGTACTGTGGGTGGCGGAACGCTTTGAAACGCCGGCTGAGCAGCAGGCCAGCGTCTGGCTGCCGGACTACCATGCGGTCATCGACGGCAAGTTGCTGCCCGGCATGGAGAAGGATGAGGCTTCGGATCTTTCCTACAATCCGCAGACCAAAACCCTGTTTTCCGTGATGGGCAAAAACCCGTTCCTGGTTGAGTTGAGCCTGCAAGGCGATGTGCTGCGCAAGATGCCACTCAACGGCTGGAACAACCCGGAAGGCCTGACGATGATGGAGAACGGCTTGATGGCCATTGTCGATGAGCGCATGCACACGCTCACCGTGGTGAAAGTCGATGCCGGCACCCAGCAACTGAATATCGCTGACTTCAGGAGCTACGACCTGGGCCCGTCCAAGGATCAGAACAAAGCCTTCGAAGGCATCACCTGGGACAAGCGCAATCAACAGCTCGTGCTGGGCGAGGAGCGCCCACCGGCGCTGTTCACCTGGAAAAGCGATGGCACCACGCTGACGGGTGACAAGCAAAAACTCGCCAGCACCGAGCTGGACATGCGCAACCTTTCGGCCCTTGCCGTCGATCCGCGTACCGGCCACTTGCTGGCATTGTCGGCCGACTCCCACCTGTTGCTGGAGCTGGATGAAAAGGGCGAGCAAGTCAGCTTCATGACCTTGCTCGGCGGCTTCAACGGCCTCAAGCGCACCATTCCGCGTGCCGAAGGCGTGACCATGGACGAGAGCGGCACGTTGTACATGGTCAGTGAGCCGAACCTGTTCTACCGTTTCGAGAAACAGAAATAACCCACGATTACGTCGGACATTTCCCCAATAGCGGCATTCGTCAGACATCCGGCAGCGTTTAAGTTTAAATTCAGACAGGCGTGATATTCATTCGCCACTTTTTGACTTCGAGCTGCCCTGATGCGTCGATTCGCCCGCCCCAAACCCGCGTTTTTTACTGTGCTGCTGATCGCCCTGGTGGCCGCCGGTGTGGTTGCACAGCAATTGCGTCTGTTCGAGCGCGCTTGGTTTAACTGGCAGGCCTGGCGCCAGCCTGCCGATGAGCGCTCCATCGGCCTGGCCGATTATCGCGTCAGCCTGGAAGCCAAGGTGATCGAAGGCCTCGACGATGATGTTTCGGCCCTCACCTATGACCCGGTGCGCAAAAGCCTGTTTACCGTCACCAATAAAAACGCCGAGCTGGTCGAACTGTCCCTGGACGGCAAGATTTTGCGGCGCATTCCACTGGTGGGCTTTGGCGATGCCGAAGCGGTGGAGTTCATCAGCGACAACATCTACGTGATCAGCGATGAGCGTCAGCAGCGGCTGATCAAAGTGCACGTGAACGACGACACCCAGTTCCTCGACGCCGCCGATGCGGAGCAGATGACATTGGGCGTACACATGGGCGGCAACAAGGGTTTCGAGGGCCTGGCCTACGACTCGGTCGGCAAGCGCCTGTTTGTGGCCAAGGAACGTGACCCGATGCTGATTTACGAGGTGCACGGTTTCCCTCATTTCAAGCCGGAAAAAACCTACTCGGTGCACGTCATCAACAACCCCAAGCGCGATGCCGGACTGTTTGTGCGCGATTTGTCGAGCTTGCAATACGACGAGCGCAGCGGGCATCTGCTGGCGCTGTCGGATGAGTCGTTTCTGGTGCTGGAGTTGGACATCGACGGTCGCCCGCTAAGCAGCCTTTCTCTGCTCAACGGGCGCCATGGCCTGCAAAAACGTGTGCCTCAGGCCGAGGGCATCGCCATGGACGACCAAGGCAGCTTGTACCTGGTCAGCGAGCCAAATCTGTTTTACGTGTTCAAGAAACCCTGATCAAAACATCCACTGCACACCCAGCGAATAGCCGGTCTGGCTGCCTTCGGCATGCCCCAGGCGGCTGTTTACCTCGGCGTAAACGCCCAACTGCGGGGTGATCGCCAGCTGGCTGCCGACTTGGGCGCGGCCAAAGCTTTTGTCCACGGCACCCAGTTTGGCGGTGCGCGCCCGGCCGTCGGCGTGGGCGGTCAATTGCAGGTCGTCGAGACGCCCGTCAGCCAATTCCTTGACCCAGGCGATGTCGCCGTAAGGCAGCAGGCTCAAGCCATAGGGCAGGGCGACGGCACCGCGTACGCGCCAACCGAGGCTGGCTTCCAGGGAGTCGAAGGATTGGTCCTGATACTCAAGCGCCGTGCGCAGGTTCTGTTTCTCGTGGAATTTATCGATGCGCGCGTGGCTGTAATCCAGACCGGCAAACGGCCCACTCTTGACCGTGCCGAAGTCGAAGTCGTAGCCGCCCAGGACGCGCGCGCCCAAGGACAGAGCGTCGGTGTTGCCGCTCAGTTGCTGATTGAGCAAGATCGGGCCGCCATTGGCCTGGATCAACAGGTTGCGCTTGGAATCAAAGCGCGTACGCCCGACGCTCAGGTCGCCGGCCAGCCAGCTCGGCCCGCCGTCGTTGAGCAAGGCGTAGACCGCCGCCTGCCAGGTGTCGCTGTCGAGTTTGCCGCGGTGTTCGAGGGTGTCGCGCCCGTTGAGGTAGCTCAGGCTGGCGCCGATGTTCAGGCTGGACGTGAGTTGGTAGTCGCCCAGCGCATGCACGCCCAGGCGCCGCGCCTCGGGGTTGAGCGGGCTGTCGAAGCCGCTGTCCGGGCTGTATTCGCCGTCCACGCCAATTTCGCCATCAAAACTGCCCGCCTCGCGGCTGGCGGACTGCATGGTCAGCCAGCGCCGATCATGCAGCCGCACCATGGCCTGGTGCTGGCGCTGCAAGTTGTCTTGCATGTTGCGCGCAACGGCGCCGCCCGAGGCGGTCGAGGCCATCAGGTCGGCGTTGGTCAACTCCAGCACCAGGCGGCTGAGCAGGCGCGAATAGTCACGCAGGCGCTGGTCGATGCGCGCCTGGCCGAAGGCATCGGTGAGCACGGCTTTGTTGTCCTCGGCCGGGTCATGCCAGGTGGAGCCACCCGGAATTTTCGGGTTGTTGGTCTGGGTGTAGCCGTCCAGGTCGCCCAGCTCCCAGTTGGTGGCTTCGATATACAGAATCGGGATGTTCAGCGGCTCGAACGGCTCGCCATCGCTGCAACAGCCGGTGCCCTTGGGGTATTGCGGGTCCAGGCCAGGGTTGGTGAACAGTGGGATGTTCAATTCCTTGGCGATCTGGAATGTGTGTTCACGCAGCGAAGCCAGGGCGGGGTTGGCCGTGCTGTTCTGGCCGGCGTGGGCGTACATCATGTCGCCGGTGATCAGGCTGTCGAGGTTGATCATCGCCAGCATGTTCGCGCGCTGGCTGGCGCTGAGTGAGTCGACAAACGCCTTGGAGCCGCGCAGGCCTTCTTCTTCCGCGCCGAAGCCGACGATTTGCAGACCGTTTTCCAACTGCAGGCCGCCCAGGTTCTTCGCCACTTCGGTCAGCACGCTGGCGCCGGAGCCATTGTCGTCCAGGCCTTGCAGGGTCGGGCGGCCGAAGTAGGTGTCAAAATGCGCGCCAATCACCACGTATTGCGCCGTGGTGCCGGCGGCGTAGGCCACCACGTTTTGCGAGGCGCGAGTGCCGTTGTTCCAGGTGAAGTTCTGGCGACTGAGGCTGTAGGCCGAGCCCATCTGGCTTTGCATCCAATCTGCTGCGCCGGCGAAATTGGCGGTGCCGCGATACCGGCCGGGGTAATCGTTGATCAGCTTTTCCAGGGTGGTGTTGGCGTGCTGGCCGTAATCGTAGGCCTGGGTATGTGTCGACAGCAGGCTGCCGACCACGCTGATCGCGAGGGCTAGGGGCTTTATCACAAGGTCGTCCTTGAGGTGATGGGAAGGTCAAGCCCAGACCCATTGCACAATGCGCGCCTCATTCCTTGAGCGACTGCAAAGTGGCGCATTGTTAAACGCGTGGGTCGCCTGGCTGTAATTTGTAACGGATTTGATACTGAGGAAGGTACGACATGCCGTGAGGTGAAGCACGATTTTGGCGAGGGGATGCAGCGAAAAGTAGCATTCTTGTTACATAAATATCGAGGTCAGCACATAGCAAATGTGGGAGCGGGCTTGCTCGCGAAGACGGTGTGTCAGGCAACTGATCCAGCGACTGACACACCGCATTCGCGAGCAAGCCCGCTCCCACACAAACCCGGCTCCCACAGGGGGGGTCGCGGTTTTTTAAGCCTTCAGGGTTTTCACGCCTTCAGACGTGCCCAGCAGCAACACATCAGCCGGACGCGCGGCGAACAACCCATTGGTTACCACGCCGACGATCGCATTGATCTGCGTCTCCAGCTGCACCGGGTTGGTGATCTGCATGTTGAACACATCAATGATGATGTTGCCGTTGTCGGTCAACACGCCTTCGCGGTACACCGGGTCGCCGCCCAGCTTGACCAGCTCGCGGGCCACGTGGCTGCGGGCCATCGGGATCACTTCCACCGGCAGCGGGAATGCGCCGAGTACCGGCACCAGCTTGCTGGCGTCCGCAATGCAGATAAAGGTCTTGGCCACGGCCGCGACGATCTTCTCGCGGGTCAGGGCAGCGCCACCGCCTTTGATCAGGTTCAGGTGTTCGTCGCTTTCATCGGCGCCGTCGACATAGAACTCCAGGTCGCTCACGGTGTTGAGCTCGTACACCGGAATGCCATGGCCCTTGAGGCGTGCGGCGGTGGCTTCGGAGCTGGCCACGGCGCCGTCGAACGCACCTTTGTGCTGGGCCAGCGCATCGATAAAGCAGTTGGCGGTGGAGCCGGTGCCGACACCGACGATGCTCTTGTCGTCGAGTTTAGGAAGGATTAAATCGACGGCGGCCTGGGCCACTGCCTGTTTGAGTTGATCCTGGGTCATGCGGGCTCCGGAACGGGCGGGGAGTTATCGAGGGCGGCGAGTATAACCCAACAAAACCTCGGGATTCGTGTGGTCGCCCGGCCAAAAGCCGGGTTAGACTCCTTGGCCCTGCCCAACCTGCTCAGTGATTCCCGCCGATGCTTGAACAGTACGTCAAAAAGATCCTCACCTCGCGCGTCTACGACGTTGCCGTAGAAACCCCCTTGCAGACCGCCCGCCAGCTCTCCGAGCGGCTGGGCAACAAGGTCTGGCTCAAGCGTGAAGACTTGCAGCCGGTGTTCTCGTTCAAGATTCGCGGCGCCTACAACAAGTTGACCCAACTGAGCAGCGAGGAACGTGCGCGCGGCGTGGTCACCGCGTCTGCCGGCAACCACGCCCAGGGCCTGGCCCTGGCGGCCAAGGTGCTGGGGGTCAAGGCCACCATCGTGATGCCCAAGACCACCCCGGAAATCAAAGTTGAAGGCGTGCGTTCGCGTGGCGGCAAAGTGGTGCTGCACGGCGATTCCTTCCCGGAAGCCCTGGCCTATTCGCTCAAACTGGTCGACGAAAAAGGCTACGTCTACATTCACCCCTACGATGATCCGCACACCATTGCCGGGCAGGGCACCGTGGCGATGGAGATTCTGCGTCAGCACCCTGGGCCGCTGGACGCGATTTTCGTACCGGTGGGCGGCGGCGGGCTGATCGCCGGTATTGCGGCGTACGTGAAATACCTGCGCCCTGAAATCAAGATCATCGGTGTCGAGCCGGATGACTCCAACTGCCTGCAGGCCGCCATGGCGGCGGGCGAGCGTGTGGTGCTGCCAACCGTCGGCATCTTCGCCGATGGCGTGGCGGTAGCACAGATCGGCCAGCACACCTTCGACATCTGCAAAGACTATGTGGACGAAGTGATCACCGTCAGCACCGATGAAATCTGCGCGGCGATCAAGGACATCTACGACGACACGCGCTCCATCACCGAGCCTGCTGGCGCGCTTGGCGTGGCGGGTATCAAGAAATACGTGGAAACGCGGGGCATCACCGGGCAAACCCTGGTGGCCATCGACTCCGGCGCCAACGTCAACTTCGACCGCCTGCGCCACGTGGCCGAACGCGCCGAGCTGGGTGAAGGCCGCGAAGCCATCATCGCGGTGACCATTCCCGAGCAACCGGGCAGCTTCAAGGCGTTCTGCGAGGCCGTGGGCAAGCGCCAGATCACCGAATTCAACTACCGCTACCACTCCGGGCGCGAGGCGCACATCTTCGTCGGCGTGCAGACGCACCCGGAAAACGACCCGCGCAGCGCGCTGATTGCCAGCCTCACCAGTCAGGGTTTCCCGGTGCTGGACCTGACCGAGAACGAACTGGCCAAGTTGCATATCCGCCACATGGTCGGCGGGCATGCGGCCAAAGTCAGCGATGAGCTGGTGTTCCGTTTCGAATTCCCGGAGCGTCCGGGAGCGTTGTTCAACTTCCTGAACAAACTGGGCGGGCGCTGGAACATCTCGATGTTCCACTACCGCAACCACGGCGCGGCCGATGGCCGTGTGGTCGCAGGCCTGCAAGTGCCGGCGGACGAGCGCCATCTGGTGCCGGCGGCCTTGGCGCAAATCGGCTACCCGTACTGGGATGAAAGCGAAAACCCGGCCTACCAGCTGTTCCTCGGTTAAGCGACTACGCTGACTGAGCGGCCTTCAAGGAATCAAGACCATGGAAACGCTGACCACCCTCAAGGTGATCCACATCACCGCCACTGTGTTATTGCTGCTCAGCGGCCTGGGCCTTGCGGTACTTGCCTGGCGCAAACGCAGCGTCGGTCCGACCGCTACCGTGCAACGTCCGTGGGCGTTTGTGTGGTTGCTGATGGGGGTGTGCATGGTCAGCATGCCGTTTACCGGCTGGTGGCTGGTGCATATGACCGGCTGGCCGCTGGGGCAAACCTGGATTCTGGGCTCCAGCATCCTCTACACCGTGGCGGCGCTGGCCTGGATCTGGCTGGTGGCGCGGCTTAATCACCTGCGTAAAGGCGAGGGCGGTAGCCTGAATTTCACGTTGGTGCTGGCGGTGGTCAGCCTGGTGGGGTTTGTGGCGATTGCCGGGTTGATGGGTGCCAAGCCGGTTTAAGGCTTTAAACCGCGTCGGCTGCATCGGGGGCAAGCCCCCTCCCACATTTAACCGAGTAGATCCTTTGGAATGCGGTCGAGTGTGGGAGGGGGCTTGCCCCCGATAGGGCCATCAGCTACGCAGCGTAATCACCGGCCAACCTCGCTTCTGGGCTTCAGCCCGCAAATTCGGGTCCGGATCCACCGCCACCGGGTGGGTCACTTGCTCCAGCAACGGCAAATCGTTCATCGAGTCGCTGTAGAAGTAGCTGTCTTCCAGGCTGTACCCGGTTTCTTCCAGCCAACGATTCAGGCGCGTCACCTTGCCTTCACGGAAGCACGGCACATCGGTGCTGCGCCCGGTGTAGCGGCCATTTTCCATCTCGCATTCAGTGGCGATCAGGGTTTCAACGCCCAGGCGTGCGGCAATCGGCGCGGTGACGAAGCGGTTGGTGGCGGTGATGATCACCAGCTTATCGCCCGCAGCGCGGTGTTTGGCCAGCAGTTCCACGGCCTTGGGCAGCATGATCGGCTCGATGCAGTCGCGCATGTAGTCGTTGTGCCACTCGTTCAGCTGGGCCATCTCGGTGCGGCCGAGGATTTCCAGGCAGAAGTTCAGGTACTCGGCGTTATCCAGCGTGCCGGCCAGGTAGTCCTGGTAAAACTCGTCGTTGCGGGCCTTGTAGGCCACCGCGTCGAGAATCCCGCGTTCGCAGAGGTAATCGCCCCAGGCGTGATCGCTGTCACCGCCCAGAAGCGTGTTGTCCAAGTCGAATAAAGCCAGGCGCATTGCAGTTACTCGCTGAAAAGTCTGTAAAAAGGCGTCCAGAATACGGTCTTTTCACAAGAGTGCACATAAGGTAAGAAGCCTCGTTGCCGCTGGAACAACCTTTGTGGAACAATGCGGCGACATGCGTTTGCGAGGTTGTTGCCGTGATCGACCCCGATGGTTTCCGTCCTAATGTCGGGATTATTCTTACGAATGATGCCGGACAGGTGCTATGGGCTCGCCGAATCAACCAAGATGCCTGGCAGTTTCCTCAAGGTGGAATCAACCCCGACGAAACCCCTGAAGACGCCTTGTACCGTGAGTTGAACGAAGAAGTCGGCCTTGAGCGCGAAGATGTGCAAATTCTGGCCTGTACCCGTGGCTGGTTGCGCTATCGTTTGCCGCAACGCCTGGTGCGTACCCACAGCCAACCGCTGTGCATCGGCCAGAAGCAGAAATGGTTTCTCCTGCGCCTGATCTCCAACGAGCAGCGGGTGCGGATGGATTTGACCGGTAAACCGGAGTTCGATGGCTGGCGTTGGGTCAGCTATTGGTACCCGTTGGGCCAGGTGGTGACATTCAAGCGCGAGGTTTATCGTCGCGCTCTCAAAGAGCTTGCCCCGCGCCTTTTAGCGCGCGACTGACGACGGAGTTCGACCCCGAGCCATGCTCAATACGCTGCGCAAGATCGTCCAGGAAGTTAACTCCGCCAAGGATCTCAAGGCGGCGTTGGGGATTATTGTGTTGCGCGTCAAGGAAGCCATGGGCAGCCAGGTCTGCTCGGTTTACCTGCTGGACCCCGAGACCAACCGTTTTGTGCTGATGGCCACCGAGGGCCTGAACAAGCGCTCCATCGGCAAGGTCAGCATGGCGCCCAATGAAGGTCTGGTGGGCTTGGTGGGGACGCGTGAAGAACCCCTGAACCTCGAAAACGCGGCCGATCACCCGCGTTACCGCTACTTTGCCGAAACCGGCGAAGAGCGCTACGCCTCGTTCCTCGGCGCACCGATCATTCACCACCGCCGCGTTGTCGGCGTGTTGGTCATCCAGCAAAAAGAACGCCGCCAGTTCGACGAAGGTGAAGAAGCCTTCCTCGTGACCATGAGCGCGCAGCTTGCCGGGGTTATTGCCCACGCCGAGGCGACGGGCTCGATTCGCGGCCTGGGCCGTCAGGGCAAGGGCATCCAGGAAGCCAAGTTCGTCGGCGTGCCGGGTTCGCCGGGTGCTGCCGTTGGTACGGCGGTGGTCATGCTGCCACCGGCCGACCTCGATGTGGTGCCGGACAAGACCGTCCACGACATCGACGCCGAAATCAAACTGTTCAAAACCGCCCTGGAAGGCGTGCGCGCCGACATGCGCAACCTGTCGACCAAGCTGGCCACGCAACTGCGCCCCGAAGAGCGCGCGCTGTTCGACGTGTACCAGATGATGCTCGACGACGCGTCGCTGGGTAATGAAGTCAAAACCGTGATCAAGACCGGCCAGTGGGCCCAGGGCGCGCTGCGCCAAGTGGTCACCGATCACGTCAACCGTTTCGAGTTGATGGACGACGCCTACCTGCGCGAGCGTGCCTCGGATGTGCGTGACCTTGGTCGCCGTCTGTTGGCCTACCTGCAGGAAGACCGCACCACCAACCTGGTCTACCCCGACAACACCATCCTGATCAGTGAAGAGCTGACCGCCACCATGCTTGGCGAAGTGCCGGAAGGCAAACTGGTGGGCCTGGTTTCGGTTCTGGGTTCGGGTAACTCCCACGTCGCGATCCTGGCCCGGGCCATGGGTATTCCGACGGTCATGGGCCTGGTGGACCTGCCGTATTCCAAGGTCGACGGCATCGACATGATCGTCGACGGCCATCGCGGCGAAGTCTTCACCAACCCCAGCGAGCTTTTGCGCAAGCAATATGCCGAGGTGGTGGAAGAAGAGAAACAACTGGCGCTGGGCCTGGATTCGCTGCGCGAACTGCCGTGCGTGACCCTCGACGGCCACCGCGTGCCGCTGCTGGTCAACACCGGCCTGCTCGCCGATGTGGCCCGCGCGCAACAGCGCGGCGCCGAAGGGGTAGGGCTGTACCGCACCGAAGTGCCGTTCATGATCAACCAACGGTTCCCGAGCGAGAAGGAGCAGCTGGCGATTTATCGCGAGCAACTGCAAGCCTTCCACCCGTTGCCGGTGACGATGCGCAGCCTGGACATCGGCGGCGATAAGTCACTGTCCTACTTCCCGATCAAGGAGGACAACCCCTTCCTTGGCTGGCGCGGCATTCGAGTAACCCTCGACCACCCTGAAATCTTCCTCGTGCAGACCCGCGCCATGCTCAAGGCCAGCGAAGGCCTGAACAACCTGCGCATTCTGCTACCGATGATCTCCGGCACCCATGAGCTGGAAGAGGCTCTGCATTTGATTCACCGCGCCTGGGGCGAAGTGCGTGACGAAGGCGCCGACGTGCCGATGCCGCCGATTGGCGTGATGATCGAAATTCCGGCGGCGGTGTACCAGGCTAAAGAGCTGGCGCGGCAGGTGGACTTCCTTTCGGTCGGCTCCAACGACTTGACCCAATACCTGCTCGCTGTGGACCGCAACAACCCACGGGTGGCCGACCTCTACGACTACCTGCACCCAGCCGTGCTGCAAGCCCTGCAACACGTGGTGCGCGACGCCCATGCCGAAGGCAAGCCGGTGAGCATCTGCGGTGAAATGGCCGGCGACCCGGCCGCAGCGGTGCTGTTGATGGCGATGGGCTTTGACAGCTTGTCGATGAACGCCACCAACTTGCCGAAGGTGAAGTGGATGCTGCGCCAGGTGAACCTGAACATGGCCAAGGAATTGCTGGCTGAGCTGATGACCATCGACAACCCGCAAGTTATCCACAGCTCGCTGCAATTGGCGCTGAAGAACCTGGGGCTGACGCGGATGATCAACCCGGCTTCTGCAAAAACCCTCTAGACCAAGGGGCCGCCATCGCGGGCAAGCCCGGCTCCCACAGGGGAATGCATTCCACACTGTGGGAGCTGGCTTGCCTGCGATGAGGCCGGCCCAAGCGCCGCTAAATCCTGAGTTCTACCTCGCCCAGCCGACCACCCAGCGGCCCAAAGCTGCGCTCGACCATCTGCCGCGTCCCGTCGGCATTCACAATCAATGCCGTGCTCGCCCGCGTCCCATAACTGGGGCTGGCGATGAACACGCTCGACAGCAGACTTTCGGTCGCCAACCCCACGCCGGTGTCCGGCAAGTCGGCAAACGGCGCGGTCTGCGGGTCGCTCAAGATGTCCAGCAAAGCCTCCGGCTGCGGGTTTTCCAGTAACTCGCTAAACGCCGCCTTGGCCTTGAGCAGCTTCGGCCATGGCGTATCCAGCCCGGCGTTGGACAACCCATAAACCCCGGCCTTCAGTTGTGTCGGCGTAGTCTCATTGGCGTTGTAATGCCACAGCTCGTTCTGCGTGCCCACTAACAGGTTAAATCCGGCATATTCAATCGAACGGCCGTTAACGTCGGCTAAGTAGTCGTCAATTGACAGCGAACCGGCGAGGAATCGTGCCACCAGTTCCCCGCGTGACTTACGTGACGGCGGCTGGTGCGGGTCGCGGATATTGGTCAGGGCCGCAAAACGCCCCTCGGCGTTCACCCCAAGCCAGGTGCCACCGGCTTCCTGGTCGCGGCCGGCGTAAATGTGCGGCGCATCCGGCCATTGGGCCAGCGGCAGGCTGGGGCGGGCGTAGAACTCATCACGATTGGCCGCGACGATCAGCGGTTGGGCGTGGCCCGGCCGCCAGGCGAAAACTATCAGGCACATCAGGCGATCCCTTTTGTGTTTTCCCTCACTCTACCCACACAACGGCGGGCGTTCCATCGTATCGAAGTTGGGCCGCACGCCTTCCATCCGTTAACATGCGTGGCTATTGGGCGCGTGTGAACTTCTTAATTTGAAATAGCGGCTGTAACGCAGGCTTAATCGCACACCGGCATGGTCCGGTGCGTCATGACTAATGATTTAACGAGGAGTCGCAATGCTGCCTTACCCGCAGATCAACCCGGTGGCCGTGGCTATCGGTCCGCTGCAAATCCACTGGTACGGGTTGATGTACCTGATCGGCATCGGCGGTGCCTGGCTGCTGGCTTCCCGGCGCCTGAACCGTTTCGACCCGACCTGGACCAAGGAGAAGCTCTCCGACATGGTGTTCTGGATGTCGATGGGCGTAATCGTCGGCGGGCGGCTCGGGTATGTGCTGTTTTACGACCTGCCAGCCTATATCGCCAACCCGACGCTGATTTTCGAAGTGTGGAAGGGCGGCATGGCATTCCACGGTGGGTTTGTCGGCGTGATGATCGCCGCGTGGTGGTTTGGCCGCCGCAACGGCAAGTCGTTCTTCCAGCTGATGGACTTCGTCGCGCCGTTCGTGCCGATTGGCCTGGGTGCCGGGCGGATCGGTAACTTCATCAACGCCGAGCTGTGGGGCAAGCCGACCGACGTGCCGTGGGCCATGGTGTTCCCGCCATTCAGCGACCCGGCGCAGTTGCCGCGCCATCCGTCGCAGCTCTACCAGTTCGCCCTGGAAGGTGTGGCACTGTTCCTGATTCTGTACATCTTCTCGCGCAAGCCACGCCCAACCATGGCCGTGTCGGGGATGTTCGCGCTGTTCTACGGGATCTTCCGCTTTATCGTCGAGTTCGTGCGTGTGCCGGATGCACAGCTGGGCTACCTGGCGTGGGGCTGGTTGACCATGGGGCAGATTCTCAGCATGCCGATGATTCTGGCGGGCCTGGGCCTGCTGTGGTGGGCTTACAACCGTCCGCAGGGCATCAAGAACGCCGCGCTTTAAATTCGAATGCCGAGGCTTTTGCGTAGCCTCGGCTTCAACGATACGGGTAAAAACATGAAGCAATATCTCGAACTACTGAACGACGTCGTGACCAATGGATTGACCAAGGGCGATCGCACCGGCACCGGCACCAAGGCCGTGTTCGCCCGTCAGTATCGGCATAACTTGGCCGACGGCTTCCCGCTGCTGACCACCAAGAAGCTTCATTTCAAGAGCATCGCCAACGAACTGATCTGGATGTTGAGTGGCAACACCAACATCAAGTGGCTCAACGAAAACGGCGTGAAAATCTGGGACGAGTGGGCCACCGAAGACGGCGACCTGGGCCCGGTGTACGGCGAGCAGTGGACCGCCTGGCCGACCAAGGACGGCGGCAAGATCAACCAGATCGACTACATGGTCGACACGTTGAAGAACAACCCCAACAGCCGTCGCATCCTGTTCCACGGCTGGAACGTCGAATACCTGCCGGACGAAACCAAGAGCCCGCAGGAAAACGCGCGCAACGGCAAGCAAGCGCTGCCGCCGTGCCACCTGCTGTACCAGGCGTTTGTGCATGACGGCCATCTGTCGATGCAGTTGTACATCCGCAGCTCCGACGTTTTTCTCGGCCTGCCGTACAACACTGCCGCGCTGGCGTTGCTCACCCACATGCTGGCCCAGCAATGCGACCTGATCCCGCACGAGATCATCGTCACCACTGGCGACACCCACGCGTACAGCAACCACATGGAACAGATCCGCACTCAGCTGGCACGCACGCCGAAAAAGCTGCCGGAACTGGTGATCAAGCGCAAACCTGCGTCGATCTACGACTATAAGTTCGAAGACTTTGAAATCGTCGGCTACGACGCGGACCCAAGCATCAAGGCTGACGTCGCTATTTAAAGACCGCCCTGGTCTTAAAGGATGGGCTTGTATGGGAGGGGGCTTGCCCCCGATAGCAGTGGTTCAGTCACCCGGTTAGTCACTGACAGACTGCCATCGGGGGCAAGCCCCCTCCCACATTAGAACCCTGTTCGCTAGAGTTAATGGCCGTGGCTTCTGCCCACATGCGAAGGCTCAGCCTCGCTGGCCGCCACACTGCCGCTGACCTCCAGCCGCTGCAAAATCGCGCATTGATCCATTCCCGGCCCACCGCCGCAGCGTTGGCGCAGGTCCAGCAATTGCTCCTGTAACGCCAGCAGCCCATCGATCCGCGCTTTCACGTGGTGGATATGCTCATCAATCAACGCATTCACGCTTTCGCATTGGTCCTGAGGACTGTCGCGTAGGCCGAGCAGGCTGCGGATTTCTTCGAGGGTCATGTCCAGGCTGCGGCAGTTGCGGATAAAGATCAGCCGCTCGGTGTGCGCCTGGGTGTACACGCGGTAGTTGGCATCGGTACGCGCCGGGGGCGGCAGCAGGCCTTCCTTCTCGTAATAACGGATGGTTTCCACCTGACAGTCGGTCAGTTTGGCCAATTCACCGATCTTCATCGCAGCAATCTCCAAATGGGTGCTTGACCCTATAGTGGCTACAGGGTCTTTACTTGGCAACAGGCACCTTTACGGACGCGACAGAATGAGCGACTCCATCCACACCCCCAAAAAGCATGATCACAAGCACGATCACGATCACGATCATGACCATGACCATGACCATGACCATGGCCACGACCACGGCGCCAAACTGACGCCGGTCAAAAAGCACGACCACGCCAGCCACGGCGACACTTGCTGCTCCAGCAAGGCAGCGCCCGCCGTGGTCACATTGAGCGAAGCGCCGACCGCCGGCTCGCGCCTGAGCACCTTTCGCATCGAAGCCATGGACTGCCCCACCGAGCAGACGCTGATCCAGAACAAACTGGGCAAGCTCGCTGGCGTGCAGCAGCTGGAATTCAACCTGATCAACCGTATCCTCGGCGTCACCCATGACCTGCCGAGCACTGCGCCGATCATCGACGCGATCAAATCCATCGGCATGCAGGCCGACCCGATCGAAGAAGGCGCCCCCGCCGCCGCACCGCCGGCCAAGAAACACTGGTGGCCGCTGGCGCTGTCCGGCGTCGGTGCATTGGGCGCTGAAGTGCTGCATTTCACCGGCGTAGCCCCGACGTGGGTGATTGCACTGGTGGCACTGGTGTCGATCCTCAGCGGCGGCCTCACCACCTACAAAAAAGGCTGGATCGCGCTCAAGAACCTCAATCTGAACATCAACGCGCTGATGAGCATCGCAGTCACCGGCGCGATCCTGATCGGCCAATGGCCGGAAGCAGCGATGGTGATGTTCCTGTTCACCGTCGCCGAGTTGATCGAAGCCAAGTCCCTGGACCGCGCGCGCAATGCCATCAGTGGCCTGATGCAGATGACCCCGGAACAAGCCACGGTGCAGCAAGCCGACGGTGGGTGGGTTGAACAAGAAGTCAAAAGCATCGAACTTGGCGCCATCGTGCGGGTTAAGCCCGGCGAGCGCATCGGCCTGGACGGTGAAGTCACCGCTGGCCAATCCACCATCGACCAAGCGCCGATCACCGGCGAAAGCCTGCCGATTGAAAAGGGCGTGGGCGATAAAGTCTTCGCCGGCACCATCAACCAGGCCGGTTCGCTGGAATACAAAGTCACCGCCGCCGCTAACAATTCAACGCTGGCGCGCATCATTCACGCCGTGGAACAGGCCCAAGGCGCTCGGGCGCCCACCCAGCGCTTTGTCGACACCTTCGCCAAGGTTTACACCCCGGCGGTGTTCTTGTTTGCCCTGGGTGTGGCGATTATCCCGCCACTGTTCATGGCGGGCGTCTGGTTCGACTGGATCTACCGCGCCCTGGTGCTGTTGGTAGTCGCGTGCCCCTGTGCGTTGGTGATCTCCACCCCGGTGACCATCGTCAGCGGCCTGGCCGCGGCAGCGCGTAAAGGCATCCTGATCAAAGGCGGCGTGTACCTGGAGGGCGGTTACAAGCTCGACTACCTGGCCCTCGACAAAACCGGCACGATCACCCACGGCAAGCCGGTGCAAACCGATTACCTGGCGCTGTTTCCCAATCTCGAAGACAGTGCGCCGGCCCTGGCTGCCAGCCTGGCCGGGCGCTCCGACCACCCGGTGTCGCTGGCCATCGCCAATGCGGCTGTGGATAAAAACCTGCAGAGCCACGTTGTGGATAACTTCGAGGCCCTGGCCGGGCGTGGTGTGCGCGGCGATATCAATGGCGAAACCTATCACTTGGGTAACCACCGCCTGGTGGAAGACCTTGGACTGTGTTCACCCGAGCTTGAAGAAAAGCTCTTCGCGCTGGAGAAACAAGGCAAGTCCGTGGTGTTGCTGCTCGACAAGTCCGGCCCGCTGGCATTGTTCGCCGTGGCCGACACGGTCAAGGACAGCAGCCGCGAAGCCATCCAGCAACTGCACGACCTGGGTATCAAGACTCTGATGCTCACGGGCGACAACACCCACACCGCCCAGGCGATTGCGGCCCAGGTCGGCATCGACCAAGCCCAGGGCGACCTGTTGCCCACCGACAAACTGCAAGCCATCGAAACCCTCTACGGCCAAGGCCACCGCGTAGGCATGGTTGGCGACGGCATCAACGATGCCCCGGCGCTGGCCCGCGCCGAGATCGGTTTTGCCATGGCCGCCGCCGGTACCGACACCGCCATCGAGACCGCCGACGTGGCCTTGATGGACGATGATTTGCGCAAGATCCCGGCTTTCATTCGGCTCTCCCGGCAAACGTCGAGTATCCTCAAGCAGAACATCGCCTTGGCGCTGGTGATCAAGGCGATCTTCCTCGCAGTCACCTTCCTCGGCATGGCGACCATGTGGATGGCGGTGTTCGCCGACATGGGCGTCAGCCTGCTGGTGGTGTTCAATGGCCTGCGCCTGGTGCGCAAATAATTGATGTGAGGGTGGCGTGCTGAGTGCCGAGTTAAAGGCGTTTTTTATGGTCGCCCGCCTGGGCAGCATTACCCAGGCGGCGAAAAAACTCGGGCTGAGCCAGCCCACGGTGACTACCCAGATTCGCAACCTGGAAAGCCAATACGGCGTTGAGCTGTTCTACCGTGGCGGGCGCCGCCTTACCGTCAGCGACGACGGCGCGCGCCTGCTGCCGATGGTCAAGGCGCTGTTGCAGCAGGAAGCCGACATCGAGTTCTTTCTGCGCAACAACGGACAGGTCCAGGGCACGTTACGGATTGCCGCAACGGCGCCGTATTACATCCTCGACCTGGTCAAAGCCTTTCGCGAACGCCTGCCGCAAGTGGAGGTGTCGGTGGAAATCGGCAACTCCCAGCAGGTGCTCGAAGCGCTCGACGATTACCGCGTCGATGTCGCCGCGTCGTCCCAACTGCTGGAAGACCCCCGCCTGATTCGCCGCGTGCTGGGCACCGATCCTTTGGTGTTGGCGGTGCACCGCAATCATCCCTTGGCCAAGCTCGATCACGTGCCGCTCAATGCGTTGGCCGGGCATACCTTGCTGATGCGTGAGGCGGGCTCCACCACGCGGCGGCTGACCGAAGAAATGCTGCAGGGCGCCGGGGTGAGTTACGGGCCGTTGCTGGAGATTGGCAGCCGTGAGTCGATCCGCGAGGCGGTGCTGCGCAACATCGGCATCAGCATCATCGCTCGTCAGGAAGTGCCTCATGACCCGCAGTTGCGCGTGCTGACCATCGAGAACGCGCCGCAGATTGCGGAGTATTTGTACTGCCTCAAGGAACGAAAGTCGGCGCGCCTGCCGGCGGCGTTTCTTGGGTTGGCGCAGGAAATGTCGCCACTCTGAGATTTGCTGTGGCATTGGAATCGCCATCGCAGGCAAGCCAGCTCCCACCTTTGAATGCGTTCACACATCAAAATGTGGGAGCGGGCTTGCCCGCGATGGCGTCAGCCCTGACGACACAGTCTCCAAATCCTACACAAATCCACCAATACCACTATCACCGCATTTTGCCTTCCTGCCACATCAGGTACGCATTGCCCACCTAGCATGGCCTTCATCCGTTTGATGAGGTGCCTCCATGAACACAGCCCTGACCCACCCCGGCGCGCCGATGACGGTGCGCGGTATCCAGAAACGCTTCGGTGCCTTTACTGCGCTGGACAATGTGTCCCTGGACGTCGCCGCCGGCGAGCTGGTGTGCCTGCTGGGCCCGTCCGGTTGCGGCAAGACCACCTTGCTGCGCTGCATCGCTGGCCTTGAACGCCAGGACAGCGGTGAGCTGCGCCTGGGCAACCGCGACGTTTCCCTACTGCCGCCGCAGGCGCGGGACTACGGCATTCTGTTTCAGTCCTACGCACTGTTTCCCAACCTCACCGTCGAGGCGAATATCGGCTACGGCCTCACCGGCAGCGGCCGTGATGAGGTGCGCAAGCGCGTCGGTCAGATGCTCGAACTGGTCGGCCTGCTGGGCAGCGAAAAGAAATACCCCGGCCAACTTTCCGGCGGCCAGCAACAACGCGTCGCCCTGGCCCGTGCCCTGGCACCGGCGCCCTCGCTGTTGCTGCTCGACGAACCCATGTCCGCCCTCGACGCCCGCGTGCGCGAGCATTTATGCACCGAGCTGCGTCAGCTGCAGCGGCGCCTGGGTATCACCACGCTGATGGTCACCCACAATCAGGACGAGGCCATGCTGATGGCCGACCGCATTGCCGTGATGAACAACGGCAAGGTCGAGCAATACGCCACGCCCCAGGAAATCTACGACCGCCCGGCCACGCCGTTTGTGGCGGAGTTTGTCGGCCAGGGTAACTGGCTGCCGTTCAGCCGCAACAGTGCGAGCCATGCCCAGGTCGGCGGGCTGAACATGCGCCTGGCCGACGATGCAGGCGTGGCGAAATCCGGGCGCTTGTTCTGCCGCCCGGAAGCCATCAGCGTCAACCCGCCGGTGCATGAAGAAAACCTGTTCCCGGCCAAGGTTCGCGAAATCACGTTTCTTGGTAACCGCTGCCGCATGCGTTTTGAGCTGGAACAATTGCCCGGCCACGCGCTGCTGGCTGAGTTGGCCCCGGAAGCCATGCCGCGCCTGGGTGCCCAGGACATCTGGGTCGCCTTGCCACCGCGCAGCCTGCAGGTGTTTGCCTGAGATGGCGGCTGTGATGACCCTGCCGCGTCCGGTATCGCGCGCCGAAAACGGCGACCGTATTTTTGTGCTCGGCGGCAAACTGCTGTGGCTGGTGCTGCTGGGTGTCGCCGTATTGCTGCCATTGCTGGCAATCTTCTGGCGCGGTTTCAGCAGCGAAGTGGGGCAGGGCGGCGGTCTTGCTGCGGCGCGGGAAATGCTCACCAGCGCTAACTTCCACTGGCTGCTGGGCAATAGCCTGAAAGTCTCCCTCAGCGTGGCGGCCATCGTCGTACCGCTGGCCTATCTGTTTGCCTACGCCCTGCAACGCACGCTGATTCCCGGCAAAGCGATGTGGCGTGGTCTGTCACTGCTGCCGTTGATGGCGCCGTCGATGCTGCCGGGGATTGCGCTGGTGTACCTGTTCGGCAATCAAGGCCTGTTGCGCGGTGTGCTCTCGGACAATATCTACGGCTTCTGGGGCATTGTTCTCGGCGAGGTGATCTACACCTTCCCACACGCTTTGATGATCCTGCTGTCAGCACTTTCGCTGGCGGATGCGCAGCTTTTCGATGCGGCATCAAGCATGGGCGCCAGCCCCGCGCGGGCGTTTCGCAGCATCACCTGGCCGGCCACGCGCCAAGCGGTGTTCGCCGCGTTTTGCCTGGTGTTCACCCTGACCATCACCGACTTCGGCGTGCCCGTCGTGGTCGGCGGCGATTATCAGGTGCTGGCGCTGGAAGCCTACAAGGCGGTGGTCGGCCAGCAACAGTTCGGTCGCGGTGCGTTGATCGGCATGGTGTTGCTGCTGCCGGCGCTGTTCAGCTTTGGCGTCGATGCCTGGCTGCGCCGTCGGCAGGGCGATGCCATGAGCGGCCGCGCCCAGGTGTTCCAGCCGGCACCCTCGCGGCTGCGCGACGGTTGCTACCTGGCCATTGTGTTGCTGATCTGCGCGGTGTTGCTGCTGGTATTCGGCATGGCGGTGTATTCCTCGCTGGTGAAATTCTGGCCGTACAACCTGTCGTTGTCGCTCAACCACTACCAGTTCGAAGACACGGCCGGCGGCGGTTGGCTGGCTTACCGCAACAGCCTGACCATGGCGCTGTGCACGGCGCTGATCGGCAGCGTGTTGATCTTCACCGGCGCCTACCTGATGGAAAAGACCAAAAGCCAGAAGGGCCTGAACCTGGCCCTGCGCATGCTCAGCTTTGTGCCGATGGCCGTGCCGGGCCTGGTGTTGGGCCTGGGCTACGTGTTCTTTTTCAACCTGGGCGGCAACCCGCTGCATGTGTTCTACGGGACGATGACCCTGCTGGTGGTGTGCACCATTGCGCACTATTTGACCACCGCGCAGATGACCGCGACCACGGCGCTGCGCCAGCTCGACTGCGAATTCGAAGCCGCCGCGCTGTCCCTCAAGGCGCCGCTGTACCGTCACTACCTGCGTGTCACCGTGCCGATCTGCCTGCCGGCGCTGCTGGACATCGTGCGCTACCTGTTTGTGTCGGCGATGACCACCGTGTCGGCCGCAATTTTCCTCTACAGCCCCGACACCATCCTCGCCGCCGTCGCCGTATTGAACATGGACGACGCCGGCAACGTGGGCGGTGCGGCGGCCATGTCGACCTTGATTCTGTTCACCTCGGCCGGCGTCTCGCTGCTGCTGGCGTGGGCCTCACGTGGCGCACTGCGTCGCTCTCAAGCCTGGCGCCAGACCGCGCCCGGCCAATAACCATCCTTGAAGGAGGTGCTCCATGTTCAAGCCCCTGGCGCTGGTCGCTGCCGTACTCACCGCATTCAGCCTGAATGCCTTCGCCAAGACCGAGCTGACCGTGTACACGGCCCTCGAAGCCGAGCAGTTGAAGACCTACAAGCAGGCCTTCGAAAAGGCCAATCCCGACGTCGAGATCAAATGGGTGCGCGACTCCACCGGCATCATCACCGCCAAGCTTCTGGCCGAGAAAGACCGCCCGCAAGCCGACGTGGTCTGGGGCCTGGCGGCCTCTAGCCTGGCGATTCTCGATCAGCAAGGCATGCTGGATAACTATGCGCCGAAGGGCCTGGACAAAATCGGCAAAAACTACCGCGACGCTGCCAACCCGCCGGCGTGGGTGGGTATGGACGTGTGGGCCGCAACCATCTGCTTTAACACCATCGAAGCCCAGAAACAGGGTCTGACCAAGCCGGTGAGCTGGCAAGACCTGACCAAGCCTGAGTACAAAGGCAAGATCGTGATGCCCAACCCGGCCTCCTCCGGCACCGGCTTTTTGGATGTCAGTGCCTGGCTGCAAACCTTCGGCGAGAAGCAGGGCTGGCAGTACATGGACGATTTGCACCAGAACATCGGCCAGTACGTTCACTCCGGTTCCAAGCCGTGCAAGCTGGCGGCCTCGGGTGAATTCCCGATTGGTATTTCCTTCGAGTACCCCGCCGTTCAACTGAAACGCCAGGGCGCGCCGCTGGACATCATCCTGCCCAAAGAAGGCCTGGGCTGGGACATTGAAGCGACTGCCGTGATCAAGGGCACTGCCCACGCCGATGCGGCTAAAAAGCTCGCGGACTTCTCCGCCAGTGCAGCGGCGATGGACCTGTACAAAGACAACTTTGCCGTACTTGCCCAGCCCGGTATCGCCAAGCCGCAGACCGAATTGCCGGCCGATTATGAGCAGCGCCTGATCAAGAACGACTTTGCGTGGGCCTCGAAAAACCGCGACAGCATCCTGACTGAATGGCGCAAGCGCTATGACGGCAAGTCGGAGAAGGTGGCCGGTCAGTAAGGTTTTCGTTAGGGCTTATGGCCTCATCGCCGGCAAGCCAGCTCCCACATTTGACGGTGTTCACAAATCAAAATGTGGGAGCTGGCTTGCCGGCGATAGCGGCTTCGAATTCAGGACATTTCTTCATGACACAACACAGCGACCTGCTCATCATAGGCGCCGGCATCCTCGGCCTGTCCCACGCCTACGCCGCCGCCAACCGCGGCCTCAAGGTCAAGGTATTCGAACGCAGCGCCACGCCGCTCGGCGCCTCAGTGCGCAACTTTGGCCAGGCGCTGGTCACCGGCCAACCGCCGGGGCCGATGCTCGACCTGGCCCAGCAAAGCCGTGATATCTGGGGGCATTGGGCGCAGGTCGCCGGCCTGCAGCTCAAGCGCAAGGGCTCATACCTGTTTGCGCGTACAGAGGCGGAGGAACAGCTGTTGGAAGCTTTTTGCGCCGGTCGTGCACAGGCTTACGGCTACAACGTCGAACTGCTGCAAGGCGCGGCGATGAAGGACCTATATAGCGGCCAGTTCCGCCATCACCGCGCCGCGCTGCATGGCAAGGACGATCAGCAGTTGTATTCGCGCGAAGCGATTCCGGCGCTGATCAACTACCTTCGCAGCGAATTGAAGGTGGAGTTTCATTTTTCCACGCTGGTGCGCGACGTTGAGCCTGGCCACGTGCACACCACGGCGGGGAGCTTTCGTGGCGAGCAGGTCATCGTGTGCTCCGGCCACGACTACCAAACCCTGCTGGCGGAATCGATCGCCGAACTCAACCCGAGTGTCTGTCGCCTGCAAATGCTGCGCGCCCGCCCAGCCGTCAACCTGAACCTGCAACACGCGTTGCTCACAGGCCTCAGTTGTGTGCATTACGGCGCCTTCGCCGATTTGCCGGAAGCGGCGCCCGTGCAGGCGCAAATCCTGTGCGATGCACCGCATTTGCATGCACACGGCATTCACTTGCTGATCAGCCCGACGCCTTATGGCGAACTGATCATCGGTGATTCCCATGACTACGGCCGCGATGCCTCGCCATTCAATACCGAGCAGGTCGATGACTGGATGATCGAACTGGCGCAGCAGACCCTGGGTTGCAAGGTTCAGGTGGTGGAGCGCTGGCAGGGCGTGTATGGCGCGCGTGGGCCGGCGCCGTTTTCGTTCCTGCGCGTAGCACCGGGCGTGAGCGCGGCGTTGATGCACACCGGTGTGGGCATGAGCGTCGGGCCGGCGATGGCCGAACGAAACATCAGCACGGTGTGGGGTGAGGCGTGATGAACCCGGAACAGGCGATTGCCGAACTCTTCGGCTTGTACGAGCTGCATGGCACGGCGGACTACATCGGCGAGCCGGTGTCGCAGATCGAACACATGTCCCAGGCCGCACAGTTGGCCATGGCTGAGGGCTTTGACGATGAAGTGGTGCTGGCAGCGTTTTTCCACGACATCGGGCACCTCTGCGGCCAGGGCGGCGAGAACATGGGCGGTTACGGCGTGGTCAGCCACGAGCGGCTGGGCGCGGATTATTTGCGCCGCGCAGGGTTCAGCGAACGCATGGCCAGGCTGGTGGAGTATCACGTGCAGGCCAAGCGTTACCTGACCTTCAGCCAGCCGGCCTATTACGCGCGCTTGAGCGAAGCCAGTCGCCGAACCCTGAGTTACCAGGGCGGCGTGATGAGCGCCGAAGAAGCCCAGGCGTTCGAGCAGGACCCGCTTTGTTCGGTGAGCCTGCGCATGCGCCACTGGGATGAGCAGGCCAAGGACATGCACGTGCCGGTGCTGGACCTTGAAATGTTGAAGGCCAAGGCCCGGCGACTGCTTGCGGCTTAGCGTTCATCCAGGCGCAGGGCCAGCGCCTCGACCTGTTCCTGGCGCTCGGCCTGGCTGAGTTTGGCGTGAGGGTTGAGGGACGACCATTGCGGGTGCGCGCGGGCTTTATGCAGCGCGTCCGGCAGCTTGCCCTCGCGCCAGGTTTTGTCCTGAGGCGTGTCGACCTTGATGCTATGCATCGCCGCATGGCCACGCAGGTTCAGGGCCTTGAGCAACTGGCGCTGGCGCAAGGCGAGCAGGCGCAGCACGCTGTCGTCGACGGTCAGCTCGCGATGGCCCTTGATCTTGCCCAGCAGACGGCTGCCGTAGCTGCGCGCGGTTTGCAGCGCACCGCCGGCAATCGCACCGGCAATCGCGGCGACGCCCAGGGTCAGGCCGCCAACCAGCAAATCCACGCCGGCCCCGGCGGCCGCGCCTGCGGCGATCCCGCCGCCGACGCGCACGCCAAGTTGTTTGAGGGTTTCGGGGTTAAACAGGTCATCGCCCCAACGGCCGTCGAGCAGCGGCAAGTCGCTGGCGGTGGCGTCCTGCGGGCGAAAGCCGAAAAGTTTGAGCAGGGCTTCCACGCATTTTTGTTCGCGCTGGCGCACGGCCTTGCGTAAATCGCCGATGGCTTGCTGTTCATCCTCGGTGACCACGCTGCGCCGGCACGCGGCGCAGTCGATCAACAATTCGGCGATCAACCGCGCGGCGCTCTGCTGGCGGGCCTGGCGCTGGGCTTGCTGATCGAGGATCAGCCGTTCCAGCTGCGGCCGCGCATTCTCCAGCAGCAGGGCCAGGCTTTCATACAGGCGGCGCTCCCCGTCCTCCGGCGGCGCGACGCTGTCGAACCGCACCAGCGCATGCAGGCCCAGGCGGGCCAGGGCTTCGCGCCAGTCGGGTTCGCGGTGGTCGCTGCTGCTGACGAAGTTGAGCACCGGCAGCAGCGGCTTGCCGCAACTGGCCAGCACTTGCAGCTCGTCGCGGTACTTGGCCAGCACCGGCTCGCGAGCGTCGATCACATACAGGCCGGCGTCGCAGGCCAGCAGTTGGCGCAAAACCTTGGCCTCCTGTTCGAAACGCTGGCGCGCCTCGCTGCCTTCCAGGAAACGCGCCAGGCGTGCCGGGCCGTCCAAGCGCTCGCCGGGGCGATCCAGGCGCTCCAGGTAGTCGAGCAGGGCGATTGCGTCTTCCAGGCCGGGCGTGTCGTACAGCTCCAGCAAGGCTTCGCCGTCGACCGACAACCGCGCGCCTTCCACATGCCGCGTGGTGCTGGGGCGATGGGAGACTTCGCCGAAGCCGACGTCACGGGTCAGCGTGCGCAAAAGCGACGTCTTGCCGACGTTGGTGTGGCCGACCACGGCCAGTTTCAGCGGTTTAGTCATGACCGGTCTCCAGCCATGTGAGCGGCGCGCAGTCGGCGAAGGGCAGTTCGAGTTGGTGCAACGCGGCGTGCCAATCGCCAAGGCGCTCGGCGTCCAGCGCCTGGCCGGGCGGTGCCTGCAGCAGCCACACGCGGGTGGCCGTGGCGCTGCGTGCCAGTTCGGCGATCAGCGCCAGGCTGCCACGGTCAGGCGAGCGACGAGGGTCGCAGGCGATGGCCAGGCGTGCGGGTGGGAAGCGCGTGAGCTGTTCCAGCAGTTTGTTGCGCGATTCGCGGCTGTCCAGAATGCCGGCGTTTTTGATGCTGGCCGGTAATTTGGGCGGCCACGGGTGCTGATCGTCGAGTTCGATGGCCACCAGCAGGGCGCCGTCGCTCTGCAGTTCACTGACGCCACCGCTGACCTGGTGCAGCTGTTCGGGCGCTGCATCGTTGACACCGAGCCGTTCGCTGCTTGGCATCAGGCGTTCGCGCAACGGGCTGTAGCCGGGCAGGTTGAGGTCCAGGCGCAGGGCGGCGCGCCCGCGTTTCCAGCGCCACAGGCACAGCAGCGCGAGGATCAACCGCGGCAGCAGGCCGTACACCAGCAGCACGCCGACCAGCCAGGCGGCCCAGGCTTGGCGTGCGCTTTCGATATTCAGGGCGGAGTCGCCGCTGGCGCGGATCATGTCGACGGTCGGCACGTTAAAGCCCAGCAGCGCGGGCAGGCTGCCGAGGGCTTGGGTGACGGCGACAAAGGTGTCGGCGCCCAGGATGGTGGTTTCCCACACAAAACCGTAGCGCCGGGTGGCCAGCAGTGTCAGCAAAATCACCATGGCACTGAGCAATGCCAGCAACCACAGGCTGTTGACCAGCACACCCACTGCCCAGCGATTGAGTTTGTGGCGTTGCAGCAACAGCAGCAGTGCCGGCGCCAATTGAGCCGCCTTGGCATCACGCGCGAATTTTTCGCTGAGCCACAGCCACAGGCGGCCGAGGCTGGCGCTGTGCTCGCCGGCAAACGCCAGGCCCAAGGCCCAGCTCAGCAGCAGAATCAGGTTCAAGCCGAGCAGACTGCCCAGCGCCCAGAACACATTCACCGGGGTCAGGCCGTTACCCAGCGCGGCAAACGCCAGGCCGGCGCCACTGATCACCGCGACCACGGCCAACAGCACCAGCGCCAAACGGGCGCCTTGCAGCCAGCGGGTGAGGGCGGCGGTCAATCCGTCGCGTTCGGCCAAGTGCAGGGCGCGCGCCTGGATGCGCGTCGGCAAGTCGCCACCGGCCGTGCGGGCCAAGCGGTTGGCTTCCAAGTCTTCGAGTGGGCCGGCGTGTTCTTCACGCAGGCGCACGGTTTCTGTCAGCCAAAGGGTGTGCAGGGGATTCAGAGCAGTCACGCGCCGTCCTGTTGAGCAAGTGAGGTTGGAGCATAACCGCTGACTCGCAGCTCTGGTATTCTCGTCGCCATGAAAAAAACTCTCCCTTTAAGCCTGATCGCAGCCCTCGGTGAAAACCGCGTGATCGGCGTCGACAACAGCATGCCCTGGCATTTGCCGGGGGATTTCAAATATTTCAAGGCCACCACGCTCGGCAAGCCGATCATCATGGGGCGCAAGACCTGGGATTCGCTGGGCCGACCGCTGCCGGGGCGCTTGAATATCGTGGTCAGCCGTCAGACCGATCTGGCGCTTGAAGGTGCGGAAGTTTTTCCGTCGCTGGCTGCGGCGGTGGAACGGGCCGAGGCCTGGGCGTTGGAGCAGGGCGTGGATGAGCTGATGCTGATCGGCGGTGCGCAGTTGTATGCGCAAGGGTTGGAACAGGCGGATCGCCTGTATCTGACGCGGGTTGCGTTGAGCCCGAACGGGGACGCGTGGTTTCCCGAGTTTGATCTGAACCAGTGGAAGCTGGTGTCGAATGTCGAGAACCCGGGCGAGGGCGATAAGCCCGCCTACAACTTCGAAGTCTGGGAAAAAGCCTAAAAGCATCGGGGGCAAGCTCCCTCCCACAGTTGACCGAGTGAACGCGATCAAGTGTGGGAGGGGGCTTGCCCCCGATAGCGGTCTATCAGGCCTGCGCTAACTCAGCGTGCTCATCGGCATTGAGCAACGCTTTATCCGTCTGCCCCATGATCTGGCTGGTAATCGCACCCGCCGTCATCGAACCGTTCACGTTCAGCGCCGTACGGCCCATGTCGATCAGCGGCTCCACGGAAATCAGCAGCGCCACCAGTGACACCGGCAAGCCCATCGCCGGCAGTACGATCAGCGCGGCAAAGGTCGCGCCGCCGCCAACACCGGCCACACCGGCCGAGCTCAAGGTCACGATTGCGACCAGCGTCGCGATCCACAGCGGGTCGAGCGGGTTGATGCCCACGGTCGGTGCAACCATCACCGCGAGCATGGCCGGGTAGAGACCGGCGCAACCGTTCTGGCCGATGGTCGCGCCAAACGAGGCGGCGAAACCGGCAATCGATTGCGGGATACCCAGGCGGCGGGTCTGCGCTTCAATGCTCAGCGGGATGGCGGCTGCGCTGGAGCGGCTGGTGAAGGCAAAGGTCAGCACTGGCCACACCTTGCGGAAGAAGCGCAGCGGGTTGACCCCGGCCAGCGACAGCAGCAGGCCGTGCACCACAAACATCAGGCCCAGCGCCAGGTACGACACCACCACAAAACTGCCGAGCTTGATGATGTCTTGCAGGTTGGAGCCGGCGACCACTTTGGTCATCAGCGCCAGCACGCCGTAGGGCGTCAGCTTCATCACCAGGCGCACCAGGCGCATCACCCAGGCTTGCAGGGTGTCGATGGCGTTGAGCACTTTCTGGCCTTTTTCCACGTCGTCCTTGAGCAGTTGCAGTGCGGCAACCCCGAGAAACGCAGCAAAAATCACCACGCTGATGATCGACGTCGGCTTGGCCCGGGCCAGGTCGGCAAACGGATTGGCTGGCACGAACGACAGCAGCAGCTGCGGAATATTCAGGTCGGCGACCTTGCCTGCGTAATCACTCTGGATCACTTGCAGGCGCGCCATTTCCTGGGTGCCGGCCACCAGGCCTTCGGCGGTAAGGCCGAACAGGTTGGTCAGGCCGATACCGATCAGCGCCGCAATTGCCGTGGTGAACAGCAGCGTACCGATGGTCAGGAAGCTGATCTTGCCCAGGGACGAGGCGTTATGCAGACGCGCCACCGCGCTGAGGATCGAGGCGAATACCAGCGGGATCACGATCATTTGCAGCAACTGCACGTAACCATTGCCGACCAGATCAAACCAGCTGATCGAGGCTTTGAGCACCGGGTTGCCGTCGCCATAAATCGTGTGCAACGCCGCGCCGAACAGCACGCCGAGCACCAGCGCGAACAGAACCTTCTTGGCGAGGCTCCAGTGTGTGCGGCGGGTTTGTGCCAGGCCCAAAAGCAGGGCCACGAACACCAGTACGTTGAGAATCAGGGGCAGATTCATTGAAGCTCCGTTGAGAAGGCAGCCAATCGCGTGAGCCTGCGATTGCGAACCGGAAAGCCTAACAGCTTGAAATATATTGATTTAATACCGATATGGAATGGTGACTGTCGTTTTTGGAATAAGCCTTTGACGCTCAGGCACACGCCCTTGGCGCAATCACGACGCAAGCGGTCGTGCTCGGGCGATAACTGTCACACAGATTTGTTAGCGTCGATGTCTTTCACTCAGGGAGAAATCGCTTATGAAGTTCGCGCCAACACTACTGGCCGCCGCCTTCTGCTTGGGCCTCGCCAGCCAGGCATTTGCCGCCACCGAGTTGAAGCACTGGCCGGCGCCTGCCGCCGAGCAACTGAACAAGATGATCGCCGCCAACGCCAACAAGGGTAACTTCGCGGTGTTCGACATGGACAACACCAGTTACCGCTACGACCTCGAAGAGTCCCTGCTGCCGTACCTTGAGAACAAAGGCCTGATCACCCGCGACACCATGGACCCGTCCCTCAAGCTGATTCCGTTCAAAGACACCGCCGACCACAAGGAAAGCCTGTTCAGCTACTACTACCGACTCTGCGAAGTGGACGACATGGTCTGCTACCCGTGGGTTGCGCAGATTTTCTCCGGCTTCACCCTCAAGGAGCTCAAGGGCTATGTCGACGAGATGATGGCGTCGGGCAAGCCGGTGCCGGTCACCTATTACGACGGTGACGTGGTCAAGACCATGGACGTGCAGCCGCCGAAAGTCTTCACCGGCCAGGCTGAGCTGTTCAACAAGCTGATGGAAAACGGCATCGAGGTGTATGTGATGACCGCCGCGTCCGAGGAGTTGGTGCGCATGGTCGCCGCCGATCCGAAGTACGGCTACAACGTCAAACCCGAGAACGTCATCGGCGTGAGCACCTTGCTCAAGGATCGCAAGACCGGCGAGCTGACCACCGCGCGTAAGCAGATCGCCGCCGGCAAATACGACGAAAAAGCCAACCTCGGCCTGGAACTGACCCCGTACCTGTGGACCCCGGCGACCTGGATGGCTGGCAAGCACGCGGCGATCCTCACCTACATCGATGAGTGGAAAAAACCGGTGATCGTCGGCGGCGACACCCCTACCAGCGACGGCTACATGTTGTTTCACGATGTGGACGTGGCCAAGGGTGGCGTCCACCTGTGGATCAACCGCAAGGATAAATACATGACCCAACTCAACGGCATGATGGCCAAACACGCGGCGGCCCAGGCCAAGGAAGGGCTGCCGGTGACGGCGGACAAGAACTGGGTGATCGTCAAGCCGGACGAGATTCAGTAAGACCGAGCCGCCTGCTTTCGCGAGCAAGCCCGCTCCCACATTTTGACCGCATTCTCATAGTGGAACCCGGTCAACTGTGGGAGCGGGCTTGCCCGCGAAGGCGGTGTGTCAGGCAGTGCATGGGTCGGCTGGCCCACCGCTATCGCAGGCAAGCCAGCTCCCACATTCGACCGCATTCTTAAGGTGGGACCCGATCAACTGTGGGAGCGGGCTTGCTCGCGAAGGCGGTGTGTCAGGCAGTAGATGAGTCGGCTGGCCCACCGCTATCGCAGGCAAGCCCGCTCCCACATTTTGACCGCATGCTCATGTTGGAACTCGGTCACCTGTGGGAGCGGGCTTGCCCGCGAAAGCGGTGTGTCAGGCAGTACATGACTCGGCTGGCCCACCGCTATCGCAGGCAAGCCAGCTCCCACATTCGACCGCATGCTCATGTTGGAACCTGGTCAACTGTGGGAGCGGGCTTGCTCGCGAAGGCGGTGTATCAGGCAGTACATGGGTCGTCGGGCCCACCACTATCGCAGGCAAGCCAGCTCCCACATTCGACCGCATGCTCATGTTGGAACTCGGCTTACTGCTGAAGGGTTTATCCAGATAAAAAAATGCCCCGCACGTGGCGGGGCATTTTTATGCGCGGGGCTTACAGGCCGTCGAGCATCGCTTTGTTACGCACAGCGCCTTTGTCGGCGCTGGTGGCCAGCAAGGCGTAAGCCTTCAACGCAGTGGTGACCTTGCGCGGACGCTTCTCGACCGGTTTCCAGCCTTTCTTGTCCTGCTCAACCCGGCGGGCGGCCAGTTCTTCGTCACTGATCAACAGGTTGATCGAGCGGTTCGGAATGTCGATCAGCACTTTGTCGCCGTCCTGCACCAGGCCAATCGCGCCGCCGGCAGCCGCTTCTGGCGAAGCGTGGCCGATGGACAGGCCCGAGGTGCCGCCGGAGAAACGGCCGTCGGTGAGCAGGGCGCAGGCTTTGCCCAGGCCTTTGGATTTCAGGTACGACGTCGGGTAGAGCATCTCTTGCATGCCCGGGCCGCCTTTCGGGCCTTCGTAGCGGATGATCACGATGTCGCCCGCCTTTACTTCGTCGGCGAGGATGCCGCGTACGGCGCTGTCCTGGCTTTCGAAGATCTTGGCGTTGCCTTCGAACACGTGGATGGATTCATCCACACCGGCGGTTTTCACCACGCAGCCATCCAGTGCGATGTTGCCGTACAGCACGGCCAGGCCGCCTTCTTGCGAGTAGGCGTGCTCGACACTGCGGATGCAGCCGTTTTCACGGTCGTCATCGAGGGTGTCCCAACGGGTGGACTGGCTGAACGCCGTTTGCGTCGGGATGCCGGCCGGGCCTGCCTTGAAGAAGTGATGCACGGCTTCGTCGGTGGTCTGGGTGATGTCCCACTTGGCGATGCCTTCGGCCATGCTCGTGCTGTGCACGGTCGGCAGGTCGGTGTGCAGCAGGCCGCCACGGGCCAGCGAGCCGAGGATCGAGAAGATCCCGCCGGCGCGGTGCACGTCTTCCATGTGGTACTTCTGGATGTTCGGCGCGACCTTGCACAGTTGCGGCACGTGCCGGGACAGACGGTCGATGTCGCGCAGGTCGAAATCGATCTCGGCTTCCTGGGCGGCGGCCAGCAAGTGCAGGATGGTGTTGGTGGAACCGCCCATGGCGATGTCCAGGGTCATGGCGTTTTCGAACGCCTTGAAGTTGGCGATGTTGCGCGGCAGCACCGACTCATCGTTGTCGGTGTAGTAACGCTTGCACAGCTCGACGATGGTACGGCCGGCCTGCAGGAACAGCTGCTCGCGGTCGCTGTGGGTGGCCAGCGTGGAACCGTTGCCCGGCAAGGCCAGGCCCAGGGCTTCGACCAGGCAGTTCATCGAGTTGGCGGTGAACATGCCGGAGCACGAGCCGCACGTTGGGCAAGCGCTGCGCTCGTATTCCGCGACTTTCTCGTCAGACGCGCTGGAATCGGCGGCGATGACCATAGCGTCGACCAGGTCGAGGCCGTGGGAGGCGAGCTTGGTCTTGCCGGCTTCCATTGGGCCGCCGGAGACGAAGATCACCGGGATGTTCAGGCGCAGGGAGGCCATCAGCATGCCGGGGGTGATTTTGTCGCAGTTGGAGATGCACACGATGGCGTCGGCGCAGTGGGCGTTGACCATGTATTCCACGGAGTCGGCGATGATCTCGCGGCTCGGCAGCGAATACAGCATGCCGTCATGGCCCATGGCGATGCCGTCATCCACGGCGATGGTGTTGAATTCTTTGGCCACGCCGCCGGCGCGTTCGATCTCGCGGGCGACCAGTTGGCCCAGGTCCTTGAGGTGGACGTGGCCGGGTACGAACTGGGTGAACGAGTTGGCAATCGCGATGATCGGCTTTTTGAAGTCGTCATCTTTCATCCCCGTGGCACGCCACAGTGCGCGCGCGCCGGCCATGTTGCGGCCGTGGGTGGATGTTTTCGAGCGGTAATCAGGCATGGAGCACTCCGGGCGGCTAATCAAGTACTAAAGGGAAGTGAGCTTCTATTGACGTCTGGAACACTCAGAAAATGGCCGTGTGTCCAAACGTTGCCACTCGCGTCGCGGGATCGCCGCGTGCTTGGGCCTCGAGCTCATAAACCCGCCGGGGGATGACTGGCGATGAATAGCGTCGATTCTACACCGCTGGCGGCCGGAGGGAATGGCCGCCAGCGTGTAGATAGCGCTTACGAGACGTGTGGGTGTGCAAGTTTCATGGTCAGCGGCCGACCCGCGCGTTCGTCATCACGCCCCAAACGCTGAGCACGATGAAGCTGATGGCGATGGTCATCAGCAGGTTGGCCCCGGCTTGGGCGAGGGCGGCGCTGCTGACGGCAGCGGTGATGAACATGATGCTGTTGCCGGCCGAGGCGGCGGTGCCGGCGCTGCTGGAGAACAGCAACATGGCGGCGGAAATCGCGGCGGGGCGAACCAGAGTTACGGCCAGGGCGCTGATCAGCATCGGGATCAGCAGGGTGATGGTGGTGATGGCTCCAAGACCGACGATCAGCATCAGAAGCACGCCTGCGATAAGCAGCAATCCAAGGCCGATGTTGATTTGCCGGGACAGCGAGATGCGTTTTTGAAGATACGACGCCGCCAAGCCACCGAGCAGATAGGCCACGCCATACACCATGAGTACCAGTGCGTACTGGTATTCGGAGAGTTTCAACGAGTCCATGAAAATCAACGGTGTCACGCTGATCAAGGCGAAGTAGCAGGCGAACACCAACGCGGCGATCCACCAGTAACGCAGGAAGTCGCGATTGGTCGCGACATCTTTCAGCGTGCCGATGATCGACACCGGCGTGCGGTGCGGGCTGGCGGACTTGGAGGGCAGTATGCAGAACGCATGGATCAACATCCCCAACGCCATCAGTGCGAATCCATAGAAACTACCTTGCCAATCGAAGGTGGTTTGCAACCAGGAGCCGATCAGCGGTGACAAGGCGACGAACGAGCCGCTCAGGGTCATGTAGTAGAGGCGCACACGGGCTCGATCCTGTTCTTCGAACAGGTCTTCCACTAACGCGTGGCCCAGTACGAAGAAGCCGCAACCCATGGCCTGGACCGAGCGAAACAGCAGGAAGCTCAGGTAGTCCGTCGATAATGCGCAACCTATCGCACCCAGGATCGACAGCGTGATGCAACCGAGCAGGACTTCCTTGCGGCCCCATTTATCCGACAGCGGGCCGGCAACCAATTGGGACACTGAAAACACCAGCGTGAACAGACTGATCGACAGTGCGATTTCTGCGGTAGGTGTGTCGAACCTGGCAGCCAGTGCGGGAAACGAGGGCAGCAGAATGTTGATAGGGAAAAAGCTGATCAGGGAAATGCAGGTGATGAGGATGAAGCGGGAGAGGTAGGGCCCAGACATTGTTTTTGTTTTCCGGAGTAATTCCAGAAACCGATACTAGTCTGCGAAATGTGGAATTCAATCAAAACCGTTGAAGGACGGTTCCCGAATTGTTGTGGTTTGCGGTGATAGGAAAGTTGCCCTGACACACCACAAACCAAAATGTGGGAGCGGGCTTGCTCGCGAATACGTAGTGTCAGTCAACTCATTCATCGACTGACTTGCCGCTTTCGCGAGCAAGCCCGCTCCCACATTTAGCCCGCGTTCAATCAGCTATTGGGCAACAACCGGCACGTAATGCTCTTGATATAGCGCGTTTCGGCAATCGCCGGGTGCACCGGGTGATCCGGGCCCTGGCCGCCGCGTTCGAGCATCTGGATATTGCGGTCCAGGTGACGGGCGCTGGTCAGCAGGATGTTTTGCAGGTCGTCTTCCGGCAAGTGCATCGAGCAGGATGCGCTGACCAGGATGCCGTCCTTGCTGAGCAGGCGCATGGCTTGCTCGTTCAGGCGGCGGTAGGCGCCTTCGCCGTTTTTCATGTCTTTTTTGCGTTTGATGAAAGCCGGTGGGTCGGCCACGATCACGTCGAAGCGTTCTTCGCTGGCTTTCAGCTCTTTGAGGGCTTCGAACACATCGCCTTCGATGCAGGTCATCTTCTCGGCAACGCCGTTCAGCGCAGCGTTGCGCTCCACGCCGTCGAGGGCGAAGGCGGAGGCGTCGACGCAGAACACTTCACTGGCGCCGAAGGCTGCAGCTTGCACGCCCCAGCCGCCGATGTAGCTGTAAAGGTCCAGCACGCGTTTGCCTTTGGCATACGGCGCCAGGCGGGCGCGGTTCATGCGGTGGTCGTAGAACCAGCCGGTCTTCTGGCCCTGGATTACCGGGGCTTCGAATTTCACGCCGTTCTCTTCCAGCGCGACCCACTCCGGTACCAGGCCGAACACGGTTTCAACGTAGCGGTTGAGGCCTTCGGCGTCGCGCGCGGCGGAGTCGTTCTTGAACAGGATGCCGCTTGGCTTGAGCACTTGGGTCAGGGCGGCGATCACGTCTTCTTTGTGGGCTTCCATGGTCGCCGAAGCGATCTGGACCACCAGGATGTCACCGAAACGGTCAACCACCAGGCCCGGCAGCAGGTCGGAGTCGCCGTACACCAGGCGGTAGAACGGCTTGTCGAACAGGCGATCACGCAGCGACAGCGCGACGTTGATGCGGTGCACCAGCAGCGACTTGTCCAATGGCAACTTGATGTCGCGCGACAGCAGACGGGCACAGATCAGGTTGTTCGGGCTCATGGCCACGATGCCCAGGGTCTTGCCGCCGGCCGCTTCCAGGATAGCCTGGTCGCCTGCCTGGAAGCCGTGAAGTGGGGTGGCGGCCACGTCGATTTCGTTGCTGTAGACCCACAGGTGGCCGTTGCGCAAACGACGATCGGCGTTGGCTTTGAGACGCAGGCTTGGCAGGGACATGACGTCGCTCCGGAAAAAAGAGCGGGAGTATACCGTGTTGTGCATGAATTCGCGGCGCCGCCGGACATGTGGGAGCGGGCTTGCTCGCGAAAGCGGTGGATCAGCGACTGTATTCGGTGACTGACACCGAGCGTTCGCGAGCAAGCCCGCTCCCACATTTGATCCGGTTTCAGTTCGGCATTTGGGTGTCGGTCAAGTCTTCATAAGGGTTAGAATCGCCGCCTAGCCCAGAGTGTGTACTTATGTCCCAAGAGCTTTCCGCCGAACAGATCCAACAGGCCCTGCAAGGCATCAGCGTGCCGCCTCAACCGCAAATCATGGTGGATTTGCAGATGGAGCAGTACATGCCCGACCCGGACCTGGAAGTGATCGCGCGGTTGATCTCCCAGGACCCGGGCCTGTCCGGCGCATTGCTGAAGATCGTCAACTCGCCGTATTACGGCCTGAGCAACAAGATTGCCTCGATCCAGCGCGCGGTGAACCTGCTGGGCAGCCGTTCGATCATCAACTTGATCAACGCACAGTCGATCAAAGGCGAGATGAGCGACGACACCATTGTCACCCTCAACCGCTTCTGGGACACCGCCCAGGATGTGGCCATGACCTGCCTGACGCTGGCCAAGCGCACCGGCTCGCAGGCGGTGGACGAGGCTTATGCCCTGGGGCTGTTCCACGATTGCGGCGTGCCGTTGATGCTCAAGCGGTTCCCCGATTACATGACGGTGCTGGAGCAGGCCTACGCCAATGCCGGGCCCGATTGCCGCGTGGTCGACACCGAGAACAACGCGTTCAACACCAACCATGCCGTGGTCGGCTACTACACCGCCAAATCCTGGCGCCTGCCGGAGCATGTGACCGACGCGATCGCCAACCACCACAACGCGTTGGCGATTTTCAGCGATGAGTCGTCGCGCACGCCGCAACTTAAAAACCTGCTGGCCATCCTGAAAATGGCTGAGCACATCTGTTCGTCCTGTCGCGTGCTGGGTAACCAGGCCGTGGACCATGAGTGGAATGCCATCGGCCATCTGGTGCTGGATTACGTGGGCCTGTCGGACTACGACTTCGAAAGCATGAAGTTGTCGATCCGCGAACTGGGCGCGCACTGACCCTTTTTTCACGAGGTACACATGCCCGAGTTACCAGAAGTCGAAACCACCCGGCGCGGGATTGCGCCGCACCTGGAAGGCCAACGCGTCAGCCGTGTGGTGGTGCGTGAGCGGCGCCTGCGCTGGCCGATCCCGGAAGACCTGGATGTGCGCCTGTCCGGGCAGCGCATCGTGCTGGTGGAGCGGCGGGCCAAGTACCTGTTGATCAATGCCGAAGTGGGTACCTTGATCAGCCACTTGGGCATGTCGGGCAACCTGCGGCTGGTGGAAGCCGGTTCGCCCGCGCTCAAGCATGAGCATGTGGACATCGAGCTGGAGTCGGGAATGGCGCTGCGCTACACCGACCCGCGGCGCTTTGGCGCGATGCTCTGGAGCCAGGACCCGCACAACCACGAATTGCTGATTCGCCTGGGGCCGGAGCCGTTGACTGACCTGTTTGACGGCGAGCGGCTGTTCCAGCTGTCCCGCGGCAAGTCCGTGGCGGTGAAGCCGTTCATCATGGACAACGCGGTGGTGGTGGGCGTGGGCAATATCTATGCGACCGAAGCGCTGTTTGCCGCCGGGATTGATCCGCGTCGCGCCGCCGGTGGCATTTCACGCGGGCGTTACTTGAAGCTGGCAATTGAGATCAAGCGTGTGCTGGCCGCCGCCATCGAGCGTGGCGGCACCACATTGCGGGACTTTATCGGCGGTGACGGGCAGCCGGGGTATTTTCAGCAGGAACTGTTCGTCTACGGCCGGGGCGGCGAGGCGTGCAAGGTCTGCGGCAGCGAGTTGCGCAATGTGGTGTTGGGGCAGCGGGCGAGTGTGTTTTGCCCTAAGTGCCAGAGCTGAGTGTTGTGTGAGGGCTGATGCCGCCATCGCAGGCAAGCCTGCTCCCACACTTGACCGTATTCACACGTTTAAATGTGGGAGCTGGCTTGCCTGCGATGAGGTCCGGATGGGCGCCACAGGGTCTCAGGCCTTACCGGTAATCTTCCGGTACTTCTCCATCAACTGCTCTTCAGTCTCAGGGTGTGCTTCATCCAGCGGAATGCAATCCACCGGGCACACTTGCTGGCACTGAGGCTCGTCGTAGTGGCCGACACATTGGGTACACAGGTTGGGGTCGATCACGTAGATCTCTTCACCCTGGGAAATCGCAGCGTTCGGGCACTCAGGTTCGCAGACGTCGCAGTTGATGCAATCGTCGGTGATGATCAGGGACATGGAAACTCCTGCCAGGGCTGTCAGCCAGGGCATCTGAAAACGAATGCGCGCAATTGTGCCGCATTGGCGCTCGCAGTGCGAGCTGTGGCGATCGCTGGGCTTGTTGTGGGGAGCGCCGTGCCTGTTGTGGCGAGCGCCGCGCCTATTGTGGCGAGCGGGCTTGCCCCGCGTTGGGCTGCGAAGCGGCCCTGAAAACAGGCGGCCGTGTTTTGGCTGAAACTATGCGGTGGGTTTATTGGGGCTGCTTCGCAGCCCAACGCGGGGCAAGCCCGCTCGCCACAATAAGCCCGCTCAGCACAGATAAGCCAGGCTCAGCATGAACAAGTCAGGCTCAGCATTGGCAAGTCAGGCTTTGCACAGACAAGCCCGCGCTTCAGAAGTTATTTCTTGAAGCGCAGTGTCAGCGCATCCGCCACAGCCGGGTGTACGAACTTGGTGATATCTCCGCCCAAAGCGGCGATTTCACGAACCAATGTCGAGGAAATGAACGAGTAACGCTCCGACGGCGTGAGGAACAGGCTTTCCACGTCCGGCGCCAATTGGCGGTTCATGTTGGCCAGCTGGAATTCGTATTCGAAGTCCGATACTGCACGCAGGCCACGCAGGAACACATTGGCGTTCTGCTCCTTGGCGAAGTGTGCCAGCAGCGTCGAAAAACCCACCACTTCCACATTAGGCAGGTGTTTGGTGACCTCACGCGCCAGTTCCACGCGCTGTTCCAGGGGAAACAGCGGGTTTTTCTTGGGGCTGGCAGCGACCGCGATGATCACATGGTCGAACAGGCGAGAGGCGCGTTCGACCAGATCGCCATGGCCTTTGGTAATCGGGTCGAAGGTACCTGGGTACAACACTCGGTTCATCGCGTCGTCCTGGCGGAGTCCGTTGGGGAACCGGATGGTATCGCAGCCATCCCGGTCGGCCAAGTCAACTTATGCAGAAGAAAGCACTATAGACACCGCGAATAACCTGTTTTTTCACGCTGTTTTCAGACGTTCGGCCAACGCTGTCGCCAGTTGTGCGGTTAATCCATACACCGACAATTGCGGGTTAGCCCCAATGCTGGTGGGGAATAACGAGCCATCGTGGATCGACAGATTGCGCAATTGGTGATGGCGACCGAGGCTGTCAGCCACGGCGTTTTTCGGGTCTTCGCCCATGGCGCAACCGCCCATCACGTGGGCGCTGCCCAGGGTGGTTCGATGCAGTTCCAGGCTCAGGCCGTCGATCAGGCTGCGTGCCTCGGCCAGGGTGCTGACGTAACGCGCGTCGTGATGCAACGGCTTGACCGACTTGGCGCCCGCCGCGAACTGGATCTCGGCCATGCTGTGGAAGGCTCGGCGCAGGCCGTCCCAGGCGTAGGGCGATACTGCGTAATCGAGAACCGGCGTACCGTCACCGCGTAATTCCACCGTGCCGCCAGGGCTGTCGGGATGAAAGCCATCACGTAAAAGGGCAAGCATGGCGTGGGTATGGGGCAACTGGCTCATATCCAGCGCGTTGCCGGTGCCGTAACCGCCGAATAGCGTGCTGGCCAACCCTGGGTGCAAGGGCGGTGCCTCCAGCTTGTAGGACATTTTGCCGGTGGTGCCGTCCAGCCACTGGAAGTGATCGGAATAAATTGACTGCGGCGCGCCGTAGAACGGGTTGATCACCTCGTCAAACTGCCCGGCAGAGAAATTCACCAGATGCAGGAACGTGCGCTTGCCCACGCGCGAATGCGGGTCGGGCGCGTCCGAACGCATCAGCAGCGCCGGGCTGTTGATGCCGCCGCCCGACAGCACGTAATGCCTGGCCTTGACGGTTATCTTGCGACCGGTGGGCGCGACGCAACGCTCGTCCATGGCCATGCATTCCAGGCTGCTGATGGTGTCGCCGCTGTACTTGAGCCGTTCTGCGCGGGCGAGATACAGCAGTTCGCCGCCATTTTGCAGGGTGGACGGAATGGTAGTCACCAGCATCGACTGCTTGGCGTTGACCGGGCAACCCATGCCGCAATACCCCAGGTTGAAACAGCCGCGCACGTTGCGTGGGATCACGTGCCAGCTGTAACCGAGCTTTTCGCAGCCTTTGCGGATCACATCATTGTTGGCATTCGGTGGCATGGCCCACGGGGCGATGCCCAGGCGCTGTTCCATCTTCTCGAACCACGGCGCCATCTCGGCGCTGCTGTGGCCTTTTACCGCGTACTCACTGGCCCAGTGGGTGAGGGTGGCGTCCGGCGTTCGGAAGCTGGAGGTCCAGTTGATCAATGTGGTGCCGCCCACCGCCCGGCCCTGCAGGATGGTTATCGCGCCGTCTTTGCTCATGCGGCCAATGCCTTCCTGGTACAGGCTGGCGTAGGCCTCGTCTTCGAGCAGCTTGAAGTCGCTGCTGGTCTTGAGCGGGCCCTCTTCGATCAGCAGCACCTTGTAGCCGGCGGCGCTGAGGATTTCGGCAGTGGTGCCACCGCCGGCACCGCTGCCGATGATCACCACATCGGCTTCCAGCGTCAGGTCGCTGTCGAGTGCGGCGCCATTGTGGGTTTTCCAGCCGCGGGCCAGGCCGTCGCGGAACAGATCGGGTACGGGCATAGGTGTGCACTCTTATTTTTTTTGTACGAAGTTGCGATCAGTGTGGGAGCTGGCTTGCCAGCGTTAGCGGTTTGCCTGCCGATCAATTCATCGCTGATACACCGCCATCGCAGGCAAGCCAGCTCCCACATTTTCTAATCAGGTTGTCAGGCCTAAATCTTCGGCGGGCCGGGGTAGCCGCAATGGGCCCAGGATTGCGGGCGGAAGTACCAGGCCATGATCACCAGCTTGAGCAACGAACCCTGGCCCATGCGCAGCAGGTTCAGGTAGCTGTTTTCCCAGCGGTGCAGGAAGTTGCGGATCTGTTCACTGCTGGCATTTTCCCAACTGCCCCAGATCCCCGTCAGCGGGCCACGGGTGATGCCCATGCCCAGCACGTCGAACAGTTGCTGGGTAAGCTTGAACATCTCCGGCGACAGGTGCTGCAGGCTGTAGTCGAGTTTTTTCAGGGTGTCTTCAATCCCGGCGACCACGTCCTGGGCGCTGGCCACGCCCTCGAGCAGCACCGGGATCACCGCGCGCAAGAACGGCAAGTCACTGCTGCGCAGCATTGCAAAGCCGCTGGCCGGGGTGCTGCTGGAGCACCCGCTGAGGCTGGCGCCCAGCCCGGCAGTGGCCAGGAACGCGCTGGCACACAGGCCGATTTTCAAGACGCCGCGCCGCGACAGCGCAGGTGTTTCAGTCAGGCTAGGGTTCATTATTATTGTTGTCCCGAGAGTGGCGGAATCAGCGCACAAACAACTTCTGAATCAACTTCTGGATCGACTTGCCATAGGGCGGGTAGATCAATTTCGCCGCGTTCAGGCGCTGTTTCACCAGCACGCCCTTGGCCTTGCTGAATGTGAGGAACCCTTCGTGGCCGTGGTAGTGGCCCATGCCGGAAGGTCCGATGCCGCCGAAGGGCATGTCATCCTGAGCCACATGCAGCAGGGTGTCGTTCAGGCACACGCCGCCGGAGTGGGTTTCATGCAGCACGCGGTTCTGCTCGCCCTTGTTGTAGCCGAAGTAATACAGGGCCAGCGGACGAGGGCGCTGGTTGACGTAGGCAAAGGCCTGATCAATGCCGCGATACGGCACGATCGGCAGCACCGGGCCGAAGATTTCGTCCTGCATCACAGTCATTTCATCGCTGACATTCAGCAACAGGCTATGGGACATGCGCCGTGCCTGGCCTTGGTCGTACAAGGTGATCAGGGTGGCGCCTTTCTCGGTGGCGTCTTTGACGTAGGCATTCAGCCTGGCCTGTTGCCGATCATTAATGATGGCGGTGTAGTCCGGGTTGTCGGTCAGGGTCGGGTAAAACCCGCGAACTGCCTTGCTGTAAGCCTCGACGAACCCCTCGATGCGATCTTCGGGCACCAGCACGTAGTCCGGCGCCACGCAGGTTTGCCCGGCATTCAGGCATTTGCCGAAGGCGATACGCTCGGCGGCGTCCTTGAGTGGCACATCGGCCGAGACAATCGCGGGTGACTTGCCGCCCAACTCCAGCGTGACCGGCGTGAGGTGCTCGGCAGCCGCGCGCATCACGTGTTTGCCGATGCTGGTGGCGCCGGTGAACAGCAGGTGATCGAAGCGCAATTTGGAAAACGCCATGCCCACTTCGGCTTCGCCCAGCACCACGCACACCAGATCCTCGGGGAAGATTTTCGCCAGCAGCGCCTTGAGCAGTTCACCCGTAGCGGGCGTGGATTCGCTGAGCTTGAGCATCACCCGGTTACCGGCCGCCAACGCGCCGACCAACGGGCCGATGGCCAAATACAACGGGTAGTTCCACGGCACGATCACGCCGACCACGCCCAGTGGTTGATAGATGACCTTGGCGGATGCCGGTTGGAAGGCGATGCCTACAGCGCGGCGGGAAGGTTTCATCCAGCCTTTGAGGTGTTTGCTGGCGTAGTGAATGCCATGCAGGCTCGGCATCAACTCGGCGAACAGGGTTTCGTCTGCGCTGCGGTGGCTGAAGTCCTGGCTGATCGCGTCGATCAGGGCCTGGCGTTCGTCGCTGAGCACATCGCGCAATGCCTTGAGCCATTGTTGGCGCTGCGCCGCCGGTGGCATCGGGTTGGCGGCATAGGCGCGACGCTGTGCGTCGAACAGGTCCTGGAGTTGATCCAGCGCCTGGGAATCTTGCAGGTAGGCAACGTTGGCAGACATGGCGCAGTTCCCGATTGTTATAGGTCTGCCTGGATTTTTAGAGTCATTGCTCTAAATTGTCAAATATCATTGCAGCAACATGCGGATTTATCCAGACAAGGATAGGCCGTAAGATGCCCCATCACGTGTTTAGAAGCTGATCCCCTATGGCACCACGAGTAAAGACCAGCGAGCGCATTGTGCAAACCAGCCTGGAGCTTTTTAACCAGCAGGGCGAGCGCAGTGTCAGCACCAACCACATTGCCGCCCACATGGAAATTTCCCCGGGCAACCTGTACTACCACTTCCCCAACAAGCAGGCGATCATCGCCGTGCTGTTTCGCGAATACGAAGCCCTCGTGGACAGTTTCCTGCGCCCGCCCCAAGGCCGCGCCGTCACCGTCGAAGACAAGCGTTTTTACCTGCAGGCCGTGCTGGCGGGCATGTGGCGCTATCGCTTCCTGCACCGCGACCTGGAACACCTGCTGGAAAGCGACCCGGAACTGGCCACCGGCTACCGGCGCTTTTCCCAGCGTTGCCTGATCCAGGGCGGCGCCATCTATCAAGGGTTTGTCGATGCCGGCATCCTCAATATGGACCCGGTGCAAACCGAGGCGCTGACCCTCAATGCCTGGATCATCCTCACCTCGTGGGTGCGATTTCTGTGCACCACCAATGAAAATTCCGCCCACTTGAGCGCCGAGGCGATCAAGCGTGGGGTGTACCAGGTGCTGGTGCTGGAGGCGGGGTTTGTCACGCCCCAGGCCAAAGAGGCGGTAGACGCCTTGTTCAAAGAGTTTTACGTGCCGTTGAACCAGGCACTGGAAGAAGTGAAGTAGGACCTTTCCCGAATCTGTTCACAGGAGTCCGTCATGCCGCTTGCCCAACTGATCAGCCCCCAGCAACTCGCCGAGCGCCAGAAGGCGGCCGGGCTGGTGATCCTGGATTGCCGCTTTGCCCTGGAAGATCCGGACTACGGGCTTTGCAGCTACGCCGAAGGGCATATCGAAGGTGCGCAATATGCCGACCTGGAGCGCCACCTCAGCGGTGCGGTGACAAAGGGCGTGACCGGGCGTCATCCGTTGCCGGCGGCGGACACCTTGGCCGCGCAACTGCGGGCCTGGGGCATCAATGCCGACACGGACATCGTGCTGTATGACGACGGCCCCGGCGCCTATGCCGCCCGCGCGTGGTGGCTGCTGGCCTGGCTGGGCAAACGCGATGGCGTGTTTATTCTGGACGCAGGCCTCAAGGCCTGGCACTCGGCCGGCTTCCCGCTGAGCCTGGACGCGCCCGTGGTTGAGCCGGGGACGTTTGCCGGCACCCCGGACAATCACCTCGTGCTGGACGCCGAGCACCTGCAAAAACGCTTGGGCGAACCGGGCATGACCTTGATCGATGCCCGCGCCCAAGCGCGTTTTCGCGGCGACGTGGAGCCTATCGACCCGATTGCCGGGCATATTCCCGGCGCCCAATGTGCGGCGTTCAGCGAAAACCTGGGCAGTGACGGTCGCTTCCTGCCAGCTGAGCAGCTCAAGCAGCGTTTCGCTGCGCAGTTGAAGGGCCGTTCGCCGGAAGAGTTGGTGGCGTATTGCGGTTCTGGCGTGACGGCGTGCCACAACCTGTTTGCGCTGAGCTTGGCGGGTTACCCGTTGGGCAAGCTGTATGCGGGGTCGTGGAGCGAGTGGATTACCGATCCGGCGCGGCAAATCGCAACCGGCGACTAAGCCGCCAGCCCTGCAAACCCAATCAAAATGTGGGAGCGGGCTTGCTCGCGAATGCAGAGTGTCAGTCGATAGATTTGTGACTGATACACCGCCTTCGCGAGCAAGCCCGCTCCCACATTTTTTAACCGCGTTGTGTCAGTAGCCATTGCGGGATTCGGCGTTCGAGGTAGTAGCTCGGGCGTCTGAGAGAACCATCGACAAACCCCACATGCCCACCCTTGGCCAGCAGCTCAAGCTCGGTGCAGTCCGACAGTTCGCTGGCCTCCGGCAGGCTGTGGGCGAACACAAACGGGTCATCGGCGGCGTGGATGATCAGAGTGGGTGTGCGAATGTCACCCAAGTAATACCGGCTCGACGCGCGACGGTAATAGTCCTCGGCGCTGAGGAAACCGTGCAGCGGCGCCGTCACCCGCCCGTCGAAGTCCCAAAACGTGCGCATCTTCTCCAGCGAGCCCAGTGCCTCGAGGGTTTTCAGCCCGTCAGCTTGGCCATCCTGTAAAAAGCGCCGTTGCTTGACGCGGATATACGCCAGCATCTCGCGCATAAAGTGCTTCTGATACACCCGCGAAAACCCCAGCCCGATGCGATCTGCACACTGATCCAGGCGAAACGGCACCGACACCGCGGCCGCGCCATGCAGCCCCGACGCTTCGCCGGTTTCGCCCAAGTGCTTGAGCAGCACATTGCCGCCCAGCGAATAACCCACTGCATACAGCGGCGCCAACGGTCGCTTGGCGCGCAGATGCGCAATCGCTGCTGCCAGGTCTTCGCTGGCGCCCGAGTGGTAACTGCGCGCCAGCAGGTTGGGCTCACCCGAGCACCCGCGCCAGTTCAACGCGGCGCTTGCCCAGCCCTGGGCGGCGAGGACTTTTTGCAAGCCGGCCACGTAGGGCGAATTGGACGAGCCGGTCAGCCCGTGCAGCACCAGCACCAATGGCGCTTGCGCGTCATGGGGGCCATGCCAGTCAAGATCGAGGAAGTCGCCGTCGTCCAGCCACAAGCGTTCGCGTTGGCGTTGGATATGCGTGGTGGGACGCCACAACGGCCCCCACAGCGTTTGCAGGTGGGGGTTGCCGAGGCCGAAAGCGGGTTTGAACAGGTCGACGGAAGGGGTCATGGACATCTCTGTGGCGAGCAGGCTTGTTGTGGCAAGCGAGGCTTCACGTGGCAAGCAGGCTTGCCCTGCGTTGGGCTGCGCAGCAGCCCTGGCTCAGTCACCGCGATCCGACAGAGTGAATGCGGTGACTGTTTTGGGGCCGCTGCGCAGCCCAACGCGGGGCAAGCCCGCTCGCCACATATCAGGCGGCGCTTTCGACCAGGCGGTGCCACAACGCGTAATACACCCGGCCAGACTTCTGCTCGCGGTGCAGGCGCCAGGCGCCCGGCAGGCCGAGGGTAGACGGCGCGGTTTCACTTTCAGTGTAGATCCACGCATCCGCCGCCAGCCACTGACGCTCTTCCAGCAGCGCACACACGGTCGGCAACAGGTTCTGATTGAACGGCGGGTCGAGAAACACCACGTCGTATTCAGTCGCCGCCTGGGTTTCCAGGTAGCGCAGCGCGTCGGCGGTCTGGACCTGGCCGGTGGTGCAGCGCAGGGTGCCCAGGTGTTCCTTGAGGCTGGACACCGCCACATTGCTGGCGTCCAGCGCCTGACCCTGGGCCGCGCCACGGGACAGCGCCTCCAGGAACAGCGCGCCGCTGCCGGCGAACGGGTCCAGCACCTTGGCGCCGCCGATGTACGGCGCAAGCCAGTTGAACAGGGTTTCACGCACGCGATCCGGCGTCGGGCGCAGGCCTACGACGTCGGGGAAGCTCAGCTTGCGGCTGCCCCATTCACCGCCAATGATGCGCAGTTGGCCCACACCGTTATGCACGTTGTGGACGGGTTTTTTTGGGCGAGATGAACTGGCCATTAATGCTCCGGAACCCCGAGCGGCTGCTCGGCAGGTTTATCAGTGGGGGGCGGTAGTGGCTTTTGCGCAATCGTCGGGCCGGCGGTCACGATGACCATCTTGTCGGCGCTCAAGTGTTTATTCATTGCAGCCTTGACCTGCTCTACGGTCAGGGCCTGGGATTGTTTCATGAAATCCTCAAGATAGCTCAGCGGCAGGTTGTAGAAACCCATGGCGCCCAGCTGTCCGACGATATCGGCGTTGCTCGCGGTGGACAGTGGGAAGCTGCCGGCCAGCTCACGCTTGGCGTCGTCCAGTTCCTTTTGCGTCGGGCCGGTCTTGAGGTAGTCGGCCAGCACGTCTTCAACCAGGCGTAATGTGCCGCCGCTCATTTCGGCGCGGGTCTGCAGGTTGATCATGAATGGGCCGCGCACCTGCATCGGCGAGAAGCCGGAGTACACACCGTAGGTCAGGCCGCGTTTTTCACGCACTTCGCTCATCAAGCGGGTGCCGAAACCACCGCCGCCCAGAATCTGGTTGCCCAGCGACAAGGCCGCGTAGTCCGGATCGGCGCGGTCGATGCCCAATTGCGCGAACAGCAGGTGGGTCTGCTTGGACGGGAATTCGATATGGCTCAGGCCGGCTTGCGGTTCGCTCGGCTGGGCGATCTTCGCCAGGGCCGGGCCTTTAGGCAACGACGCGGAGACCTTGGCCGTCATGGCTTCGGCCTCGGCACGCGTCAGGTCACCGACCACTGCAATCACCGCATTGCCCGCCGCGTACGCCTTGGCGTGGAACGCCTGCAATTGCGCGAGGTTAATCTTCGCAATGCTGTCGGGCGTACCTTCGCTTGGGTGGGCGTAAGGATGGTCACCGTACAGGCGCTTGAACAGCTCAAGGCTGGCCAGCTTGGCCGGGTTCTGCTTCTGGTATTCAAAGCCTGCGAGGATCTGGTTTTTGATCCGCGCCAGGGAATCGGCAGGAAAGGTCGGCTTGCCGATCACATCGTCGAACAGCGCCAGGGCCGCGTCGCGCTTGTCGCTGTCGCTCAGGCTGCGCAGCGAAACCAGCGCCATGTCGCGGTAAGCACCATTGCCGAAGTCGGCGCCCAGGCCTTCAAAGCCGCTGGCGATCTGGCTGACATCCTTGCCCGGTACACCTTCGTTGAGCATCGCATTGGTCAGCAGTGCCAGGCCGGGCGTGTCGCCGTCCTGGCTGCTGCCGGCGGCGAACAGGATGCGCATGTCGAACATCGGCAATTCGTGGGCTTCGACGAACAGCACCTTGGCGCCTTCAGCGGTGGTCCAGGTTTGCACGTCGAGCTTGCGGTTGGTCGGCGCCTTGCCGTCCAGTTCCGCCAGCGATTGCAGTTTGTTCGCCGATTCAGCTTTATCCAGGGCCTGGCTGGCGACGGATTCGCTTGGGCGCAGGAAGTACACGGCACTGGCGGCGATCAGGGTGACGACGACCAGGCCAGGAAAGATCAGGCGGCTGCTTTTACGATCACTCATGAGCGGTCTCCTCAGGCAAAACATGGGCGACGCTCAAACGCTCGCGGGTGAAATAAGTCTGTGCGGCTTTCTGGATATCTTCCGGCGTCACGCTTTGCAGGTCGGCCAGTTCGGTGTCCATCAGTTTCCAGGACAGGCCGACGGTTTCCAGGGAGCCGATAGCCGTTGCCTGGCTGGTGATGGAGTCGCGCTGGTAAACCACGCCGGCAATCACTTGAGCGCGGATACGCTCCAGTTCTTCGCTGGTCGGCGGCTTGGCTTTCAACTCGTCCAGCAGGCGCCACAGGCCGGCTTCGGCTTGGGCAATGGTCTTTTTCTTCTGCTGGTTCGGCGTGGCCGTCAGGGTGAACAGGCTGTCACCCCGGGTGTAGGCGTCGTAGCTGGTCGAGGCGGCGGACACCAACTCTTCACCGCGCTCCAGTTGCTCCGAGATACGCGCGCTGTAGCCGCCGTCGAGCAGGGCCGAGAGCAGGCGCAGGGCTTGTACCGAGCGTTTGTCTTCGGCGGTGGCCAGGCCCGGCACGTTGAAACCAAGGATCACGCTCGGCAGTTGGGTCTGCACGTGCATCGTCAGCAGGCGTTCGCCGGGTTCGGCGAGTTCCAGCGGGATCTTGGCCGGCGGAACGTCACGCTTGGGGATAGGGCCGAAATAACGCTGGGCAAGGTTCTTGACCTCATCCGGGGTCACATCACCGACCACCACCAGCGTGGCGTTGTTCGGCACATACCAGGATTGGTACCAGTGACGCAGCTCTTCGACTTTCATGCGTTCCAGGTCCGCCATCCAGCCGATGGTCGGCGTGTGGTAGCCGCTGGCCGGGTAGGCCATGGCCTTGAAGCGCTCGTAGGCCTTGGACATCGGGTTATCGTCGGTGCGCAGGCGGCGCTCTTCCTTGATCACCTCGATCTCGCGGCTGAACTCGTCGGCCGGCAGGCGCAGGCTGGCCATGCGGTCGGCTTCCAGCTCGAAGGCAACACCCAGGCGGTCACGGGCCAGCACTTGGTAGTAGGCGGTGTAGTCGTCGCTGGTGAAGGCGTTTTCTTCGGCGCCCAGGTCGCGCAGGATCAGCGAGGCTTCGCCGGGGCCGACTTTGGCACTGCCCTTGAACATCATGTGTTCCAGGGCGTGGGACAACCCGGTCTGGCCGGGTGTTTCATAGCTCGAACCAACCTTGTACCAAACCTGTGAAACCACCACCGGCGCGCGATGATCTTCGCGCACGACCACTTTGAGGCCGTTATCCAGAGTGAATTCGTGGGTGGGTTGTGGGTCGGCAGCCAAGGCTGAAAGGGGCAGACAAACTGTGCTGAGCAGCAGGCCTGCAGCGCGGCGGGCTAGAGCATTCATTCGTTTTTAAACCTGTTGGGCTGCCCGCTTGGTCTTAGCGTCGGCGGGCGAGGAGGTGCTAGGATACTGATCCGATTTAGGGACGGCCACTGCGGCGGCCATCTTGTCCCGGATCCAGTCGTAGAAATGTTGGAATAGAGGGTGGTTTTCCCCGATGATCTTCCACTTTTCGCCGATTTTATCGCTTCAGTCCTTTATTGAAACGATTTGTTGAGGCCTTTATTTACGCCTTGCAGAATGTTGCGCATGAACAAGCGAGCGTTAAAGCAGTCTGTTCTGCATCGAATTTATTTACCGAGGCGCCCTGGCGCATCGCTACTTTGAGATAGCCGTCCTCCATGTTTGGTTCCAACGACGACAAGAAGAGCCCAGCTGCGGCTGGCGAGAAAAAAGGCCTGTTCGGATGGCTGCGCAAAAAGCCGCAGGAAACCGTCGTCGAACAGCCACAGGTTCAGCCTGAGCCGATTCCCGAACCTATAGTTGACGCCGAACCGGTCGCTGAAATCCCGGCGCCGGTGGTGTTGCCGATGGCCGAGCCGGTGTTGCAGCCGGTGGTTGAGGAGGTGCCGGAACCCGAGCCTGAGCCTGAACACAAGCCGTGGCTTGAGCTGCCGGTTGCCGAGGAGCCTGTGGCACTGGTCGAGGATGTGCAGGCTGAGCACGTGACGCCGCCGATTCCGGTCGTGGCCGAGCCGGTGGCCGTTGTGGTCGAGGCGCCAGCCGTCATCCAAACGCCTGCGCCGGCAGTGGTTGAGCCAGCGCCAGCTCCTGTCGTCGTTGCCGCGCCTGCCGTGATCGAGCCACCCGTTGCACCGGAGCCGGTCGCTCCTGCCGCTGAAACCAGCAAAACCGGCTTCTTTGCCCGCCTCAAGCAGGGTCTGAGCAAAACCAGCGCGAGCATCGGCGAAGGCATGGCCAGCCTGTTCCTGGGCAAGAAGGTCATTGATGACGAGTTGCTGGAAGATATCGAAACCCGCCTGTTGACCGCCGACGTGGGCGTCGAAGCCACTGCGGTGATCATCCAGAGCCTGACCCAGAAGGTTGCGCGCAAACAGCTGACCGACGCAGACGCGCTCTACAAATCGCTGCAGGCTGAGCTGGCTGCGATGCTCAAACCCGTGGAAGCGCCGCTGGTGATCACGCCGAACAAGCCGTTCGTGATTCTGGTGGTCGGTGTCAACGGCGCCGGCAAAACCACTACCATCGGCAAGTTGGCCAAGAAGCTGCAGTCGGAAGGCAAGAAAGTCATGCTCGCCGCTGGCGACACCTTCCGCGCCGCCGCCGTGGAGCAGCTGCAGGTTTGGGGTGAGCGCAACAAGATTCCGGTCATCGCCCAGCACACCGGCGCCGACTCCGCGTCCGTCATCTTCGATGCCGTGCAAGCCGCCAAGGCCCGTAACATCGACGTATTGATTGCCGATACCGCCGGTCGTCTGCACACCAAAGACAACTTGATGGAAGAGTTGAAAAAGGTCCGCCGCGTCATCAGCAAGCTCGATGCCGATGCGCCGCACGAAGTGTTGCTGGTGCTTGACGCCGGCACCGGCCAGAACGCCATCAGCCAGGCCAAACAATTCAACCAGACGGTGCAACTCACCGGCCTGGCATTGACTAAGCTCGACGGCACGGCCAAGGGCGGCGTGATCTTCGCCCTGGCCAAACAGTTCGGGTTGCCGATTCGTTACATCGGCGTCGGTGAAGGCATCGACGACCTGCGCACCTTTGAAGCCGAACCCTTTGTACAGGCACTTTTCGCCGAGCGGGAGCGTTCATGATTCGATTCGAACAGGTCGGTAAACGCTACGCCAACGGGCATGTGGGCTTGCATGAGCTGAGCTTTCGAGTGCGTCGCGGCGAATTCTTGTTTGTAACCGGTCATTCGGGCGCGGGCAAAAGTACGCTGCTGCGACTGCTGCTGGCCATGGAGCGCCCGACCACCGGCAAGTTGCTGCTGGCGGGCCAGGATCTGGCCACCATCAGCAATGCACAGATTCCGTTCCTGCGCCGTCAGATTGGCGTGGTGTTCCAGAATCACCAGTTGCTGTTTGATCGCACCGTGTTCAACAACATTGCGCTGCCGTTGCAAATTCTCGGGCTGTCCAAGGCCGAAATCGTCAAGCGGGTGGACTCGGCCCTTGAGCGCGTGGCGCTGTCGGACAAGACCGACCTGTATCCGGGCGACCTGTCCACCGGCCAGCAACAGCGCGTCGGCATCGCCCGCGCCATTGTTCACCGCCCGGCCTTGCTGTTGGCGGACGAACCTACCGGTAACCTCGACCCGCGCCTGGCGGCCGAGATCATGGGTGTATTCGAAGATATCAATCGCCTGGGCACCAGCGTGCTGATCGCCAGTCACGACCTGGCGCTGATCGCGCGCATGCGCCACCGCATGCTGACCCTGCAACGCGGCCGCCTGATCGGCGATGGGGAGGCCGGCGTATGAGTGCAACACGCAGCCCTAAAGTGTCCGAGCGTGTGGCGCCTAAAGCCGCCGACCCGCAGCCGCAGAAGAAAAAACGCGACGAAGACGATGGCCCGGATTTCAGCACGTTGCTGCGCGCCTGGATCGAAAGCCATCGCGCCAGCCTGCTCGACAGCCTGCGCCGTCTGGGCAAGCAGCCCATCGGCAGCTTTTTCACCTGCCTGGTGATGGCCGTGGCGCTGAGCCTGCCGATGGGTTTGTCGCTGCTGCTTAATAATGTCGAGCGCCTGGGTGGTTCCTGGCAGCGTGCGGCGCAGATTTCGCTGTACCTGAACCTCGACGCCAGCGCCAAAGACGGTGAGAACTTGCGCGACGATATCAAGAACCTGCCAGGTGTGGCGGACGCCGAGTACATCAGCCGCGACCAGGCGCTTGAGGAGTTTCAGCAGCAATCCGGCCTGGGTGAGGCGCTTAAAGAGTTGCCGCAAAACCCGTTGCCGGGCGTGGTGCTGGTGACGCCTAATGAAGTCGACAAGCCGGCGCTGGAGGCCTTGCGGCAAAAACTCGCAGAGATGCCGAAGGTACAACAGGCGCAACTTGATCTAGTCTGGGTAGAGCGCCTTGCCGCGATCCTCAAGCTGGGTGACCGCTTTGTGTTCGGCCTGACGGTGTTGTTGGTGTCTGCATTACTTTTGGTGATAGGTAATACCATTCGTCTTCATATTGAAAACCGTCGCACCGAGATAGAAGTGATTAAACTGGTCGGCGGCACGGACAGCTATGTGCGTCGTCCTTTTCTGTACATGGGCGCGCTTTATGGCTTTGGTGCCGGGATTTTGTCCTGGGGCGTGCTGGCTTTTGGCCTTGACTGGCTGAACGACGCGGTAGTCGGGCTTGCCGGCTTGTACGGCAGCGATTTTGCCCTGGCCGGCGTGCCGGTCGCCGATGGCCTGTCACTCTTGCTTGGCGCGGTATTGTTGGGGTATATCGGTGCGTGGATTGCGGTCGCTCGTCACTTACGTGAGCTGGCGCCGAAGTAGTTAATGTCAGATTAATGTGGTTTCGTTTGTATTGACCGTATCAGTGGTTTAGGGAACTTGTCCTACGGTTCCCGGTCAATTTTCGCAGTGCTGAACTGCACGAGTTATGTGAGTCGGAGGTTTTTTCGTATGACCACTTCTTTGCAACCTGCTTATGCTCTGGTCCCGGGTGCGAACCTGGAGGCCTATGTGCACACGGTCAACAGCATTCCTTTGCTGACGCCCGAGCAGGAGCGTGAACTGGCCGAGAGTCTCTACTATGAGCAGGATTTGGGGGCGGCTCGGCAGATGGTGCTCGCCCACCTGCGTTTTGTCGTACATATCGCCCGTAGCTATAGCGGCTACGGTCTGGCCCAGGCTGACCTGATCCAGGAAGGCAACGTTGGCCTGATGAAGGCTGTAAAACGCTTCAACCCTGAAATGGGTGTGCGTCTGGTGTCGTTTGCTGTGCACTGGATCAAGGCGGAAATTCACGAGTTCATCCTGCGCAACTGGCGCATCGTGAAAGTCGCGACCACCAAGGCCCAGCGCAAACTGTTTTTCAACCTGCGCAGCCAGAAGAAACGCTTGGCGTGGCTGAATAACGAGGAAGTCCACCGTGTGGCCGAAAGCCTCGGTGTGGAGCCCCGTGAAGTGCGCGAGATGGAAAGCCGCCTGACCGGCCATGACATGGCGTTCGACCCGGCCGCCGAAGCGGACGACGACAGCGCCTTCCAGTCGCCGGCCAACTACCTGGAAGACCACCGGTACGACCCGGCGCGTCAACTGGAAGATGCCGACTGGAGCGACAATTCCAACCACAACCTGCACGAAGCGCTGGAAGTGTTGGACGACCGTAGCCGTGACATCCTCTACCAGCGCTGGCTGGCAGAAGAAAAAGCCACGCTGCACGACCTGGCGCAGAAGTACAACGTGTCGGCCGAGCGGATTCGTCAGCTTGAGAAAAGCGCGATGAACAAGCTGAAACTGTCCATCGCCGCCTAAACGCTGCGAACAGGCAAAAAAATGCCCCGATCGAAAGATCGGGGCATTTTTGTTTGGAGTCGAAAATCCTATATCCAGTGTGGTTCTCTGTGGGAGCTGGCTTGCCTGCGATGAGGCCCTGTCAGCCAGCCTCTCTGCAAACTGACATTCCGCTATCGCAGGCAAGCCAGCTCCCACAGGGGTTGTGTTGTGTCAGTCAGCCCAGGGTGCCTTGCGCGAATTGTTCAGTTCGACCAGATAACTATCGCCACCCAACTGGCTCATCTGCTGGCGAATCCACGCCGCCCGTCGCGCCACATAGGCGGTTGGATGACTGGCGCTCCACACCCGAGGGTTGGGCAACACCGCCGCCAAGTAACTAGCCTGCTGACGGGAAAGCCCCTTGGCGCTCACGCCAAAGTGATGCCGAGCTGCCGCTTCGGCGCCAAACACACCTTCATCCCATTCGACGCTGTTGAGGTACACCTCAAGAATTCGCTGCTTGGGCCACAGCACCTCAGTCAGCGCGGTAAACCAGGCCTCCAGGCCTTTGCGCAAATAGCTGCGGCCGGTCCACAGAAACAGGTTTTTCGACACTTGCTGGCTCAGCGTGCTGGCGCCGCGAATCGAGCCGCCGCGTTCGTTGTGCAGCAGCGCCGCTTGAATCGCGTCAAAGTCGAAGCCCCAATGCTGCGGGAAGCGCTGGTCTTCACCGGCCATCACCGCCACTTTAAGGTCGTCGGAGATCTCGTCCCACGCCACCCACGTGCGTTGCAGGTCAATCGGCTCGCCGTCGACCCATGACTCGACCTTGCGCTCCACCATCAATGCGGTGAACGGTGGCGGCACGACACGAAACAGCAACACCAGCAGCACACTGCCGATGGCAAACCATTTCACGACTTTGAGAAAACGCTTGAAGAGGAGACGCAGCATAGAGATGGCTTGGCCGAACCCGTTGAGCGGGCCATTATACAGACCCGGCCCTTTGAGTCTGACTGGAGTTCCTCATGCTGCGTAGCTTTCTGATGCTGGCTGCCTTTTTCGGCTTCACCGGCGTTGCCCTCGGTGCTTTTGCGGCTCATGCCCTGAAAAACCGCTTGAGCGCCGAGTACCTGGCGATCTTCCATACCGGCGTGACGTACCAACTGGTGCACGCCCTGGCGCTGTTCGGCGTGGCGCTGCTGGCCGCGCACATTCCTGGCCGGCTGGTCAGCTGGGCGGGCATCTCGTTTACCGTCGGTATCCTGCTGTTTTCCGGCAGCTTGTATGCGCTGACCCTGACCGGCATCAGCAAACTCGGCATCATTACGCCGTTTGGCGGGCTGGCATTCCTGTTGGGCTGGTTCTTTCTTGGCCTGACCGCATGGCGCCTGCAGGTCATCTGACCGAGGGGCTTGGGCCGACAACGCCAATCGGGCTAGAATGCTGGCCCCTAAAAACGATGGCGGCCCGTGGCATGCGCATTCAGTTGAATGGCGAATCCTTTGAACTGCCCGACGGTGAAACCGTTGCGGCCCTGCTGACCCGTCTGGACTTGACCGGGCGTCGCGTCGCAGTGGAGCTCAACCTGGATATCGTCCCGCGTAGCCTGCACGCCGAGACCGCGCTCACCGAAGGTGATCAGGTCGAAGTGGTCCATGCCATCGGCGGCGGCTAGTCGCCCGGCGCGCCAGCGCGCCAACCCGCATTCTGCAGAACCTCATCCCACCTCGAGGATTTCCCATGAGCATCGTTCGTAGCGACAAGCCCTTCGTTCTGGCCGGTCGTACCTACCAGTCCCGTCTGCTGGTCGGCACCGGCAAGTACCGCGACATGGAAGAAACCCGCCTGGCCATCGAAGCCTCGGGCGCCGAGATCGTTACCTTCGCCGTGCGCCGCACCAACCTCGGGCAGATCGAGGGCGAGCCGAACCTGCTCGAAGTGCTGTCGCCGGACCGCTACACCTTCTTGCCGAACACCGCCGGGTGCTACGACGCGATTGAAGCGGTGCGCACGTGCCGCCTGGCCCGTGAGCTGCTCGACGGCCACAACCTGGTGAAGCTGGAAGTGCTGGCCGACCAGAAGACCCTGTTCCCCAACGTGATCGAAACCCTGAAAGCCGCCGAAACGCTGGTCAAGGAAGGCTTCGACGTAATGGTTTACACCAGCGATGACCCGATCATTGCCCGCCAGCTGGCAGAAATCGGCTGCATTGCGGTGATGCCGCTGGCCGGTCTGATCGGTTCCGGCCTGGGTATCTGCAACCCGTACAACCTGCAGATCATCCTCGAAGAAGCCAAGATTCCGGTGCTGGTGGACGCGGGCGTAGGCACGGCCTCCGACGCTACCATTGCCATGGAGCTGGGTTGCGATGCGGTGCTGATGAACTCGGCCATCGCGCATGCCCAGCAGCCGATCATGATGGCGCAAGCCATGAACCATGCGATCGTCGCGGGCCGCCTGGCCTACCTCGCCGGCCGTATGCCGAAAAAACTCTATGCCAGCGCCTCTTCGCCGCTGGATGGTCTGATCAAGTAAGAGCTATTGATGACTGAATCAAACGAAACGCCGAACACCGTGGAAGAGGGCGACGAGTCCAAGCACCGCCGCATCAAGAGCTTTGTGATGCGCGCGGGCCGTATGACCGAAGGCCAGCAAAAGGGCCTGGAGCAGGGCACGCCGCTGTTCGTCTTGCCATTGGCCGACGCGCCAGTGGACTACGACCAGGTGTTTGGCCGTTCGGCCCCGCGCTCCCTGGAAATCGGTTTCGGCATGGGTCACTCCTTGCTGGAAATGGCCGCGGCCTCGCCGGAGCAGGACTTCATCGGTGTGGAAGTACACCGTCCGGGTGTCGGCGCGTTGCTCAACGGCGTGCTGACCCAAGGCCTGACCAACCTGCGGGTCTACGACTGCGACGCGATTGAAGTGCTCAACCGCTGCATCGCCGACAACAGCCTCGATCGCCTGATGCTGTTCTTCCCGGACCCGTGGCACAAAGCCCGTCACCACAAGCGTCGCATCGTGCAAGCTTCGTTCGCGGAGCTGGTGCGCAGCAAGCTTAAAGTCGGTGGCATCCTGCACATGGCGACCGACTGGGAACCGTACGCCGAGTACATGCTGGAAGTGATGAACGTCGCCCCTGGCTATCGCAACCTGGCCGAAGACGGCAAATGCGTGCCACGCCCGGCTGAGCGTCCGATCACCAAGTTTGAGCGCCGCGGCGAGCGGTTGGGGCATGGGGTTTGGGATTTGAAGTTCGAGAAGCTGGCTTAATTAGCTGCACATCTGAAATGCAATCCAATGTGGGAGCTGGCTTGCCTGCGATAGCATCACCTGGGTATCACTGATACACCGAGGTGTGTGCATCGCAGGCAAGCCAGCTCCCACATTTGGTTTTGTATTGGGTTCGGGTTCAGCGACGGTCTGCCACAACCCCAATCAACACCAGCACCACCACCAGCACCGGCGCCAGGCTGTAGTTATTGAACTGGCTCAACCCCCGCACAATCCATGGCGTGGCGTAGATCAACGCCGCACCGCTGCCGATCATGCACACCAGCGCCATCAAGGGGACGCGCAATGCGCCCGCGATACTGCCCAGGCGGGCCTCGACCCAGCCTTTGATATCGGCGCCGAACAACACCAGCAAGCAGCCGACAAGAGCCAGAGAGATTTCCGACAGGTTGCTACGGCTCCAGCGGGATACGGTGGCGAGCAGGTCGAGTACCAAATCCATTCGAATTCCTTAGAGCGTCAGCTCAAAAACTTCTGCAGCAGGTCATTGAGAAAGAGTTGCCCGCGGTCAGTCGCCGCCAGGCGTGACGGTTCGACCTGCATTAAGCCACTTTGTTCTGCCTCACGGCGGCCCTCGTCAAGGCTCGCCAGATCAAGGCCGGTGCGTTCGGCGTAGAGCCTGGCGTCGACGCCTTCGGTGAGCCGCAGCGCGTTCATGAGGAACTCGAATGGAAGCTCTTCATGGGTCAGTTCTTTCGCCCCGGCCTGAAAGCTTTTGGCCGGGTTAAGGTAGTCCTTGGGTGCTCGCGTCTTCCAGGTGCGCACGATGCGCCCGTCCGGGTGGCTGAGCTTGCCATGGGCGCCGGCGCCGATGCCGATAAAATCGCCAAAGCTCCAGTAATTCAGATTGTGCCGCGCCGGGCGGCCCGGTTGTGCATACGCCGAGACTTCATATTGCGCGTAACCGTGTTCGGCCAGCAGCGCCTGACCGGCCTCCTGAATGTCCCACAGCGTGTCGTCTTCCGGCAGCACGGGCGGCTGGTTCCAGAACACGGTGTTGGGTTCCAGGGTCAGCTGGTACCACGACAAGTGCGTCGGCTTGAGGGCGATGGCCTGGCGCAAGTCGCTCAGGGCGTCGTCCAGGGTTTGATCGGGCAAGCCATGCATCAGGTCCAGGTTGAAGTTATCAAACCCGGCCTGGCGCGCCATGCCGGCGGCGCGCACGGCTTCGTCACCGTTGTGAATGCGGCCCAGGGCTTCGAGCTTCTCCTGCTGGAAACTCTGGATGCCGATGGACAGGCGATTGATGCCCAGCGCGCGGTAGGCCACGAACTTCTCTTGCTCGAAGGTCCCGGGGTTGGCTTCCAGGGTGATTTCGATGTCGCCGGCAAACGGGATGCGTGCTTCCACGCCCTTGAGCAAACGGCCCAGTGCAGCGGCGCTGAACAGGCTGGGCGTGCCGCCACCGAAGAAGATCGAGTTGAGTTCACGGCCGTAAACCGCGTGCAGGTCTTGATCAAGGTCAGCCAGCAACGCGTCTACATACTCTTCTTCCGGCAGCACCTTGCTGGCGGTGTGGGAGTTGAAGTCGCAATACGGGCATTTGCGCACACACCACGGAATGTGGATGTACAGCGCCAAGGGCGGCAGGTGCGGCAGGGCCGCCCGAGGCGTTTGCGCGCCGCCGTGGATCAGCGGCTGCGCGGAGGTGTTCTGGGTCATTTCAGGCTCAGGCGTTGGCGCAGCAAATCCATTGCGCGGGCGCGGTGGCTGATCTGGTTCTTGTCGGCCGGGCTCAGTTCGGCGCTGGAAACATTACGCTCCGGCACCCAGAACAGCGGATCGTAGCCAAACCCGTGCTCGCCACTGGCCGCATGCAGGATGCGCCCGTGCCACAGGCCTTCGCAGAGGATCGGCAGCGGGTCATCGGCATGCCGCACCAGCGCCAGCACACAGACGAACTGCGCGCCGCGCATCGCGTCCGGCACGTCCTTGAGGGCGTCCAGCAACTTGGCGTTGTTGGCCGCGTCGCCTTTGCCGTCGGCATACCGCGCCGAGTAAATGCCAGGCGCTCCGCCCAGAAAGTCCACCGCCAGGCCCGAATCATCCGCCAACGCCGGCAAACCGGAGATACGCGCGGCGTTGCGGGCCTTGAGGATCGCGTTTTCGACAAACGACAGGCCGGTTTCTTCCGGCTCGACCTGGCTGAACTCGCCGATCGAGCGCAGTTGCACGGAATCACCGAGCATCGCCTGGAGCTCTTTGAGTTTGCCGGCGTTATGGCTGGCCAGTACGAGTTGTGTGAGGTTCATCAGTCGGCCGGAAACAGTTCTTGGTTGAATTGGAAGCCGTGGGCTTTGCCGCCGGTTTCAACATTGATGGTGAAAATCTTGGTTTCCTGCTGTGGCACCGCGTACTGGGCAACGTACAGCGTGGAGCCGTTCTGGATGATTTTCTTGAACGTGAGCATCTCGCTCTTGCCGCCCAGGTCTTTGATCGTGCCGGTGACGGTTGCGTCGATCGGTTCGACGCCCTTGTTCACAAACACATTGATCATGCCCAGCTCTTTGCTGCGTACGATCCCGGCTTCCTGAGCCATTTCCGGCGTCAGGAAGCTTGTGGTCAGAGTGTTGTAATGCACCGTGATATCGCCGAACTCTTTCTGGCGATTACCATCGATGGCATCCGCCGCCATGGCGCTGACGCCCAGGCACGCGGTGAGTAGAAATACAGCCAAACGACTCATGTTCGTCCTCCTTGAAAATGGTTAGACGGCAATTTGATGGTCTGTGAGGCCAGGACTGCTGACGCGGTAGATCCCGATTTCGCCCAACAGATTGGGCCATAGCTTACTCGCCCAGCCGTGGCGATGCTGTTGATCGACGGCAAGGCGGTTGATGACTTTGGCCTCACGCTCTCCGCACAAGGCTTCGAAGTCTTCGAAGGTGCAGAAGTGGATGTTAGGGGTGTTGTACCACGTGTACGGCAGGAAGTCCGACACCGGCATCCGGCCCTTGGTGGCCAGGTACCAACGGCAGCGCCAGTGGCCGAAGTTGGGAAAGGTGATGATGCATTGGCGGCCCACACGCAGCATTTCGTCGAGAATGCGGTCCGGGTAGTGCACGGCTTGCAGGGCCTGGGTCATCACCACGATGTCGAAGCTGTTGCTGGCAAAGTTGCCCAGGCCCTTGTCCAGGTCCTGCTCGATCACGTTGATGCCCTTGGCCACGCACTGGGCAATGTTGTCCGGGTCATTTTCCAGGCCGTAGCCGGTGACTTGCTTGTTGTCGCGCAGCCAGCTCAGCAGTTCGCCATCACCGCAACCGAGGTCGAGCACGCGGCTGCCGGCGGGGATCCAGTCTTGGATGATTTCCAGGTCGGCTCTCATGGCGTTCTCACAGAGTTATGCGGTTCATGTAATTGCTGAAAGCCTGCAGGTAGCGCGGGATCGGAATCAGGAAGGCGTCATGGCCTTGCGGAGCATCGATCTCCAGGTAGCAGACATCTTTCTTGGCGGCCATCAGCGCGTCCACCAGTTCACGGGAGCGGGCCGGCGAGAAGCGCCAGTCGGTGGTGAACGACATCACGCAGAACTTGGCGGTGGCGCCCTCAAAGGTTTTCGCCAGGTCGTCGTTGAAGTTGGCGGCCGGGTCGAAGTAGTCCAGCGCCTTGGTCATCAGCAGGTAAGTGTTGGCGTCGAAACGCCCGGAAAACTCTTCGCCCTGATAGCGCAGGTAACTTTCGACCTGGAACTCGACGCTGTGGAAGTCGTAGTTGAGCTTTTCGCTCTTGAGGCCACGGCCGAATTTTTCGCCCATGGAGTCATCGGACAGGTAAGTGATGTGCCCGACCATCCGCGCGAGCATCAAGCCACGCTTGGGGATCACGCCTGCTTCCTGGAACGAACCGCCGTGGAACTCGGGGTCGGTGAGGATGGCCTGGCGTGCCACTTCGTTGAAGGCGATGTTCTGCGCCGACAGTTTCGGCGCCGAGGCGATGGCCAGGCAATGGCGCACGCGGTCCGGGTAGGTGATGGTCCATTGCAGCGCTTGCATGCCGCCCAGGCTGCCGCCGATCACCGCGGCCCATTGGCCGATGCCCAGCAGGTCAGCCAGACGCGCCTGGCTGTGCACCCAGTCTTCCACGGTCAGCACCGGGAAATCCGCGCCGAACGGTTTGCCGGTTTCCGGGTTGAGGCTGCTCGGGCCGGTGGAACCGTTGCAGCCGCCGAGGTTGTTCAGGCTGACCACAAAGAATTTGTTGGTGTCGATGGGCTTGCCGGGGCCGATGCAGCTGTCCCACCAGCCAGGCTTGCGCTCGTCGGCACTGTGGAAGCCGGCGGCGTGATGATGGCCGGACAGGGCGTGGCAGATCAGCACGGCGTTGCTCGCCGTGGCGTTCAGTTGGCCGTAGGTTTCGTAGATCAGGTCATAGGCCGGCAGCGAACGGCCGCAGGCCAGGGCCAGCGGTTCGCTGAAGTGCGCCACTTGGGGCACGACCAGTCCAACAGAATCGGGGGGGAAGGCAGCTGGCATCGACCCTGCTCTCGTTTAAATGAGGCGTAAGTCTAAAGACCGCTGCACCCAGCGGCAAGCAAAGGCCTGCACGGAGTCAATTCAGTACGCGGATACAAAATGTGGGAGCGGGCTTGCTTGCGAATACGGTGTGTCAGTCAGCGAAAATATCGACTGATCGACTGCATTCGCGAGCAAGCCCGCTCCCACACTTATCCGCGTTTCAAATCAGGCCGAACAGTTCTTTAGGCATGAACGCGTAGTAGGCCAGGCGCGGGATCACCCAGCTTTGCAGCAGCTGGATCGCGATAAACGCGAAGATCGGCGAGATATCCAGGCCGCCCAGGTTCGGGATCAACCGACGGAACGGCGCCAGCACCGGCTCGGTGATCTGGGCCACCAGCTCCGCGCCAGGGCTACGGCTGCCGGGTGCGACCCACGAGAGGATCACGCTGATGATCATCGACCAGAAGATGATCTTCAAAAACAGCGAGAAGATACCGATCAGGCCCCATGGCAACAGCAGCGGGGTGAACGCCTGATAGCCGTTGAGCATCAGGATCACCATAAACAGCAAAATCTGCAGCAGCAGCGCCAGCACCAGCGACGACATGTCCAGGCCGAACAGGCTTGGGATTACGCGGCGCAGCGGTTTGAGCAGCGGTTGGGTGGCTTTCACCACGAACTGGCAGAGCGGGTTGTAGAAGTTCGCCCGCACCAGTTGCAGGATAAAGCGCATCAGCACGATCAGCAGGTACAGGCTGCCCAAGGTCTGGATGATGAAAATGGCAGCGTCATTGATTCCGAGCATGTTTGTTTCCTATCGGGTCCAGTTGCAGGGGACGACTATTTGCCCAGTTGCTCGGCCATCTCGGCCGAACGATGTGCCGCGGCACCCAGGGCTTTTTCCACCAGGGCTTCAAAGCCGCCGGCCTGGAACGATTCAATCGCCGCTTGCGTGGTGCCACCCGGCGACGTTACGCGGCGGCGCAGTTCGGCGGCGTCCACGTCGCTGTCGACGGCCATGTTCGCGGCGCCCAAGGCGGTTTGCTCAGCCAGTTGCTCAGCCACTTCGTGGGGCAGGCCCAGCTTCACGCCGGCGGCGGTCATGGCTTCGATCAACAGAAAGAAGTACGCCGGGCCGCTGCCGGACACGGCGGTAACCGCGTCCAGTTGCTGCTCTTGCTCCAGCCACACGGCGATGCCGACGGCGGACAGCAGTTCTTGCGCCTGATCGCGTTGCTCGGCCGTCACTTCGGCGGTGGCGTACAGGCCGCTCACGCCCTTGCGTAGCAGCGCCGGGGTGTTGGGCATGCAGCGCACGATTGGCTGTTCACCGAGCCAGTTGTTCATGCTGGCGCAGGTGATGCCGGCGGCGATGGAGACCACCAGTTGGTGTGGCTGCAGGCTCGGGCGCAGGCTTTCGCACACGGCCTTCATGGCCTGCGGTTTCACCGCCAGCACGATCACGTCGACGCCCTGGATGGCCTCGGCGTTGTCAGCAAAGGTTTCAATGCCATGCTCGCTGCTGACGCGGGCGCGGGTGTCGGCGCCCGGGTCGCTGGCGCTTATCTGCTGGGCTTGCAGGCCCTTGGCCCGCAGGCCGCCGATCAGGCTGGCCGCCATGTTACCGGCGCCGATAAAGGCAATACGCGTGTTGCTCATGACAGGTCCTTATTCAGAGGAAAGTCAGCCATTTCACGGCTGGCCGTAGTCGCGGGCGCCAAACAGGGCGGTACCGATCCGCACCCAGGTGGCGCCTTGGGCGATGGCCGACTCGAGGTCGTGGCTCATGCCCATGGAAAGTGTGTCCAGCGGCAGATTCAGGCTGGCTTGCAGGTCTCTCACCGCTGCGAATGCCGCATCTTGCGCGGCGCGATCTTCAGTCGGCTCGGGAATCGCCATCAAGCCGCGCAGTTTCAGGCGCGGCAAGGCGCTGATCGCATGGGCCAGGGCCGGCAAGTCGGCGGGCGTACAGCCGGATTTGCTGGCTTCGCCACTGACGTTGACCTGAATGCAGATGTTCAGCGGCGGCAGGTCGGCCGGGCGTTGTTCGGACAGGCGTTGAGCGATTTTCAAGCGATCCACGGAATGTACCCAAGCGAAGTTCTCGGCGATCGCACGAGTCTTGTTCGATTGAATGGGGCCAATGAAGTGCCAACTCAAGGGCAGGTCGGTTAATTGCGCCTGTTTGCCCAAGGCTTCCTGCAGGTAGTTCTCGCCAAAATCGTGCATCCCGGCGGCGTAGGCTTCGCGCACGGCTTGCGCGGGTTTGGTCTTGCTCACGGCCAGCAGGTGGATGCTGTTTTCGTCACGTTGCACGGCGTGGGCCGCGGCGCGGATCCGCTCGCTAACCAGGCCAATGTTGTCTGCTATCGTCGACATTCAAGATGCACCCGTGGATATGGAGTCCGCGGCATTCTACTGGAAATGGAAAGCCCTATGGATATCACTGAATTGCTGACGGCCAGCGTGCGCCGTGGCGCCTCCGACCTGCATTTGTCGGCCGGCCTGGCACCGATGCTGCGTGTCGATGGCGAGGTCTGGCCGCTGGAGGGCCCGGTGCTCACGCCCCCGCAAGTTGCGGAGTTATTGAGCCCTTTGCTCAACCGCTACCAACAAAAGGATTTCGAAACATCTCTTGAAACCGATTTTGCCTTCGAACTGCCGAGCGTGGCGCGGTTCCGGGTGAATGTATTTCAACAGGATCGCGGCATGGGGGCGGTGTTTCGCACCATTCCCGCCGAGGTGCAGAGCCTTGAAAGCCTCGGGCTGGGGGCGGTGTTCCAGCGTATCGCGCAACTGCCGCGCGGCCTGGTGCTGGTCACCGGGCCGACCGGGTCGGGCAAATCCACCACGCTGGCGGCGATGATCGACTACCTCAACGGGCATCGGCGCCAGCACATCCTCACCCTCGAAGACCCCATCGAATTTATCCACAGGCCGAAAATGGCCTTGATCAACCAGCGTCAGGTGCACCGCGATACCCACAGCTTTTCGGCGGCGCTGCGCTCTGCGCTGCGTGAAGACCCGGATGTGATTCTGGTGGGCGAGTTGCGCGACCTTGAGACCATCCGCCTGGCGCTGACGGCCGCTGAGACCGGGCACCTGGTATTTGGCACCTTGCACACCACCTCGGCCGCAAAGAGCGTGGACCGGCTGGTGGACGTGTTCCCGGCAGCGGAAAAGCCCATGGTGCGCTCGATGCTGTCGGAGTCGTTGCAGGCGGTGGTGTCGCAAGTGCTGGTCAAGAAGATCGGCGGTGGGCGGGTGGCGGCTCACGAAATCATGCTGGGTACACCGGCTATTCGTAATTTGATCCGTGAAGATAAAGTGGCGCAGATGGTCTCGGCGATCCAGACCGGTGGCGCGCTGGGGATGAAAACGTTGGACATGAGCTTGAAGGCGTTGGTCAGCGAGGGGCTGATCAGCCGGGAAGATGCGCGGGGGCAGGCGAGGGTGCCTGGGGACATCTGAGGTCTTGCGGGCAATGAAAATCAAATGTGGGAGCGGGCTTGCTCGCGAATGCGCAGTGTCAGTCACCCTCTTAGTTGACTGATCTAACGCATTCGCGAGCAAGCCCGCTTCCACATTGGTTACCGCATATCAGACTGAAATCAGCGCTGCACAACCCGCAGGTTGTTGTTCTGTTCTTTCGGCAGAACCCGTTTGGCAATCACGTAGTTCTTGTCCCAGAACGGCTTTTTCAACGTGTCGATGCTGACCGACTTGCCACGACGCGGTGCGTGGATAAAGCGGTCGTTGCCCAGGTAGATGGCAACGTGATTGACCTGGCGGCTCTTCAACTTGAAGAACAACAGGTCGCCCGGTTTCAGGTCTTTACGATCAACCTTCAGCCCGTGACCGGCGGCCATGGCGTTGGAGGTGCGTGGCAAATCCACCGCTTTGACGTCATTAAACGCATATTTCACCAAACCACTGCAGTCGAACCCTTTACTTGGGCTGCTGCCGCCCCAACGATAAGGAGTACCGAGCACATTAACCGCGCGGCTGAGGACGTTGCTGCTTTGTTTGGTGTTAACTGCCATCAGGCCGGGCGTTACTTTACCGTGGTGGGCCTTGCTCAGTTGAGTCGGGCGGTTGACGGTCAGCTTTACCGATTTGGCGGTGCCTGGTGTGCTGTGAACTTTAGGGGTGAAACCGTTAACGTTAGGAAGACGTTGCTCACGATTGGTGGCGTGGGCGGCCAGTGGCATTAATAGGCAGATGGTTAGCCATGTCTTGAAAAATGGTCGCATTAGGCGTGGCTCTTTTAGGTTTGCGCGCAACTTTATAACAGCTTTTTGTGTCGTTCTTAGGCCGTTTGTCGACTGAACCCTGGGGTCAAATTCAGGAAAAGCGCGACGAATTGCCGCTATCTTCCTGCAGAGGTCAGGTGGCATAAGGCTTTGCGGGAGGGAAGATACCATTTGCCGTGTGTCGGGCGCCCGTAAAAAAGTCACAAAGAAAATGAAAAAATTTATCTATCGAGGCAAAAGAGGTACTCCATGAACACCTATCGACAGGATGTGATGCAGCAGGACACCCACAGCAAGGTGATCGGTTACCTGCTGTGGATTTTCGGTTTTACCGGGGCGCACCGCTTCTATTACGGCAAGCCGGTGACCGGGACGATCTGGTTTTTCACCTTTGGTCTTTTCGGTATTGGCTGGCTGATCGACCTGTTCCTGATCCCTGCCATGGACCGTGAAGCAGACCTGCGTTTTACCGCCGGGCCGATCGAGTACAACGTGGCCTGGATACTGTTGGCGTTCCTGGGCGTGTTCGGGCTGCACCGCATGTATCAGGGCAAATGGATCACCGGCCTGATCTACCTGCTGACTGGCGGTTTGTTCCTGGTGGGCGTGCTGTATGACTTCTGGACGCTGAATACGCAGGTTTCGATCCGCAATGCCGAGCGCAATAGCGGACGCTGAGCGCGCATTGATTCAATGCGAGCACGGTCAATGTGGGAGCCGGGCTTGCCCGCGATAGCATCACCTCGGTCTGGCTGAATAACCGAGGTGCCTGCATCGCAGGCAAGCCAGCTCCCACATTAACGGTGGCACTTTAGATTTTGCGATTTATCAGGCCTGGTAGCTGATCCGCCCATCGACCAAGGTGTACCGCACGGTCGCCGGCAGGCTATGGCCGATGAACGGGCAGTTTTCGCCCTTGGACAGCCAGTGTTCCCCGGCAACCGTGGAGCTGGCCGGATCAAACAGCACCAGGTCCGCCGCTGAACCCACCGCCACTTTGCCCGCCGGCAGGCGCAAGGCCTCAGCCGGGCCGGCACTCAGGCGCGCCAACAGCGTTGGCAGGTCGAGCAGACCGTCTTGCACCAGGGTCATCGCCAGCGGCAGCAACAGTTCGACACTGCTGATGCCCGGCTCGGTCGCGCCAAACGGCGCCAGCTTGGCATCACGCTCGTGCGGTTGGTGATGGCTGGAGATTGCCGAGACCACACCCGACTTCACGGCCGCGCGCAAACCATCGCGGTCGGCCAACGTGCGCAGGGGTGGCTGCACGTGGTAAAGGCTGGAGAAATCGATCAGCGCTTCATCGGTCAGAATCAGCTGGTACAACGCCACGTCCGCCGTCACCGGCAGGCCGCGCGCTTGCGCCTGGGCGATCAAGGCCACGCCGCGCGCGCTGGTCAACTGGCTGAAGTGCGCACGCACACCGCTTTGCTCTACCAGCAGCAGATCACGGGCCAGGGCCACGGTTTCAGCGGTTTCGGGAATGCCCGGCAGGCCGAGGAAACTGGCGACGGCGCCTTCATGGGCCAGGCCACCTTCGGCCAGGTCGCGGTCCTGGGAGTGGAAGATCACCGTCAGGTCGAAGGTGGCTGCGTATTCCAGGGCGCGGCACAGCGTGCGCGTACTGCGAAAACTGTCCAGCCCGTTGCCGAATGCCACGCAACCGGCGTCGCGCAGGGCGATCAGCTCGGCGAGTTGTTCGCCTTCCAGGCCTTTGCTCAGCGCGCCGATGGGGAACACTTTGCAATTGCCGGCTTCGCGGGCGCGGTCCAGGATCAGCTCGGTCACCGCCGAGGTGTCGAGCACCGGCTTGGTGTGCGGCGGGCAGCACAGGCTGGTGACGCCACCGGCAGCGGCGGCGCGGGTTTCGCTGGCGATGGTGCCTTTGCGGCTGTAACCCGGTTCACGCAGGGCGACGTTCAGGTCGACCAAACCAGGCGCGGCCACCAGGCCTTTGGCGTCGATCGTCTCGCTGGCGTTGAACCCCGCGGGCGCAGCGCCAATGGCGAGGATTTTGCCGGCTTCCAGGTGAAGATCGGTAACTTGATCCAGGCCACTGGCCGGATCGATGACTCGGGCGCCGAGAATGCTGAGCTTCACTGGGCGTTCTCCCGCTCGAATTGACGTTGCGCGGTTTGCCCGCTCATGGCCATGGACAACACCGCCATGCGCACGGCGATGCCGTAGGTCACTTGGTTGAGGATCACTGATTGGCTGCCGTCGGCCACCGCCGACTCAATCTCAACCCCACGGTTGATCGGCCCTGGGTGCATGACGATCGCATCCGGCTTGGCGCCGGCCAACCTCGCAGTGGTCAGGCCGAACAGGCGGTAGAACTCACCTTCGCTCGGCAGCAGGCCACCGGCCATGCGCTCGCGTTGCAGGCGCAGCATGATCACCACGTCAACGTCCTTGAGGCCTTCGGTCATGTCGGTGTAGACCTTCACGCCGTACTGCTCGATGCCGATCGGCAGCAGAGTTTTCGGTGCGATCACGCGGATGTCCGGGCAACCCAGGGCTTTGAGGGCCAGCATGTTCGAGCGCGCGACCCGCGAGTGCAGGATGTCGCCGACGATGGCTACCGAGAGGTTTTCAAAACCGCCCTTGTGCCGACGGATCGTCAGCATGTCGAGCATGCCTTGGGTCGGGTGCGCGTGGCGGCCGTCGCCACCGTTGATGATTGCCACGTTCGGGCACACATGCTCGGCGATGAAGTGTGCGGCGCCGGAGTCGCCGTGGCGCACCACGAACATGTCGGCGGCCATGGCTTCAAGGTTGCGCAGGGTGTCGAGCAGGGTCTCGCCCTTGCTTGCCGACGAGGTCGACACGTTCAGTGTGATCACGTCGGCCGACAGCCGCTGGGCTGCCAGTTCAAAGGTGGTGCGGGTGCGGGTGGAGTTCTCGAAGAACACATTGCAGATGGTCTTGCCGCGCAGCAGCGGGACCTTCTTCACCGCGCGGCCACCGACTTCGAGGAACGAGTCGGCGGTGTCGAGGATTTCAGTCAGCAGTTCGCGGGGCAAACCGTCGAGGGACAAGAAGTGTTGCAACTGGCCCTGAGCATTGAGCTGCAGCGGGCGCTTGGCATCTAGAGGCGTCATCGCGGGGACTCTGTACAAGGCGGTTTAAAGGGCAAGGTCTTGCAGTTCGAGTTCGAGCGGCGTGGGACCGGACAATTTTACCCGCTGGTGGGCCTCCAGCGACAGGGTGGCACCGACCACATCCGGGCTGATCGGCAATTCGCCAGCGTCCAGGTCGAGCAGGCACACCAGCGTCACGCTGGCCGGGCGGCCGTAATCGAACAACTCGTTCATGGCGGCGCGGATGGTGCGACCGCTCATCAGCACGTCGTCGATCAGCACCAGGTGCTGGCCCTCGATCTCGAACGGCAGGGCCGAAGGGCGCACCTGCGGGTGCAGGCCGTTCTGGCTGAAGTCGTCGCGGTAGAAAGACACGTCCAGCGTGCCCAGCGGCGAATCGCTGCCCAGTTCTTCCAGCAACGCTTGGGCCACCCACACACCACCGGTGCGAATGCCGATAAAGCGCGGTTCGCTGATGGCACGGTGTTGCAGGTGCGCCTTGAGGCGAATCGCCATCTGGCTGATCAGGTCGGCGGGATTGGGCAGGCTCATGGTGGCTCCTTCAAGGCCTCGCGCAGGCAAGGTCCGGGCTCAAACGTAAAAAGACGCGGCAAGCCGCGTCAGTCAGGATTCAAATAAAGCGGTGTTTTCATCCAGCCAACCCTGCAACAGCAGGGCGGCCGCGATGGCGTCCACCGGGTTGTCGCGGTAGCTGCCTTTCTGCCCGCCACGGTCACGGCGCTCACCCTTGGCTTCAAAGGTGGTCAGGCGCTCGTCGTGGGTATAGAAGGGCAGGTTGTAGCGGCCATTGAGGCGGCGGGCGAACTTTTCGGCGCGCAGGCACATGTCGCTGGGGGTGCCGTCCATGTTCAAGGGCAGGCCGACCACGACGGCGTCGGGCTTCCACTCCTTGATCAGGGCCTCGACCTGGTTCCAGTCCGGCACGCCGTTCTGGGCTTTCAAGGTGCACAGCTCGCGGGCCTGGCCGGTAATCACCTGGCCGACCGCTACGCCGATCTGTTTGGTGCCGTAGTCAAAACCGAGGATCAAACGCAAGGCCATCAGGCGTGCCCCGCCTGGCTGGTCAGCAGGTTGAGGTTGACCCGCAGTTTGGCCGCTGCCGCTTCCAGGCGCAGCTCACTGGCTGTGTTGAACAGAATGTCGGCATCGAACGGGCAAGTCAGCCAGGCATTGCTGGCCAGTTCGGCTTCCAGTTGCCCGGCTTCCCAACCAGCGTAGCCGAGGGTGATCACGCTTTGCTCAGGCCCCACGCCGTCGGCGATGGCGAACAACACGTCCTGGGAGGTGGACAACGACACGCCTTCCAGGTCGACCGTGGCCTGGAACTTCGGCCCGGTGGGGTGCAGCACAAAACCGCGATCAGTTTGCACCGGCCCGCCGATGTAGATCGGTACATTTTGGCAGCGCGCCGGCGGGTCGATCTCCGGGCGCAGTTGCTCAAGAATATCGGCCAGGTTCAGCTCTTGCGGGCGGTTCACCACCAACCCCATGGCACCATTGGCCGTGTGCTCGACGATGTAGGTCAAGGTCTGCGCAAAGTTCGGGTCGGCCATATGGGGCATGGCGATCAGGAATTGGTGCTTGAGGTAGGTCGGGCTGACATTTTTCATGTCCGCTAGTGTGGCGTCGGAGGGGCGAACTGACAAGCTGCGGCGGACGCTAATTGTGGCGAGCGGGGCTGCTGTGGCGAGCGGGCTTGTCGTGGCGAGCGGGCTTGTCCCGCGTTGGGGCGCGAAGCGGCCCTGAAATCTGGAGCTGTGGTTTTACAGGCAGAACGCGGTGGCCCTGTTGGGGCCGCTTCGCAGCCCAACGCGGGGCAAGCCCGCTCGCCACGACAGCCCCGCTCGCCACGAGGGCCCGCCGCGTTTGGCAGAGTGCAGGAGCGATCAGTTACTGGACAGCCGATCACCCCGGGCAAACTTCCAGGTGCGGATGATTTCCAGGCGGTCTATGTCGTTCAGGTCGCCGGTAAACGGCGCGAAGGGCGCGGCCAGGCGCACGATGCGCTGGGCCGCCTGGTCCAGCAACGGTTGGCCGGACGACTCCAGCACCTGCACTTCATATAACGACCCGTCGCGGTTGATCGACACCAGTAAGCGCAAATTGCCATAGATCTGCTGGCGCCGCGCTTCATCCGGGTAATTGAGGTTGCCGATGCGTTCGACCTTCTTGCGCCATTCGTCCTTATACCAGGCGCCTTTGTCGCGCATGGTCGAGGCGGCGTTCAGGCGATAGATGCGCGGGCGCTTGGCGTACAGCTGTTGTTCGTTGGCCAGTTCGGCTTCGAGGCTGGAAATCTGGTCGGAGAGCTGCGAGCTGTCGAAGGTCGGCGCTGGCTTGACCGGCTCGGGCTGCGGCTCGGTCTTGGTTTTCTCGCGCTGGGTCGGGGCTTTTTGCGGTTTTGGCGCAACAGTGGTCACGGCGGCCTTGGGCGCGGCCTGCTTGACCTCAGGCTTGGGCGTCGGCGGCGGGGTGACTTTATTCACCTTGTTGTCCTGGAACGGCGCCACTTCGGTGGTCTTGGGCACGGCCTTTTTGTCGAGCGTGCCGCTGCCTTGCTGATTGTCCTGGGCCAGAAAGTCAGCCTTTTCAGGCTTTTTTTCGCTCTTGAACGTGGCGAGGGTGATTTCCAGGGTTTTGGTGATCTGCTTGGGCTCGGCAAAGGTGAAACCCAGGCCGAGTAATAAAGCGAGGTGGATCAGCGCTGCCAGAAACAGGGTAAATCCGAGCCGATCAGCCGGGCGCACGCCGCTGTGGGAGAGTTCGGGGGGCAGATCGGGCGGGAGCGTCATGACAAAAAAACCAACATCGCGCGTTTCACAGGTGCCGCATGATAACGCAATGTTGGTGTGTGTCCGGCTGTTCTATGTCACTTGGCTTGCAGCTTGCGCTCGATGGCCGCCATCAGCATTTCGCCGATGTTCGTGCCAAATGCGTTGTCGATCTCGCGAATGCAGGTCGGGCTGGTGACGTTGATTTCGGTGAGGTTCTCACCAATTACGTCCAGTCCTACGAACAGCAGGCCTTTTTCGCGCAGGGTTGGGCCGACTTGAGAAGCGATCCAACGGTCTTTGTCCGACAGTGGACGCGCTTCACCGCGACCGCCGGCTGCCAGGTTGCCACGGGTTTCGCCTGCGGCCGGGATACGCGCCAGGCAGTAATCCACCGGCTCACCGTCGATCATCAGGATGCGTTTGTCGCCGTCCTTGATCGCCGGAATGTAAGCCTGGCCCATGATCTGCTGGGTGCCCAGCGCGGTCAGGGTTTCCAGGATCACCGACAGGTTAGGGTCGCCAGCGCGGTGGCGGAAGATCGAGGTGCCGCCCATGCCGTCCAGCGGCTTGAGGATCACGTCGCCGTGCTTGGCGGCGAATTCACGCAACACATCGGCGCGGCGGCTGACCACGGTAGGCGGCGTGCATTGTGGGAACAGGGTGGCGAACAGCTTTTCATTGCAGTCGCGCAGGCTTTGCGGCTTGTTGACGATCAGCACGCCAGCGCGCTCGGCCTGTTCCAGCAAGTAAGTGGAGTAAACGAATTCCATGTCGAACGGCGGGTCCTTGCGCATCAGGATCACGTCCAGATCGCTCAAGGGGCTGTCGGTTTCATCCGCAAGCTCGAACCACTTTTCAGGGTTGGCAAACACCTGCAGCGGGCGCATGCGTGCGCGGGCCTCGCCGTCGCCCTGATAAAGATCGCGCTGCTCCATATAGAACAGCGTCCAGCCGCGGGCCTGGGCGGCCAGGAGCATGGCCAGCGAACTGTCCTTTTTATAGGAAATGCTGGCAATAGGGTCCATGACAATGCCGACGCGAACGCTCATGGGGGATTTCCTCTAGCAAATTAGGGCGCATAAAAGTGGCGTCAGAGTGGCGCTGCGGCTGTTGTGGGTCAAGGAAAAACCACCTGGCCGGTTGCTCGATAGATTGCGCCCGGAGACTGTGCTAAAAAGACTCCCACGGTGCAGCAGCCCTTGAATTCCAAGGCTTGCAGCGCTCATCCTGTGCAACATCAGGCAGTACACACCGAAAACCGATTCGCTGTGGCGATGGTAGAGCAGATATGGAACAGCATTCCAACGCCTTGAGAGTGATGGTGATCGACGATTCGAAAACGATCCGCCGCACCGCCGAGACCCTGTTGAAGAACGTGGGGTGCGAAGTCATCACGGCCATCGACGGTTTCGATGCACTGGCCCGGATTGTTGATCATCACCCGCACATTATCTTTGTCGACATCATGATGCCGCGCCTGGATGGCTATCAAACCTGCGCGCTGGTGAAGAACAACCCGGCGTTCAAGTCGATTCCGGTGATCATGCTGTCCTCCAAGGACGGCCTGTTCGACAAGGCTAAGGGGCGCATCGTGGGTGTCGATCAGTTTTTGACCAAGCCTTTCAGCAAGGAAGAACTGCTGAGCGCGATCAAGGCCTACGTGCCCGGCTTCGCCGCAGTAGAACAAGCACACTGACACCGCCTCACAAGGGCCGGCGTCCACCAATGTAGTGGGGAAAACCATGGCACGTGTTCTGATCGTCGACGATTCGCCGACCGAAATGTACAAACTGACCGGCATGTTGGAAAAGCACGGCCACCAGGTCCTCAAAGCCGAAAACGGCGCAGACGGCGTGGCCCTGGCCCGTCAGGAAAAGCCCGACGCCGTACTGATGGACATCGTGATGCCGGGCCTCAATGGCTTCCAGGCTACCCGTCAGCTGTCCAAGGAGCCGGAAACCAACGGCATCCCGATCATCATCATCACCACCAAGGATCAGGAAACCGACAAAATCTGGGGCGCACGCCAGGGCGCCAAGGATTACCTGACCAAACCCGTGGACGAAGAAACCCTGATCGCCACCCTGAACAAGGTGTTGGCCGGCTGACGGCACGCCATCATGACCGAGTCACAAACCGCCTTCGAGCTGCTGCTGGACATCGACCGCCGCTGCCGCCTGCTGGCCGCCGACCTGCCGTCCCAGGAAACCCGCCTGCAACGTTGGAGCGGGATCGGTTTTCGCCTGGGACCGTATTGGTACGTGGCGCCGATGGGCGAAGTCGCCGAGGTGTTGCATGAACCGCGTTGCACCTTGATGCCCGGGGTCAAGCCCTGGGTCAAAGGCGTGGCCAACCTGCGTGGGCGTTTGCTGCCGGTGATGGACCTGGGCGGGTTCCTCGACCTCGGGCTGTCCAGGGCCCGCAAGCAACGGCGAGTGCTGGTGGTGGAATTCAACGACTTGTTTGTCGGGCTGCTGGTGGACGAGGTGGTGGGCATGCAGCATTTCGCACAAGACGCACTGTTGGCGAGCACCGCGCCCACTGCGCCGTTTATCCAGGGCCAGTTCGACAGTGACCAGCTGTGGCAGGTCTTCAGCCCCTTCGCTTTGGCCCAGGCCCCAGGCTTCATGGATGTTGCCGCATGACCACCGCTACCACGCCCAAACCGCAAGCCGCATCGCGCAGCCGTTCGCAGATCATCGTGCTGTTTATCGCGCTGATCGTGTTCATCATGCTGTTGTTCGCCAACTTCGCGTACCTCAATACCCAGTCCACGTACGACAAGCAGTACATCGGCCACGCCGGTGAGCTGCGCGTGCTGTCCCAGCGCATTGCCAAGAACGCCACGGAAGCCGCCGCCGGCAAGGCGGCCGCGTTCAAGCTGCTGGGCGATGCACGCAACGACTTCGCCCAGCGCTGGGGCTATCTGAAAAAAGGCGATACCGAGACCGGCCTGCCGGCTGCACCCAACGCGGTACGCGCCGAAATGCGCGCGGTGCAGACCGATTGGGAAGCACTGCTGAAAAACACCGACGCGATTCTCGCCAGCGAACAGACCGTGTTGTCGTTGCACCAAGTGGCCGCGACGCTTGCCGAAACTGTGCCGCAATTGCAGATGGAATCGGAAAAGGTCGTCGACATTCTGCTGCAACGCGGCGCCCCGGCCAGCCAGGTGGTGTTGGCCCAGCGCCAATCATTGCTGGCCGAACGCATCCTCGGTGCAGTCAACACCGTGCTGGCCGGCGACGAAACCTCGGTGCAGGCCGCCGATGCCTTTGGCCGCGACGCCAACCGTTTTGGCCAAGTGCTTAACGGCATGCTCCAGGGTAACGCCGGCCTGCGCATTGCTCAGGTTGAAGACCACGACGCCCGTGCGCGGTTGGCGGAAATCGCCGAGCTGTTTGAGTTTGTCTCCGGCTCCGTGGATGAAATCCTCGAAACCTCGCCGCAGTTGTTCCAGGTACGCGCCTCGGCGAGCAATATTTTCAACCTGTCGCAAACCCTGCTCGATGAAGCCTCGCACCTGGCCACCGGGTTTGAAAACCTCGCCAGCGGGCGCAGCTTTGACACCATCGGCGGCTACGTATTGGGCTTGCTTGCGCTGACCTCAATCATCCTGATTGGCCTGGTCATGGTGCGCGAGACCAACCGCCAGCTGCATGAAACCGCCGAGAAAAACGAGCGCAACCAGAACGCGATCATGCGCCTGCTCGATGAAATCGAGGACCTGGCCGATGGTGACCTGACGGTGACCGCCTCGGTCACCGAAGACTTCACCGGCACCATCGCCGACTCCATCAATTATTCCGTAGACCAGCTGCGCGATCTGGTGGCGACCATCAACCTCACGGCGGGGCAAGTGGCCGGTGCGGTGCAGGAAACTCAGGCCACCGCCATGCACCTGGCCCAGGCCTCGGAGCATCAGGCCCAGCAAATCGCCGAGGCCTCTACCGCGATCAATCAGATGGCCCAATCCATCGACCAGGTGTCGGCCAACGCCGCCGAGTCTTCGGCGGTGGCGGAGCGCTCGGTGGAAATTGCCAACAAGGGCAATGAGGTGGTGCACAACACCATCCACGGCATGGACAACATTCGCGAGCAGATCCAGGACACCGCCAAGCGCATCAAACGGCTGGGCGAGTCGTCCCAGGAGATTGGCGACATCGTCAGCCTGATCGACGACATTGCCGACCAGACCAACATCCTGGCCCTCAACGCCGCGATCCAGGCGAGCATGGCCGGTGACGCCGGGCGCGGGTTTGCCGTGGTGGCCGACGAAGTGCAGCGGTTGGCCGAGCGCTCATCCGCCGCCACACGCCAAATTGAAACCCTGGTGCGGGCGATCCAGACCGACACCAATGAAGCGGTTATTTCCATGGAACAGACCACCACCGAAGTGGTGCGTGGCGCGCGGCTGGCGCAAGACGCCGGGGTGGCGCTGGAAGAGATCGAAGGCGTGTCGAAAACCCTGGCGGCGTTGATCCAGAGTATTTCCAACGCGGCGCAGCAACAGACCTCGTCGGCGGGGCAGATTTCCCTGACGATGAACGTGATCCAGCAGATCACCACGCAGACGTCATCGGGCTCGACCGCCACGGCGGAGAGCATCGGCAACCTGGCAAAAATGGCCAGCCAGTTGCGCCGGTCGGTGTCAGGTTTCACCCTGCCACCGCCAAAACAGGTAGACGATTGAAATGCTATCCAAATGTGGGAGCGGGCTTGCTCGCGAATGCGGTGCATCAGTCACCTGATTTATTAGCTGACCCACCGCATTCGCGAGCAAGCCCGCTCCCACACTAGATCTTCATTGGTCTTCAGATCTTGGCAACACACGCAATTCACGAATTCTAAGCGGAGCAGTTATGGTTGATCGGCACGACTACGTGGCCCTCGAATGGGTCAAGGGCGACATTGCCGAAACCCTGAAACAGGCCCGTTCGGCGCTGGACGCGTTTGTCGAAACCCGCGACAGCGACGCCATTGCCGAGTGCCTGGCCGGTATCCACCAAGTGCATGGCGCGCTGCAGATGGTCGAGTTCTACGGCGCAGCGCTGCTGGCCGAAGAGATCGAAGCGCTGGCCCTGGCCCTGCAAGCCGAGCGCGTCAGCCAGCGCGATGAAAGCATCCGCCTGCTGCAACAGGCCCTCGGGCAACTGCCGCTGTACCTCGACCGCGTGCACAGCGCCCGCCGCGACCTGCCGCTGGTGGTGTTGCCGCTGCTCAACGACCTGCGCAGTGCGCGCGGTGAAAGCCTGCTGTCGGAGACCAGCCTGTTCAGCCCGCAGCTGTTGTCGATTGCGCCGTTGCCCGACGAGGCCTTGGCCCAACGCACACTGCCGGACCTTCACGAGCAACTGCGCCAGTGGCATCAACTGCTGCAACAGGCCCTGGCCGGTCTGTTGCGCGAGGACCACGGCCCCAGCAACCTGGAAGACATGGCGCGGGTGTTCGCGCGCCTCGAAGCGTTGTGCCAGGGCGCGCCATTGCTGCCGTTGTGGCAAGTCACCTCGGCGCTGGTCGAAGGCATGCTCACCGGCGTGATCGCCAACAGCCCGGCGCTGCGCAGCCTGCTCAAGGCCAGCGACAAGCAACTCAAGCGTCTGCTGGTCCAGGGCATCGGCGGCATCAACCAGCCAGCGCCGGATGAACTGCTAAAAAGCTTGCTGTTCTACGTGGCCAAGGTCACCCGCCCGACGCCGCGCATGCAAAGCCTCAAGGAACGCTACGGGCTGGATGAAGCCTTGCCCGACAGCGCCGTGGTCGATGCCGAGCGTGCGCGTTTGGCCGGACCGGACCGCAATGCCATGGGCTCGGTGCTCGGCGCCTTGTGCGAGGAACTGGTGCGGGTCAAGGAGCGCCTCGACCTGTTCGTGCGCAGCGACCGCCAACACACCAACGACCTCGATGCCTTGCTGGCGCCACTGCGCCAGATCGCCGACACCTTGGCGGTGCTGGGCTTTGGCCAGCCGCGTAAGGTCATCATCGATCAACTGGCGGTGGTGCTGAGCCTGGTGCAGGGCCAGCGCGAACCCAATGACGCGGTGTTGATGGATGTTGCCGGCGCCTTGCTCTACGTCGAGGCCACGCTGGCGGGCATGGCCGGCACCGTCGAGCCGGAGAGCCGCGAAGAGAGCCGCCTGCCCACCACCGATCTGACCCAGATTCATCAATTGGTGATCCGCGAATCCTGCCAATGCTTGCGCCAGGCCAAAGAACTGGTGATCGATTGCCTTGAGGCCGATTGGGACCGCCAGCGCCTGGAGTCACTGCCCGAGCTGCTCAGCCAGGTGCGCGGCGCGTTGGCGATGATTCCGCTGCCGCGTGCGGCGAGCCTGATGCGTGGTTGCACCGATTATGTCGATGAACAGTTGATGACCGGCGCTGCGCCACCGCCCGAGGCGCAGCTGGCGCATTTCGCCGACGTGGTCAGCAGCCTGGAATACTACCTGGAACGCATGCTCCAGGACCCCGACGCCGCCGGCGAACGCGTGCTGGAGCTGGCCACCCAAGGCCTGGCTGCACTCGGCTATCTGCCGGTCGAAAAGCCTTGGCGCCAGGCCCTGGCCGTGCCGGATGGCGCCCTGTCGACAGAGATCGCGCCGAGCCAGTCCCAATTCGATGCGTTGGCCAACCCCACGTCACGCCTGAATCCGCCTGCCCTGCACCGTCCGGGCAGCCTCTTGCCGCCGCCCGTTGGCGAAGAACCTGTCGACGATGAACTGCGCGAAGTCTTCCTCGAAGAAACCGATGAAGTCCTTGAAGTGCTGCACCGCTACTTGCCCAACAGCGCGGACAAAACCGCCCAAAGCGAGATGCGGCGTGCCTTCCACACGCTCAAAGGCAGCGGCCGGATGGTCCGCGCCCTGGTACTGGCCGAGCTGGCCTGGGCCGTGGAAAACCTGCTTAACCGTGTGCTCGAACGCAGCGTGGCGCTCGACGCTGATGTGCAACAGATGCTGGATGAGGCCGTGGCCCTGCTGCCGGAGCTGATCGCCGACTTTGCGGCCGACGACCAACGCCAGCGCGATGAAGTCGACGCCCTGGCGGCCCGTGCCCACGCCTTGGCCAGCGGCACTCAACCGGCCGCAGAGCCCCATGACCCGATGTTGCTGGAGATTTTTCGCAACGAAGCCCAGAGCCACCTGGAAAGCCTCAACCACTTTCTGCAACAGGCCGCCGAGCATATGCCGCTGCAAGTCAGCGATGAACTGCAACGTGCCCTGCACACCCTCAAGGGCAGCGCCTACATGGCTGGCGTGTTGCCGATGGCCGAACTGGCGCGACCGCTTGATCACCTGACCCGCGAATACAAGGCCCACCGCCTGCCGCTGGACCTGGATGAAGTGGAGCTGTTGCTGGAAGCCGAAGCCCTGTTCCAGCGCGGGTTGCGTCAGCTGGACAGTGATCCGCTGGTGCCGATCAAGGGCGCGGCAGAGTTGATCAGCCGCACGCAAAGCCTGCTCGACCAGCAGCTGCAAGCCTTGCTCGACGCGCCCAACACCGGGCTGCGCATCAAGCGCGACGCGCAGCTGATCAGCAACTTCCTGGCCCAGGGCATGGACATCCTGCTGGATGCCGAAAGCCTGCTGCGCCGCTGGCAGCAACACCCCGGCGAACGCCAGGAGCTGACCGCGCTGCTGGACGAGTTGACCACCCTGGGCGAGGGCGCGCACATCGCCGACCTGCACGCCATCGACGAACTCTGCGAGGCCTTGCTCGACCTCTATGGCGCTGTGGAAGAGAGCAGCCTGGCGGTCAGCGAACGGTTTTTCCATGAGGCCGAACAGGCCCATGAAGCGCTGATCAACATGCTCGACCAACTGGCGGCCGGCCAGGAAATCAGCCCGGCGCCGGCGCGGGTAGACGCCCTGCGCGAACTGCTGGATGAAGCCCTCGACCCGTCCGCCACCGGCCTGATCAAAAGCGACGGCGGGCGCGCCCCAAGCATCTCCGAACTGGGCGCTGCCACGGCCCGGTTGGGCCAGGACACAGCGATGGACGACGAGATCGTCGAGATTTTCCTGGAAGAGGCAGTCGACATCCTCGACAGCGCCGGGCAGTCGCTGAAACGCTGGCTGCTGGAACCGGACAGCGCGGCGCCGTTGTCGTCGTTGCAGCGGGACCTGCACACCCTCAAGGGCGGCGCGCGCATGGCCGAAATCGGCCCGATTGGCGACCTCGCCCATGAGCTGGAATGCCTGTACGAAGGCCTGGTGGACCGCCGCTACAGTTACTCGACCGAACTGTCCCAAGTATTGATGGCCAGCCATGAGCGGCTGGCCTTGCAGCTCGATCAATTGCAAGACCACCAACCCCTGAGCGACTCCAGTGACTTGATCGCCCAGTTGCGCGCGTTGCGCCAGAACAACACGCCCGCCAACACGCCCACAGAACCTGAAACCGCGGCGGCTGATCCGGAGTTGCTGGATATCTTCCTCGAAGAAGCCGCCGATATTCTCGACAGTTCAAGCAGCGCGTTGCTGCGCTGGCAGGCCGAGCCGAGCAATCGCCAGGAGGTGGAAACCTTGCTGCGCGACTTGCACACCCTCAAGGGCGGCGCGCGCATGGTCGAAATCGGGCCGATTGGCGATTTGGCCCATGAGCTGGAGTTTCTCTACGAAGGCCTGTCTGCCGGTTTGCTTGCGCCGTCGCCGGAGCTGTTCGCCTTGCTGCAAGGCTGCCATGACCGCCTGGCGCAGATGATCGACGCGGTGGCGGGCGGTTTGCCGGTGGGGTCGGTGGATAAACTCATCAAGCGCATCAGGAGCCTGGTGCACCCCGGTGACGAGCCGCTGGCGCCCGTAGCCTTGCCGGCGGGCAAGGCCGAAGCGGCGGTGGACCCCGGCGCCGACATGGTGAAAATTTCCGCCGACTTGCTTGATGATCTGGTCAACCTGGCCGGTGAAACCTCGATTTTCCGTGGCCGTATCGAACAGCAGGTCAACGACGCGCGTATCGCGCTCAACGAAGTCGAAACCACCATCGAGCGCATGCGTGACCAACTGCGCCGCCTCGACACCGAAACCCAGGGCCGCATTCTCAGTCGTCAGCAGGCCGAGGCCGAGCGCCTGGGCTATGAAGAGTTCGACCCGCTGGAAATGGACCGTCATTCGCAGCTGCAGCAGTTGTCGCGCGCACTGTCCGAATCGGCCTCCGACCTGCTGGACCTCAAGGAAACCCTCGACCGTCGCAACGGGGATGCACACAACCTGTTGCAGCAACAGGCACGCATCAACACCGAGCTGCAAGAAGGCCTGATGCGCACGCGCATGGTGCCGTTCGAACGCATGCTGCCGCGCCTCAAACGCATCGTGCGCCAGGTGGCGGAAGAGTTGGGCAAGGACGTTGAATTCGTGGTCGGCAATGCCGAAGGCGAGATGGACCGCAACGTGCTGGAGCGCATGGTGGCGCCGCTGGAACATATGCTGCGCAATGCCGTCGACCATGGCCTGGAGTCCCGCGAGGCGCGCGTGTTGGCCGGTAAACCCGAGAAGGGCCGTATCAGCCTGGACCTGACCCACGAAGGCGGCGACATCGTCTTCGACATGCGCGACGACGGTGCCGGTGTGCCCCTGGACGCGGTGCGGCGCAAGGCGATCAAGCGCGGCCTGCTCGCGCCTGATCAAGACATGAGCGACCGCGACGTGTTGCAGTTCATCCTGCAGCCGGGCTTTTCCACCGCCGAAAAAATCACCCAGATTTCCGGGCGCGGCGTGGGCATGGACGTGGTGCACGAAGAAGTGCGCCAGCTCGGTGGCTCGATGTTCATCGACTCGACGCCGGGCGCGGGCGTGCACTTTCGCATTCGCCTGCCGTTTACCGTGTCGGTCAATCGCGCGCTGATGGTGCAATGCGCGGACGACCAATATGCGATCCCGCTCAACACCATTGAAGGCCTGGTGCGCGTGTTGCCCCACGAGCTGGCCGGGCACTATCAGCAAGATCCGCCGCGTTACGAATACGCCGGCCAGCGTTATGAATTGTTCTATTTGGGCGACCTGCTGCACACCGTCGCCCGGCCCAGACTGCTCGGCCAATACCAGCCAGTGCCGGTGCTGCTGGTGCAATGCAACGAGCGGCGCGTGGCGGTGCACGTGGACGCCATGGCCGGTACACGCGAGATCGTGGTCAAGGGCCTGGGGCCACAGTTTGCCGGCGTGCAGGGTTTGTCCGGGGCGACCATTCTGGGCGATGGCCGCGTGGTGCTGATTATCGACTTGCTGGCGCACATCCGCGCCCGCCAACCGGCGTTGCCGGCCCAGTCGGTGGACGCGCCGCTGATCCTCAACGACCCGCTGAAAAAACGCCCGCTGCTGGTGCTGGTGGTGGACGACTCGGTCACCGTGCGCAAAGTCACCAGCCGCCTGCTGGAGCGCAACGGCATGAACGTGCTCACCGCCAAAGACGGCATCGACGCCATCGCCCTGCTCGAAGAACACACTCCGGACCTGATGCTGCTCGACATCGAAATGCCGCGCATGGACGGCTTCGAAGTGGCGATCCAGGTGCGCAACGACCCCCGGCTGATGCGCCTGCCGATCATCATGATCACCTCGCGCACCGGCCAAAAACACCGCGACCGCGCCATGGCCATTGGCGTCAACGACTACCTCGGCAAGCCGTACCAAGAGTCGGTGCTGCTGGAAAGCATCGCCTACTGGAGCAAGTCCCATGCTTGACCACCGCACCAGCCAACTCACCGGCCTGCTGCTGCCCCTGGCCGACCGCCACCTGGTGCTGCCCAACGTCGCCATCGCCGAACTGATCGACTTCCAGCGCGGCGAACCGGCCAGCGACGCACCGCCGTGGTACCTGCGGCAAGTCACATGGCGCGACCGGCAGTTGCCGTTGATCAGCTTTGAAGCCGTGTGCGGCGAGGCCAGCGTGACCGGCGAGCGCTCGCGGATTGTGGTGCTGAACGCACTGGGCGGGCGGCCGACGTTGAAGTTTATTGCGATGGTGATTCAGGGCATTCCGCGTTCGTACAAGCTGGATAGCCAACTGAGTTACGTGGACGTGCCGCTGTGCCCGCTGGAACTGGCAGCGGTGCAAGTGGGGGAACATGTGGCGAAGGTGCCTGACCTTATGGGGTTGGAAGCGTTGTTGGTCGAATCCGGCCTGGCCTGACCCTTGTGGCTTGCACCATTTTTCGTGGCGAGCGGGCTTGCCCCGCGTTGGGCTGCGCAGCAGCCCCAAACCTGCCGTCTCTATAAACCTGACACACTGCGTTTACCTTAATGGGGCCGCTTCGCAGCCCAACGCGGGGCAAGCCCGCTCGCCACGGGAAGCGCTTTTGCTTTGAGATTTGTAGGAGGGCCTCGGATTTTTCCCGCAAGATTTCGGGCTGTGCGTGAACTTGTTGTGGGTAGTCATGGAGGCTAGTCTTCGCTCCGTCATCGAAAAAAACGGTGACACGGACGTGCAAGTCCGACGAAACTGTTTAGGCGTAAAAACGCCCAGCCAACCACGGGCGTTTTTTGTGCTCGCTGCTTTATGGCGGCTGTGCGCAGGAGGTCTTCGGACCTGCTGGGTGTCCTAAACAGGCCCGGTCTTGCACACCTGCGCACGGTCGCCACCCTCATTCGCGTGCAAGCGAACGGTGGCGCTCCTTACTAACTGTTTAGGAGTTTCATCATGGTCAAACCTACCCCTAATCCACCTGCTTCCAAGCTTTTCACCGTAGACCCCCATCAGAACACTGAAACCCTGCTGGTCAACGCCAGCGAAACTTTGTCCTCGCTAAACGCCATGACCTGCAATCTGGCCTTCAACCTGGACACCTCCCAGCGCGCAATCATGCTCGGCATTCAGCAAATGGCCGAGTTGAGTCAGTTACTGGTTGATAGAGCGCTGGAACACGTCAGCCCTGCGCCGGTAGGTTGAAGCGGTCCCAAACAGGGACCGATTTTTAACAGACACCACCGAACAAATGTGGGAGCTGGCTTGCCAGCGATGGCGGCGTGTCAGTCGACATCTTGATAGCTGACCCACCGCTATCGCAGGCAAGCCAGCTCCCACCTTTCGATCTTCATTCGGCCCAAATCCAGTATTTGCTGATTGATCATTTCCAATATCCCATCCCCCTAAAACTTGATCGTTCCCAAAAAGGGACCTATCGTTCCCTTTTTGGGACTCTTTGGCCGCTGCCATGCAAACCTTGCCGCTCAGCACTGCACTCTTCACCAACACTCAGCAGAAAGTGCTGGGCCTGCTTTTCGGCAAGCCCGATCAGAGTTTTTTCACCAATGAAATCGCGCGCTGGGCCCAGGTAGGCAAAGGCAGCCTTACCCGCGAGCTGGAGCGTTTGCAGTTGGCGGGTATCTTGAGCATGACGCGCCAAGGCAATCAGACCCACTACAAGGCCAACCCCCAATGCCCGATTTACTCGGAGTTGTTGGCCATCGTGCGCAAGACCCTGAGCCTGGATGAACCCCTGCGCAATGCATTGGCACCGTTCGCCGAGCAGATAACCTGGGCCTTTATCTACGGCTCCATCGCCAAGGGTGAGGCGCACTCATCCAGTGACATAGATCTGATGCTGATCGGCCAAAGCCTCAACTACAGTGAAGTCATGGAGCAGCTCATACCGCTGGAAGAGCAACTGGGCCGCACCATCAATCCGACGCTTTACACCCTTGAAGACTGGATCGGCAAATGGAATGCCGGGAACAGTTTTGTGCAGCGGGTCGTGCAGCAGGACAAGATCAATCTGATCGGGGGCAACCCCCTGGAATCCATGGATGGACAGCAAGGCAAATCTGGAAAATCTGCAACGTAGCGGTGGCTTGAAGGCTGAGCCGCCGGATCGCAAGGAGTGTGACGGGCTGATGCGCTCGGCGCGGGATCGGTTAAGGGATGCGGGTAACCCACAGCTATCGTTCGCCAGTCGTTTCGACTTGGCCTACAACGCCGCCCACGCCATCGCGCTCACGGCCTTGCGCCTGCAAGGGTATCGTTCTGACAAACGCTATCTGGTCTTTCAATGTCTGATTCACTTCGCCGACGTGAGCAGGGTGCAGGTGAGGTTACTGGCGTTATGTCATGAGCGCCGAAACCTGGCGGAATATGAAGGGTATATGGATGAGGATGAGGCATTGCTTGGGCAGTTGATGGATGGCGCGATGTCTCTGCTGAATAGAGTGGAAGATGTGTTGGCTGTGCGTCAGTGGCAATGACGTGATTCTTCGCAACACCGCCAATCAAATGTGGGAGCTGGCTTGCCTGCGATAGCGGTAGATCAGCTGCAGATATGTCGACTGACAGTCCGCAATCGCAGGCAAGCCAGCTCCCACACTTTTAATCTTTGTTCGGCTTGAGTCCGCGATTGCTGACGATCCGTTACTCCAACCGTAACGATCCGCCACTCGGCTTGATTGATACCCCCCACGTTCACTCCTAAGGTACAGCCCACGACAGCAAACCCCGTGGAGCGACCATGACAACAACCATCACCCCCGACTCGCGCTGGACGCGGCGGCGCGACGAGAAGCAGCGGCGCCTCGGGCTGGTCAAAAAATACGCAGACGGGGCGGTGTTGCCCAGTGACAGAATCGTCGAGGCCCTGGAAGCGCTGATTCTCCCTGGCGACCGCGTGGTGCTGGAGGGCAACAACCAGAAGCAGGCCGACTTCCTCTCGCGCTCCCTGGCCAAGGCCGACCCGGCCAAGCTCCACGATTTGCACATGATCATGCCCAGTGTCGGCCGTTCCGAGCACTTGGACCTGTTTGAAAAGGGCATCGCCCGCAAGCTCGACTTCTCTTTCGCCGGCACCCAATCCCTGCGCATCAGCCAGCTGCTGGAAGACGGCCTGCTGGAAATCGGCGCGATCCACACCTACATCGAACTCTACGCGCGGCTGGTGGTGGACCTGATTCCCAACGTCGTGCTCTCGGCCGGTTTCATGGCCGACCGCGCCGGTAACATTTACACCGGCGCCAGCACCGAAGACACCCCGGCGTTGATCGAGCCTGCCGCGTTCAGCGATGGCATCGTCATCGTGCAGGTCAACCAGTTGGTGGATGACGTCACCGATTTGCCCCGCGTCGACATCCCCGCAAGCTGGGTGGATTTTGTGGTGGTGGCCGACAAGCCGTTCTACATCGAGCCGCTGTTCACCCGCGACCCGCGCCATATCAAGCCGGTGCATGTGCTGATGGCGATGATGGCGATCCGTGGCATCTACGAAAAACACAATGTGCAGTCGCTCAACCACGGCATTGGGTTCAACACCGCCGCCATCGAATTGATCCTGCCGACTTACGGCGAATCCCTCGGCCTTAAAGGCAAAATCTGCCGCAACTGGACCCTCAACCCGCACCCAACCCTGATCCCCGCCATCGAAAGCGGCTGGGTGGAAAGCGTGCATTGCTTTGGCACCGAACTGGGCATGGAAAACTACATCGCCGCGCGGCCTGATGTGTTCTTCACCGGCCGCGACGGCTCGATGCGCTCCAACCGGATGTTCTGCCAGCTCGCCGGCCAATACGCCGTGGACCTGTTTATCGGCGCCACCCTGCAAGTGGATGGCGACGGGCATTCCTCCACCGTCACCCGTGGCCGCCTCGCCGGGTTTGGTGGCGCGCCGAACATGGGCCACGACCCGCGCGGCCGTCGGCATGGCACCCCGGCCTGGCTGGACATGCGCCACGACGACGCGCCGCAAGCCTTGCTTGAGCGTGGCAAAAAGTTGGTTGTACAAATGGTCGAAACCTTCCAGGAAGGCGGCAAACCCACTTTCGTCGAGACCCTCGACGCCGTCGAAGTGGCGCGCAAAAGCGGCATGCCGCTGGCGCCGATCATGATCTACGGCGACGACGTCACCCACCTGCTCACCGAAGAAGGCATCGCCTACCTGTACAAGGCGCGCTCGCTGGAAGAGCGCCAGGCGATGATCGCCGCCGTCGCTGGCGTCACCGCCATCGGCCTGCGCCACAACCCCAAGGACACCGCGCGCATGCGCCGCGAAGGCTTGATCGCCTTGCCCGAAGACCTCGGCATCCGCCGCACCGACGCCACCCGCGAGCTGTTGGCCGCCAAGAGCGTGGCCGACCTGGTGGAGTGGTCCGGTGGCTTGTACAACCCGCCCGCCAAATTCAGGAGCTGGTAAATGCGCGCGCTCAAACTGCATGAACTGAGTCTGGCTGATCGCCTGGCAGACATGGCCGTCGACGCGCTGATCGATGAGGCGGACCTGTCGCCCAAACCGGCCTTGGTGGACCGCCGCGGTAACGGTGCCCATAGCGATTTGCACCTGGGCCTGATGCACGCTTCGGCACTGTCGCTGTGGCCGATGTTCAAGGAGATGGCGGAAGCCGCGCTTGAATTCGGTGAAGTCGGTTTGCCCTTGCGCGAAGCCCTCGGGCAGATTGGCCGCGAAGGCGAGCAAGCGATGCTCACCACCACCAATGGCGTGAACACCCATCGCGGCGCGATCTGGGCGCTCGGTTTGCTCACTGCTGCTGCGGCGCTGGAGCCACGCAGCGTCACGCTGACGGCGGCTAAGTTGGCCCTGCTCAACGACCGCTACGCCCCGCAGCCGCTGAGCCACGGCGCCCAGGTTGCTCAACGCTACGGCGCGCGCGGCGCCCGTGAAGAAGCACAGCTGGGCTTCCCATCCGTGATGCAGCGTGGCCTGCCGCAACTGCACAAAAGCCGCCATCAAAACGCCGGTGAGCAGAACGCACGCCTGGATGCCTTGCTCGCGATCATGACTGACCTGGCCGACACCTGCGTGCTCTACCGCGCCGGCACCGAAGGCCTGCACGCCATGCAACGCGGCGCCCAAGCGGTGCTGGACGCAGGCGGCAGCGCGACCCTCGCCGGTCGCCGCCAATTGCACGAACTCGACGACCAATTGCTGGCCCTGAATGCCTCCCCCGGCGGCGCCGCCGACCTGTTGGCCGCCTGCCTGTTTATCGACCGCCTCGACGGAGCGTTTTGATGGAAACCTTATCCTTTGAATTCCCCGCCGGGCAGCCGCCCAAAGGCCGTGCGCTGGTGGGTTGCGTCGGCTCCGGCGACCTGGAAGTGCTGCTGGAACCGGGCACGCCCGGCACCTTGACCATTCAGGTGCAGACCTCGGTGAATGGCGCCGAACAACGCTGGCAGCATCTGTTCGAGCGGATCTTCCAGGAGCACACGCCGCCAGCGTTGAAAATCGATATCCACGACTTCGGCGCCACGCCCGGCGTGGTGCGTTTGCGCCTGGAGCAAGGCTTCGAGGAGATCGGCCATGACTGACTTGCTCAACAAACACAGCTTCGTTGAATTGGGAGCCCGGCAGCGGGCCAAGGCCTTGCTCGACGCCGGCACGTATCGCGAACTGATCGACCCCTTCCAACGCGTGATGTCGCCCTGGCTCAGCCGCCAAGGCGTGGTGCCCCAGGCCGATGACGGCGTGGTGATCGCCAAAGGCAGCATCGCCGGAAGGCCGGTGGTGGTGGCGGCTATCGAAGGCAACTTTCAGGGCGGCAGCCTCGGTGAAGTGGGCGGTGCAAAAATTGCCGGTGCGCTGGAATTGGCGGCTGAAGACAACCGCAAGGGCATCCCGACCGGCGCGGTGCTGTTGCTGGAAACCGGCGGCGTGCGCTTGCAGGAAGCCAACCTCGGCCTCGCGGCGATTGCCGATATCCATGCGGCGATTGTCGACCTGCGCCAGTACCAGCCGGTGATCGGCGTGGTGGCCGGCAGTGTCGGTTGCTTTGGCGGCATGTCCATCGCCGCCGGGCTGTGCAGCTACCTTGTGGTCACTCGCGAAGCACGCCTGGGCCTGAATGGCCCGCAAGTGATCGAGCAGGAGGCAGGCCTGGAAGAATACGACTCCCGCGACCGCCCGTTTATCTGGAGCCTCACCGGCGGCGAACAGCGCTTCAACAGCGGCCTGGCTGACTGTTACGTGGCGGACGATGTGGCGCAGATCCAAGAGACGGTTACCGCGCTGTTGCAACAAGGTATGCCCGAACACCCGCGCAGCCGTCAGGTCGATTTCTACCTGACGCGCCTGACCGAGCTGGACGCCACGCCGCAAATTGACGCGGCGACGGTGCGCGACCTGTACCAAGGAGATCGCTCATGAGAGGCCTGCAGTGGTTCAACGCATTGAGTGCCGGCGCCACACCTGTGGACGGTTTGCCGGCCTCGCTGAAAGTCGCCGACGGCGTATTGGGTGAGCAAGCCGTGCGCTTCATCGCCGTGGTCACCGACGCGCACAACCGTTTCCCGCGGGCGCGCAATGGCGAAGTCGGCCTGCTCGAAGGCTGGGGCCTGGCCAAAGCCGTGGACGATGCCATCGCCCGTGGCGACAAGCGCCCGATCATCGCCATCGTCGATGTGCCCAGCCAAGCCTATGGCCGTCGCGAAGAAGCCTTGGGCATCCATCAAGCCCTGGCCGCCGCCGCCGACAGCTACGCCCGCGCTCGGTTGGCCGGGCACCCGGTGATCGCGCTGCTGGTGGGCAAGGCCATGTCCGGCGCGTTCCTCGCCCACGGCTACCAGGCCAACCGCCTGATTGCTCTGCACGATCCCGGCGTGATGGTGCATGCGATGGGCAAGGCGTCGGCGGCGCGGGTGACCCTGCGCAGTGTCGAAGAGCTGGAAGCCCTGGCCGCCAGCGTGCCGCCGATGGCCTACGACATCGACAGTTATGCCAGCCTTGGTTTGCTCTGGGAGACGCTGTCGGTCAGCCAGATTGAACACCCTACGGCGGACGATGTGGTGCGCGTCAGTGATTGCCTGCTGCACGCCATCGACGATGTCGCGGGCCCCGATTTAAAAGGACGCCTGGGCGCCACCAACCGTGCCGCTTCCAGCCACGTACGCCAACTGCTGCGGGAGCAATGGTGAACGCTCACGATTTGCTCTGGGGCATGGCCCCGGCGCATCTGCCCGCCGACGCGCCGGCTTGGGCGGTGGACGCGATCAACGCCGGTCATCCGGTGGTGGTGCGCCGCGCCATCGCCGAGCCGGGCCAGGTGGCCGTCGGCGTACGCGGGCGTTTGCGTGAGCAGCGATTTGCGGCGGTGATGCCCATCGCGGCGGTGCAACGGCGAGTAGTGCCCGAGGCGCTGCGCGGTGTGACCTCACCACGAGATTTACCGGCGTTGCGCGCGCTCGATCTACTGCGGCCAGTGTTAGCGCAGGAGACGTGGGGCGTCACGGGCAGCGCGGGTTTTGAGTTGGCCAGTGGAGTTGAAGCACTGCATGCGCAGAGCGACCTGGATTTGATCCTGCGCACGCCCCAGCGGCTGGAGCGCGGTGATGCCGAGGACCTGCTTGCGATATTGGACACGGCGCCGTGTGCCGTGGACCTGCAACTGCAAACCCCGTTTGGCGCCGTCGCCTTGCGCGAGTGGGCGGGAGGCTCGCGCCGAGTACTGCTGAAAACCGTCAGCGGCGCGCACTTGGTGGTTGACCCGTGGCAGGCGGTGGCATGAGCAGCCTTCTGGTATTTCCGGGTCAGGGCGCCCAGCGTACGGGCATGCTCCGCGCGCTGGCGGCCGACGTTCTGGATGAAGCCAGTGATGCCTTGGGTGAAGACGTTCGCCTGCTCGATTCGGCGCAAGCCTTGGCGAGTACGCGTGCTGTTCAACTGTGCCTGCTGATTGTCGGCGTGGCCCATGCCCGTCAGCTGCAACACACGCCGGATTACGTGGCGGGCCTGTCCATCGGCGCCTACCCGGCGGCAGTTATCGCGGGCGCCCTGGCGTTTGCCGACGCGGTAAAACTGGTCAGCCTGCGCGGCGAGCTGATGCAACATGCTTATCCACAAGGCTTTGGGATGACCGCGCTGATCGGCCCTGAGTTATCCACAGTCGAAAACATACTGAGCGACATACACAGCCCGCAAACGCCGGTGTATTTGGCCAACATCAACGCCGATAACCAAACCGTGATTGCTGGCAGCGATGCGGCGATGAAGCTCGTCGCAGCGCGCATCAAGGGCAACGGCGTCGCCAAGCGCCTGGCGGTCAGCGTGCCGTCGCATTGCGCGCTGCTGGAGGCGCCTGCCCAGGCGCTGGCGCAAGCATTCGTCACGCTCAAGGCGCCGCGCATTACCTACCTGAGCAGCACCCGCGCGCGGCCGATTCACAACCCCGAGCAACTGCGCGACGACCTGGCCTTCAACATGTGCCGCATCGTCGATTGGCGCGGCACCGTGCAAAGCGCCTACGAGCGTGGTGTGCGCCTGCAAATCGAACTGCCGCCGGGCGCGGTGCTCACTGGCCTGTCACGCCGCGTGTTTGAGCAGGGCACGGTGATTGCCTGCGAAGGCGCGCGCCTGGACACCCTGCAGGCGCTGCTGCAAGAGGAGGAACGCCGCCACCGATAAAGCTGCACCCAAGGCTTTCGAAGCACAAAAACAACAATTTCGATGAAGCACTTTGAGGACAACAACGATGATTATTTATGGTGTGGCCTTGCTGGCGATCTGCATGTTGGCGGGAGTGATCCTCGGCGACATGCTCGGTGTGTTGCTGGGCGTCAAATCCAATGTGGGCGGCGTCGGGATCGCCATGATCCTGTTGATCTGCGCGCGCTTGTGGATGCAAAAACACGGTGGCATGACCAAGGACTGCGAAATGGGCGTGGGCTTTTGGGGCGCCATGTACATTCCGGTGGTGGTGGCGATGGCCGCGCAACAAAACGTGGTGACCGCGCTGCACGGCGGCCCGGTCGCTGTGCTGGCCGCCATCGGTTCGGTGGTGGTCTGCGGTTGCACCATTGCCCTGATCAGCCGCACGCACAAGGGTGAACCCTTGCCCGCCGAAGAGCCGCTGATCGCTGCTGCGGGAGGTCGCTGATATGTGGCCTCTGATTGAAAAAGGTTTGGAAAATAACAGCCTGGTCACCGCGTTTGCCTTCGTCGGTGTGGTGATGTGGGTTTCCGTGGTGCTGTCCAAGCGCCTGACGTTCGGGCGCATTCATGGCTCGGCGATTGCCATCGTGATCGGGCTGGTGTTGGCCTGGGTCGGCGGCACACTCACCGGCGGGCAAAAAGGCCTGGCGGACATGGCGCTGTTCTCCGGCATCGGCTTGATGGGCGGCGCGATGCTGCGCGATTTCGCCATTGTTGCCACCGCATTTGAAGTGCAGGCCACCGAGGCGCGCAAAGCCGGGCTGATCGGTGTGATTGCGTTGCTGCTGGGCACCATCCTGCCGTTTATCGTCGGCGCGAGCATGGCCTGGGCGTTTGGGTATCGCGATGCGATCAGCATGACCACCATCGGCGCGGGCGCCGTGACTTACATCGTTGGCCCTGTGACCGGTGCGGCGATTGGCGCGACCTCGGATGTGATGGCGCTGTCGATTGCGACAGGGCTGATCAAGGCGATTCTGGTGATGGTCGGCACGCCGGTGGCGGCGCGTTGGATGGGCCTGGATAACCCGCGCTCGGCGATGGTGTTTGGTGGGCTGGCCGGCACGGTGAGTGGGGTGACGGCGGGGCTGGCGGCGACAGATCGGCGGTTGGTGCCGTATGGCGCGCTGACTGCCACTTTCCATACCGGGCTTGGGTGTTTGCTTGGGCCGTCGTTGCTGTACTTCATCGTGCGCGGTTTAGTCGGCTAAAACGCGATACCCACTGTGGCGAGCGGGCTTGCCCCGCGTTGGGCTGCGAAGCGGCCCCAAAACCATCGCACTGAGGAGTGCCTGACACACCGAATTCTGCTTGATTGGGGCTGCTTCGCAGCCCAACGCGGGGCAAGCCCGCTCGCCACAGGTAGGTGGGGTACTTAGGCTTGCCGATTGGCATACATCCGACACTCTGCCAGCAACGCCAGCAAATTCGGGTCGCGCTCCTTGGCCTTTAAAAACACCACGCCAATGTGCTGCTGCAACCGATACCTGGGTTGCAGCGGTATCAGCTTCACGCGGTTCTCATACACCGCCGCAATCCGCCCCGGCAGCAGGGCATAACCCACGCCCGAACTGACCATGCTCAACAGCGTGAAGATGTCATTGACCTGCATCGCCACCTTCGGCTCAAACCCCGCCTGGTTGAACACCCGGTTGCCATCCTGGTGCGTGGCGAAGCCTTGGGTGAGGGTGATGAAGGTCGCGTCGCGCACATCGGCCAGGTCGATTTCCTGCTCGCGGTCCAAGGGTGAGTCGGCCGGGGTGGCGAGGAAGATGTCGTCGGTGAACAGCGCGATCTGTTCGCAGTCCGGGTCGTTGGCACGTTCGTCGAGGGAGATCAGGATCGCGTCCACTTCCATGTTCTTGAGCTTGTAGAGCAGGTCGAAGTTGGAGCCCAGGATCAGGTCGATATTGAGTTCGCTGCGCCTGATTTTCAGGCCCATGATCAGCTGCGGTACGGTTTTGACCGTCAGCGAATACAGCGAGCCGAGCTTGAAGCGCTCAGCCGAGAACCCCGCGGCTTCGCGGGTCAGGCGCACGCTGTCGACCACGTCGGCCACCAGCTTTTGCGCGCGCTCTTCCAGCACGTAGGCGCTTTCCAGCGGGGTGAGGTTGCGCCCTTCGTGTTTGAAAAGCGGGCAGCGCAGCGCGTTTTCCAGCGAGTGGATGGCGCGGTGCACGCTGACGTTGCTGGTTTGCAACTCGGCGGCGGCGCGGGCCAGGTTGCCGGTGCGCATGAACGCCAGGAAGATCTCGAGCTTCTTGAGGGTGAATTCTTCGTCGATCAGCATGGCCGTGGCTCTTAGTCGAATGCGGTCGATTGTGCCTCTAAAAGCAGTTCACTCCCAGCCATGCACTGCCCAGGCCCAGCAGCACGCCGCCGATGATCAGCCAGATCGCGTTGAGCCGCGTGTAATACACCACGGCGGCGCTGGCCAGGGTCAGCACCAGGCTGGTCGCGTTGTTTTCCAGGCTGTTCATCAGGATGTAGGTTGAGGCGAGGATCAGGCCGATGGAGATCGGCAGCAGGCTGCGTTTAACCCGTTGCACCCACGGCGTTCGGGTGTGCCGTTCCAGCCAGCCAGCGCCCAGGTAAGCCAGTACCGAACAGGGCACCAGCTTGGCCAATAACGCCACCAGCGCGCCAGGCAAGCCCGCCGCCTGTTGGCCGATAAACACCAGAAACATGCCGTTGGGCCCCGGCAGCGCCTGGGACAAGGCGAAGAAGGCGACAAATTGCGCGTCGGTGATCCAGTGCATATCGACCACGGTGTAGCGATGGATATCGCCGATGGCCACCGTGTTGCCGCCAATCGCCATCAGCGACCACAGCGCGCATTGGATCATCAGGTGCAACAGGACGGTTTGCATCAGCCGGCCACCTTGTTCGAACCGATAAAGCTCAAGGCCAGGGAGCTGGGAATGCAGATCAGCAAGACCATCCACAGCGGCAACACAAAGACGGCCATCAATACGAAGGTCAACACGAAGGCGCTGTAGTTGGCGAGCGTGCGGGGCATGGCCTTGAGCAGGCGCAGCGTGGTGCCGAGCATCAAACCCGTGGCAATCGGCATCACCGCGCCAAAGATCTGCTGCACCACGTCGTGGCTCCACCACTTGGCATAGGCAAATCCGGCGAGCACGGTGATCAACGAGGGGAACAGGTACAGCCCGCACACGGTCACAACCGCACCGGGCAAGCCATGCAGGCGCCGGCCGTAGATGATGCCGACGTTGGCGATATTGGGGCCGGGGAAGAACTGGCCGGTGGTCAGCAGCTCATTGAAGCTTTGCTCACTGACCCAGCGGCGACGGTCGACCATCATCTGCCGCGCCCAGGGCATCACGCCGCCAAAGCCGAACAGGCCGACCATTGCAAAGTTGTAAAACAGCTGCCATAGGCTGGGGTGAGGCGTGGCGGGTTCTAGCTCGGGCATGGCAATTACCGATAGGACGCTTTTACGTGGGAGCCGGCTTGCCTGCTCCCCCAGGATGAAGCGAATCATCTATGGACGTGTGTATTTGGGCAAATGAAGAAAGGGTGCTACCTGATATGGGTAGGGTGGCGTCAGAATGCTCAAGGTGGTAACGGTTATTCGAGGTGAGTGACACATGTATCACGGGGAACGATTTAACGCCTGGAGCCATTTGGTCGGGGCTGTAGCAGCTTTTGTTGGCGCAGTGTGGATGTTGGTAGTGGCAAGCCTGGACGGCAGCCCCTGGAAGATCGTCAGCGTGGCGATTTATGGTTTTACGCTGCTGGTGCTGTACAGCGCGTCCACCGTGTACCACAGCGTGCGCGGGCGACGAAAAGAGATCATGCAGAAGGTCGACCACTTTTCGATCTACCTGTTGATCGCCGGCAGCTACACGCCGTTTTGCCTGGTAACGCTGCGCGGGCCGTGGGGTTGGACACTGTTCGGAATCGTGTGGGGGCTGGCGGTGATCGGCATCCTGCAAGAGATCAAGCCGCGCTCCGAGGCACGCATTCTGTCGATTGTGATTTACGCGGTGATGGGCTGGATCGTGCTGGTGGCGGTCAAGCCGCTGCTTGCTACGCTGGGCACGGCCGGGTTTGTATGGCTGGCCTCGGGCGGAGTGTTGTACACCGTCGGGATTATCTTTTTTGCCCTGGAAGATCGCCTGCGCCACTCCCATGGGATCTGGCACTTGTTCGTGATCGGCGGCAGCCTGCTGCACTTTGTGGCGATCATGCATTACGTGCTTTGACCTGTGGGAGCTGGCTTGTGTGGGAGCTGGCTTGCCTGCGATACAGGCGACTCGGTCTATCAGTTAGACCGAGGCGATGCTATCGCAGGCAAGCCAGCTCCCACATCACAAGCGTTCCAGCAGTTCACACGCGCGCTTGCCGAAAATCTTCAGCAGGTTCGCCAGCATATGCGGCGGCGGTTCATCGGCGCGGGTCAGCGCGTACAGGGTGATCGGCAGCGGCGGGGTGAGCGTGCGGATGCAGGTGGTGGCCGTCGATGCGCCGAGGGCGGTGAAGGGATCGATCACGGTCAGGCCGGCGCCGGACTCCACCATGGCCCGGGCCAGGGAATAGGTCTGGACAGAAATGGTCACTCGTGGCGGCGGGTCGACATTTTCCAGATAGCTGTCGAGCTTGGCCGCCAAGGGGTCGGCACTGGACAGGCCAATCAACGGCGCACCCGCCAGGTCAGTCAGTGGCAACGGTTTGCTCATTTGGGCCTCAGGCCAGTAACCCTTGGAAGCCAACGCCACCAGCCCCCCATTGGCCAACACTTGCGTGGTCAAACCCGGATGGCCGGAGAAGTTGAGGGTCAGCGCCAGGTCGATCTCACGCATCAACAGCTTCTGCACCAGCTCCCGGCTATGGTCGCTGGACAGCTCGCAGGCGATGTCCGGGTAGGCGCGCTTCCACTCCAGAATCGAAGGCGGTAGCAGTGACAATGCCAGGGCAGGGATCGCACCGATGCGCACGCTCTGGCCCGGCTCGCGGCGCAAGCTCTTGGCCAGCCGCCGCACACCTTGCAGGCTCTCGGTAACTTTCTCGACTTCGCTTTCCAGCGCCAGGGCTTCCGGGGTGGGCTGCAGTTTGCCGCGCACGCGCAGAAACAGCGGGAAGCCCAGTTGCAGCTCGGCATGCTGCAATACCTTGGTCACCGCCGGTTGCGAGACATGCAGCAACTGCGCGGCGGCGCTGACGGAGCCGGTCTGGCGGATGGCCTGGAAGATTTCGATATGACGCAAGCGCATGGCACGTCCATAACCTTTGTTTATAGGTGAGCCATCTTTATTCATTGTCGGTGGCCTGTCACCTGCCCCTAGGCTTGAGGCCTGTTAACTCAAGTGCGGGTGAGGGGAATGGCCAAGCGGGTTTGCATCATCGGCGGCGGTGTCATCGGTCTGGCGAGTGCATACGCTTTGGTGCGCGCAGGCCATGAAGTCACGGTGATCGACGCGCGCGACAGCCTGGGCAGCGAAACCAGTTTTGCCAACGGCGGGCAACTGTCTTACCGCTATGTCGCGCCGCTGGCCGACGCCGGCGTGCCCCGGCAAGCGCTGGGCTGGCTGCTGCGTGGGGACTCGCCGTTGACCCTGCGCCCGCGTCTCGATCCCCGACAATGGCGCTGGATGGCGTCCTTCCTGGGCGCCTGCCGGGGTTCGGTGAACAAGCGTAACGCCGCTCACCTGCTGCGCCTGGCGTCTTTGAGCCAGGCCACTTTGCAGCAATGGCGCGAGGATGATCGCCTGGACGGCTTCGACTGGCGGCGCAACGGCAAGCTGGTGACCTTTCGCAGTACCCGCACCTTTGAGCTTGCGCGCAGCAAGGTCACCGATTTTCTGCAACAACAGGTGCTGTCGGCCGCCGATTGCGCGCGCCTGGAGCCGGCGCTGGTGGGGGACGGTTTTGTCGGCGGTATTTACACGCCAAATGAAGAGGTCGCAGATTGCCATGCCTTCTGCCAACGACTGGCCGCGCGGCTTGAGGCCTCCGGGCGCTGTTCCTTTTTGCTTGGCCGCAAGGTTACGGGGCTACGTCACGGCGACGGTGCGGTGCAGGCCATCGATTTAGGCGATGAAACGATGCCGGTCGACCAGCTTGTAATCGCTGCCGGGCATCGCAGCGCCGAGTTAGCGTTGCCGGGCCTGGCCCTTGCGCTGTATCCACTCAAAGGCTACAGCCTGAGCGTGCCGATTGGCGTGCAGCACCGGGCGCCGAATGTGAGCATCACCGACTACGACCGCAAGATCGTCTACGCGCGGATCGGCGAGCAACTGCGTGTGGCCGCGATGGTCGACATTGTCGGCTTTGACGCCCGCCTTGAGCCCAAACGCCTGGCGCTGATCAAACGCCACGCGTTGGAGACGTTTCCCCATGGCGGCGATTACGCCCACGCCGTCGAATGGGCCGGTATGCGCCCGGCCACGCCGACCGGTGTGCCGCTGATTGGCGCGAGTGCTTATCGCAATCTGTGGCTGAACCTGGGTCACGGTGCGCTCGGCTTTACCTTGGCCTGTGGCAGCGGCCAACTGCTGGCCGAGCTGATCGGCCAGCAGGCGCCTTCCATTGATATGCAGGGCCTGGCGCCCCGCGCGGCTTGATTCGTCACACCACCAACGGAGGATAACAATGAAAAGAATCCTGTTGACCGGCTGCACCCTGGGGCTTTTGTTGGGCGCTCAGGTTCAGGCGACTGAAGCACCTCTGGACGGCACGTTGGGCAAGATCGCCAGCGCCAAGTCCATCACGCTGGGCTATCGCGATGCGTCGGTGCCGTTTTCCTACGTAGGTGACCACAGCGGCCAGCCCATGGGTTATTCAGTGGAGTTGGCGGGCAAGATCGTCGAGCGCATCCAGCAGAAAACCGGCGTGCCCAACCTTGGCGTGAAGTACACCCTGGTGACGTCCCAGACCCGCATCCCGCTGGTGCAGAACGGCACTGTGGACCTGGAATGCGGCTCCACCGGGGTGACCGCCGAGCGCCAGAAACAGGTGGCGTTTTCGTACGGGTTTATCTACGTGAAGGGCCAGTTGCTGACCGCCAAGGACAGCGGTATCAACGGGTTTGACGACCTCAAGGGCAGGAACGTGGTGACCACCGCCGGCACCACCAATGAGCGGTACCTCAAGCACTACAACGCCGAACACAAAAGCAACCTGTCGGTGATCAGTGCCAAGGACCACGGCGAAGCCTTCAAGATGCTCGAGACCGGCCGCGCGGCGGCGTTCTACATGGACGATGCGCTGCTCTACGGCGAGCGCGCCAAGGCCCGCGACCCGCACCGCTGGGTGGTGGTGGGCAAGGAGCAGTCGCGGGAGATCTACAGCTGCATGGTGCGCAAGGACGACCCGCAGTTTCTGGCGGTGGTCAACGAGACGCTGGCTGACCTTTACCGCTCCGGGGAAATCAACGGGATTTACCAGCGTTGGTTTGAACAGCCGATCCCGCCCAAGGGCTTGAACCTGGAGTTCCCGATGACGGCTGAGTTGAAGGCGATTATTGCCAAGCCGGTCAGTGACCCGGTGGAGTAGCGAAGTGTTAACCCGATCACTGTGGGAGCAGGCTTGCCTGCGATAGCGTCGGCACATTCAACATCGTTGTTGTTTGGTACACCGCTATCGCAGGCAAGCCAGCTCCCACATTCGAGTGGGTTTGCACAGCGGGGTTAGAAGTCGCCCCACAGTTGCTGGGCGACGGCCAGCGCAACCACTGGCGCCGTCTCAGTGCGCAGCACGCGCGGGCCGAGGCGGGCGGCGTGGAAGCCGGCGCTTTGGGCGGTGTCGACTTCGTTATCGGTCAAGCCACCTTCAGGCCCGATCAAAAACGCCAGGCTGGCAGGCTTGGCATGGCTGATCATCGGCGCGGCTACCGGGTGCAGCACCAGCTTCAACTCCGCCTCGGCCTGCTTCAACCAGTCGGCCAGCAGCAGCGGCGGATGAATCACCGGCACCGTCGAACGCCCGCATTGCTCACATGCGCTGATCGCCACCTGGCGCCAGTGCAGCAGGCGTTTGTCGGCGCGCTCGTCCTTGAGGCGCACTTCGCAGCGGTCGCTGAAAATCGGCGTGATTTCATTCACGCCCAGCTCCGTGGCTTTCTGAATCGCCCAGTCCATACGCTCGCCCCGAGACAAGCCCTGGCCGAGGTGAATGTGCAGCGGCGATTCGCTCTGGCCTGCGAAGCTTTGCGTGAGCTGCACGCTGACGCGTTTTTTACCGACCTCCAGCAACGTGCCCAAAAACTCCTGGCCGGAGCCGTCGAACAGTTGCACGGCATCGCCTTCGCCCATGCGCAATACACGGCTGATGTAGTGGGCCTGGGCTTCGGGCAGTTCGTGCTCGCCGAGGCTCAGCGGGGTGTCGGTGAAAAAGCGGGACAGTCTCATTTCTGTTCTCTGGAAAATTTAAGTAGGTGCTATCAGCCCGGATCACGGAAGCCTGGATGGAAGTCTTTCGGCACCGCAACGCTGACTTTATCGTTGGTGGCGATATCGATGCCTTCACTGGCCACTTGCGCCAAAAAGTCGATCTGCTCCGGTGTGATCACATACGGCGGCAGGAAATACACCACGCTGCCCAATGGCCGCAACAGCGCGCCGCGCTCCAGGGCATGTTCGAAGACTTTCAGGCCACGGCGTTCCTGCCACGGGTAGGCGGTCTTGGTGGCTTTGTCCTGGACCATCTCGATGGCCAGTACCATGCCGGTCTGGCGCACTTCGGACACGTGCGGGTGGTCCGCCAGGTGCGCGGTGGCGGTGGCCATGCGCTGGGCCAGCGCCTTGTTGTTTTCGATGACGTTGTCTTCTTCGAAAATATCCAGGGTCGCCAGGGCCGCCGCGCAGGCCAGCGGGTTGCCGGTGTAGCTGTGGGAGTGCAGGAAGGCGCGCAGGGTCGGGTAGTCGTCGTAGAAGGCGTCGTAGACATCGTCGGTGGTGACCACGGCGGCCAACGGCAGGTAGCCGCCGGTGAGGGCCTTGGACAGGCACAGGAAGTCCGGACGGATGCCGGCCTGTTCACAGGCGAACATCGTGCCGGTACGGCCGAAGCCCACGGCGATTTCGTCGTGGATCAGGTGCACGCCGTAGCGGTCGCAGGCCTCGCGCAGCAGCTTGAGGTACACCGGATGGTACATGCGCATGCCGCCAGCGCCCTGGATCAGCGGTTCGACGATCACGGCGGCCACGGTATCGTGGTTTTCGGCGAGGGTCTGTTCCATGGCCAGGAACATGTTCCGGGAATGTTCTTCCCAGCTCATGCCTTCGGGGCGCAGGTAGCAGTCCGGGCTCGGCACCTTGATGGTGTCCAGCAGCAAGGCCTTGTAGGTTTCGGTAAACAACGGCACATCGCCCACCGACATCGCGGCGATGGTTTCGCCGTGGTAGCTGTTGGTCAGGGTCACGAAGCGCTTTTTGTTCGGCAGGCCGCGGTTGAGCCAGTAGTGAAAGCTCATCTTCAGCGCGACTTCGATGCACGACGAACCGTTATCGGCATAGAAGCAGCGGGTCAGGCCTTCGGGCGTCATTTTGACCAGGCGTTCGGACAGCTCGATCACCGGCTGGTGGCTGAACCCGGCGAGGATCACGTGTTCCAGTTGGTCGACCTGATCCTTGATGCGCTGGTTGATGCGCGGGTTGGCGTGCCCGAATACGTTGACCCACCAGGAACTGACCGCATCGAGGTAGCGCTTGCCTTCGAAGTCTTCCAGCCACACGCCTTCACCGCGCTTGATCGGGATCAGCGGCAGTTGCTGGTGGTCTTTCATTTGGGTGCAGGGATGCCAGAGCACCGCGAGGTCGCGTTGCATCCACTGGTTATTCAAGCCCATCGGTTATCTCCTCGAAGCGGTCCTGCGGCCGGCGCAGGCGTAACAATCGCGCAAGCCTATGCAATGCCAGGCGGTGTCACAACCCATTACGGATGAATTGGCAGTAAACGCGGGACGGTCTGTCACGTTTCTCAGGAATAGTCCTTAATCCATTGTTAACGTACTGTGCATAACCTCTTGATCGTATTTCTCGATATTTCAAAGCGAAATTTTCCGCTTTAATTCGATAGGTAAATCGCTAGTCTTGGGCACAGTTCTTACGGGATTTGGGACATGCAGCTACGTAATTCACCGGCCCGCTATGGTTGGGTCAGCATGGTTTTGCACTGGGGCGTGGCCCTGGTGGTGTTTGGTTTGTTCGCGCTGGGCCTGTGGATGGTCGGTCTCGACTACTACAGCGCCTGGCGCAAAGACGCGCCCGACCTGCACAAGAGCATCGGCATCACACTGTTCGCCATCATGCTCGTGCGCATCGTCTGGCGTTTGGTCAGCCCGCCACCACCGCCGCTGGCCAGCTACAGTCGTTTGACCCGTTTGGGCGCTGCGTTTGGCCATGCGTTCCTGTATCTCGGGCTGTTTGCCGTGATGATTGCCGGTTACCTGATTTCCACCGCAGACGGTGTCGGTATCCCGGTGTTTGGCCTGTTTGAGATTCCTGCCGTGGTTTCCGGGCTACCGGACCAGGCAGACACAGCCGGTGTGGTGCACTTGTACCTTGCCTGGGTGTTGGTGGTCTTTGCCGGTTTGCACGGCGTGGCTGCATTGAAACACCACTTTATCGATCGTGATGCGACCCTCCTGCGAATGCTGGGGCGCAAAGCCTGATGTTCAACCTCGACTCACAAGGAATAGAAAGCATGTTGAAAAAGACACTCGCCGCTCTGGCAATCGGTTCTGCTCTGCTGTCCGCCGGTTCAGCGATGGCCGCTGACTACGTGATCGACAAAGAAGGCCAGCACGCCTTCGTCGACTTCAAGATCAGCCACTTGGGCTACAGCTACATCACCGGTACCTTCAAGGACCTGGACGGCAAGTTCAGCTTCGACGCTGCCAAGCCTGAAGACGCCAAGATCGAAGTGAACGTGCGCACCGCCAGCGTGTTCACCAACCACGCCGAACGTGACAAGCACATCGCCAGCAAAGACTTCCTGGACGTTGCCAAGTTTGCCGACGCCAAGTTCGTGTCCATCAAGGTCACGCCAACCGGCAAGAATGCTGATGGCAAAGTCACTGCTGACGTAGCCGGCGACCTGACCCTGCTGGGCGTGACCAAGCCAGTGGTGGTCAAGGCCACGTTCCTGGGTGAAGGCAAGGATCCATGGGGCGGCTACCGTGCCGGCTTCGAAGGCACCACCACCATCAATCGCCAGGACTTCGGCAAGCAGATGGACCTGGGCCCAGCGTCCAACTCGGTTGAGTTGTACGTGACGTTTGAAGGTGTGAAAGCGAAGTAATTTTCGCCTCGCACACAAAAAATGCCCCGCATCTTTGGATGCGGGGCATTTTTTATGGCGCGTTGAAAATCAGCGGTTGCGGGTCAGCAACGCTGGTTTTTCACCACGAGGACGGCCAGGCAGTTGATCCAACTGCTCGGGTGTCGGGAAGCGGTCAGCCTTCGACTCCTTGTGGATGATTTTCGGCGCCGGGCCACCGCGCGGGTTCTGCACGGCAGGTTCGGACGAGCGTGGCTGGTCGTCACGGGCCGGGCGGCGGTTGTTGCTGCGCGAGTCTTCGCGACGGGCTTGACCGTCACGCGGTGCGCCATTGCGTGGGCCGCTGCGTTTGGCAGGTGGCGTGCCGGTGGTGCCGCCGCTGCTGTTGCGCGGACCATTCTGACGGCCGCCCTGCGGCTGGCCGCCACGTGGAGCGCCTGCGCCTGCACCCTGTGCCGGTGCACCTGGACGACGGCCACGGCCCTGGGCCGGTTTGGCCTGAGGCACGTAGTCAACGCGGTTACCGAAGTTATCCACGTCGTCGTCGAGGAACTCGTCCGGGGCGCGGTCGGCGGCGGCGCGTGGCGGCTGGCTTGGCTGGCGCTGTTCGCGGGCCGGGGTGCCTTCACGGGGCTTTTGCTCACGGGCTGGGCGTTCGCCACGGCCGTTGGTGGGCGCTTTTTCCTTGCCGCCCTTGTCCTTGCCTTTGTCGCGACGGCCACCGCCACCACCGCCGCCGTTCGGGCCATCGCCCTTCGGACCGCGTGGGTTGCGTGGGTTACGCACATCCGGACGCTCGCGCACTTCAGGCTTTTCAGCCTCTACGGCGCTGGCATCGAAGCCCATCAGGTCGCCGTCGGCGATTTTCTGCTTGGTCATGCGCTCGATGCTTTTCAGCAGTTTTTCTTCGTCCGGGGCGACCAGCGAAATGGCCTCGCCCGAGCGACCGGCACGGCCAGTACGGCCGATACGGTGCACATAGTCTTCGTCGACGTTTGGCAGCTCGAAGTTGACCACGTGCGGCAACTGGTCGATATCCAGGCCGCGCGCGGCGATGTCGGTGGCGACCAGGATGCGCACTTCACCGGCCTTGAAATCGGCCAGGGCTTTGGTGCGCGCGTTCTGGCTCTTGTTGCCGTGGATGGCGACGGCGGTAAGGCCGTGTTTGTCCAGGTACTCGGCCAGGCGGTTGGCGCCGTGCTTGGTGCGGGTAAACACCAGCACTTGTTCCCAGGCGCCGGCGGTGATCAGGTGGGCCAGCAGCGCACGCTTGTGGCTGGCAGCCAGGCGGAATACGCGTTGCTCGATCCGCTCGACCGTGGTGTTCGGCGGCGTGACTTCGATACGTTCCGGGTTGTGCAGCAGCTTGCCGGCCAGGGCGGTGATGTCCTGGGAGAACGTTGCCGAGAACAGCAGGTTCTGACGTTTGGCCGGCAGGCGGGCGAGGACCTTTTTCACGTCATGGACAAAGCCCATGTCGAGCATGCGGTCGGCTTCGTCCAGCACGAGGATTTCCACGTGGGACAAGTCAACGCTGCCTTGGCCGCACAGGTCGAGCAAACGACCCGGGCAGGCGACCAGCACGTCAACACCGCGGGACATGGCCTGAACCTGTGGGTTCATGCCGACGCCGCCGAAGATGCAGGCGCTGACGAACTTCAAGTCGCGGGCATACAGCTTGAAGCTGTCGTGCACTTGGGCGGCGAGTTCGCGGGTAGGGGTCAGGACCAGTACGCGCGGCTGGCGCGGGCCGTGACGCTGGGATTTGTCCGGGTGACCGTTGGGGAACAAGCGCTCCAGAATCGGGAGGGCGAAACCACCGGTTTTACCAGTACCTGTCTGAGCCGCAACCATCAGGTCGCGACCTTGCAACACGGCGGGAATGGCCCGCTGTTGCACCGGAGTAGGCTCGGTATAGCCCGCTGCCTCGATGGCGCGGACTAAAGCCTCGGAGAGACCGAGGGAAGCAAAGGACATGAGTAATCCTGTTTTAGTTAGGGCTTGGCCCAAAGGGATAATCTTGCCGGGCGTGAATGGCGCTTAGGGGAGCGCAACCCCGTCCGGTCCTGCTGCGTCTGGCGGGCACTCCACCGGCTCGCGCGGGCTGAAAGCTGCGCAGTAGCTGGGTTAGGTGCCTTTTTCAAGACCTCAGCGGCCGGGCGTGAGCCTGGCGGAAAGGCCGGAGTATAACAGAGCAATCACGGCGCGCTGCTTTCCTGCTGCTCAACGGTGTGTTCAGAGGCCGTAATGGCCTGGATTCCACCGTATTTTGCGCTCAAGGCGGCGTAAGCCGGCTCTTGTTTGAAGCGCTTGAGCTCGGCGGCGAAGCGCTGCACCAGCAAATCCATGCCGGCGCCACGGCGCACCGCGAGAAACTGCGGCTGGCGGCTGACCACCGCGGGCGCCTGGCTGACCTTGCCTTCCAGGCCCATGGCCTTGATCACATGCTGGCCCACTCGGCGGTCCGTAATGACCAGATCGATGCGCCCCAGCGACAGCTTGCCGAAGTTGGCCTCATGGCTGGGCGCCGGCTCGCGGTTGAACAAGGTCGACTCGCTGAAATCTTCGCCGTAGAGGTAGCCCGGGGATGTACCGACGGTGAGCCCGCGCAGATCATCGAGGGTTTCGGCCGGATGAGGGCGGTCGTTGGCGTAGAACAGCACGAACTCGACATCCGACAGCGGCTCGCTGGGGTAAAGCAGCAAGGCGTCGCGCTCATGGCTGTGAAAGATGTCCAGCGCGCCATCGGCATTGCCCTGGTCGAGCATCGCCAGGCAGCGCTTCCAGGGCAGGAATTGCCATTGCACGTCCACGCCCAGGCGTTGGAACACGGTTACCGTGGTTTCGTAATCGAGCCCGCGCATGCTGCCCTTGTCGTCGTAGACGTAGGGGGCCCAGGGCTCGGTGACAATGCGCAGTTTCTCACCGAAAGCGGTGAGGCTCAGGCAAGTAAAAAACACAGCAGTCAACAACTTGAGAATGACAGGCATGCCCTGAGGTTACGACGCTCTTGCGCTAAAGAGAAGCGCTGGCACACGCATTCGCGGCCACGTTGATGTGGCGCATTTAAAACAAAAAGGCCCTCGTATTGACGAGGGCCTTTGAGTCACGGAGCAAGCCTCAGCGTGGCAGCTTGAGGTTGTTCCAGATGGCCAGGCTCGGTTCGGCCTGGTTCAGGGTGTAGAAGTGCAACCCTGGTGCGCCACCTTGCAGCAGTTGTTCGCACATCTGGGTGATGACCTGCTCGCCAAACGCCTGGATGCTTTTGACGTCGTCGCCGTAGGCTTCCAGTTGCTTGCGCACCCAGCGCGGAATCTCAGCGCCGCAAGCGTCGGAGAAACGCGCCAGCTTGCTGTAATTGGTGATCGGCATGATGCCCGGCACGATCGGGATGTTCACACCCATGGCCCGTACACGCTCGACGAAGTAGAAGTAGCTGTCGGCGTTGAAGAAGTACTGGGTGATCGCGCTGTCGGCGCCGGCGTTGGCCTTGCGCACGAAGTTCCGCAGATCGTCTTCGAAATTGCGTGCCTGGGGATGCATCTCCGGGTACGCCGCCACTTCGATATGGAAGTGATCGCCGCTTTCTTCACGGATGAAACTCACCAGGTCATTGGCGTAGCGCAGCTCACCGCTGGCCATGCCCATGCCGGACGGCAAATCGCCACGCAGGGCGACGATGCGCTTGATGCCGGCTTGCTTGTACTGGGTCAGCAGGCCGCGCAGGTCGGCTTTGCTGTCGCCCACGCACGACAAGTGCGGAGCGGCGGGAACTTTGACTTCGCTTTCCAGCTGCAACACGGTGTTGATCGTGCGATCACGGGTCGAACCGCCGGCGCCGTAGGTGCAGGAGAAGAAGTCGGGGTTGTAGCTGGCCAACTGCTTGGCAGTCGCCATCAGTTTTTCATGCCCAGCATCGGTCTTGGTCGGGAAGAACTCGAAGCTGTAGCGACGGTCTTGGGACATGGTAATACCCTTGGGAACTCATAAAACCGGAAGATGTACGCCGTCAATGTGGGAGGGGGCTTGCCCCCGATGACGATGTATCAGTCGACATAGTTGTTAACTGACATTCCGCTATCGGGCGCAAGCCCCCTCCTACATTAGAAGCCCGCTCCCACAAGGGGAGCAGGCAGCAGGCATATCAGTAGCGGTAAGCGTGCGGCTTGAACGGACCTTCAACCGTCACGCCGATGTAGTCGGCCTGGGTCTTGGTCAGTTGAGTCACCACGCCGCCGAAGCCGCGGACCATTTCCAGGGCCACTTCTTCGTCGAGTTTCTTGGGCAGTACTTCCACGGTCAGGCGCTCGGCTTTCTGGGCTGGCGACAGGTCGGCGTACTTCTGGCCAAACAGGAAGATCTGCGCCAGAACCTGGTTGGCGAACGAGCCGTCCATGATGCGGCTTGGGTGGCCAGTGGCGTTGCCCAGGTTAACCAGACGGCCTTCAGCCAGCAGGATCAGGTAGTCGTCGTTCTGCGGATCGAAGTCACCGGCGCCGGTACGGTGAACCTTGTGTACCTGCGGCTTCACTTCTTCCCATGCCCAGTTCTTGCGCATGAAAGCGGTGTCGATTTCGTTGTCAAAGTGACCGATGTTGCACACCACAGCGCGCTTTTTCAGGGCTTTGAGCATGTTCGCGTCGCACACATTCACGTTACCGGTGGTGGTCACGATCAGGTCGATCTTGCCCAGCAGGGCCTTGTCGATGCTCGCTTCGGTGCCGTCGTTCTGGCCGTTGATGAACGGCGAAACCACTTCGAAACCGTCCATGCACGCTTGCATGGCGCAGATCGGGTCAACTTCGGAGACTTTAACGATCATGCCTTCCTGACGCAGGGACTGGGACGAACCCTTGCCCACGTCGCCGTAGCCGATCACCAGGGCTTGCTTGCCCGACAGCAGGTGGTCGGTGCCGCGCTTGATGGCATCGTTCAGGCTGTGACGGCAGCCGTACTTGTTGTCGTTCTTGCTCTTGGTCACCGAGTCGTTGACGTTGATGGCCGGGATTTTCAGCTCGCCCTTGGCCAGCATGTCCAGCAGGCGGTGCACGCCGGTGGTGGTTTCTTCGGTCACGCCGTGGACGCGGTCGAGGATCTGCGGGTATTTCTTGTGCAGCAGCTCAGTCAGGTCGCCGCCGTCGTCGAGGATCATGTTGGCGTCCCATGGCTTGCCATCTTTGAGGATGGTTTGCTCCAGGCACCACTCGTACTCTTCTTCGGTTTCGCCTTTCCAGGCATAAACCGCGATGCCGGCAGCAGCGATAGCAGCAGCGGCCTGGTCTTGAGTCGAGAAAATGTTGCAGGACGACCAACGCACTTCGGCGCCCAGGGCAACCAGGGTTTCGATCAGCACGGCAGTCTGAATGGTCATGTGGATGCAGCCGAGAATCTTCGCGCCTTTGAGCGGTTGCTCAGCGGCGTATTTGCGACGCAGACCCATCAGGGCAGGCATTTCGGATTCGGCGATAAAGGTTTCGCGACGGCCCCAGGCAGCGAGGGACATGTCGGCGACTTTGTAGTCGGTAAAACCTGCAGGCGAGATTACAGCGCTCATGAAGAGCCTCCATTCGTAGTGTGCGAATGGGCGCCGTTGTGCGTTTAGTATCAAACCCGATAAACCAGGCCTGACAACGCCCCATCCGAGCCTGACAGGTCGAGCCTGCTGCAGCGCCCCTCGGACAGGTGGCGGGAGAACGGTATCAATCACAGATGACCGTTTTGAAGCGGTGGCGATTATAGCTGTGTGCGCCAGACTTCCCAAGCCTTTCTGTCGGGCATATGAAGATCGCTCATGGGCTTGATAGGCAATGGCTCATAGAGCTTGGGCCCGGGCTCTGCCATGATGTTGCCCATCATTTCGCAACGCGCTTTGGAGTGACCATGAACTTCCACACCCGCAAATGGGTAAAACCCGAAGACCTCAACCCCAACGGCACCCTGTTCGGCGGCAGCCTGCTGCGCTGGATTGACGAAGAAGCGGCCATCTACGCGATTGTGCAATTGGGCAACCAGCGGGTGGTGACCAAGTACATCTCCGAAATCAACTTCGTCAGCGCCTCGCGCCAGGGCGACATCATCGAGCTGGGCATCACCGCCACCGAGTTCGGCCGCACCTCGATCACCCTGACCTGCGAAGTGCGCAACAAGATCACGCGCAAAAGCATCCTGACCGTAGAAAAAATGGTCTTCGTCAACCTCGGCGAAGACGGCTTGCCGGCGCCCCACGGTCGCACTGAGATCAAGTACGTGAAGGACCAGTTCCAGGAAGACGGCATCAAGGACTAATCCTGTCGCTGGCCAGTGAACGCTATTGATAGGTCAAAGGTCGTACCTGAACAACGCCCCCCGTTCAGGTATCACCATGGCTACGCAAGCAGACGGCAAGACCCCTAACCTGTCGCAGGAAGAACAGCACGACGTCGACAAGAATCAGCCGCCCCGCGCGGCGGTTCTGCATGAAATCATCCGCACCCAGGGCGACCAGGAACTGGAGCGCACCGTGGCCGCATTGTGGTGGTCGGCGCTGGCCGCCGGCTTGACGATGGGCCTGTCGTTGATGGGCATGGGCCTGCTCAATTCGCGGCTACCGGACGGTGAAGGATTCAAAGTGATCGCCAGTTTCGGGTACTGCGCAGGTTTCCTGGCGGTAATCCTCGCCCGTCAGCAGTTGTTTACCGAAAACACCCTGACCGCCGTGCTGCCGGTAATGAGCAAGCCAACTCTGGCCAACGCTGCACGCTTGCTGCGCCTGTGGGCAGTGGTGCTGGTGGGCAACCTGTGCGGCACCTTGCTGGTGGCGTATGTGATGCTGCATTTGCCGATCTTCGATACCAAGACTGACATGGCCTTCCTCGAAATCGGTCGCAAAGTCATGGAAAACGACACCGGTCAGATGTTCGCCAAGGGCATTATTTCCGGCTGGATGATCGCCACCATGGTGTGGATGATCCCGTCCATGGAAAGCGCGAAAATGTTCATCATCATCCTGATCACCTACCTGATGGCGCTGGGTGACTTCACCCATATCGTCGTCGGTTCGGCGGAAGTCTCGTACCTGGTGTTTGCGGGCGAACTGCCGTGGAAGGATTTTTGGCTGGTGTTCGCCGGCCCGACGCTGGCCGGCAACATCATCGGCGGCAGTTTCATCTTTGCGCTGATCAGCCACGCACAGATTCGCAGCGAAAACAGTCTGCCGGGCGAGACCGCAGACCCGCGCCACCCCCAGCAGGTCAACAAAGAGCGGTAAGCCGATTCGTCATAAATGAATGGCAAAGTCGCTGCGCGGCTTCCATTCATGAAAGAAGGATCTTAATGCGGGTTTCCCCTTTTTTAAGGGGGCGCGCTGATCGTGGCGCTGGGCGTGTTCGCGTAGGCCAAGGACGATGCGGCGGATCGCTCGTTGACCATCGAAAAGAATACTCAAGGTGCCCAAGACCGTTTCGCTTAAGGGCGCGGATGTTACCTACGACGCCCGTTACGAGCGCAGCGGCAACACCGTACTGGTTTCCCGCACCCTGGCGTTCAGTCATCCCGAAGCAGTGTGCAGCCCTGCGTGGTTCAAGGCGATGCAGCCGATGATCGAGGCGATGTTCAATGACCTGAAAAGCCAGATCATCGTGCAGACCCTCTGACCGTAATGCGGGCGGCGAAGTCAGTTCGCCGCCCGCGTCCATCAGTGGGTCTCGGTCTGCGGAGCCGGTTCATCCTTGGTCACGTGTTTGACCAGCTTGCCGATGCTCAAACCCTGCAGCAGGATCGACGACAGCACCACGATGTAGGTGATGCTCAGCAACAAGTCGCGCTCCGGCCCCAACGGCAAGGCCAGTGCCAATGCTACCGACACCCCGCCACGCAGGCCGCCCCAGGTAAGGATGCGGATAGTGCCGCGCGGTACGGTGCGCCAGCGGCGCAGCAACAGGATCGCCGGGGCCACGGTCAGCAGGCGCGAAAGCAGGATCGCTACCGCCAGCAAACTGGCCGCCAATACGTGCAGCCAGTTGAACGGCAACAGCAACAGCTCCATGCCGATCAACGCGAACAGGAGCGCGTTGAGCATGTCATCGAGCAATTCCCAGAAACCGTCCAGGTAGCGTCGGGTCATGTCGTTCATCGCCAGCTTGCGGCCCAGGTTACCGATGATCAGGCCGGCAACCACCATCGCAATCGGTGCCGAGACGTGCAGCTCGGTGGCCAACGCCGAGCCGCCGATCACCAGCGCCAAGGTCAGCATCACTTCAATCTGGTGCTGCTCGATGCTTTTGATCATCAAGTACACCAGGTAGCCGATCAGCCCGCCGAACACCACCCCGCCAATCGCTTCATGGGCGAACAGCATGGCCGTGGCGCCGACGGTTGGCGTTTCACCCAACTGCGCGATGCCCAACAGCACGGTAAACACCACGACCGCGGTGCCGTCATTGAACAGCGATTCGCCGACGATGGTGGTTTTCAGCGGTTTCGATGCATTGGCCGTTCGCAGCACGCCCAACACCGCAATCGGGTCGGTAGGCGAGATCAGCGCGCCGAACAGCAGGCAGTAGAGGAAGCTCACGTGCCAGCCGAACAGGGCAAAGATGTAGAACGCCAGGCTGCCGATGACCACGGTGGCAATCAACACGCCGAAGGTTGCCAACAGACCGATGGGCCAGCGATAACTGCGCAAGTCATTCAGGTTGACGTGCAAGGCGCCAGCGAACAGCAGGAACGAAAGCATCCAGTTCATCAGCAGATCGCCAAAGTCGATCTGGCCGATCAATTGCTGAATACGCTCCTCCAGGCCTGGGTAGCCGATGAAGCTCAGGCCTTGCAGGATCAGTGAGAACAGCAGGGCAGTGACCATCACGCCGATGGTGGGCGGCAGGCCGATAAAACGGAAGTTCACATACGTGAGCAGGGTAGTGAGGCAAATGAAGGCGGCGACAAGTTCAAGCATCCGGGGTCCTTGGAAGGTGAAGTGAGCGTTGGTTAATGGGTGGATGGACCGCAGCAGCGGCGGGATGTTGCAGGCCATAGGGCAAAAGGCCGGTAGAACCTTTGGCGGTGGCGCGGTTCATAGCGGTTAAGTGCGGTGTGGCATTTTTAGTGCTAAAACTCTAACCGCTGGCTAAAACTACAAAAGGAATCGGTGATGACGGTGGCTTTCTGGTGTGTGTTGATCGCAATTTTCCTGCCTTATCTGTGCACGGGTGTGGCCAAGTTCAGCGGCGGCAAGTTCGGGCCTCGGCAGAACCATGACCCTCGGGCTTTCCTGGACACGCTCGATGGGTTCGCCAAACGCGCTCACAGTGCGCAACTCAACAGCTTCGAAGTGACGCCGGCATTTGCGGCGGCAGTGATCATTGCGCACTTGGCCGGCACGGCATCACTGGTGACCATCAATGTGCTGGCGGTGCTGTTTATCACCAGTCGGCTGCTGTACATCATTTGCTACCTGGCAGACTGGGCGATGCTGCGTTCGCTGGTCTGGGCATTGGGCATGGCATTGATCGCGAGTTTCTTTTTTGTCTCGATCTAAGGCCTGATGCGATTTCCTCGTGTGAGCCAGTTTGTTGTGCCGATCCAGTTTGTTGTGGCGAGCGGGCTTGGTGTGGCGAGCGGGCTTGCCCCGTGTTGGGGCGCGAAGCGGCCCTAAAATCGGACACCCAGTTCTTCCTGAAAGAGCTCGGCGCTTGTATTGGGGCTGCTTCGCAGCCCAACGCGGGGCAAGCCCGCTCGCCACACCAAGCCCGCTTGGCCACAAGTCTGCTGGCCACACGGGCCTGTTCAACACCATGAATCGCGTCTATCAGAAACCACTCAGGTGCCGGCAGGCGCATCCGGCACCTGCGGCAACGCTGCGCCTTTAGGCCACAGCATCCAGATCTGGCCCTGCTGCTTCATATTCCCCGCCAACTCGCCCGCTGCATCACCGGTGCCCCAGAACAGGTCTGCGCGCACTTCGCCGGTGATTGCACCGCCGGTGTCCTGTGCGGCCACGGGCCGGGCAATGGGCGAGCCGTCAGGTTGGGTGGTCGACAGCCATAACAGGCTGCCCAGCGGAATCACCTTGCGATCCACCGCCACGCTGTAGCCAGCCGTCAGCGGCACATTCAGTGAGCCGCGCGGGCCTTCATTGCTGTCCGGGCGAGCGCTGAAAAACACGTAGCTGGGGTTGCTCGCCAGCAGTTGTGGAATGCGTTGCGGGTTAGCCTTGGCCCAGGCGCTGATGGCGCCCATGGTCACGTCTTCTTTTTTCAACTCGCCTTGCTCTACCAGCCAACGGCCGATCGGGCGGTACGGGTAGCCGTTCTGGTCGCCATACCCCACACGCAGTTGGCGCCCGCCGGCGAGTTGAATGCGGCCCGAGCCCTGGATCTGCAAGAACTGCAGGTCCATCGGGTTGGTCAGCCAGGCGATCGGCTTGGCAGTGGAGCCTTGGCCGTTGATGGTGCTGGCGTCGTCATAAGGCTTGAGCACGCGCCCTTCGAGGCGGCCGCGCAGGCGCTTGCCCTTGAGTTCCGGGTAGATGCTTTCCAGGTTGACGATGATCAGGTCATCCGGCACGCCGTACACCGGCACATGGGCGGTGGCGGTTTCGGTCAGGCTGCCGGGGTAGACCGGTTCGTAGTAGCCGGTGATCAGGCCGTTCGGCGTGTTGTCGGCCGAGCGCAGGCCGAACACATCCAGGCGCTCCTTGAGAAAGCTGCGCACTGCCGGGGCGTTGCCCGGCACGGTGGTCGCTGCTGCACAGGTCGCGCCCCAGATCGGGTCGGCCTTCAGGCGTTGGCAGGCGCTGCGCCAGGATTCAAACCCGGCGAGCAGGTCGCTGTCGGAAACAGCCGGCAGCGCTTCCCACGGTGCACTCACATACGTGGCGACAGCATGGGGTTTAACGGTTTCATCTTTGCCGGCGTCTTTGTTGCCATCGCAGCCGGCCAGCAGTGCAATGATCGGCAGAGCCCACGCCAGGCGGCGGCTCCAGGGTTTCAAGGTGACATTCATACAAATACTTCCTGAAGCGATTGCCCGCGCCGCAGCACGTTTGGGCAACCCTTATTATTAATAGGGCTATTGGTCTTTACGGGCGGGGCGAGGATACTGGCCGCCGTTCCCGTGACCTGAAGCCATCATGACTTTTAAAACACTGACCGTTGTATTGCTGGCCTGCCTGACGTTATCCGCCTGTGGCGGTGTTGATCCGAATTCACCTCTGGGTCAGCGCAAGGCAATCTTCAAGCAAATGCTCAAGACCGGTGAAGACCTGGGCGGCATGTTGCGTGGGCGCATCCCTTTTGATGGCGCGAAGTTCGCCGAAGGCGCGGTCAAGCTTGATGCGTTGTCCCACGAGCCTTGGAAGCATTTCCCGAGCGTGCGCGAAGAAGATCACACCAGCGCCAAGGACAGCGTGTGGCAACAACAGGCACGGTTCCAGGCGTTGGCCCGAAACCTTGAAACGGCCACCGGTGAACTGGTGATCGCCAGCCAGGTGCAGCCTTACAAAGCCAGCAACCTGGGGCCTGCGGTGCAGAAAGTCGAAGATGCCTGCACGGCTTGCCATAAGCAGTTTCGGGATCACTGACCGGGTTTACTGGTCGAGTTCTTCAACAGCGTCCTGCAGCTCTTTGCGTGACTGCGCCAACTTGTCCTTACGCTTGTTGATCTTGTCCGCGTCACCCTTTTTCATCGCCTTGTCGAGGTCGGCCTGACGGCGGCTGACTTCGTGCTTGGCGTCGAGCACCTTGTTTTCGCGTTCTTTTCTCAGGGATGCATCGGTGCAGTTGGCGGTGACTTCGCTCAGGGCTTTTTCAAGGCCAGCCTGTTGTTCGCTGTTGCCGTGTGCCTTGGCTTGCTCGATCTGAGTGCTGATGGCTTGGCGCTTGGCGGCGCAGCCGGTGAGTTCCGGCACCTCTTCGGCGGCCAGCAAAGGTGTCGCCATGAAGCTTGCAACCGTTAACAAGGCAAAAGGGGCAAGAAATTTCATAAAGGCTCCAGGGTGCAATCAAATGGCAGGATGAATTCTGCCGTTGGTTAAAAAGTGGTCGGTCCAGGTTAGAACCCGTCTATCCCCGCCTCGCGGAGTGTCTGAGCCAACGCCTGTACCTGCGGGTCGCGAAAAAAGGCGCTTAATTGCGCTGCGCGGCCCGGGCCGATGCCATCGGTGGCCAGCCAGGCCTGGGTGTCTCTGGCGGCCAGGGTCTGCCAGCCGCCGTCCAGGTCGTTACGTGCCGAGGGCGGTACACCCAAGGCTTTGAGCCATTGTGCAAAGGGACGTTGCCGAGCGTTTTGAATGCTTTCGAGCACCCGCGCGCGGCTGCGTTCGCCTAAGCCGTCAATGTTAGCAAGCTCTGCCGCATCCAGGGTCAACCAATCGAGAATGCCGGCGATTAGACCGGCCTGGATCAATATGTTCCAGGTTTCGCGGCCAATATGCGGCATGGCCAGGCCTTGATTGCCGCTCAGCCAGGTCAGGCGGGCCAGCAATTGCTCCTCGCAACCGGGGTCCAGTTGCCAGCAGCTCAAGGCGTGAAAGTCTCGGGCATCGGGCGCTCGTACTTCCACCCTGTTTTCGTTGCGCAGGATCACGTGCTCCAACCGGGGGATCACATGGCCGGCAAGGCTGATGGACACCTGATCGCCGGGGCGGATATCCAGCACTTGCCAGCGTTTCAGGGAGCCGACGCTCACGCGGTGAATGTGCCGGTCATCCAGTCGCACCGGTTCCAGCTCAAGAATGGGCGTAATGCGCCCGGTGCGGCCGATGTTGAACCGCACATTACGCACCAGCGCGAGCGCCTTGGCGGCCGGGTATTTCCAGGCGACCGCCCAGTAGGGGGCACTGGCTTGCCAGCGCTTGGCGGGCGCATGCACAGCCTGGTGCAATACCACGCCATCGCTGGCAAAAGGCAGCGGGTGGTTGTACCAGTGACTGCGCCAGTGTGAGGCTTCAGCGATGTTTTGAATGCGCTGGCTGTAGCGATGGCTATCGGTGAAGCCCCAGCGTGCCAGGGTGTTCAGGCGCTCGTTGAAGTCGGTCGGGCCGTCGGGCCAGGCCCAGACAAAAAGCCCGATCCCCGCGGCATCGGTGTCGCTCAACTGAAGGCGGTTCATCAGCCCGGCTATCTTGCTGCGAGCATTCAGCCCGCCTTGTGTCGCCTGCACATGAGCGTCGAGGCGCCAATAGAGTTCGCCCTGCAGCACCAGGTCGATGGGCTCCGGCAGTTGCTGGACAATGCCGGGGATCCGGCGTGCGGCGGTCGACCAATCCTGGCCGAGGCGTCCGTCACCTCGGCTGATAAGCCGGCTCAACCTGCCCTGACGATAGACCAGCGTCACCGCAACACCATCGACCTTGGGTTGAATCCATACGTCTTGCCGGGTCCTGAGCCAGTCATCGACCGCCCGCTCATCCAATAACTTTTCAAGGCCGGTATGCGCGACCGGGTGAGGCCGTGTGCCCCGCGAGCTGGCGAGTGGCTTGTCAGCCGTCAGGCTGTTGTTGGGGAAACACGTTCGCCAGTGGTCCAGGCGGTGGCGCGCCTGATCGTAGAGTTCATCGCTGACCGGGGATTGGCCGAGCCGGTGGTAGCTGTCATCCCACAGCGTGATCTGCCTGGCCAGCGCGCTGACCTGTGACCGGGCGTCCTCGGGACAGTCTTCTGCCCACACCAGAAAGGGCAAGGCACTGAGTAACAGAGCAATCAATAAACGCATCATGAGCATCCTTGCTCGGAAGGGGCGCCCAGCCTAAGTGATCCAGGCGGCCACAAAAAAGCCCCGACAGTGCGGGGCTTTTTACCGGGTGTTTCGAACTACTTGAACAGATCGCCCAACGCTTTCACTGCGTCGTTTTTATCCATCTTGGCTTCCTGTGTTTGCTGCCTGGCGTCGGCTTTGGCTTGGGCGTCGGCCAGTTTGTTACAACTTTTGACCTGCTCTTGTGCGGCGTTAAAAGCCTGCACGCTCAGTAAGTCGTTGTTGGCTTGCGGCTGGCAATCCCCGGATTTGCCGCCCGTTGAGTGCTCAGGGCGCCAGACGTGTGATGCCTGTCGCGCAGGCAATAAAAAAGCCCCACCGGGCGAACCCGGCGGGGCTTTTGGGGGAGCGCGTGCTTACAGGCCGGCGGCAGTGCGCAGGTCGTTGGCGCGGTCGGTTTTTTCCCAGGTGAACGTGGTGAAGGTGTCGTCGCCGACAGTCTTCTGCGCAGGGGTACGGCCGAAGTGGCCGTAGGCTGCGGTTTCCTGGTACATCGGGTGCAGCAGGTCAAGCATGGTGGTGATCGCGTAAGGGCGCAGGTCGAAGATCTCGCGCACCAGCTTGACGATTTTGTCGTCGCTGATCTTGCCGGTACCAAAGGTGTTCAGCGAGATCGACGTAGGCTGGGCCACACCGATAGCGTAGGAAACCTGAATCTCGCAACGCTCGGCCAAGCCGGCCGCGACGATGTTCTTGGCCACATAACGACCGGCGTAGGCCGCCGAACGGTCAACCTTGGATGGGTCTTTACCCGAGAACGCGCCACCGCCATGACGGGCCATGCCGCCGTAGCTGTCGACGATGATCTTGCGGCCGGTCAGGCCGCAGTCGCCCACCGGGCCACCGATGATGAACTGGCCAGTCGGGTTGATGTGGAACTGGGTGTCCTTGGTCAGCAGTTCGGCCGGCAGCACGTGCTTGACGATCAGCTCCATCACGCCTTCGCGCAGGTCGGCGTAGGACACGTCCGGGTTGTGCTGGGTCGACAGTACAACGGCGTCGATACCCACGACCTTGCCGCCTTCGTAACGGCAGGTCACCTGGGATTTGGCATCCGGGCGCAGCCACGGCAGCAGGCCGTTTTTGCGAGCCTCGGCCTGACGTTGCACAAGCTGGTGCGAGAAGGTGATCGGCGCCGGCATCAGCACCTCGGTTTCGTTGCTGGCATAGCCGAACATCAAGCCCTGGTCGCCAGCGCCCTGATCTTCAGGCTTGGCGCGGTCCACGCCCTGGTTGATGTCGGGCGACTGCTTGCCGATGATGTTCATCACGCCGCAGGTCGCGCCGTCGAAGCCGACGTCGGAACTGTTGTAGCCAATCTTGGTGATGACGTCACGGACGATCTGTTCCAGATCGACCCACGCGGTGGTGGTGACTTCACCGGCGATGATCGCCACGCCCGTTTTCACCAGAGTCTCGCACGCCACACGGGCGAACTTGTCTTCAGCAATGATGGCGTCCAGCACCGCATCAGAAATCTGGTCGGCGATTTTGTCCGGATGCCCTTCAGACACGGACTCGGAGGTGAAAAGGGAGTATTCGCTCATCTCGATGTTTTCCTGATATTTACCGATGGTGAGTGTCGCCAGCCGGCCGCTGAAAATGGCGGACCTGAATCTGGAAACCATTACGTAAACCTACATAGAGGCTTTCCCCGGGAACGAGTCCCGCAGCGGTGGCCCAACGGGCCAGATCGTCCTGTTCAAAACCCAACCAGAGATCACCGCAGGCCTCCCTGGCCCAATTCTGGTTGTGGCTGCATAAATCTGTGACCAGCAGGCTACCGCCGGGTTGCAGCAAATTTGCCATCTGCTTGAGGGCGTCGGCGGGGGCGGCGAAATGGTGCAGGACCATGTTCAACACCACGCAATCGGCCCGCAGGTTTGTGTCATTCAACGCGTCCGCCAGCTGCAGGCTGACATTGCCCAGCGCCTCGCGCTCGCACAACTGGCGCGCCAGTTCGAGCATCGCCGGGCTGTTGTCCAGCGCCGTCACCTGCTTGAAGCGGCGCGCCAGCTCCGGCAGGAAACCGCCATCGCCAGGGCCCACTTCCAGCGCCGTGGCCGAATGACTGAAGCCCAGTTTGTCCAACAGCGCCAGTACGCTTTCGCGGTATTGCGGCAAGCCGGCGATCAAGTCCTGTTGGGCGCGAAACTTCTCGGCGACCCGTGAGAAAAAATCCTGGCTGGCAGCAGCGCGTTGCCCATGAACTTGGCTGATGCGTGACTGCACGTCGCCGGGCAGGCCCAAACTGTCCACCTCTTCCAGCAGCGCGGCGTGCAGTTTGCCGCCGAGCAGCTCGGTGTGGGGCAGGGCGCGACGGTAAAAAATCGCATTGCCTTCGCGGCGGGTGGCCACCAGGTCAGCCTGGGCCAGGACCTTCAGATGGTGGCTCATGCCGGACTGGCCAATGGCGAAGATCTGCGCAAGTTCCAGTACGCCGAAAGAATCGTTGGCCAGCGCGCGCAACACGTTCAGACGTAACGGATCACCAGCGGCCTTGCATAAGGCTGCCAGGTCGTCGCCGTCGTCAGGACGCAGGGAGGGCACGGGTAGGTTCATAAGGCCAGCAGTCTAGTGACGGGTGGATATCCCCGCAAGGCCAATATCAAAAAGTTTTGATATTGGTCGATAATCGGTAGTTATAAGCACCCGCTATAACCTTTAGACGAAGCAGTCAGGCTTTTCTGCAAGCGATTGGCGGGCAAAGCGCAGGAAAAACACCTCAAGTGACTATCTGTGATTGCCCGCAGGCGGTGGCTGAGGGAAAATGCCGATCCTTTTTTCCGTTTCTTTTAAGCAACCCCAGGAGATCAGCGATGCCCAGCCGTCGTGAGCGTGCCAACGCCATTCGTGCCCTCAGCATGGATGCCGTGCAAAAAGCCAACAGCGGCCATCCCGGTGCCCCGATGGGCATGGCGGATATCGCCGAGGTACTTTGGCGTGACTACCTGAAACACAACCCGAGCAACCCGTCGTTCGCCGACCGTGACCGCTTCGTGCTGTCCAACGGCCACGGCTCGATGCTGATCTATTCGCTGCTGCACCTGACCGGCTACGACGTCACCATCGATGACCTCAAGAGCTTCCGCCAGTTGCACAGCCGCACCCCGGGTCACCCGGAATTCGGCTACACCCCAGGCGTCGAGACCACCACCGGTCCCCTGGGCCAAGGCCTGGCCAATGCTGTTGGCTTCGCACTGGCTGAAAAAGTCCTGGGCGCGCAGTTCAACCGCCCTGGTCACAACATCGTCGACCACCACACCTATGTGTTCCTGGGTGATGGCTGCATGATGGAAGGCATTTCCCATGAAGTGGCGTCCCTGGCCGGTACCCTGGGCCTGGGCAAGCTGATTGCCTTCTACGATGACAACGGCATCTCCATCGACGGCGAAGTCGAAGGCTGGTTCACCGATGACACCCCGAAGCGTTTCGAAGCCTACAACTGGCAAGTGATCCGCAACGTCGACGGCCACGATCCGGAAGAGATCAAGACCGCCATCGACACCGCGCGCAAGAGCGAGCAGCCGACCCTGATCTGCTGCAAGACCACCATCGGTTTCGGCTCGCCGAACAAGCAAGGTAAAGAAGACTGCCACGGCGCCCCACTGGGTGACGCGGAAATCGCCCTGACCCGTGAAGCGCTGAAGTGGAACCACGGCCCGTTCGAAATCCCGGCTGACATCTATGCCGAGTGGAACGCCAAGGAAAAAGGCCTGGCGACCGAAGCCGAGTGGGACCAGCGTTTTGCGGCCTACTCCGCCGAATTCCCAGAGTTGGCCAACGAACTGGTGCGTCGCCTGGCCGGTGACCTGCCTGCCGACTTCTCGGAAAAAGCCTCGGCCTACATCGCCGAAGTGGCGGCCAAGGGCGAGACCATCGCCAGCCGTAAAGCCAGCCAGAACACCCTGAACGCCTTTGGCCCGTTGCTGCCGGAGATTCTCGGCGGTTCGGCTGACCTGGCCGGTTCCAACCTGACCCTGTGGAAAGGTTGCAAGGGTGTCTCGGCCGAAGACGCCAGCGGCAACTACATGTACTACGGCGTGCGCGAGTTCGGCATGAGCGCCATCATGAACGGCGTGTCCCTGCACGGCGGCCTGGTGCCTTACGGCGCGACCTTCCTGATGTTCATGGAATACGCGCGCAACGCCGTACGTATGGCCGCGCTGATGAAGAAACGCGTGATCCATGTGTACACCCACGACTCCATCGGCCTGGGCGAAGACGGCCCGACGCACCAGCCGGTCGAGCAACTGACCAGCCTGCGTACCACGCCGAACCTGGATTGCTGGCGCCCAGCCGACGCGGTCGAATCCGCCGTGGCCTGGAAGCACGCCATCGAGCGTAAGGACGGCCCTTCGGCGCTGATCTTCTCGCGTCAGAACCTGCAGCACCAAGTGCGTACCGACGCGCAGATCGCTGCGATCAGCCGTGGTGGCTACGTGCTCAAGGACTGCGTTGGCGAGCCGGAGCTGATCCTGATCTCCACCGGTTCCGAAGTCGGTCTGACCGTTCAGGCCCACGACAAGCTGACTGCCCAGGGCCGCAACGTGCGCGTTGTGTCCATGCCGTGCACCAGTCTGTTCGAAGCCCAGGACGCCGACTACAAGCAATCGGTTCTGCCGTTGCAGGTCAGCGCGCGTATCGCTATCGAAGCGGCTCACGCCGACTACTGGTACAAGTACGTGGGCCTGGAAGGCCGCGTAATCGGTATGACCACCTACGGTGAGTCGGCGCCGGCGCCAGCGTTGTTCGAAGAGTTCGGTTTCACCCTGGAAAACATCCTGGGTCAGGCTGAAGAACTGCTGGAAGACTAAGTCAGTCTGCGTTGTCTGTACTGGCGCTATCGCGGGCAAGCCCGCTCCCACATTCGATCTCGGTCTAAGGTGGGAGCGGGCTTGCCCGCGATGGCGTCAGAACATTCAACACCGAACTAACATTGATCGAGAACCCCATGCCCCAACCGCGTCCCTACAAAGTTGCACTCAACGGCTACGGCCGCATTGGTCGTTGCGTTTTGCGTGCTCTGTTTGAGCGAGGGGCGGCGGCAGGGTTTGAAATTGTTGCGATCAACGATTTGGCCGACATGGCCAGCATCGAATACCTGACACGCTTTGACTCCACCCACGGCCGGTTTCCCGGCGAAGTGCGCGTAGACGGCGACTGTCTGCATATCAATGGCGACTGCGTGAAAGTCCTGCGCAGTGCCACTCCCGAGGGCATCGACTGGGCGGCGCTGGGCGTCGACCTGGTGTTGGAATGCTCCGGCGCTTACCACACCCGTGCCGATGGCCAGCGCTTTCTCGACGCCGGCGCACCGCGTGTGCTGTTTTCCCAGCCGATGGCCAGCGAGGCGGATGTCGACGCCACCATCGTCTATGGCATCAACCAGGATTGCCTGACCGGCAACGAGCTGCTGGTGTCCAACGCCTCCTGCACCACCAACTGCAGCGTGCCGCTGTTGCGCCTGCTGGATCAGGCGATTGGCCTGGATTACGTGTCGATCACCACGATTCACTCGGCGATGAACGACCAGCCGGTCATCGACGCCTATCACCACGAAGACCTGCGCCGCACGCGTTCGGCCTTCCAGTCAGTGATTCCGGTGTCTACCGGCCTGGCGCGAGGTATCGAAAGATTGTTACCGGAACTTGCCGGGCGAATTCAAGCCAAAGCCGTACGGGTGCCGACGGTGAACGTGTCTTGCCTGGACATCACCATGCAGACTGTCAGCGACACTGACGCGACGGAGGTCAACCGGATTCTGCGCGACGCCGCCACCAGCGGCCCGCTCAAGGGTTTGCTGGCCTACACCGAGTTGCCGCATGCCAGTTGCGATTTCAACCATGACCCGCATTCGGCGATTGTCGATGCCAGCCAGACCCGCGTTTCCGGCCCCAGGCTGGTGAACATCCTGGCCTGGTTCGACAACGAATGGGGGTTTGCCAACCGAATGCTGGATGTTGCCGAACATTATCTGCACATCGCCTCCACACAACCTCAACAGTAATTCAGGAACTGCGACCCATGACCGTGTTGAAGATGACCGACCTCGATCTGCAAGGTAAGCGCGTACTGATTCGCGAAGACCTCAACGTCCCAGTCAAGGACGGTGTTGTCACCAGCGATGCGCGAATCCTGGCCTCGCTGCCGACCATCAAGCTGGCCCTGGAAAAAGGCGCGGCCGTGATGGTCTGCTCCCACCTGGGTCGTCCGACCGAAGGTGAGTTCTCCGCCGAAAACAGCCTCAAGCCGGTAGCCGACTACCTGAGCAAGGCCCTGGGCCGCGACGTGCCGCTGGTGGCTGACTACCTGGGCGGCGTTGACGTCAAGCCAGGCGATATCGTGCTGTTCGAAAACGTGCGCTTCAACAAAGGCGAGAAAAAGAACAGCGACGAACTGGCTCAGCAATACGCGGCCCTGTGCGACGTGTTCGTGATGGACGCCTTCGGCACCGCGCACCGCGCCGAGGGTTCGACCCACGGCGTGGCCAAGTTCGCCAAAGTCGCCGCCGCCGGCCCGCTGCTGGCCGCAGAACTGGATGCACTGGGCAAGGCCCTGGGCGCTCCGGCGCAGCCAATGGCGGCCATCGTGGCCGGTTCCAAAGTCTCCACCAAGCTCGACGTGCTCAACAGCCTGAGCCAGATCTGCAACCAATTGATCGTTGGCGGCGGCATTGCCAATACCTTCCTGGCCGCAGCCGGCCACCCGGTGGGCAAGTCCCTGTACGAGCCGGACCTGCTCGACACCGCGCGCGCCATCGCGGCCAAAGTCAGCGTGCCGCTGCCGGTGGACGTAGTGGTTGCCAAGGAATTCGCTGAGAGCGCCGAAGCCACCGTCAAGCTCATCGCTGACGTGGCCGCCGACGACATGATCCTGGACATCGGCCCGCAAACCGCAGCCAACTTCGCTGAACTGCTGAAGTCGTCCAAGACCATTTTGTGGAACGGTCCGGTTGGCGTGTTCGAGTTCGACCAGTTCGGCAACGGCACCAAAGTACTGGCCCACGCCATTGCTGAAAGCTCGGCATTCTCCATCGCCGGCGGTGGTGACACCTTGGCGGCCATCGATAAATATGGCGTTGCTGACCAGATCTCCTACATTTCTACCGGTGGCGGCGCGTTCCTCGAATTCGTCGAAGGCAAAGTGCTGCCGGCCGTTGAAGTGCTGGAAACTCGAGCCAAAGGCTAAGGCTCGTGATCCGGAAAAGGAGTATTCCCATGATCAAGTCGTTGGCACTGGTGATCGCAGCGGGCCTGTTGGCCGGCTGCGGCAGCACGCCAAGCGCGAAGCCTGCGTCTGCAGAGCCTGCGCCTACGCAGAAAAAGAGCTGCTACCAGGCTGACTGGCAAGCCGAAACCATGCCGGTGATCAACAAGCGCATCGGCAACGAGCGGCTGGAGCAATACGACGCCGCGCCCAACGGTCAGGAACAGGGTTGCCCTTGACGGGTCTGATCAACTAACCGACAGCTTTGGCGGCCTTTTGGGTCGCCGTTCGAGGATTGGCAATGAAAGGCGTTTTCGCCCTGGCAGCCCTGGCCTTGTTGGCCGGCTGCAGCAGCATGAACATGTTCAACAAGGCAGAGCCGGCCGACAAGTGGACCACCTGGACGTGCGACAGCAAGGCCGAGGTCAACTGGCGCTTTGCCAACCAGGCACGTTCCGAGGTGGATGTACGCCTCGGCGGTTCGGACCAGGTTTATCGTCTTAAACAGGACGTTGCTGCCTCGGGCGTGCTGTACAGCAACGACCAGTTGGCGTTTCACCAAAAAGGTGAGGAAGGCCTGATTTACTGGGTCGCCACCGATGATTTGATTGGGCGAGGCTGCAAGGCCCAGTAGTGAGCCCAATGAACATCAAATGTGGGAGTGGGCTTGCCCGCGATGACGGTGGGTCAGTTACCGAGGATGTCGACAGACAAATCGCCATCGCAGGCAAGCCAGCTCCCACATTGACCGGGTTTCAAATTGGAGCTTGTGTCAGGTCCGACACTGCAATAACGATTCAGCAGGCCAAGCCTTAACCCCTTGATCTGCAATAACTTGAATAGCAGCCGCCGCTACGGCAGGCTTGCACGATTAACGACCCACGATCGGGAGAGACAACACAATGGCACTTATCAGCATGCGTCAAATGCTGGACCACGCAGCCGAGTTCGGCTACGGCGTCCCAGCCTTTAACGTCAACAACCTTGAGCAGATGCGCGCCATCATGGAAGCCGCTGACAAGACCGACTCCCCAGTGATCGTTCAGGCTTCGGCCGGTGCCCGCAAATACGCCGGTGCCCCCTTCCTGCGTCACCTGATCCTGGCCGCCATCGAAGAATTCCCGCACATCCCGGTGTGCATGCACCAGGACCACGGCACCAGCCCTGACGTGTGCCAGCGCTCCATCCAACTGGGCTTCAGCTCGGTGATGATGGACGGCTCCCTCGGCGAAGATGGCAAGACCCCAACCGACTACGAGTACAACGTACGCGTGACCCAACAAACCGTGGCCATGGCTCACGCCTGCGGCGTTTCGGTTGAAGGCGAGCTGGGCTGCCTGGGTTCGTTGGAAACCGGCATGGCCGGCGAAGAAGACGGCATCGGCGCTGAAGGCGTGCTCGATCACAGCCAGATGCTGACCGACCCGGAAGAAGCCGCTGACTTCGTGAAAAAGACCCAAGTTGACGCCCTGGCCATCGCCATCGGCACCAGCCACGGCGCTTACAAGTTCACCAAGCCGCCTACCGGCGACGTGCTGGCCATCGACCGCATCAAGGAAATCCACAAACGCATCCCGAACACCCACCTGGTGATGCACGGTTCTTCCTCGGTGCCGCAAGAGTGGCTGGCGATCATCAACCAGTACGGTGGCGACATCAAAGAAACCTACGGCGTGCCGGTTGAAGAAATCGTCGAAGGCATCAAGTACGGCGTGCGCAAGGTCAACATCGACACCGACCTGCGCCTGGCGTCCACCGGCGCAATGCGTCGCCTGATGGCCACCAACCCGAGCGAATTTGATCCACGTAAATTCTTCGGTGCCACCGTGACCGCAATGCGTGACGTGTGTATCGCTCGTTACGAAGCGTTCGGTACGGCCGGTAATGCTTCGAAGATCAAGCCGATCTCTCTGGAAGCGATGTACCAGCGTTACCTGAAAGGCGAGTTGAACGCTAAGGTGAACTGAGCCTCAGGCGTTTAAACAAAAGCCCGCAGTGATGCGGGCTTTTTTGTGGCTGGAAATTGATTAGACACTTTTAAGTGACAGGAGGCTCACCAGATGAATCGTTCGCTTCTGCACTAACTGATAGGGGGAGGCGGCTGTTTTCTGTACAAGTATAAATAGACTGCAATTGACACTGACGCTGTTAAAAAAGCCATGCATGCAGCCAAAATAAAAGGCGCTGGGCGACCGCCTGCGATTATTAGCAGTGTCCCTAAGGAAGGTCCAATTATAACGCATAGCATTTGGATACTTCTGAACGACATGGAGACTCTTCCGATATTTTCAGAAGGGCATAATTGTTGGAGGATTATGTTTGAAGATATTATTAATATCTCATAGCTAAAGCCATTCACAAACCAAACAAACGGATAGAGGTAAGCTCTACCAGGGACTTGGAAAAATACTAAAGCAGCAGTCAGTATTAATGCTGCGGAGAAAATAGCTAATGCGTGTGATCGAAGTAGAATCTCATCGACATTGTTCAATTTTAACTTCATCAGCAGCGCGGCACCTATCGCGCCTCCGGCTGTTGCGGAAACGATTACTGAAAAATTAACTGGAGGTAAGCCTTCGTAGGCTAGAAAGGACGCCAGATGCGGGTCGTAAATTCCTAAAGCCAGCGACGTCAGTAGGGAATACAAAAAGCCTATGCGTAGTTGAAAGGGCAAGGCGTTGAATATGGAAAGCCCTCTTGCTATGTCGCGATAGAATGAGAGAGTGTTCGTAGAGCAGTCGTTCATTTGCGTTTGGAATGTCAGACAAATAAGCCTTAGGGGTGGAAGGGTTAATAAAACGGCGGCAGCAGACAGAAAGAATAAATCCTTAGGTGATAATACTAGCGTTAATAAACCTGCAAATAGCGGCGCAAAAATTTTGGCGGATTGATCAAATATACTAACGTAGCTGAAGAAAGATTTACGCTCTTCAGAGCGTATCAGCTGTCGAACCATAATGGTTATTGAGGGGAAGTATAATAAGTTTGACACACCTTTGAACAAAACGAAGAACAGAAAGCTCTGAAGGTCTGGAGACAATGCTAGCGCTACAGTAGATAGTGTGCGGAGTAAGGCGCCAAATACCAGTGTTTTCCTTACGTCATGCCGATCTATCAGCGTTCCGACGATAGGGCCAAGAAACAACATTGGGGCGCCCAAGCAAAAAGCCAGAAGCGCTATCGAGGAAGGAGAGGCGTGCCATAGATAAACGGGAACCGTGAAGATCAAAAAGATATCAAGCCATAGTGATAGGCTAGATAGCGCTTGCACGTAAATGATTTTACTTGACATTTTCATTGTGCTGCACTGGATTAAGAAAAAGTGTGTCTTCGAATACGAAACCGTCGAGTTCATGTTCTCTGGCGAATCGATACAGGTCGCTCAACCTATTAATAAAGCCGCGGCCGTTAAAGTTTAGGGAGGTATTACAAAGTACTCCGACTCCTGACACATCACGATAGGCGCTCAGTAACTGGTGCATGCGAAGATTCTGCGATGCATTCACTGATTGGGGTCGCGCAGAGTTATCAACATGCGTTACAGCTGGAATTTTAGATGAAATAACTTTGCGAAATTCCAGCATGAAGGGTGAGGGGTTAGACGGGTAGAAGTATTCAGACATGCATTCTTCTAAACATATCGGCGCAATAGGCCGAAATCCCTCGCGCTTCTTGATTGTGTTCAATCTAACGAGGTTTTCTCTAGGGTAGGGCGCCGCTAATATTGAGCGATTTCCCAAGGCCCTAGGCCCCATTTCATATCTGCCTTGTACCCAGCCAAATATGCAGCCTTCATGAAGCAATCGCGCAACACGTCGCCTATCATAGGGTTCACTAATGAAGGTGCCGGTGCTATCTATGTCAGTGTGTGATGGCTCACCTGCATAGGGTGACCAAGTTATCTTAGCAAGTCCCTTGGTATGCAATAACGCATCAATCGCAGTTCCAATTGCAGATCCACTGTCGTTTGTGCACGGAGGAATAAATACATCAGAGAATAGTTGTGTTTCTTTCCATTTGGAGTTCCAGTCACAGTTTAATCCGCATCCGCCGACGATCAATAAAGGGGCATCATCAAAAACTAGTTGCTGTACGGCGTCACGAAATAGATTGAAAATTGCGTTTGACAGGTGATGTGCAAGTGATGCAAGTCGAGGGTCGTCAAGTCCAATGTTGTAATATTCACTGTTGCGGAAATGTTGCTTGTGAAGCTGTCTAAAATTCAAGTTCTCGTCGAGTAGTGTCGCTATTATGTGCTTGGCGTCCTCATCAATTTCACCGTTTTCACCATAAGCAGCGAGCGCCATGAGTTTGCCAGCATCACTCAAACGAATTTGTCCGGCGCCAAGATTAAAAGTAGGATCCGCGAGCGCATATAAAAAAGCAAATCTGTCCCCGGGGTTATCAAGTGCACTACCTAATTTAATAATATTCACGTTCTCATCGATTCGATAGAATGCACCGAAGTAGCCCTCCCAGAGTAATGCGTAGCAAGGTTGCCCTTGTGGGAAGGGGGAGAGCCCGTATCCGCATAAAAGGTGTGAGCGCTCATGGGAAGATGAAAAATAAGTAACGTCGTGACCAAATATTGAGCGTTTGTGATGAATGATCTGCTTTAATCCAGAGTAACCTGCGCCAATGCTGTCGCTTTCTGAGCTCAGGCCTGTACTCCATCCACTCTGAGCTACTATGTCCACGGGTTTATTGATCATGTGAAAAATTTTCAACAGTGTGTCGGCCGTCACACTTGAAAAACGAAGGCCGTTATCTTTTTCTGCTTCGACGGAAAACTCCAAGTGGTTACCAATAATGAGAGCTACTGCCCCGTCATGTCCATCTTTAAGGCCAAGAATTACAATGTCATCATGTTTTACATTGAACATGCCCAGTCCCTCATCTGATTCCGTCTAGCAGTTCCCTTACTTCGGTGGTGTACGAACTCCCCGTTCCATGCCCCGCCCCCACCAAAAAAATGACTTGTTCCGAGGGAAGGTTTACGTCTAAGAGTTCATTTATTTCTTTGTCATGAAAGTAACCGGTCAACCAAGGATGTAAGCCAAGCGCGGTGATTAGCAAATTTGCAGTTTGTGATAAATGTCCAACGTCCAGCAGCATTGGGCGATAGGCACGAGAGTGGGGGTATTTCCACCAAAGCTTGTCAAAGCGAGAGGTGAAAAAAATTGCGAATGCTAAATTATTTGCCCAGTGCTGGCCGCATAAATAAGTAGACATCACTTCAGGAGGAAGATCACGTACTTTCTCCAACGTATGCTGCTCACTTATATAATGATAAATGCCAGGTGCGAGATCCTCGACGTTTCGTACCCATACATAACCCTCCGTCGCCTGTAGACCTCCGGCTGAAGGAGATGTCCTTCTGAAGCCGAACTTTTGAGCGCCAACCGGAGCGTCGTAATCGGTATCTTTTTTGTCTGCTAAAGTTCCATACAGTATGGTTGCCAGTGACAATATTGACACTGAAGTATCAAAGAAGTCTCGGCATGTATGACGTGCCAAAAGGGTCTCCCAAAGGCTCGCTTCCTTAATGGCTGAAATGTTTGGAGGTGGCAGTAATGTTCTTTCGCCACCTTTTATTAAAGAAATATTAGGTTCGTTTTTATGTATTGACTCACAAAAATTCAAGTAGCTTTTAGCGTATTCAATGTACATTTCAGGCTTGGCTGGAGTTGGCGAATTTGGATGAGATGTTCCAATATGGAATATTTTTGATAGCACGTCCCAACCCCATTCATCGGTTGGTTTGACTTCATGCAGTACTCCAGATGTGTCTATGGCTATGTCATCGTCTGTGTCCGATACGTAATCGCCTGCGGAAAAATTCACTAGCCGCTCAAATTCTCCAGTACTTATTTGATATTGAGCGTGATTTCTATAATCCCACAAATAAGCCGCGCCATCTTTAAGCACCAGAAATATGTCGTTCGAGAGCCATTTTTTTTTCGCAGTACACATAGCCGCCTGACCACCTATTAGTGAAGTTTATTTTTAGTGGCTGCCTGGGCCGGAGCCCAGGCGGTACATCATTATTTAACGTCTAGCTTTCTGCTGTCTGAAGCTTCGACAATGCTCCTCCCGTCGTTGGGAGTAAACTTGTAGTGGGGCACAGTCACCGTCTTGATTGAGAAGTGAGGGGTCTGGTATGCGTCGTTTGACTGATTGTTAAGCGTCGGTTCTATAATTACTCGTTTCATATATAGTTCCTCAGGGGTATTGCATTCGCAGAGTTGCGATGCGCTTAAACCGTATGAGTGCCTATTGTAATTGTCAATTTCAATTTTTGAAGTTTTATTGTTTTTCAGTTGAATCTTTGTGTGTTTTTTCGGAAGCGTGTCGGAATGTTCTGGTTGGTATTTCCTACATATAGCCCCACCATTGGTTTTAAAAAATACTGATTTTTATACAGCCCTGTAATATCTGGTTGCATTTAAGTCAAGGGCCCAATGACGTCGTGGTACACATATGTTTTTCGCGGGTGGTCAATGCTAGAAGCGTTGAGTCGAGGACACCAAGCATGGCCATGGGGAGCCTACGTTGATTTTGACCTGTGGCTGGCAATTACCCTGCGGCCGATACCGGCGTACGTGATATCTATTGCGCGTTATGATGCGTTCGGTACTGCGGGTAGTTCTTCGAAGAACCAGCCGATCTTGAAGGGAACGATGTGCCAGCGCTCTTTAAAAGGCGAATAGAACGCCAAGATGAACTGAGTATCAGATGTTAAAAATTAAGCCCGCACTAATGCGGGCTTATTTATGGTCGGGATTTATCTGTTGTATTTATTGAAATGTCCGTTAAAGCGGACATTTGGGACGCTTTTCCCAAAAATGTCCGATATAGGGGACATCTGGTTTTTTTTTGAAGTGAGGCCTTGATTAGCCAGCAGTTGGCCTATCGAAGCCTCGATGTTCGATGACACGAAACACATCGCTCACGTCCTGCACCATAATGCGCGCGGTGTTGGCTATGTTATTCAGGTCGCGCTCGGCGAAGTCCGGCAGGCTGGAGCAGGCGATCAGGTTGAGGTGTTCAAGGGCTGCGTTTAGGCGTTCGCGCAGGCAGGCGTGGAGGTCGAGCAGTGGGGCGTCGCTGTCGATTAATAGCACGGGGTAATCGGTGGCGGTTTCGGTGCATGGGGTGAAGCGGCGGGGTGGTAGTTGTTGGGTCATGGTGAATCCTTAACTCGAGAGAAGAATGACCACCGTTTGCTGCGAAACAAATTGGGTGGCAGCTGTACGCGGGTTCGCAGACCGAGGAGTTAAGACCCGGCAGACCCGAAGGTCTCCCACGCACAGCCGCCATAACAAGACGGCCGTTGGTAGGAGCGCCAGGGCAGTTTTGACGGGTGCGGAATTAACTCTGTAGGGCTGCGAAACCCTATCGCCGGTCAATGCCAGCGACGGGGCGAACTATAAGCGCCGATCTGGCCGGCCGCAACGGCTGCGTAGGACGAACACTGGACCTTCTGCCAAAGCCTAACCCCTGTGGGAGCCGGGCTTGCCCGCGATGGCGGTGTGTCAGTTAACGTAAATAATGGCTGAACCACCGCCATCGCGTGCAAGCCCGGCTCCCACAGGGAATAGTGAAGGGTTTGATCGTTTGGATTAACCGGTGAATTGTTCTTTAGCTAATCGGACATTGCCTACAAATCGAAAGGCCCCCGAATTCACAATCATAAGTTTCCGTGAAGAGATATGTTATTTTCTCTTTGTTTCTCCAGTTTTTCTGTCTTAGTCGTGCGTCATTGAAAGTGCGCTTTTATCGGCATCGAATCATTTAAGGTTCGGCCTTGATGATATTCAATGATGGAGAATTGATGATGAATTTTATTAAAGTCGTTGGCGCTGTTCTGGTGTTGGCGGCAACGGGGTCTTTTGCCTACGCGGATGGCCGGATATTCACCGCGTCTGTTGATAATAAAGGCCAGGTCATTGCGCAATCGCCCCAGTGGCTGAAAGAGGTGAAGTTAACGGCGCAGCCTGATTACTTCTCAGAATACAAAGTCCGCTTTGTGCCCGGCGTTTTCAAACAGCCGCCGCGTTTCTGTTCAGTTTCAGTAACAGATGTAAGCTCCAATGATCATATCTTCTATGGCCATGCGAAGTTGGGCAGTCTGCCAGCAATTAACTACGTGAATGTCTTGACACTTAAGGTGGGCGATAATAAACCGGCGGGTGATTCGTCGATGGGTTTCATGTTGATGTGTGTTGAATAAATATTTCTTCTCAGAAGCCCCGGTATTGCCGGGGCTTCTCTCAATCATTACTCGTGATCAATATCCAGCTTCGCAAACGTCACCCGTGCGCCTTCCTTGCTGTTGCCACTGTTGTCCTGCACATACGCGCCGGCCTTGAAATACAGCGGTTTGGCGCCCCACGCGGCACCAATGCGCTCATTCCATTGGCCGTCAGCGGCCTCGACGGTCAACAGCCCGGCTTTATTGAGGTTGATCACGTAGGTGAAACTCTTCTCCAGCGGCACATTGGAGGCCACGATAATCACGCGGCCTTCATCTTCATCCGGGCGCATGCGCACCTTGGCGACGATGTTGCCGGTCTGGGTCTTTTCCTTGAATTGGTATTCCAGCTTGATCAGCGGTTTCTGGCTGTCATAGGCGTGTATCTGGCCGATCACGACTTTGCCGGAAGAGGGCACTTGGTTAACGGCCAGCGTGGCACGCAGAAAGTTGTCGGCGTCGGTATACGTCCAGTTGCGCAAACGCCCATCGGCGTAGGTTTCGCGCAATTCGCTGCGCGGGTAGACGGCGTTTTCTGTGCGGGTGCCGGTCACGGGTGTCCAGAATTGCACGTCGCTGCCTTCGGCCTGGAAATATTGGTCCTTGAAGCCGCTAAGCAGTTTCGGGGTGTCGATGGTCGTGGGCGGCGAGCCGACCGGAATGCTCAGGTTCCAGGTGGAAAAGTCGATCATGGTGTTGGCCTTTTTACAGAGGTGAGGCTTTGGCCCGGGGGCCATTCAGGTTCTTTATAGGCGGTGATCGTCCGGTTGTTAAACAATTGCTGGCAATTTATTGGCGTCAGAGGAATGCCAAAAAGCCATGTTTCCCATGGGGCGCGGGCTGTAGCGCTTGACCGTTAGTCGGCTTCCTGAGCTTTGGCGCAATGATGGCACCCGGGTCACTTCTGCTTTTTTAGAACCGGGGCTAGAGTGAGGCCTCAGTGTTTGTCCGGTTTTTATATCAGAAGTGACCGGTACAGCCCTTCAAGGAAGAGACGTAGCATGGATTGCGCTCCACACCCCGGCGACGGCAGTTCGGTTCTTCTGGTGGTTGATGACTACCCGGAAAACCTCATCAGCATGCGTGCGCTTTTGCAGCGTGAAGATTGGCACGTGATGACCGCCGCTTCCGGGCTGGAAGCGTTGGAGTTACTGCTCGCACACGAAGTCGACCTGGTCTTGCTGGATGTGCGCATGCCCGGCATGGACGGCTTTGAGGTTGCGCGCCTGATGCGTGGCAGCCAACGCACACGCATGACGCCGATTATCTTCCTGACCGCCCATGCCCAGTCGCCTGCCTCCGTATTGGAAGGCTATGCCAGCGGCGCCATTGATTACCTGTTCAAACCTTTCGACCCACACATTCTCAAGCCCAAGGTGCAGGCGTTGCTGGAACACCAGCGCAACCGCCGTGCCTTGCAGCGCCTGAGCCATGACCTGGAATCCGCGCGCGCCTTTAACGCCTCGGTGCTCGACAACGCCGCCGAGGGCATCCTGGTGGTGGGCGAGGGCAGTGTGATCGAGTACGCCAACCCGGCCATTTCTCGGCTGCTGAATGCGACGATGGCCGAGTTGCAGGGCGAAAGCTTTTTGAGCTTCCTGCAAAAGCCCCATGTGCCGGCCTGGCTGGGGTTTGCGATGTACGAGGCGTATCGCAAAGGTGAGACATGGCGCCAGCACGACGCCATTTTACGCACCAGTCGCGGCCAGCAGGTGCCGGTGGCGTTGTCCTGCGCGCCGTTGCCCGCCGAGCAGAAGGCCATGGTCGTGACGGTGCTGGACATGTCCGAGGTGCGCCATCTGCACCAGCAACTGGAGTTCCAGGCGGTGACCGACCCGTTGACCGGCCTGCTGAACCGACGCGGCTTTCACCAGGCAGTGGAAAACACGTTGCTGCGCAGCGAGCGAAACGAGCAGTCGCTGGTGCTGCTCTACCTGGACCTCGACGGCTTCAAGCGGGTCAACGATTCGTTGGGCCACGACGCCGGAGATCGGGTGCTGCGTTGGGTCTCTGAACAAATGCAGGCGTGTCTGCGTTCCTACGACATTCTTGGGCGGATGGGCGGGGATGAGTTCACCGCATTGGTGGAGCTGGAATTCCCGGAACAGGCGGCGAAGATTTCGGAAAAACTGATCGAGCGCGTGTCGGTGTGTCAGCAGGTCGACGGTTTGGATGTGATGCTCGGCGTCAGCATTGGCATTGCGACTTTCCCGGACTGCGGCTCTGACCTCAATGGCCTGCTGCGCGCGGCCGATATAGCCATGTACGAAGCCAAGCGTGCGGGGCGTCAGCAATATCGCTATTACGATCAGGAAATGAACGGCCGCGCCCGCTCGCGTCTGATGCTTGAAGACAGCGTGCGTACCGCGATTCAAAACAAGGATTTCACCTTGGTGTACCAGCCCCAGGTCTCGCTGGAGGACGGGCGCTTGCGTGGCGTCGAAGCGCTGTTGCGCTGGCAGCACCCGAGCGTCGGCGATGTGCCGCCGGGCTTGTTTTTACCGTTGCTCGAAGAAGCGCGGCTGATCAGCCAGTTGAGCGCCTGGATCTACCAGCAGGTCGCCGCCCAACGCCAGGCCTGGCAAACCAGCTTCGATGAAGAACTGGTGCTGAGCGTGAGCCTGAGCAGCAGTCAGTTCAACATGCCCAACCTGGCCGGCCAGCTGCAGCAGGTACTCGAGCGACATGGGTTGCAGGCGCGGCAGCTGGAGGTGGAAATCAGTGAAGACAGCTTGATGAGCAACCTTGATGAAACCAACAAGCAGCTCAGGTTGCTGCGGCGGATCGGCGTGCGTATTGCCCTGGATGACTTTGGTTTGGGCCAGTGTTCCCTGGCCCATCTGCGTGACCTGGAGTTCGACACGTTGAAGCTTGACCCGCAATTGGTGGCGCGTCTGCCGGGTTCGGTGCGGGACGCCGCGATGGCCCGCAGCATCATCCAGTTGTGCGGGCATTTTGATGTGTTGGTGATCGCCGAAGGCGTGGAAACACTCGAGCAGGCGCAGTGGCTGAAGGCCAATGGTTGCTCGTTCGTCCAAGGAGCATGGGCGGCTCAGCCCCTGATTGCTGACGAAGTGGCCGATTGGTCTCACCCCCGTCTGCTTTGAATTCGCTACACTGGCGCCCATTCGAACCCTGTTGCAGACCCCATGACCGCGCTGAAATACCTCCAGGCTTACCCCGCAGCGCTCCAGGAGCAAGTGCGCCAGATGATCGCCAAGGATCAGTTGGGCGCCTACCTGGAGCAACGCTACCCCGAGCGCCATGCGGTGCAAAGTGACAAGGCGTTGTACAGCTATGCCCTGGCCTTGAAGCAGGAACACCTGCGTAACGCGCCGGCCATCGACAAAGTGCTGTTCGACAACCGCCTGGACCTTACCCACCGCGCCTTGGGCCTGCACACCACGATTTCACGGGTGCAGGGCGGCAATCTCAAATCCAAGAAAGAGATTCGCATCGCGGCGTTGTTCAAAGAGGCGGCGCCGGAATTTCTGCGCATGATCGTGGTGCACGAGCTGGCACACTTCAAGGAATCGGACCACAACAAGGCGTTCTACAAACTCTGCGAATACATGATGCCCGGCTACCATCAGGTGGAATTCGACCTGCGGGTGTACCTCACGTATCGCGACTTGCAGGGCAAGCCCTAACCTCACCAGGCGACCAAGCATGGACGTGAGCAAGACCAAAAGCAGTTTCTACCGCCGCCTGTACGTGGCGTACCTGATCGACAGCGGGCTGGCCAGCAGCGTCCCGGCGTTGACCGACGCCACCGGCATGCCGCGGCGCACGGCGCAGGACACGATTGCGGCATTGGCCGACCTGGATATCCTGTGCGAGTTCGAGCAGGAAGACGGCGCGCGCAATCATGCCGGGCGCTATCGGATTCGTAGCTGGGGGGCGATTGACCGCAAGTGGATCGAGGCGAATCTGGGGGCGATCAAGCAGGTGTTGGGTTATCCCTGACACCGGCTGGTGGTTGGTCTGGCCTCATCGCAGGCAAGCCCGCTCCCACCTGTTGAGTTGTGAACGCTGCCAAAGGTGGGAGCTGGCTTGTCTGCGATGGCGCCCTCACTGACGCCGCATACCAATGTGCGGAATATCGTCCTCCAGGTATTCCTCACCCTCCGCCACAAAACCGTACCGCCCGTAATACCCCTGCAAATGCGCCTGGGCTGACAGAAAGATCGGCGTTTCAGGCCAGATGTCGTCAATGCGCTTGAGGGCTTCTTCCATCATTTGATGGCCCAGCCCGGTGCCGCGTGCCACTGGCGCGACGATCACTCGGCCAATCACCACGTCACCGCCCTGGGATTGCGGGTCCAGCAGCCGCAGGTAGGCCACCAGCTCGTCATCTTTCCAGGCCATCAGGTGGTGGGTATCACCCGAAAGGTCCTGCCCGTCGAGGTCCGGATACACGCACTGCTGTTCAACGACAAAGACCTCGCTGCGCAAGCGCAGAAGGGCGTAGAGCTGGTCCTTGCCCAAGTCTTCCTGGTGTTTGCAGACCCAACTAACCGTCATGGTGTGTTCTCTTGTTAATGGCTGGAGCCGATAGTAAGCGTGACGGTCAGAACTGTCTAAATTCAGCATTTTTGTGAATGGCGTCAATTTGCCATCATTCCGTGCGCGCGCGGCCCGGTTCTTTGTGTAATCTGCAATGCAGGCTCATTGATGAGCTACTGTTATCAAGCCACTGCCTGCCCGCCAAGGACTTTAAGCATGCCGCGATTTTCTCGTGCCGTTGCTTTGATAGGAGTGTTGTTGCTGACCACGCCAGCGGTCGCACAACGTCTGCGTTTGGTGGCGGATGCCTGGCCACCGTTTACTGATTCGACATTGATCAACGGTGGGTTGGCCACCGACATTGTCAGCACGGCCCTGGCGCGCGCCGGCTACGCCAGTGACTTTGAGCAGGTACCTTGGGCACGCGCGTTGATGGGCGTGGGTGATGGCCGCTATGACGTGTTGATTAACGCCTGGTACGACGAGGCGCGCACGCAACTGGGGCAATTTTCCGCTGAGTACCTGCTCAACCGCGTGCGGTTTATCAAGCGCCGGGACGACCCCATCGACTATCAAAACCTGGAACAGCTGCACGGTGAGCCCATCGCCGTGGTGCGCGGGTATGCCTATTCGGCGGCGTTCGACCAGGATGCGCAGTTGCAGAAAGTGCCGGTGCATAACTTCGCCATGGCCGTGCGCATGCTCGCGGCGCAACGCGTGAGGCTGACGCTGGAAGACGAATATGTCGCCCGCTATTACCTGGCACGCGAGTCGCCACGGGTGCGCAATGCGGTGGAGTTTTTACCCCAGGCGTTGAGCGAAAACAGCCTGCATATTCTGGTCAGCCTGAAGAACCCCGAGCATGCGCAGATTGTTGCCGGTTTCGACCGGGAAATTGCCAAGATGAAGGTCGATGGCAGTTATGCACGGCTGATGAAGGCGCATGGGATGTGAACGGGGTGAATGCTTTATCGTGCCAAGCAGGCTTCTCGTGGCAAGCGGGCTTCCTGTGGCAAGCGGGCTTCTTGTGGCGAGCGGGCTTGCCCCGCGTTGGGCTGCGCAGCAGCCCCAATACCTGACACCTTGATTTACCTGATGCACCGTGGCGGTCTTTTCTGGGGCCGCTTCGCGCCCCAACGCGGGGCAAGCCCGCTCGCCACAAGAAGCCCGCTCGCCACAGGAAGCCCACCCGCCACAGGAAGCACCGCTGCCATTAAGCCGCGCGCGTGTCCTTGATCAGGTGCGCCGCCAGCGTGCGCAGCGGCCCCAGTTGCCGGCAGATCAACGCTAACTGCGTCTGCACCAACCGCTGCCCTTCATCGATCTCATCCGGCATCTGCTCCAGGTCCGCTGCCAGGGCTTCTTCGGCGTCGCTTTGAATTGCGATCGGCTGCTTGTTGGCCAGCCCCGTGGCGATCTCGTCGATGCTCGCTGCCAGGCTGTTGCCGGCGCCGTCGATCAAGTGCTCACGCACTTCGGCCGGCAGTTGGGTTTCGCGGTGTGCGCCCAGCCCCGACAGGTAACTGAGCAAGGTGTGCGACAGCACCAAAAAGCGGAAGCCTACGTCAGCTTCTTTGCGAAAGTGCCCAGGCTCCATCAGCATGTTCGCCAGCGTGGTGGACAGCGCCGCATCGGCGTTGTGCGCGTTGCGCCGGGCCAGGCGGTAGGCCAGGTCGTCGCTCTTGCCGGCGGCGTATTGCTGCATGATCTGGCGCAGGTAGATGCTGTTGCAGGTCAGGGTGTTGGCCAGCACTTTGTTCAGGCGCCGGCCCTGCCAGTCCGGCAGGAACAGGAATACCGCCAGGCCCGCGATCAGGCTGCCAATCAGCGTATCGAACAGCCGTGGCAGGAACAGCCCGTAGCCATCACCCACTTGGTTGAAGCAGAACAACACCATCAAGGTGATTGCCGCCGTGGCCAGGGTGTAGCGGGTGGTGCGGTTGATAAAGAACACCAGGCCGGCGGCGATGGCGAACAGCGATTGCACCAGCGGGCTTGGGAACAGGTCGAACAGTGCCCAGGCCACGGTCAGGCCGATGGCCGTGCCGATGATCCGTTGGCCGAGTTTGCGCCGGGTGGCGCCGTAGTTGGGCTGGCACACGAACAGGGTGGTGAGGATGATCCAATAACCCTGGGAGGCGTGAATCGCATGCAGGGTGCCGTAGCCGATGGTCAGCGCCAGGGCCAGGCGCAAGGCATGGCGGAACAGCAGCGAGGTCGGCGTCAGTTGCGTGCGCAGGCGCGTCCACATTTCCTTGAGGTTGCGTGGCGCACGGTCCAGCAGGTTGCTGTCGGTGGCGTCCGCGAGGGCGTCGGGGTTGCTGGCGTCGCCGAGCAGGCGGTCGAGGGTCGACAGGTTGGCTGCCAGGGCGCGCAACGAGCGCAGCAGACCGCGCCACGCCGGGTTGCTCTGGATGCGCAGGTGTTCCAGCGAGGCATTCAGGTCGCCCAGCGCTTCGGCGAAGCTGTCGTCGTAAATGAACGGCTGGCGCAGCTGGATCGACTCGCCCAGGGTCTGGCAGGCCTTGCCTTGCTGGCGCAGCAGGCGCTGACAGCGGAACAGCACGTCGCTGTGGAAAAAGGCGTCAGCCAGGGCGTTGTACGGGTAGTGCGAGGAGCTGGCGCGTTCGTGGATGTCCTGGGCGAGGAAGTACAGCTTCAAGTAGCGGCTGACCTTCGAGCCGGGCCGACCATTGCCCACGCGGTGCAGGATGATTTCCTTCGCCGCATTCAGCGCTGCCACAACGCGCCCGTTTTGCTGGGCGAGTTCCAGGCGGCGCGCTTCCACGTCCAACTGGCGGATCGGTTCGAACAGCGACGATTTGAGCTTGAGATAACGCCCCAACTCGCGAAACAGCCGCGCCAGGCTTTGCTGCACCGGCTGGTTGGAAAACAGCACCTGCCACAGCACCGAGAGCACGCCATACCAGGCAGCACCGGCCACCAGCAGCAGCGGCTCATGCCAGAAATCAGAGACGGCGCCACCGCGCTGGTCCACACCAATCATGGTGTACACCGACAGAATCAGCGTCGCCGAAGCAATCGCGCCATAGCGTTCGCCCAGCGCACCCAGCATGGTCAGGCAGAAACTGGCCAGGGCCAGGGCGATTGCGAACATCCACGGGTAAGGGAACAGCAGTTCCACCGACAGCGCGGCGATGCTGAAACACACCAGCGTCACCGCCAGAGCGTTGAGGCGGCCTTGCCAACTGTCATCGGTCTCGGCCAGGGCGCTGGCGATAATCCCCAGGAACAGCGGGATCAGCAGCGTCATTTCGTCCTGATACCAGCACAGCGCCATGCTGCCGGTGAGGGCGATGAACACCCGTACGCTGTAGCTGAATTTATCCAGCGCCCACAGGCGCCGCATGGACTGCTTGAACGAGGTCGATGACATGAAGTCTGGAGTCTTCCGGGACGATGCCGCTAAATTGAGCTATCAAGGACGCCACGGCAAGCGTAGCGATCACATCGATGCGCAAAATAACTTCCAGGCACACCACAAGACACATGTGGGAGCTGGCTTGCCTGCGATAGCGATGTTGGATTCACCACCGCTATCGCAGGCAAGCCAGCTTCCACAGGGTTTTGCATTTCAAGGTTTAAGCGGCGTCAGGCGTATTGCGCGGCGGCGTAGCCCGACGCCCAGGCCCACTGGAAGTTGAACCCGCCCAGGTGACCGGTCACATCCAGCACTTCGCCGATGAAGTACAGCCCCGGGCTTTTCAGCGATTCCATGGTCTTGGACGACACTTCGCGCGTGTCAACGCCACCCAGCGTTACCTCGGCCGTGCGATAGCCTTCAGTGCCCGCCGGCACCAGTTGCCAGCTCGACAGCTTTTGCGCGATGTCGGCGATTTCGGCGTGGGTGTACTGCTTCATCGGTTTGGATGCAAACCAGGTGTCGGCCAGCAGGTTGGCCATCTTCTTGGTGAAGATCTCACCCAGCAGGGTTTTCAACTCGCTGTTGGGGCGCTCGACCTGTTGCTGTTGCAGCCAGGCGTGGGCGTCGTGGTCGGGCAGCAGGTTGATTTCCACTGTGTCGCCGGTTTCCCAGTACGAGGAAATCTGCAGGATCGCCGGCCCGCTCAGGCCGCGGTGAGTAAACAGGATGTTCTCGCGAAAACTCTGGTCGTTGCAGCTGACCAGGCAGTCCACCGAGGTGCCGGACAGCTCGCCGCACAAGTCCTTGAGCTGGTCGGTGATGGTAAACGGCACCAACCCAGCGCGGGTCGGCAGCAGTTCGTGGCCGAACTGCTTGGCTACCTGATATCCGAACCCGGTAGCGCCCAGGGTCGGAATCGACAGGCCGCCCGTGGCGATCACCAGGGATTCGCAGCGCAGCTCACCCAGGGTGGTTTGCAACTGATAACCGGCTTGCAGCTTGGCAATCTCCTGAACCGACGTGTCCAGGTGCATGCTCACGCCGGCTTGAATGCATTCATCGAGCAGCATGCCGAGGATGTCGCTGGACTTGTTATCGCAGAACAACTGGCCGAGCTTTTTCTCGTGGTACGGCACGCCGTGCTTGGCCACCAGCCCGATGAAATCCCATTGGGTGTAGCGGGCCAGGGCAGACTTGCAGAAATGCGCGTTGTGCGAGAGGAAGTTGGCCGGCTCGGTGTACATGTTGGTGAAATTGCAGCGGCCACCGCCGGACATCAGGATCTTTTTGCCGGCCTTGTTCGCGTGGTCGATCAACATCACCTTGCGCCCACGCCCGGCGGCCGTCAGCGCGCACATCAAGCCTGCGGCGCCGGCGCCAATGATCACAACTTCGGTCGAGCGCACAGCAATGTCCTCACAAAAAAATTGATCTGAAATGCAATCAAATGTGGGAGCTGGCTTCTGTGGGAGCCGGGCTTGCCCGCGATGCAGGCACCTCGGTATATCAGTTACACCGAAGTGATGCTATCGCAGGCAAGCCAGCTCCCACATTGATTCGGTTCCCACAGTGGCTACGCGGTGCTGTTACAGGATGCGCACGCGCAACGAACGGCCTTTGATCTTGCCGTCATTCAAACGCTGCAGCGCCTGCTTGGCGATCCCGCGTTCCACGGCCACAAAGGCCTGGAAGTCGAAGATCGCGATCTTGCCGACCTGGGCACCGGGGATGCCGGCGTCACCGGTCAATGCGCCGAGGATGTCGCCCGGGCGAACCTTGTCTTTACGGCCGGCGGCGATGCACAGGGTGCTCATCTGCGGCAGCAACGGGCCGCCGCTTTGTGGCTTGAGGTTGTCCAGCTGGTCCCAGTTCAGCGGCGACTTCTGCAGTTGCTCGATGGCCTGGGCGCGGTGCGCTTCGGACGGCGCCACCAGGCTGATGGCGATGCCGGTTTCGCCCGCGCGGCCGGTACGGCCTACACGGTGAATGTGGATTTCCGAGTCGCGGGCCAGTTCGACGTTGATCACCATGTCCAGCGAGTCAATGTCCAGACCACGCGCGGCCACGTCGGTGGCGACCAGCACCGAGGTGCTGCGGTTGGCGAACATCGCCAGTACCTGGTCACGGTCGCGCTGTTCCAGGTCGCCATGCAGGCCGACGGCGGAAATGCCTTTGGACGTCAGGTGATCCACGGTTTCCTGCACTTGCTGCTTGGTAAAGCAGAACGCCACGCACGAGGCCGGGCGGAAATGCGCGAGCACCTTGGTCACGGCGTCCATGCGCTCTTCCGGCGAGATCTCGTAGAAACGCTGCTCGATCTGGTCGTCGGAGTGGAACGCTTCAGCCTTCACTTGCTGCGGCGCGCGCATGAACTTGGAGGCCAGCTGCTTGATGCTCACCGGGTAGGTGGCCGAGAACAGCAGGGTCTGGCGGCGTGGCGGGGTCTTGCTGATGATGTCTTCGATGGCGTCGTAGAAGCCCATGTCGAGCATGCGGTCAGCTTCGTCGAGGATCAGTGTGTTCAAACCGTCCAGCACCAGCGAACCCTTGCGCAGGTGCTGCTGGATACGGCCCGGGGTGCCGACGATGACGTGGGCGCCGTGTTCCAGCGAGGCAATCTGCGGGCCGAGGGACACGCCGCCGCACAGGGTCAGCACCTTGATGTTGTCTTCGGCACGCGCCAGGCGACGGATTTCCTTGGCGACCTGGTCGGCCAGCTCACGCGTCGGGCACATCACCAGCGCCTGGCAGCCGAAGTAGCGCGGGTTGATCGGGTTCAACAGGCCGATACCGAAGGCGGCAGTTTTGCCGCTGCCGGTCTTGGCCTGGGCAATCAGGTCCAGCCCCTTGAGGATCACCGGCAAGCTTTGCGCCTGGATCTGCGTCATCTCGACATAACCCAGCGAGTCGAGGTTAGCCAGCATGGCGGCGGAGAGCGGCAAAGTATTAAAAGCGGTGGCGATGGTAGTCACGGGACTGGCTCTGCAAAACAAAATGTCGCGCAGTGTACCAGTCTCGTGGGAATTTCCCCGCAAGTTCTAGACGAGAAGCCTGTTAATGCTCGATGTCGTGCTCTGGGCTGACCGCGCGTTTGCCGTCGGTGGGCGACAGTTGCAGGAAGATCGCCGCCGCCAGCATCGCCATGATGCCCACGGTGAGAAAGGTCAGCTGGAACGCGCCGAGCACGCTTTCCACCCCGTCGTTGCCCGCTTCGGCAGTAAAACCGCCGAGCAGCGCACCGGCGCACGCTACCCCAAGGCTCAGGGACAGTTGCGCCACCACCGAGAGCAAACTGTTGCCGCTGCTGGCCTGGGCGTCATCGAGGTCGATCAGGGTGACGGTGTTCATCGCGGTGAACTGCAAGGAGTTGATCGCGCCCAGCACCGCCAGCATTCCCAGTAGAAGCGGATAGGGCGTCTGCTCGCTGACCAGGCCCATGCTCGCCAGCATGATGCCCAGCGCCAGGGTGTTGCCGGTCAGCACGATGCGGTAGCCCAGGCGCTCGATCAACGGCCGGGCGATGGACTTGGCAAACATCGCCGCCGCCGCCAGCGGCAACATGCTCATCCCGGCTTCCGAGGGCGAATAACCCAGCGCCACCTGCAACAGCAGCGGTACCAGGAACGGCAGCGCGCCGCTGCCGAGCCGCGCAAACAGGTTGCCGAGAATGCCCACGGCAAAGGTGCGCGTCTTGAACAGCACCGGCGAGAACAGCGGGTTGTCGATATGCCCGGCGCGCAGCCAATACGCCGCCAGGCACGCCAGCCCGCCAAACAGCAGCAACATCACGCGCAAATGCGGCAAGTGCAGTTCGCCCAGGCCTTCCATGGCGATGGTGATCAGCACCATCGCCGCGCCAAACAGCACGAACCCCACGCTGTCGAAACGCGTGCGCTCGCTGCCGCGCAGGTCGGGGATGAGTTTCCACACGGCGTAGCAACCGATCATGCCCACCGGCAGGTTGATCAGGAAGATCCAGTGCCAGGTCAGGTATTGCACCATCCAGCCGCCCATGGTCGGGCCGAGCAACGGGCCGAGCAGGCCGGGAATGGTAATGAAGCCCATGATCCGCACCAGCTCGGAGCGCGGATAAGCGCGTAAGACCACCAGCCGCCCCACCGGCAGCATCAGCGCGCCGCCCAAGCCCTGGATGACCCGCGCGCCTACCAACATGGTCAAGCTGCTGGACAGGGCGCACAGCAGCGAGCCAATGCTGAACAGCATGATCGCGCCAAAGAAGATTTTCTTGGTGCCGAACCGGTCGGCGACCCAACCCGAGGCCGGGATCAGCAAGGCGACGGTGAGCATGTAAGCAATCACCACGCCTTGCATGCGCAGCGGGTTTTCCGCGAGGTCCCGGGCCATGGCCGGCAGTGCCGTGTTGAGAATCGTCCCATCCAGCGACTGCATGAAGAAGGCAATCGCCACCACCCAGGGGAGCCAGCGGGCGGTCTTGGCGTCGAGAGGGGCGCGATTGGGCATGAGCTACCTTTTTGTTAGCAGGCTATGTGTCGGCGATTATGCGCCATCCGTCGCTCCTTTTCCCACTGGCGGTTCGTCTAAATCTGACAATGTCGCGTGCGCTCCGACGAGGAAATCCAGCAGCGCCCGGTGCACCGCCAGCGCAGCCTCGCGGGATTCAAGGTCGAGCAAGTGGCCGGTGTGTTCGGCGACGGCGAAGGTGCTGCGGCCTACGTATTTTTTGAACAGTTGGGCCTCCGCGGCCGGGGTGTACTCATCCAGCGCGCCGTTGATGAAATGCACCGGCGTTTCGATCTGCGTGAGCGCCGGCAGGTAATTGCCATCGCCCAGGCCCAGCACCTGGTGGATATGAAAGCGCGCCTGGCGGTACTCGGTGGTGGCCATGTTCGACAGGTGCCGGTGGTTATTGCGCTTGAGGCGCGGTGACAGGTACTTGCCAACGGTCTCGTTGAGCAGGTGGCCAACGGCAGACTTGTCATCCGCTTCGATCAGCACGCGCACGCGCTCCACATAGTCGAGCATGGCCTGGTTGAGGTTGGGCGCCAGGGCCATCACCACCGAGCTTTCGATAGAGGGCGGGTTGTGCGCCAGGGTCAGCAGCGTGGAGATGCCGCCCCAGGAGGCCGACACCAGGTGGCTGACCTGGAAGCGTTCCACCAGGGCACGCAGGATTTGGACTTCGTCGTCTTTGGTGACCAGGTCAAGGTTGCTGTTGTACTCGCGCGAAAGGCCGGAGAACGGCAGATCGAACAGCAGCACATTGAAGTGTTCCGCCAGGCACTTGCTGGTGCGGGCGAAGGAGCGGGTGGTGGACAGTGCCCCATTGACCATCAGGACGGTTTTCTTTTCCGAATCGTTACCAAGCTGCTCAACGTGAACGTTGTAGTGTTTGAACAGCCCTTCTATGACAAAACTTCCATGGTCCATGTCAACGCTCCAGCTTGCCCAATCCAGGCAAGGTCATGCATCACGTGCGCACACGTGGGGTTGGTGGCGGGGTGCCACTAACCGTTATAACGAGGTTTTTTACGGGCGACAACATGCCGCACGGGGAGAAGTATGAGATGGGATTTTTCGGTAGGAAGGAGCTAAACGAGGGTGTAAGGAACGAGCACAGAACAGTGTGGGAGCTGGCTTGCCTGCGATGCAGTCACCTCGGTGTATCAGTGACACCGCAGTGATGCTATCGCAGGCAAGCCAGCTCCCACAGGGGAGTCGCAGTGCTTATAAGGTGAGAGTCAGGCGTTTGACCAACGCGCCTGGCAACAAGTTGGACGCGGTATTGCGCTGGCTATACGTACTCGCCGACAACAACAGCTCCCGCTCAGCAGTCAGCGCTTCAAGTTGCGAACCGAGCAAGTTGTAGACGCTGTCATCAAAGCGCATGGTGCTGACCGGCGCCTTGATCTCGCCGTCTTCCACCCAGAACGTGGCAAAGCGCGTCATGCCGGTCAGGCGGGCGGCCGGCAAATCCGAATAGTTCAGGTACCACAGGTTGCTGATGTACAGCCCGGTACCCAACTGCTTGAGGATATCGGCCTGGGCGAGGCTGCCCGCCGCCATCTGCAAGGCGCTGGGCGACTCGTCGCTGCTGGCGCCGTTGGTGCTCAGGCCGTATTCGGCGGCGCTGCGCGAGTTGATCAACTGGCCCTCGGCCTTGCCCGCGTTGATCAGCGTCACATCCCCGCGCGGGTAGCCTTCGGTGGAGAACGCCTGGCTCAGCGAGCCGCTGATCTGCTCATCGACTTTGACCAATGGGCTCAACGACTGCTCACCGGCATACAGCTTTTGCAACGAGCTGGCTTTGCTGGCGATGGCCTGAGCGGAAAACCCGCCCCAGGTGATGATGCTGATGATTTCTTCCAGCGCCGCGGGGGCGAGGTAGGCGCGGTACTGCCCGGGGGCGAGCTTGTGCAGTGGGCGGCCAAGAAACTCTAGTTGCTCGCGCGCCTGCTGCAAGCGTGCGCTGAATTCGGCGCTGTCCCAGGTGTGCCCGGCGTAGCTGGCTTTGACCGCTTCGCCGTTGGCGTGGAACAGGCTGAAATCGAAGTTGAAGCTGTTGGCCTGATGCCAGCCGAACGCACCGTCCGAACTGGCGAACCCTCGGGTGATCGGGCCAGCAGCGTAGAAGCCGACCAGGTCCACGCCTTTTGCGGCCTGGCTGATGTCTTCCAGCACCTGGGCCAGTTCCGGCAGCGGTCGTAACTGCTCGTTATGGCTTTGCCAGGCGTTGTGGTTCAGCAGCAGGTACGGGTCCTGTGGCAGCAAAGGCAAGGTTTCGCGCAACTGTTGCAGGCCATCGGCGAGGCGCTGGCGGTCCAGTTCCGGCTCACCGGCCAAGGTAATGCCGAGGTCGGCGTGGCGGCCGTCGTTGATAAGCTTGAGGTTCAGGCTGGCCTGTTGCACCTGGCCGGCCTGGCGCACCTGGGCGTGGTTGAAGCGTACGAACTCGGATGATTCGTCTGCGTAGCCGAGGTGAAATTGTTCCTTATCGGTGATGGCCTGCTTGAGCCAGTCCACCAGTGCCTTGAAGTTGTTCATCAGGCATCTCCCCCAAATACGTCGACATCACTGAACACGCACGCCGGTGACGCGTGACCCACGCGAATCACCTGGTTGGGCTCGCCTTTGCCGCAGTTCGGCGTGCCCAACACCTTGAACGTGCTGGCGTCGCCGACGGCGCTGAGCTTGCGCCAGAACTGCGCGGAAATCGCACGGTAGTTGGGGTTCTTCACCACGCCTTTAAGCTCGCCGTTTTCGATCAGTTGGCCCCACTCGCAGCCGAACTGGAACTTGTTGCGCGCATCATCAATGGACCATGAGCGGTTGGTGCTCATCAGAATGCCGTGCTCGATGCCGCTGATCAGCTCGGCCTGGGTTTTGTCGCCGGCCTCGATGTTCAAGTTGGCCATGCGGTCGATCGGCGCGCGGTTCCAGCTGCACGCTCGGCTGTTAGCGACGCCGCCGAGCCCCGAGCGAAATTGCGACAGCGCGCCGCCCAACGGCTTGAGCAGCAAGCCGTCACGGATCAGGAACTGCCTGGTGGCGCGGGTGCCGTCGTCGTCATGGCTGTAGCTGGCGAGCTGCTCGGGGATGTCCGGGTCGAAGGTCACGTTGAGCAAGGGCGAGCCGTATTGCAGGTGGCCAAAATCGCTGGCCTTCACAAAGCTGGTGCCGGCGTAATTGCGCTCATCACCGAGGATGCGGTCCAGCTCCAGCGGGTGGCCGATGGACTCGTGGATCTGCAGGATCATCTGGTCGGGCATCAGCAGCAGGTCGCGCGGGCCGTTGGGTGTGTTGGGCGCGAGCAGCAGTTGCAGGGCTTCGTCGGCCACCTGGCGGGCGGCGCCGGCCAGGCCGAAGCGGCGAATCACGTTCGCACTGCCTTGCTGGCCGAAGTTGGTGCCGCCCAGGGTGCGGGTCTGGCTGTCGTTGCCGTCAAACGCGGTGACGCTCAGGCCCGGGTAGACGAAACGCTGAGCCTGGCGCAGTTCGGCACCGGCGCTGTTGAGGTAGATCTGCTCCACGCGGGTGGTGCCCAGGCTGACTTCCCAGCTGACCAGGCGCTCGTCCTTGGGCACGCTGGCAGACTCATCGCCCAACAGTTGGTAGCAGTCGCTCAAGGACGGGAAGGGCTGGTCGAGGTCCGGTGACAGGTAGTCGGCGACGTCACTGGAGACCGGCTGCGTGTGCAGGTCGAGCAGGGCGTGGGGCAAGATCCGCCGGGCTTGCTGTTCAGCGCGCTCAAGGGCGGCTTGCAGGCCGGCAAGCGAGATGTCGTTTGTGGCGGCGTAGGCTTCCACGCCGTTGAGACGCACGGTGAGCATGGCGCCCTCGTCGTGGTTCAGGTGTGGCGGCTCGGCGACGTTCTTGCGGACCGACAGGTATTGGCCGGATTCGCGGACGTAACGCAGCGAGAAAAATTCGGCGCGGGTGCGCAGGGCACTGAAGTGCTTTTTGAGAGTGGCGTGGTGATCGAACATGGGGCCTTCCTTGTGGGCGGCTCATCGCGGGCAGGCAAATAGAGTAGGCCTGGGCTGGGAGCTGATCAAGGACAGGCGATCACCTGTGGCGAGCGGGCGTGTTGTGGCGAGCGGGCTTGCCCCGCGTTGGAGTGCGAAGCGCTCCCAAGATTTTGGGGCCGCTACGCAGCCCAACGCGGGGCAAGCCCGCTCGCCACAGGTGAGGGTTTACTGCGCGGTAGGGCCGACTTCACGCATCGGCTTGCCACGCACCGGCGCATCGCCTGCTACGTAGTAGTCGGCGGTGCTGCGCGGCAGCGGTTGGCGGCCACGGATCTTGTCGGCGATTTTCTCGGCGATCATGATCGTCGGCGCGTTCAGGTTGCCGGTGGTGATGATCGGCATGATCGACGCATCCACAACGCGCAGACCCTGCATGCCATGCACACGGCCTTCGCCATCCACTACAGCCATCTCGTCGGTGCCCATTTTGCACGAGCAGGACGGGTGGAACGCAGTTTCGGCGTGCTCGCGGATGAACTTGTCGAGTTGCTCATCGGTTTGCACTTCAATACCCGGGCTGATTTCGCGGCCACGGTAGGGGTCCAGCGCCGGCTGCTGCATGATTTCACGGGTCAGGCGGATGCCGTCACGGAATTCCTGCCAGTCCTGCTCAGTGGCCATGTAGTTGAAGAGGATGCTCGGGTAGTCCCGTGGGTTCTTCGACTTCAATTGCACGCGGCCACGGCTCGGCGAGCGCATGGAACCCATGTGTGCCTGGAAACCGTGCTCTTTCACACCGTTGCTGCCGTTGTAGTTAATCGCCACCGGCAGGAAGTGGTACTGGATGTTCGGCCATTCGAATTCCGGACGCGAACGGATAAAACCGCCGGCCTCGAACTGGTTGCTGGCGCCGATGCCGGTGCCGTTGAACAGCCACTCGGCACCAATCGCAGGCTGGTTGTACCAGAGCAGCGACGGGTACAGCGACACCGGTTGGGTGCAGGCGTATTGCAGGTACAGCTCAAGGTGGTCCTGCAGGTTTTCGCCGACGCCTGGCAGGTCATGAACCACCGGGATGTCGAGGCTTTCGAGCAGTTTGGCCGGACCCACACCGGAGCGTTGCAGCAGTTGCGGCGAAGCGATTGCGCCGCTGCACACCAATACTTCTTTGCGCGCGCGGGCTTCAACGCGCTCTTCGGCAGCGCCGATCAGGTAACGCACGCCAACGGCACGCTTGCCTTCAAACAAGACTTTGTCGGTGAGGGCGTGGGTGACGATGGTCAGGGTCGAACGCTTTTTAGCCGTGTCCAGGTAACCGCGTGCGGTGCTGGCGCGACGGCCATTTTTCGTGACAGTACGGTCCATCGGGCCGAAGCCTTCTTGCTGGTAGCCGTTCAAGTCGTCGGTGCGCGGGTAACCGGCCTGCACGCCGGCTTCAACCATGGCGTGGAACAGCGGGTTGTTGCCGGCTTTGGGCGTGGTCACGCTGACCGGGCCTTCGCCACCGTGGTAGTCGTTCGGGCCGATGTCGCGGGTTTCGGCTTTACGGAAATACGGCAGGCAGTCGAGGTAAGTCCAGTTTTCCAGACCTGGCAGTTTCGACCAGTTGTCGTAGTCCATCGCGTTGCCACGGATGTAGCACATGCCGTTGATCAGCGAGGAGCCGCCCAGGCCCTTGCCGCGACCGCATTCCATCCGGCGACCGTCCATGTGCGGCTCTGGATCGGTTTCGTAGGCCCAGTTGTAGCGGCGGCCTTGCAGCGGGAACGCCAGCGCGGCCGGCATTTGGGTACGGAAGTCAAAACGGTAATCCGGGCCGCCGGCTTCCAGCAGCAGGACGGTGACGCCTTCGTCTTCGGTCAGACGGGTCGCCAGGGTGTTACCGGCGGAGCCGGCACCCACAATGATGTAATCGTATTCTTGGGACATTGGATGCACCCTCTTTGAAGTGTGGTCAGGTCGGGCCTCATCGGGGGCAGCTCCCTCCCACAATTTGAATTGTGAATACCTTCAAATGTGGGAGGGGGCTTGCCCCCGATGAGGCCTCGCAGGCAATACAACGCTCGGGTGTTAGAACACCGAGGCGTAATCGCCCAGCTCAACCTGTACCGATTTGATGCGGGTGAAGTTGTTCAGCGAGCTGATGCCGTTCTCACGGCCCACACCGGATTGCTTGTAGCCACCGACCGGCATCTTGGCGTCGGATTCGCCCCAGGCGTTGATCCAGCAGATACCCGCTTCCAGCTGATGAATCACGCGGTGAGCGCGGTTCAGGTCTTTGGTTACCAGGCCCGCGGCCAGGCCGAAGTCGGTGTCGTTGGCGCGACGGATCACTTCTTCTTCGGTCTCGTAAGTGAGGATGCTCATCACTGGGCCGAAGATTTCTTCACGGACGATGGTCATCTCGTCGGTGCAGTCGGTGAACACGGTCGGGGCCACGTAGGCGCCTTTGGCGAAGTTGCCATCGGTCAGACGGTCGCCGCCGCACAGGACGCGAGCGCCTTCTTCCTTACCTTTGGCGATGTAGCCGAGCACGCTTTCCATGTGGGCGAAGCTGACCAGCGGTCCGAAGTTGGTGTTCTCGTCTTGCGGGTCGCCAATGCGGATGCGCGCAACACGCTCAACAATCTTGGCTTCGAAGGCTGCCTGCAGGTGCTTAGGCACGAACACGCGAGTGCCGTTGGTGCAGACCTGGCCGGAGCTGTAGAAGTTGGCCATCATCGCGATGTCGGCCGCGCGATCCAGGTCGGCGTCTTCGAACACGATCAGCGGCGACTTGCCGCCCAGTTCCATGGTGACTTCTTTGAGCGAGGAGCTCGAAGCGCTGGCCATGACTTTCTTGCCGGTGTCGGTGCCGCCGGTGAACGAGACTTTCTCGATGCGCGGGTGCTCGGTCAGCCAGGTGCCGACTTCACGGCCGCTGCCCGTCAGGACGTTGAACACGCCAGCCGGCACGCCAGCTTCGGTGTAGATCTCGGCCAGTTTCAGGGTGGTCAGCGAGGTGACTTCGCTTGGTTTGAAGATCATCGCGTTACCGGCAGCCAGGGCCGGTGCGGATTTCCACAGGGCGATCTGGATCGGGTAGTTCCACGCGCCGATACCGGCGACCACGCCCAGCGGTTCGCGGCGGGTGTAGACGAACGACGTGTCGCGCAGCGGGATCTGCTCGCCTTCGATGGCCGGCACCAGGCCTGCGTAGTATTCCAGCACGTCGGCGCCGGTGACGATGTCGACGTATTGGGTTTCGGAGAAGGCTTTACCGGTGTCCAGGGTTTCCAGGGCGGCCAGCTCATCGTTGCGCTCGCGCAGGATGTCGACGGCACGGCGCAGGATGCGCGAACGCTCCATGGCGGTCATCGCGGCCCAGATTTTCTGGCCTTTTTCGGCGCTGACCACGGCACGTTCAACGTCTTCCTTGGTAGCACGTTGCACTTGGGCGAGAACTTCACCGTTAGCCGGGTTGATGGCTTCGAAGGTGGCATCGCTGCCAGCGTCGCTGTAGCCGCCGTCAATGTAGAGTTTTTGCAGTTCGAAACGGGCCATAAAGTCCTCGCAAGTGCATAAGTGGTTGGCGTTACCCGCCGCCGGTGAGCCATGGGGTTTCTGGCAACACTGAGCGGCAGACGTTCAGGGGTTGAGCGGTTATGTGTGCTCTAACTCACCTGCTTGGCCAATTGGAAATCCATGTATTCGTAAGCGATCCGTTGCGCCTGCTCCGTGTCGAAAGCGTCTCCCGACAGGGCGCCGCGCAACCACAAACCGTCGATCAGGGCCGCCAGTCCTCTGGCTGCTTTGCGTGCGTGAGGCAGCGGCAGCACTCGGCGGAACTGGCAGCACAGGTTGGAATACAGACGTTGATCGTTGATCCGCTGCAACCTGTGCAATGACGGGTGATGCATGCTGGTGGCCCAGAAGGCCAGCCAGGTTTTCATTGCCGGTCCATTGACCTGGCTGGCATCGAAGTTGCCCTCGATGATCACCCGAAGGTGCGCCCGTGGGCTGTCGTCCTTCAGCGCTTGCCTGCGTTCGTGGACGTTCTCGATCAGCACATTCATCAAGTACCGCATCGTCGCGGCGATCAGGCCGTTCTTGTCCTGAAAGTAGTGACTGATGATGCCGTTCGAGACGCCGGCCAAACGGGCGATCAGCGCAATGCTGGCATCTCCCATTCCGACCTGATCGATGGCCGTCAAGGTGGCTTCGATCAACTGCTGGCGGCGTATGGGTTGCATACCGACCTTGGGCATGTAGCACCTCTCCTTAGGCCTGCCGTTGGGCGATAAACGTCCGTCGGCTTGAAGGCCAGTCTATTTTGTTTTGATTGAACGTTCAATCAACAAAGAATAAGATCTGCGACAAATGGTCGCGACCTGCAGATATTTCCTACCTGTGAGCCACTGCCTCTGACACCTGCAAAAACCCTTGAAACAGGCCGTATCAGGGCCTGGGCGTCGCTTTGGCGAGGCTCAAGAATTTTCGGGGTGTCTTTATAACACCCGTCCGTCGACTGCCGAAAAATCGATGTCCCGGGATAACCGTTGCCTTGTGTTTCTCTCTCGCACTGCCCGGAGCATCTGCGCCATGAGTTCTGCCTCTCTTATAAAGACCCCGCCGGAAAAGGTCCGGGTCAACGGTTGGGTGTTCTACACCTCCACCGCGCTCATTCTGTTGTTGACCGCCATTCTGATCATCGCCCCGCAGGAGGCCGGGCGCATGCTCGGCGTAGCACAGGCGTGGCTGTCGAAAAGCTTCGGCTGGTACTACATGGTGGTCATCGCTGCCTACCTGGTCTTTGTGGTCGGCCTGGCGTTTTCGTCCTACGGCAAGTTGAAACTGGGCAGCAAGGACGACACCCCGGACTTCAGCTACGGCGCCTGGGCCGGCATGCTGTTCTCGTCGGGCATCGGCATCTCGCTGTTGTACTTCGGTGCCTCGGAGCCGTTGGACCACTACTTCAACCCGCCCGAAGGCGCGGCTGCCAGCAATAGCGCGGCACGCCAGGCGCTGCAACTGACGTTCCTGCACTGGGGCCTGCACGGCTGGGCGATCTATGCCTTGGTCGGCCTGGCCGTGGCGTACTTCGCGTATCGCCATAACCAGCCGCTGGCCTTGCGTTCGGCGTTGTACCCGCTGGTGGGCGAGCGTTGGGTGAAGGGCGCGGCTGGCCACGCGGTGGACGGCTTCGGCATGTTCGTGACCCTGCTGGGCCTGGTGACCAACCTGGGGATTGGCGCGATGCAGGTGTCGTCGGGGCTTGAAAACCTGTTCGGCATGGCGCACAGCAACACCAACCTGTTGATCGTGATCATCGTGATGAGCACCGTGGCGACCATCGCCGCCGTGTCGGGTGTGGAGAACGGCATTCGCCGCCTGTCCAACCTCAACATCGTGCTGTTCAGCGGTTTGCTGATCTTTGTGCTGCTGTTTGGCCCGACCCTGCACCTGCTCAATGGCTTGGTGCAGAACACCGGTGACTACCTCAACGGTATCGTGCTGAAAACTTTCGACCTGTATGTGTACGAAGGCGACGCCGACAAGACCGAGCGCTGGATGGGCCTGTGGACGCTGTTCTACTGGGCCTGGTGGATTTCCTGGGCGCCATTCGTGGGCATGTTCATCGCGCGTATTTCCCGTGGTCGTACCGTGCGTGAACTGGTGGCCGGCGTGCTGCTGATCCCGCTGGGCTTCACCTTGGCGTGGTTGTCGATCTTCGGTAACTCGGCCCTGGACCTGGTGCTCAACCACGGTGCCGTGGAGTTGGGCAAGACGGCGCTGGAACAACCGTCGATGGCCATCTACCAATTGCTGGAGCATTACCCGGCGTCGAAAATTGTGATCGGCGTGTCGATCTTCGTGGGCTTTGTGCTGTTCCTGACCCCGGCGGATTCCGGCGCGGTGATGATGGCCAACCTGTCGTGCAAAGGCGGCAATGTGGACGAAGATGCGCCGCACTGGCTGCGGATCTTCTGGTCGGTCGTGATCACCCTGGTGACCATTGGCCTGCTGTTTGCGGGTAACTTCGAAGCCATGCAAACCATGGTGGTGCTGGCGGGGCTGCCGTTCTCGGTGGTGCTGATTCTGTTCATGTTCGGTTTGCACAAGGCCATGCGCCAGGACGTGGCCATCGAACAGGAGCAAGCGCAACTGGCTGAGCGTGGCCGCCGTGGTTTCAGCGAGCGTTTGACCGCGCTGGACCTGCAACCGAGCCAGGCCACCGTGCAGCGCTTTATGGACAAGCATGTCACGCCGGCGTTGGAAGAGGCGGCGACGGCGTTGCGTGAGCAAGGGCTGGAAGTGCAGACCTTGTTGGGCAAATCCAAGCGTTGCATCGGTGTGCGCATCGAGATGGAAGAGGGCAACCCGTTTGTCTATGAGGTGAGCCTGGATGCTTATTCGTCGGCACCGAGCGACTTGCCTGAAGAAGAGCGCACGCGTTACTACCGGGCCGAGGTCTACCTGCACAACGGACCTCAAGAGTACGACCTGATGGGCTTCACCCAGGAACAGATCACCCGGGACGTGCTCGATCAGTTTGAAAGCCATCGGCAGCTCCTTGGCCGTGTCTATAGCTGATAGTTGAAGACGGGTGGTGTCCTCACCGACACCACTGAGTCCAAATATGTAAACAGAACTAAATGTGGGAGGGGGCTTGCCCCCGATAGCAATGTGTCAGTCAGTACTTCTGTTACTGATACACCGCAATCGGGGGCAAGCCCCCTCCCACATTGACCCAGTTTCTACATTGAGATGTGCAGTGTTTGTCAGCCCAGGTTCTTGCCTAGCAGGGCATGGTAAAGCTCGCTGTCCCCCAAAATCCCCACCACCTGGTTGTTGTTATGCAGCACCAGCTTGTTGCCGGTGTGATAACGAATCTGCAATGCATCGCGCATGCCGATATTGGAATCCACCAGCGTCGGTACCCGGCCCAACCCTTCCACGGCTTGCCCCGGTGCCCAGTTCTGCAGGTTCATCACCGCGCCATTCTGGCGGGCGCCCTGGATCGTGTTGCCTTCGGCCAGGTCCAGCCAGGAATCGCCGCCCGGATCGAGGCACACCGAGCCGTTGACCCGCGTGCAGTTGTCCAGGGTGCGCATCAGGCTACGGCCGCACAGCACGTTCAGCGGGTTGGTGTGGGCGACGAAGGTACGCACATAGTCGTCCGCCGGGTTCAGCACGATCTCTTCCGGCACGCTGTACTGGATGATCTTGCCGTCTTTCATGATCGCGATGCGGCTACCCAGTTTGAGCGCCTCATCCAGATCGTGGCTCACAAACACAATGGTCTTGCTCAGCTTGCGTTGCAGCTCCAGCAGTTCATCCTGCAGGCCCTGGCGGATCAGCGGGTCGAGGGCGGAGAAGGGTTCGTCCATCAGCAGGATATCGGCGTCCATCGCCAACGCGCGGGCCAGGCCGACGCGCTGCTGCATGCCGCCGGACAACTCGTCGGGCTTCTTGTTGCGCCATTGGGCCAGGCCCACCAGTTCGAGCTTTTCATCCACCAGCGCGCGGCGTTCTTTCTCCGGACGGCCCTGCATCTCAAGGCCGAAGCTGATGTTTTCACGCACCGTCAGCCACGGCATCAATGCGAATTTCTGGAACACCATGGCGATGCGCTTGGTGCGCATCATTTTCAGCTCGGCCGGCGTGCATGAAGCGATGTCGATCTGGCGACCTTCATGCTCCACAAACAGCTGGCCACGGCTGACGGTGTTGAGGCCGTTGATGCAGCGCAGCAAGCTCGACTTGCCGGAACCGGACAGGCCCATCAGCACGCAGATCTCGCCTTTCTCGATGTCCAGGCTGGCTTTTTCAACGCCGACAATCTGCCCGGTCTTTTTCAGGATTTCGTTGCGGTGCATGCCCTGGTCGAGCAGCTTGAGGGCTTCGCGCGGGTCTTTGGAGAAGATCACATCGACATTGTCGAATCGGATAATGCTCATGCATCACCCCCTACTTTGGCGTCGGGTTGTTTGCAGATGCGGTCGAGCATGATGGCCAGCAACACGATTGCCAGGCCGGCTTCAAAGCCCAGGGCGATGTCGGCGGTGTTGAGTGCGTTGACCACCGGCTTGCCGAGGCCGTCAGCGCCCACCAGGGCCGCGATCACCACCATCGATAACGACAGCATGATGCATTGGGTAATGCCGGCGGCAATGCTCGGCATGGCGTGGGGCAGTTCAATGCGTGAGAGCAACTGACGGCGCGAGCAGCCAAAGGCCTTGCCGGCGTCCATCAATTCTTGCGGCACATCACGGATGCCCAGGTAGGTCAGGCGGATCGGCGCGGCAATTGCGAACACCACCGTGGAAATCAGCCCGGGCACCACACCCAGCCCGAAGAGGGTCAGGGTAGGGATGAGATAGACGAAGGTCGGCACGGTCTGCATCAGATCGAGCACCGGCCGCATCAGGGTGTAGAACATCGGTTTGTGCGCGGCAACAATGCCCAGCGGCACGCCGATGACCACGCAGACCAGGGTGGCGAACAGCACCTGCGCGAGGGTTTCCATGGTTTCCTGCCAGTACCCCAGGTTCAGGATCAGCAAGAAGGAGGCGATGACAAACACCGTCAGGCCCCATTTGCGTTGAATGAAGTGAGCGAGTAGCGCAATCAGACCGATCAATGCCAGCGGATTGAACCAGGTCAGCGCAAACGTCACGCCGTGGATCATCGTTTCCAGGGTCGATGCGATTGCGTCGAAGTAGTTGGCACCGTGTTGGGTCAACCATTCGACGAAGGCAGCGATGTACTGGCCTAGTGGGATTTTATGTTCAGTCAGCATGGTAGTGAATGTCCACATGCGAAGGGGAAAACATCCCGGGCCAGCGCACCGGCCCGGGGTCAGCGATTACTTGTCGAGGTAAGCTTTGACGGCCTCCAAACCGGGTTTGCCATCCACGGTGGTCACACCGGCCAGCCAGGTGTCGAGCACTTGCGGGTTCTTCTTCAGCCAGGCTTTGGCCGCGGCGTCAGGCTTCATCTTGTCGTCAAGGACGTTACCCATCAGGGTGCTTTCCATGTTCAAGGTGAACGACAGGTTTTTCAGCAATTGGCCAACGTTGCTGCATTCCTGGGTGTAGCCCTTGCGAACGTTGGTGTAGATGGTGGCCTGGCCGTAGTTGGGGCCGAACGAGTCGTCACCGCCGGTCAGGTACTTCATCTTGAAGCGGGTGTTCATCGGGTGCGGTTCCCAGCCCAGGAACACGATGGCCTGGTCACGCTTGGAGGCGCGTTCCACTTGCGAGAGCATCCCGGCTTCGCTGGACTCGACCACTTTGAAACCTGCGGTTTTCAAGCCGAAGGCGTCTTTGTCGATGAGGGTCTGAATGGTGCGGTTGCCGTCGTTGCCCGGCTCGATCCCGTAGATCTTGCCGCCCAGTTCATCCTTGAATTTGACGATGTCGGCGAAGTCTTTCAGGCCCTTGTTGTACAGCGCCTCCGGGACCGCCAGGGTGTACTTGGCGTTTTCCAGGTTGGCGCGCACGGTTTCCACGGTGCCGGCATCACGGTACTGCTTGATGTCGTTTTCCATGGTCGGCATCCAGTTGCCGAGGAAGATGTCCATGTTCTTGCCGTCGGCCAGTGACTTGTAAGTCACCGGTACCGAAATCATCGTGGTGCGCGGCTTGTAGCCCAGGCCCTTGAGGACTTCGCTGGTGGTCGCGGTCGTGACGGTGATGTCGGTCCAGCCGACATCGGAGAAGTTGACGGTCTTGCACTGTTCCGGTTCTGCAGCGTGTGCCACAACTGGCAGACTCAGCATGGCGGCCAACAACAACGAGGGTGAACCTTTCATCGGGGTAGACTCCTGTGTCTTTTCTGGCGGCATTCGCCGCGCTTTATATGTGTTGCGGTTGGGGCGTGCATCGAGGCGACGGCACGGTGCCTTGCAAACGAGTCGAGACTGATCATGTACCAGTGAAAATCTGACGCCTACAGGGGGCGTCGTATCCAGTACAGGGATGGTCGTATCCAGTGTCGGTGACGTCGCTTACAGGTTTTTCCAATGGCAAAACCGCAGTTTTTACCGATCTGCACCGCTAAAAACGGCCAAAACGCCCGATCGCACGAGGGCGGCGTTGGTGAGCATGGTTACGTCGGTGTGAGACGCCGTGAGGGCAAGCAAAAGCTTGATGATGCCGCCATCTGGGCGATCTGAGCGTAGCACCTCGTTCAAGCCTGGCCGTGCTTATCGAGGAGTTCTACCGCAATGGCTATCAGTGTTTTCGACCTGTTCAAGATCGGCATCGGGCCTTCTAGTTCTCACACCGTCGGCCCCATGCGCGCCGCGGCGTTGTTCGTCCAGGCATTACGTGAACGTGAACTGTTGGAACAGGTCAGGCGCGTTGAAGTTCAGCTGTACGGCTCCTTGTCGGCCACCGGCATCGGCCACGGCAGCGACACCGCCACCATCATGGGCCTGATGGGCGAATGGCCGGACGCAATCGACCCGGCGCACATCGGCCTGCGTATTCATACCCTGCGCGAGACCGACACGCTCTTGCTCGACGGCCGCCTGCCGGTGCCCTTCGTCTGGGCGCGCGACATGCGCCTGCTCGACGAAAACCTGCCGTTTCACCCTAACGCCATGACCCTTGTGGTGTTCGGCGATGACGGCGAGCTGCACCGCGATACCTACTATTCGGTCGGCGGCGGTTTTGTGGTGGACCAGGCCCAGGCGCAAAGCGGCGTGGCGGATATGGACCGCACCGAGCTGCCGTATGATTTTTCCAGCGCTGTAGAGCTGTTGCAGCTGTGCAAAACCCATAACCTGCGCGTGGCCGAGTTGATGCTGGCCAACGAAAAGACCTGGCGCGACGAAGAAGAAATCCGCAGCGGCCTGATGAAACTCTGGCGCGCCATGCAGGATTGCGTGGAGCAGGGCCTCAAGCACGAAGGCATCCTGCCCGGTGGTTTGAACGTGCGGCGCCGCGCCGCCAAGTTGCACCGCAGCTTGCAGGAGTTGAACAAGCCGAATGTGATTGGCTCGACCTTGAGCGCGATGGAGTGGGTCAACCTGTTCGCCCTGGCGGTGAATGAGGAAAACGCAGCGGGTGGGCGCATGGTCACCGCACCGACCAATGGCGCGGCGGGGATCATCCCGGCGGTGCTGCACTACTTCATGAAATTCAGCGACGAGGTGACCGAAGCCAACGTGGTCGACTATTTGCTCAGCGCGGCGGCCGTGGGAATTTTGTGCAAAAAGAACGCCTCGATTTCCGGCGCCGAAGTCGGCTGCCAGGGTGAAGTGGGTTCGGCGTGTGCCATGGCCGCGGCGGGGCTGGCGGAAATCCTTGGCGCCACGCCGGAACAATTGTGCAACGCCGCCGAAATCGGCCTGGAACACAACCTCGGCCTGACCTGCGACCCGGTGGGCGGCCTGGTGCAAGTGCCGTGCATCGAGCGCAACGCGATTGCCGCGGTAAAAGCCATCAACGCGGCGCAGATGGCGCTGCGTGGCGATGGCCAGCACTTTATCTCCCTGGACCGGGTGATCCGCACCATGCGCGATACCGGCGCGGACATGCACGACAAGTACAAGGAAACCTCGCGGGGCGGGTTGGCGGTGAGTGCTGTCGAGTGCTGATACCGAGTTGCGGCTAATCGGGGGCAAGCCCCCTCCCACACTTGAAGGTATTCACAATTCAAAAGGTGGGAGGGGGCTTGCCCCCGATAGCGGTAGTCCGTCCAACACTGCTCATAAAGTGAACACCCGGACCCAAAAGCGCCACCTTTTAGCGCGTCGCAAACAGACAAGTAGCCCTCAGACGATTCCTCGCCCGACCACCCGTCACCTGTGCGTGCGGTGACAGACTTTTCCCACGCGCTCAAAGCGCCTTCCCACAAGTGCTACCGATCTGCTCACACCCCGTGAGCAGGCTCACTCCAGCGGCCTTTTCGGGGCCTATCCCGCACTCCTTACGCGGGCTTATATAGACGCGTCATCAGGTCGTTTTCAGGAGTTATTGAATGGCCATTCAATTTTAGGCATGGCATTTGCTCTATCAATTCAAAGCCTCTCCTTTCCAGGGTGAGCGCAATAACAAGAGCCTCGCCTGAGGCCATCACCCGCTTTGTGTGAGGAGATACCGCGATGACGTCGTTCAACTCCGGGGCTCAACCCCAGAACCGTGCGCCTCAATCCATCGGCTTTTTGCTGCTGGACAATTTCACGCTGATTTCCCTGGCCTCGGCAGTAGAACCGCTGCGCATGGCCAACCAGCTGTCCGGCCGCGAGCTGTATCGCTGGACAACCCTGAGTGTCGACGGCAACCAGGTGTGGGCCAGCGACGGCCTGCAAATCACCCCCGATGCCTCCATGCACAAAGCCCCGGCCCTGGACACTGTGATCGTGTGCGGCGGCGTGGGAATCCAGCGTACCGTTACCCGTGAGCACGTCTCGTGGCTGCAAAGCCAGGCGCGTCAGTCGCGTCGTCTTGGCGCGGTGTGCACCGGCAGTTGGGCCCTGGCCTGCGCCGGTTTGCTCGACGGTTTTGATTGCAGCGTGCACTGGGAATGCCTGGCGTCGATGCAGGAAGCCTTCCCGCGCGTGGCCATGAGCACGCGCCTGTTCACCCTCGACCGCAATCGCTTCACCAGCTCTGGCGGCACCGCGCCGCTGGACATGATGCTGCACCTGATCAGCCGCGACCACGGCCGTGAATTGTCCGCCGCCATCTCCGAAATGTTTGTGTACGAACGCATCCGCAACGAACAGGACCACCAGCGTGTGCCGCTCAAGCACATGCTCGGCACCAACCAGCCGAAGCTGCAGGAAATCGTCGCGCTGATGGAAGCCAACCTCGAAGAGCCGATCGACCTGGACGAGCTGGCGGTGTACGTCGCCGTGTCGCGTCGTCAGCTGGAGCGGTTGTTCCAGAAATACCTGCACTGCTCGCCGTCGCGCTATTACCTGAAGCTGCGCCTGATCCGTGCACGGCAGTTGCTCAAGCAAACGCCGATGTCGATCATCGAAGTGGCCTCGGTGTGCGGGTTTGTGTCCACGCCGCACTTCTCCAAGTGCTACCGCGAATACTTCGGCATTCCGCCGCGCGATGAGCGCGTAGGGTCCAACACTACCCAGCAAGTGGCGATGATGCCGATTCCGCAGGCGCTGGTGTTGTCACCGTTGTCCGGGCCGATGTCGGCGTTGAGCCAGGCCAGGAACGAGTCGACGTTTGCGAGTGTCAGGCTCTAACCCAACCTAGTGGCGAGCGGGCTTGCCCCGCGTTGGGCTGCGCAGCGGCCCCAAAACCGCGTGTTGAGGTTCGTCTGATACACCGCATTGCCTGGATTGGGGCTGCTGCGCAGCCCAACGCAGGACAAGCCCGCTGGCCACAGGGGATTGTCAGGCGCCGGAGTTCTGCTTGAACTGCACCAACGCCGGCAACAGCTGCTTGTCGATCGCCTGGCGTACGGCCGGCAAGATTGTCGCACTGCCGGTGTACATCTGTTCCACCATGCTCTTGAGCGCCTTGGCCCGCGCAGCGCTCAAACCACGTACCGCGCACTCGCAAGCCTGCTCGGCGGTGGCACCGCTGGAGACTTCAAAACCCAGCGAGCGCAGTTGGCCCAGCAGGTCATCCTGATCAATCAAATCCGCGTGCATCATGACGTTCATCCTGGTGTAGGGAGCGGGGACTGACTGGGATTCTGGTAGGCCCCCGTCCGGTCGGCAAGGGCAGAATTGACGAATGGCTCATATGGCTATGAGCAGGTCGTTTTCGGGTCATTTACCGACAGAAGTAATAGGCACACTGAATGCCAGGCACGCAGCTTGAAGGTTTGGTCACCCTCGGGATGTCACGCTCACACCAAGCACTCTGCCCCGGTCTTGTCACGGCTTGATCGGGGCTTTTTTTGCCTGGGTTTTGTGGTGACTGCACTGGCCTCTTCGCGAGCAAGCCCGCTCCTACATTTGACTGCATTCCAACTTTGGAACTCGGTTTAATGTGGGAGCGGGCTTGCTCGCGAAGGCCGCACCTCGGTCTACCTTTGCAACACCAATATCCTGGACAACAACTCATCCCGGTCGATGTAACACCCCTGGAAATGCCGCGCCCCGGAAGCCGGGTCAAACGCATTGCGCGCATGCAAGGTGCGGCGGTTATCAAAGCACCACAACTCCCCCGGATTCAGCCGTTTGATCAGCCGAAAACGGTCCTCGCGGGTCATCGCAATAAAGCGCCTATACGCCCGATACAACAACGGCATCTGCTCCACCGGCGCCTCGAACGGCCCGCGCAAAAAGTTGGCCATGCGGATCTCCGCCACGTCTCCCAAGGCATCCAGCGCAATGATCGGCGCCAGGCGGCGGTAGTCGCTGTGACGGTCTTTATTGCGAAACTCCACGGGGATTTCACACAACGCACGAAACGCTTCAGGGTCTTCGCTGCGCAGTGCATGGGCGATGGCGAACCCGTCGACAAAAATGCTCTCGCCGCCGGTGGCCTCGTTCACCAGGCAATGCAGAAATTGCAGCCCCGGTTGCAGCTCCCGCGTTGGCAAATCGCTGTGCAACGGCAGGTTGAAAGCGGTGTAGGCATTGCTGTCGGCATCGGCCTTGGACTGCACGTTGAAGAGCACGCCGAAGTTGCTCTCGCGGATAAACGAAATGCGCTTGGCGATCAGCGCCAGCGAGCCAGGTTCGGTGGGCACGCCACGGATTTGCGTGAGGCCCGCGTCACGCAAGGCCAGCAACCATTGCAGCAGGATGTTCGGGTCCTCCATCACGCCCGCGTAGTCGAAAACGGGCAACACGAAGGTGCTGTCCCATCGCTGCGATGCTGGTTTGGCTGCACGGCGTTCGGCGCGTGATTCGTCGTCATAGGCATGGGCGCGCAACCAGCCCGGATCGTAGTGGCTGCGATGGCCGCCACTCCATTGCACGCTCAGGCATCCCTGATCGATCTGCGCGCTGACGGCAGTCAGGTGTTCGTCCACATCGACAATCTCGAACACCTGCTCGCGGGTCACGCTGTACACGCATTGCGCGCACGGGCAGTTGTCGCGCAGCCACTGATGATGAAACGGGCTCACCCGGCCATCGGCCCATCGCACACGTAGCTGATCGGTCAGCACCTGCACCTCGGCGAGGTCGCTGATGGTTGGGTAAGTACGAAAATCGGCAACAGCGGCGGCGGTTTGCATGGGGGCTCCTTATTGTTTTTTGGGCGGCAATCCAATCACGCGGCCGAGGAGAGCGGGGCGTGCCAACTCGGCCTGCTGCGCGCTGATCGTGCTGAGTTTTTCCAGGGTGGCCTCGGTGAACGGCGCCGAATGCGGACCGGCGAGGTCGACGTGCAGCAGCATCTGTTCGTTGCCGGCCAGTTCCTTCTCCTCTCCGACCAGGTGCAGGCTGTGATAGAGGTGCAGGCGCTTGGCATCGTGGGCGATCAGTTGAGTGCGCACCTCTACCTCGGCACCGAGTTTCACCTCATGCAGGTAGTTCAGGTGCAGTTCCAACGTGAACAGTGAATGGCCGCTGGCCTCACGGTTTTCACTGTCCAGACCCAGGGTGTCCATCAGCGCGTCGGTGGCGTAGCTGAAAATCAACAGGTAGAACGCATCGCGCAGGTGGCCGTTGTAATCCACCCAGTCGGGCTGGATCTTTGTGGTGTAGGTGGTGAGTGCTGGCATCACATAAATTCCGGCTATGTACTCGGTTAAATGTGGGAGCTGGCTTGCCTGCGATGGCGGCGGTGAGTCGTACACCGCTGTCGCAGGCAAGCCAGCCCCCACAGGAAATCAACAGCAGTTACTCGGCGAAGCTCATACCGTGCGTGGCTTTGGTGGTCTTCACCGCCTCCAGCACCGCCAAAAGGCAATCATCACGATAGCGCTCCAGCGCCGAAATGCTGTGTGTGCCCAACTGATCGCTGGTGCCATCGACCACATCGTCGATCAACTTGTCGGTCAACTCCGGTGCCGGCAAATACGTCCACGGCAATTGCAGCGCCGGGCCGAACTGCGCCATGAAGTGGCGCATTCCGGCATCGCCGCCCGCCAGCGTGTAGGTGAGGAAGGTGCCCATGAACGACCAGCGCAAGCCGGCGCCAAAGCGGATCGCATCGTCGATTTCGCCAGTGGTCGCCACGCCGTCATTCACCAGGTGCAGCGCCTCACGCCACAACGCTTCGAGCAAGCGGTCAGCGATAAACCCCGGCACTTCCTTACGCACATGCAGCGGGCGCATGCCAAGGGATTCATACACCGTGATCGCCGCCTGTATCGCTTCGGGCGCGGTGTTTTGGCCGCCCACCACTTCCACCAGCGGCAGCAGGTAAACCGGGTTGAACGGGTGGCCGACCACGCAGCGTTCCGGGTGGGTGGAACCTTCGTAGAACTCACTCGGCAACAGACCCGAAGTACTCGACCCAATCAGTGCATTCGGCTTGGCCGCTGCGCTGATTTTGCTGTGCAGTTCCAGTTTCAGTTCCAGGCGTTCCGGGGCGCTTTCCTGGATGAAGTCGGCGTCTTTCACGCACGCTTCAATAGTGTCGACAAAGCGCAGGCGGTCTTGGGATGCACCCGGTGCGAGGCCTTGTTTCTCCAAGGCGCCCCAGGCATTGGCAACGCGTTTGCGCAGGGCCGCTTCGGCACCGGGCGCCGGGTCCCAGGCGATTACATCCAGGCCGTGGGCGAGGGCGCGGGACACCCAGCCGCTGCCGATAACGCCACTGCCGAGGGCGGCGAAGGTTTTGATTTCGGTGATAAAGCGCATGTCGACGTTCTCTGAATAATTCGGTGATCAATGTGGGAGCTGGCTTGCCTGCGATTGCGGTGTGTCAGTTGGAGTATTCGGTGCTGGTGTACCGCTATCGCGGGCAAGCCCGGCTCCCACAGGGTGCAGTAGTGTTTGGAAAAATTAGCCGCGCTTGGTCAGGCCCATCTTGATTCGGCCTTGCGCCGGGGTCATGACCCGTGCACCCAGGCGGCTGAGGATTTCACTCGCGCGTTCCACCAACTGGCCGTTGGTGGCCAGCACGCCCTTGTCCAGCCACAGGTTGTCTTCCAGGCCGACTCGCACGTTGCCGCCCAGCAGCACCGCTTGGGCCGCCATCGGCATTTGCATGCGGCCGATACCGAAGCCGGCCCACACCGCATCGGCGGGCAGGTTGTCGACCATGGCTTTCATGGTGGTGGTGTCAGCCGGCGCGCCCCAGGGGATGCCCAGGCAGAGTTGGAACAGCGGGTTGTCGAGCAGGCCTTCCTTGATCATCTGCTTGGCGAACCACAGGTGGCCGGTGTCGAAGATTTCCAGCTCAGCCTTAACGCCCAGCTCCTGGATGCGCTTGGCGCCAGCACGCAGCTGGGCCGGGGTAGACACGTAAATGGTGTCGCCATCGCCAAAGTTCAGCGTGCCGCAGTCCAGGGTGCAGATTTCCGGCAGCAGCTCTTCAACGTGCGCCAGGCGCGTCAGCGGGCCGACCAGGTCGGTGTTGGGGCCGAACTCCATCGGGTTCTCGCCACCGCCGATTTCCAGGTCGCCGCCCATGCCGGCGGTGAGGTTGACGATGATGTCGATGTCGGCCTCGCGGATGCGCTCCATCACTTCGCGGTACAGCGCGACGTCGCGGCTGAACTTGCCGGTTTGCGGATCACGCACGTGGCAGTGCACCACGGTGGCGCCCGCCTTGGCGGCCTCCACGGCGGCGGCGGCGATTTGTTTGGGAGTGACTGGCACGTGTGGGCTTCTGCCGGTCGTGTCGCCAGCACCGGTGAGTGCGCAGGTGATGATGACGTCGTGGTTCATGAGTCGGTTCCTTACAGGCGGGCGTAGTGATGCCGTTCGCAGCCCACAGCGGCTGCGACACGGTGATTCGAATAGGGTTATTTGCTGGTCAGTTGCAGGTTGGCCGCGGCGGGCTTGCCGTCGAAGGTGGTCACGCCTTCGAGCCAGCGCTGCTGGTCTTGCGGGTGGTCCTTGAGCCACTGCTTGGCGGACTCAATGGCGTCCTTGTGATCCAGCAACGGCTGCATCATCCGGCTCTCGTCGGCGGCGGTGAAGGTCAGGTTGGTCAGCAGCTTGTGCACGTTCGGGCACTGTTCGGCGTAGGTCGGCGACGTGACGCTCCACACCGTGGCCATGCCTTCGTTCGGGCCCAGGGCGTCGTCGCTGCCGGTGAGGTAAGTCATCGCGACGTTGACGTTCATCGGGTGCGGCGCCCAGCCAAAGAACACCACGGCTTCCTTGCGGCGTACCGCGCGGTCGACGGCGGCGAGCATGCCGGCTTCGCTGGACTCCACCAGCTGGAATTTGCCCAGGCCGAACTGGTTTTTGGCAATCATCGCCTTGATCTGGGTGTTGGCGCCTGAACCTGGCTCGATGCCGTAGATCTTGCCGCCCAGTTCTTTCTCGAACTTGGCGATGTCGGCGAAGGTTTTCAGGCCCTTGTCCGCCAGGTAAGTCGGCACGGCGAGGGTGGCGCGCGCGTCTTCCAGGCTGGGTTTCTCGAGGACTTTGACTTGCTTGGCGTCGACGAATGGCGTGATGGTCTGGGTCATCAGCGGGTTCCAGTAACCCAGGAACAGGTCCAGGCGTTGGTCGCGAATGCCGGCGAAGATGATTTGCTGGGACGCGCTGGTCTGTTTGGTCTTGTAGCCGAGGCCGTCGAGCAACACTTGGGTCATGGCGCTGGTGGCGATCACGTCGGTCCAGTTCACCACGCCCATGCGCACGTTTTGGCAAGACGCCGCATCGGCTGCCATCACGTTGGTGCTCAAAATGGCGCTGGCGCTGAGTGCAAGCACGCAGCGGCTGATCAGTCGGTTCATGGTGGATCCCTCGGCAGGTCGTTATTGTGGGTTCCGGCGTCTTTGTGCGCCGTGGGATCAAGTTACGCAGCTTGAGGGGCGGCAAAGCGCACGGCGGCGACCAGCTCTTGCACTGCAGCGACCTGTGCTCTTGAATGGCCGGTTGAACTGGCGTATCACAGTGACCACGCTGCCCGTCCTACGAGAGCGCCACCATGTCCCAGGATTTCTACTTTCTGCTGATGCCGGGTTTCTCGGCCATCGGCTTTATCTCTGCGCTGGAACCGCTGCGCGTGGCCAACCGCTTTCGCGGCGAGCTGTACCGCTGGCACGTGCTGAGCGCCGATGGCGGTGCGGTGCTGGCGAGCAATGGCATGTCGGTCAACGCCGACGCCGCATTGGAGCCGCTGAAAAAAGGCGCGACGCTGATGGTGGTCGCCGGCTTCGAACCCTTGAAGTTCACCACGCCCGCGCTGGAGCACTGGCTGCGCCGCCTCGACCACGACGGCGTCACCCTCGGCGCCATCGACACGGGCGCCTGTGTGCTCGCTGAGGCCGGCTTGCTCGATGGCCACCGCCTCACGCTGCACTGGGAAGCCATCGATGCGTTCAAGGAGTCTTATCCACAGCTCACCGTGACCCAGGAGCTGTTCGAAATCGACCGCCGTCGCATCACCTGCGCGGGCGGCACGGCGTCCATCGACCTGATGCTAGACCTGATCGCCCAGGCCCACGGCCCGGACCTGGCGATTCAGGTTTCCGAACAATTCGTGCTCGGCCGCATCCGCCCACGCAAAGACCACCAGCGCATGCAGATCGCCACGCGCTACGGCATCAACAACAAGAAGCTGGTGCAAGTGATCGGTGAAATGGAACAACACACCGAACCGCCGCTGACCACCCTGGCATTGGCCGAGGCGATCAAAGTCACCCGACGTCAGTTGGAGCGGTTGTTTCGTCTGCATCTGAACGACACACCTAGCAATTTCTACCTCGGCCTGCGTCTGGAAAAAGCCCGGCAGCTATTGCGTCAGAGCGACATGAGTGTGCTGGAGGTGAGTATTGCGTGCGGGTTTGAGTCGCCTTCTTACTTCACGCGCAGCTATCGGGCGCGGTTTGCCAAGTGCCCAAGGGAGGATCGGCGACGGGAGGTGGTTTGATGGGCAATTATAGTCAATTATACTCTTCACTATAATTTATAGTCCTTTCCATAATTGAGTATAAAAGCATGTCGAAGAACAGCGGCTTCGTATTCCGCCGCCCCGCCCTGGCAGGCAGCATTGCCGACGGTTTGGTGGGGGCCGGTATTCAGGATTTTACCTCTGGCCTGTTTCTCGCGGCGCCGCGCCGCACCGGCAAAAGCACTTTTTTGCGTGAAGACCTGATCCCCGAGTGCCAACTGCGGGGTTGGCTGACGGTGTATGTCGATCTCTGGGCCGATAAAGAGAAAGATCCGGCGGAGTTGATCGCCAGCGCGATTGCCGCTGCGCTGGTGCCTTATGAAAAGGGCATTCGCAAACTCGCCAAGAACATTGGCATCGAGAAACTAAGCTTTTTGCGCACCCTGTCCTGGGACTTCACCAAGCCACAACTGCCCGTCGGTGCAACACTGACCCAAGCCCTGGAGTTGCTGCACAGCGCCGCGGAAAAACCCGTGGTGCTGGTGATTGACGAAGCCCAGCATGCTTTAACCACCGAGTCCGGTATCAACGCGATGTTCGCGTTGAAAGCTGCCCGGGATCAGCTCAACCAAGGCCGTGACGAAGAGGGCAGCGGCTTGCGCCTGGTGTTCACCGGGTCCAACCGCGACAAGCTGGCGCATTTGGTGTTGGGCAAAAGCCAGCCGTTCTTCGGCTCCAGCATCACGCCGTTTCCCTTGCTCGGCAAAGCGTTCACCCAAGCCTACACCGCGCACCTCAACGCGCATTTGGCCAGCACCAATCAATTCGACGCGGCGGATATCGACGAAGCCTTCGAGCTGGTAGGCCGTCGCCCCGAGATGCTGCGCACCATTATTGGCGAAGTGGCGCTGGAGCTGGGCGAAGCGAGCAACCTGGGCCAGTTGCTGCACAGTCGTGCTGAATTCCTGCGCGCGGGCGTGTGGACGGAGTTCGAAAGCGCCTGGAACAACCTCACCATCCCCCAGCGCGCCGTGCTGGAGGTGATGGTGGAGCGTTCGCAGAACAACGAACCCTTTGCGCCGTTCACCGACAGCACGCTGATGGCGGTGAGCAAAGCGCTGGAAGACATGGGCAGCGATGTGGTGCCGGGCACCCAGACCATTCAGGCGTGCATTGATGCTTTGCGCGACAAGGAGCTGGTGTGGAAGTCGAGCCGGGGCGGCTATGCCCTGGAAGACAAATCCTTCGGGGATTGGCTGCTGCACAAGCGCTGAAGCGCACCACAAAACCAATGTGGGAGGGGGCTTGCCCCCGATAGCGGTGGGTCAGCAGTCTATAAGTGACTGAAACACCGACATCGGGGGCAAGCCCCCTCCCACATTTGATAGGCGTCGTGGCTTATTTTTTCAGCAGGGCCGAACACGCCGCTTTGTAAGCCTCATGCTGATATTTGTTCAGCGAAGCGGGCAGATCAAAGTTGTGCTTCTTGTTCTGCGCATTGATGGCCTGCGGCGACAGCAACGTCACCTCAACCCCCTCCAGCAGCTGAAACACGCCTTCAATCTTGAACGTGGTCGGGCCACCGGCGAACTCGCCTTTCTTGCTGCGCTTCTTGATCGCGATGCGGGTGATGGCGTTTGCCTGCACAAACGCCTTCACTTGCGCGGCGAAGGCTTTGACGTTGGCTGCCTCATCGTCGTCTTCCAGGGCGATTTTCTTGGTGGCCAGGGCGACGTGGGTCAGCGCCTGGTTGTCCAGGGAGGCGACAGCGATGATGGCTTCGCTGCCTTTGATTTCGATGCCGCAAATAGTCATGAATGGCCTTGATACAGAGGAAAGTGGCAGAGATTGTCGCTTATTCCTGCCCGATCGACTCCAAAAACTCCGACCGCTCATCACTCATCCGCGCCAGGCAGTCATTGAGTTGAATCGCGTATTCCTTGCTGCCGTTGACTGCCGGGAAGGTGTCCACTGCGCAATCGGCGTCACGCAGTTTTTCCCACTTTTGCTGAGCATCCTTCAGACGAGCGGTAATGTCGGCCAGTTGCGACTTGTTGCTGCCATAGGTCGAACCCATGCGTTCCAGCAGGCCTTGATAGTTGTCTTTGAGCAATTGTTCAGCGGTGGTTTTGTTGTAAGTGGCGCATTCCAGGGTTTGTTTGTCGTTTTCGATGCCATCGCAGGGCGTGTTGTCGGTGTCTTCGGCCGCGTGGACGCCGGTTGCGATGAGTGCCAAAGCCAGGAAAATCGATTTCATTGCGCCGTCTCATATCAGGTGATGCGGAATTCTGGCTCAAGCGTAAGACAAAGAACAGTCGTCAGTCAGACGTGTCATGTAGGCCTTTGTCGCGGATTGACGCTTTCGGCAATTCCCCTGTCGTTTTTGCACCCGGTTCGTTCAGCCCCTGGGCATATGCTGGCCCCAAAGCGCCGGCAGACGATTCGGCGCATGAATCGCCAATAAGGGGACGCCTGATGAGCCCAGCGCAATTGCACGCCGACAGCATCGTTATCGACGGGCTGATCATTGCCAAGTGGAACCGCGACCTGTTCGAGGACATGCGTAAAGGTGGGCTGACCGCCGCCAACTGCACCGTGTCGGTGTGGGAAGGCTTCCAGGCCACGATCAATAACATCGTGGCCAGCCAGACCCTGATCCGTGAGAACAGCGACCTGGTGATCCCGGTGAAAACCACCGCCGACATCCGCAAAGCCAAGGAACAGGGCAAAACCGGCATCATCTTCGGCTTCCAGAACGCCCATGCGTTTGAAGACCAGCTGGGCTACGTCGAGATCTTCAAGCAGCTCGGGGTGGGCGTGGTGCAGATGTGCTACAACACCCAAAACCTGGTCGGCACCGGCTGCTACGAGCGCGATGGCGGCCTGTCGGGTTTTGGCCGTGAAGTCGTCGGCGAGATGAACCGCGTCGGCATCATGTGCGACCTGTCCCACGTCGGCTCCAAGACCAGCGAAGAAGTCATTCTCGAATCGAAAAAGCCGGTGTGCTACTCCCACTGCCTGCCGTCCGGCCTGAAAGAGCACCCGCGCAACAAGTCCGATGAAGAGCTGAAGTTCATCGCCGACCACGGCGGTTTTGTCGGTGTGACCATGTTCGCGCCATTCCTGGCCAAGGGCATCGATTCGACCATCGACGACTACGCCGAAGCCATCGAATACACCATGAACATCGTCGGCGAAGACGCCATCGGCATCGGTACCGACTTCACCCAGGGCCATGGCCAGGATTTCTTCGAAATGCTGACCCATGACAAGGGCTACGCCCGCCGCCTGACCAGCTTCGGCAAGATCATCAACCCGCTGGGCATCCGCACCGTGGGCGAGTTCCCCAACCTCACCGAGACCCTGCTCAAGCGCGGCCACAGCGAGCGTGTGGTACGCAAGATCATGGGCGAAAACTGGGTCAACGTCCTCAAGGACGTCTGGGGCGAATAAGCCACCGCCAACACTTCTTTTCCCCAGGCCATTCGGTGCCTGGGGCATTCAAACGAATTTTCTGGAGTTAAGTTTCCATGGCCAAGATCGCCCCGCAATTGCCAATCGAAGTCGACAGCGAAACCGGTGTCTGGACCTCCGACGCCCTGCCGATGCTGTACGTGCCGCGCCATTTCTTCGTCAACAACCACATCGGTATCGAGGAAGTGCTGGGCGCAGATGCCTACGCCGAAATCCTCTACAAGGCCGGCTACAAATCCGCCTGGCACTGGTGTGAAAAAGAAGCTGAATGCCACGGCCTGGAAGGCGTCGCGGTGTTCGAGCACTACATGAAGCGCCTGTCGCAACGCGGCTGGGGCTTGTTCAAGATCCAGGACATCGACCTCGACAAAGGCACCGCCAGCGTCAAGCTCGAGCACTCGGCATTTGTCTACGTGTACGGCAAGGTCGGGCGCAAGGTCGACTACATGTTCACCGGCTGGTTTGCCGGCGCCATGGACCAGATTCTGCAGGCGCGTGGCAGTCAGATCCGCACCGTGGCCGAGCAAGTGTACGGAGGCTCCGAAGAGGGCCACGACGACGGCCTGTTCACCGTCAAGCCGTTGTAAGTCGAGGAACCGTGCCATGGCTTTCGAAGCAATGTTCGCGCCGATCCAGATCGGCAAACTGACCATCCGCAACCGCGTGCTCAGTACCGCCCATGCCGAGGTGTATGCCACCGACGGCGGCATGACCACCGACCGCTATGTGAAGTATTACGAAGAGAAAGCCAAGGGCGGGATCGGCCTGGCGATCTGCGGCGGTTCTTCCAGTGTGGCCATCGACAGCCCGCAAGGCTGGTGGAAATCGGTGAACCTGGCCGATGACCGGATCATCCCGCACTTCCAGAACCTGGCCGATGCCATGCACAAGCATGGCGCCAAGATCATGATCCAGATTACCCACATGGGCCGTCGCTCGCGTTGGGATGGCGAGCATTGGCCCACATTGCTGTCGCCGTCGGGCATCCGCGAGCCGGTGCACCGCGCCACCTGCAAAACCATCGAGCCGGAAGAAATCTGGCGGGTGATCGGCAACTACGCCAGCGCGGCGGCGCGCGCCAAGGCCGGAGGCCTGGATGGCGTGGAACTGTCGGCGGTGCACCAGCACATGATCGACCAGTTCTGGAGCCCGCGCGTCAACAAACGCACCGACGAATGGGGCGGCAGCTTTGAAAACCGCATGCGTTTCGGCCTTGAGGTATTGAAGGCTGTGCGGGCTGAGGTCGGCCCGGATTTCTGCGTGGGCATTCGCCTGTGCGGCGATGAATTCCACCCGGACGGCCTGTCCCACGAGGACATGAAACAGATCGCCAAGTACTACGACGACACCGGCATGTTGGACTTTATCGGCGTGGTCGGCTCGGGCTGTGACACCCACAACACCCTGGCCAACGTGATCCCGAACATGAGTTATCCACCGGAGCCATTCCTGCACCTGGCCGCCGGTATCAAGGAAGTGGTCAAGGCCCCGGTGCTGCACGCGCAGAACATCAAGGACCCGAACCAGGCCACGCGCATTCTGGAAGGCGGCTACGTGGACATGGTCGGCATGACCCGCGCCCACATCGCCGACCCGCACCTGATCGCCAAGATCAAGATGGGCCAGATCGACCAGATCAAACAGTGCGTCGGCGCCAACTACTGCATCGACCGCCAGTACCAAGGGCTGGATGTGCTGTGCATCCAGAACGCCGCGACCTCGCGTGAATACATGGGAGTGCCGCACATCATCGAGAAGTCCACCGGGCCCAAACGCAAAGTCGTGGTGGTCGGTGCCGGCCCTGCCGGGATGGAAGCCGCACGCGTTGCTGCCGAGCGTGGCCATGACGTGACGTTGTTCGAGAAGAAAGACTTTATCGGCGGGCAAATCACCACCGCTTCCAAAGCACCGCAGCGCGACCAGATTGCCGGTATCACGCGTTGGTTCCAGCTGGAGCTGGCGCGCTTGAACGTCGACCTGCGCCTGGGCGTGGCGGCAAACGCCGATGCGATCCTCGACCTGCGCCCGGACGTGGTGGTGCTGGCCGTCGGCGGGCATCCGTTCCTGGAGCAGAACGAACATTGGGGCGCGGCAGAAGGCCTGGTGGTCAGCAGCTGGGACGTGCTCGATGGCAAGGTCGCGCCGGGCAAGAACGTGCTGGTGTACGACACCATTTGCGAATTCACCGGCATGTCGGTGGCGGACTTCCTGGCCGACAAAGGCAGCCAGGTCGAGATCGTCACCGACGACATCAAGCCGGGTGTGGCCGTGGGCGGTACGTCGTTCCCGACCTACTACCGCAGCATGTACCCGAAAGAAGTGATCATGACCGGCGACATGATGCTGGAAAAGGTCTACCGCGAAGGCGACAAGCTGGTGGCGGTGCTGGAGAACGAATACACCGGCGCCAAGGAAGAACGCGTGGTCGATCAAGTGGTGGTCGAGAACGGCGTGCGTCCGGATGAAGAGATCTACTACGCGCTCAAGCAGGGTTCGCGCAACAAAGGCCAGATGGACATCGAAGCGCTGTTCGCGATCCAGCCGCAGCCGTGCCTGAGCGAGCCGGGCGAGGGGTACTTGCTGTTCCGCATCGGTGACTGTGTGGCGCAGCGTAATACCCACGCCGCGATCTATGACGCCCTGCGCCTGTGCAAGGATTTCTGACGAGGTGAACTCGGTCAAAAAGGTGGGAGGGGGCTTGCCTCCGATGGCGGCGGGTCAGGTGATACAGCTGTAGCTGACCCACCGCTTTCGGGGGCAAGCCCCCTCCCACATTCAGGCCAGTTTCACAGTAGATATGTGCGGTTTGTGGGAGCTTCACCATGTTGAACACCTTGCTGCCTGTTCTTTTGTTCGCGGCGCTGGGCCTGGCTTTGCTGGGCGCCCTGCGCCGGGTGAACATGTGGCGCCGCGGCCGCGCCTCCAAGGTCGACCTGCTCGGCGGTCTGCTGGCCATGCCCAAGCGTTACATGGTCGACCTGCACCACGTGGTCGCCCGCGACAAATACATCGCCAACACCCACGTCGCCACCGCCCTGGGCTTTGTGCTGTCGGCGTTGCTGGCGATTCTGGTGCACGGTTTCGGCCTGCATAACCGCATCCTCGGCTACGCCTTGCTGCTGGCGTCGGTGCTGATGTTTGTCGGCGCCACGTTCGTCTACCTGCGCCGTCGCAACCCGCCGTCGCGCCTGTCGAAAGGCCCGTGGATGCGCCTGCCGAAAAGCCTGATGGCGTTCTCGGTGAGCTTCTTCCTGGTGACGTTGCCGGTGGCCGGGACTCTGCCGGCCGACTTCGGTGGCTGGCTGCTGGCGGCATTGCTGAGCCTGGGCGTGCTGTGGGGTGTGTCGGAAATGTTCTTCGGCATGACCTGGGGCGGCCCGATGAAACACGCCTTTGCCGGTGCGCTGCACTTGGCCTGGCACCGCCGCGCCGAACGTTTTGGTGGCGGCCGTTCCACCGGCTTGAAGCCGCTGGACTTGAGCGATAAAACCGCGCCGCTGGGCGTGGAAAAACCCAAGGATTTCACCTGGAACCAACTGCTCGGCTTCGATGCCTGCGTGCAGTGCGGCAAATGCGAAGCCGCCTGCCCGGCGTTCGCCGCCGGCCAGCCGCTGAACCCGAAGAAGTTGATTCAGGACATGGTGGTCGGCCTGGCCGGTGGCACCGATGCCAAGTTCGCCGGCAGCCCGTATCCCGGCAAACCGGTGGGCGAACACGGAGGTAACCCGCACCAGCCGATCGTCAACGGCCTGGTGGATGCCGAAACCCTGTGGTCGTGCACCACCTGCCGCGCCTGCGTGGAAGAGTGCCCGATGATGATCGAGCACGTGGACGCCATCGTCGACATGCGCCGCCACCTCACCCTGGAAAAAGGCGCCACGCCGAACAAGGGCGCCGAAGTCCTGGAAAACCTGATCGCCACCGACAACCCCGGCGGTTTTGCACCGGGCGGCCGCCTGAACTGGGCGGCGGATTTGAACCTGCCGCTGTTCAGTGAAAAAGGCAGCGCCGACGTGTTGTTCTGGGTCGGCGACGGCGCCTTCGACATGCGCAACCAACGCACCCTGCGCGCCTTCGTCAAAGTGCTGAAAGCGGCCAAGGTCGACTTCGCGGTGCTCGGCCTGGAAGAGCGCGACAGCGGCGATGTCGCGCGGCGCCTGGGCGATGAAGCCACCTTCCAGCTGCTGGCCACGCGCAATATCCAGACCCTGGAGAAGTATTGCTTCAAGCGCATCGTCACCTGCGACCCGCACAGCTTCCACGTACTCAAAAACGAGTACGGCGCCTTCAACGGTAACTACCGGGTGCAGCACCACAGCACCTTCATGGCCGAACTGATCGGCGACGGCGCGTTGAACCTGGGCCAGCACAAAGGCGACAGCGTGACCTATCACGACCCTTGTTACCTGGGCCGCTACAACGGCGAATACGAGGCGCCGCGCCAAGTGCTGCGCGCGCTGGGCATCGAGGTCAAGGAGATGCAACGCTCGGGCTTCCGTTCACGCTGCTGCGGTGGCGGTGGCGGTGCGCCGATCACCGACATTCCCGGCAAGCAACGCATTCCCGATATGCGCATGGAAGACATCCGCGAAACCGGCGCCGAGCTGGTGGCTGTGGGTTGCCCGCAGTGCACGGCGATGCTCGAAGGTGTGGTTGAACCGCGCCCGTTGATCAAAGACATCGCCGAACTGGTGGCTGACGCTTTGCTCGAAGACGCCGCCCCGGCAAAAGCCCCGATTAAGCGTGAACCTGCGGAGGTGCACTGATGAGCGACATTATCCGCCGCGACCCACGGGCCGAATGGATCGCCCGCAACCGCCTGCACCCGCTGCATGCGGCAATGCAGCCGCTGCAACACAGCTGGATGGGACCCAACGGCGTCATCCGCAAGAACATGCATGGGGTCGGTTTTATCGGCCCCAACGGCATCAAACGCATTGACCGCAGCGGTGCCCAGCAGGGCGGCGCGGCCAAGCGCACGGCGGCGGTGCAAGTGCAGTTGCCGCTGCATCAGGTACCGGCGCCGGCGTTTTATATCAGCGTGGTGCCGGACATGGTCGGTGGCCGCCTGAGCAGCCACGACCGCGACGTGCTCGGCCTGGCGCGGCAACTCGCCGGCAGCGACGGCGCTGTGCTGGCGGTGGTGTTTGGCGAACACAAGGAAAGTGCCTTTGCCACGGCCGGCGTTGATCGCCTGCTGGTGTTGGAAGGCCACGAATTCGACGGTTATTCACCGGAGCAACGCGTTCAGGGCCTGCGGGCTGTGGATAACCAGTTCAACCCGCGCCACTGGCTGCTGCCGGACAGCCGCAGCGGCGGTGGCGAGTTGGGCCGGCGTTTTGCCGCCAGCCTCAAGGAGCGCCCGGCCACGCGGGTCTGGCAGATCAAGGGCGAAGAATGCATCGGCCGCGCGGGTGCGGGCCAGGAAGACTTGGCCCGGCCATTGCCGCGCCTGATCCTGGCGGCCGTGGAGTGCGCCGAACCGGTCAGCGAAACACGTCACGAGGCATTGCCCGTGGAGTTATCCACACCCTTGGCGCGCAGCTTGCCGCGTATCGAAGACCTCGGTGCGGTGGCGGTGGACCCTGGCGCGATTCCCATGGCCGAAGCGGAGTTTATTTTCTCCGGCGGCAATGGCGTGAAGGACTGGGCACTGTTCCACCGAACCGCCGCAGCCCTGGGCGCCACCGAAGGCGCCTCGCGGGTGGCGGTGGACGATGGCTTTATGGCGCGTGATCGCCAGGTCGGCGCCAGTGGCACCTGGGTCACGGCGCGGGTTTACGTGGCCGTGGGCATTTCCGGGGCGATCCAGCACCTGCAAGGCATTGGCGCCTGCGACAAGGTGGTGGCGATCAACCTCGATCCGGGCTGCGACATGATCAAGCGTGCCGACCTGTCGGTGATCGGCGAGAGCGCCGCGATTCTGCAAGCCTTGATCGCTGCGGTCGAGGCCTACCGCAATGGCGCCAAGCGCGATGCGGCTTAAGGACATGACCATGACAACACCTGTAATCAGCTTGGTATCCATCGGCGCCCACCCCACTTCCGGCCGGCCACGCCGCGCGGAGCAGGATGCTCGCGCCGTCGAGTTGGGCCTGCAAATGGCTGGGGATAAGTTGCAGGTGCTGCACGCCGGCAACATTCACGAGCCGACGTTGCGCAGTTACCTGGGCATGGGTTTGCCGCAATTGCATGTGCTTGAGCAGCCGGACGGCGCTGACGCCTTGCCGGCCCTCAGCGATTACCTGCGCGGTGCCGGTGCCCAGGTGGTGCTCACCGGCAGCCAGGCGGAAACCGGCGAGGGCTCGGGCATGTTGCCGTTTCTGCTGGCCGAGCAACTGGGCTGGCCGCTGGTTGTCGGCCTGGCGCAGGTGGAGTCCATCGACGGCGGCATCGCCCACGTGCTGCAAGCCTTGCCGCGCGGGCAGCGGCGGCGCTTGAAGGTGCGCCTGCCGTTTCTGGCCACGGTGGATAACGCCGCGCCCAAGCCACGGCAAAGCGCTTACGGCCCTGGGCAGCGCGGAGAATTGGCCGCCCATGAAGTCGAGATTGAGCAGGATGAGTTATTCACAGGTGCGGTGCTGCAGCCGGCCAAGCCGCGGCCCAAGCGCCTTAAGGTGATCAAGGCCAAAAGCGGCGCCGACCGTATGAAGGCTGCTACGGCCAAGGCCAGCGGCGGCGGTGGGCAAGTGCTCAAGGGGCTTAGTCCCGAGGCGGGTGCCGAGGCGATTCTCAAGCTGCTGATTGAAGAAGGCGTGGTGCGCTGATGCCCTGTGGGAGCTGGCTTGCCTGCGATAGCCTCACTTCGGTCTGACTGATAAACCGAGTTGCCTGCATCGCGGGCAAGCCCGGCTCCCACAGAAAAGCCCGCTCCCACATTGATCTGTGGGCTTACCCACAATCCCTGTTGACCCGTCTGTGGATAACCTGTTCGCGGTTGTCCACAGCCCCGGTAAATCAAGCCCTGTAGCCCCCTGTACGAAAAACAACCAGGCTAACCAGCGGTTTTTCCTGGGGTTTTTCTATGAATAACTTCTTTCGCCGGTACCGACTTGCCCCCAAAGTCTGTTGGCGCTTCTGTGGATAAGATGTTCGCTACCGGCTGCAGACCACGTAGATAAAGGCTTTCATTGAGGTGATCAAAATTTGATCAATTCGCGCTGTTTGCTCAATTAAAACCTTGAAACCCGCGATTTATGAAGGGTTGACGCGGTTTTCCACAGCATCGGTAAAGTTGCCCCCAAAGTCTGTTGGTGCTTCTGTGGATAAGGTGTTCGCGTACTGCCACAGGCCACGTATTTAGAGGCTGTCAGAGAGTTGATCAATAAATGATCAAACGATTACGAAAGCGCACGGCTGGAATAAGTCACGGATTTTCTTCATTTATTTTCAGAAGACCGCGCACTTGCCCACAATTGCTGTGGGTGGCTTTGTGGATAAGTTGTTGGGCGAAGGCTGGAGGGCAAGGCGGGAAAGGGTTGCAAGGGAGTTGATCAATTCTTGAGCAGTGTGGAAACCTGATGTGGGAGCGGGCTTGCTCGCGAAGGCGGTGTGTCAGTCACCCGATGGGCTGGCTGATCCACTGCATTCGCGGGCAAGCCCGCTCCCACATTTTGATCGGTCGCGTGTCAGTTACTCGTGTGCGGCCACGCCCTTGAGGTATGGCGCCGGCGCAGCGCCCAGGTTGCTCAGCAAGCGCTCGCTGTACCAATCCACAAAATTCACCACACCAAACTCATACGTCTTGGAGTAAGGCCCTGGCTGATAGGCGGTGGAGTTGATCCCGCGCTGGTTTTCTTCGGCCAGGCGACGGTCCTGATCGTTGGTGGCGTCCCACACTTTGCGCATGCGCTCCACGTCGTAGTCCACGCCTTCGACGGCGTCCTTGTGCACGATCCACTTGGTGGTGACCATGGTTTCCTGAGCGCTGATCGGCCACACGGTGAACACGATGATGTGATCGCCCATGCAGTGGTTCCACGAGTGCGGCAGGTGCAGGATGCGCATCGAGCCCAGGTCCGGGTTCTTGATGCGGCCCATCAGCTTGTTGCAGCCTTGCTTGCCGTCCAGGGTCATCGACACGGTGCCCTTGAGCAGTGGCATGCGCACGATGCGGTTACGCAGGCCGAAGCTGGCGTGGGCGTAAGGGATCTTCTCGGCATCCCAGGCGGCGGCGGAAGCGGCGACGTGGTCCTTGAAGGCCTGGTCGGCGCGCGGGTCGGTGACGTCGTCCCATTCCAGCAGGGTTTTCAACAGTTCCGGGTGCGAGGCGTTGCAGTGGTAGCACTCGCGGTTGTTTTCCAGCACCAGCTTCCAGTTGGCTTTTTCGAACAAGGTGGTCTGGATCGCCACCTTGGTGTTTTCCATGTCGTAGGGTTCCATATAGTGGTTCAGCGTCGACAGGAAGTCGTCGATGGCCGGCGGGTTCTCGGCCAGGCTGATGAAGATGTAGCCGCCGGCGGTCTTCACGTTCACGGGTTTCAAGCCGTACTGCTTCATGTCGAAGTCGGCGCCCATCTCGGTGCCGGCGAACAGCAGGCGGCCGTCGAGCTCGTAGGTCCACTGGTGGTAGTGACAGACGAGTTTGGCGACCTTGCCCTTGTCGCTGGTGCACAGGCGCGAGCCACGGTGACGGCACACGTTGTGAAAGGCGTGCACCACGCCCTCGGCGCCACGGATCACGATGATCGGGTTCTTGCCCACTTGCAGGGTCAGGTAGTTGCCCTTGGTGGGAATCTCGCAGGTCATGCCGGCGATCAACCACTCTTTCTGGAAGATCTCCTGCATGTCGATATCAAACAGCCGCTCGTCAGAGTAAAACGGCTGCGGCAGCGAAAAAGTGCGCTCGCGCTCTTGCAGCATTTGCGCGGTGGCCTTGCGTGCGGGTTCCAGCGGATCGCCCAAGCTTAAGGTTGCGGTGACGTCCATCGTGTGTGTCCTCAGGGCCATTCTGTGTGGCCGGCGAATAGTGGCTGATCAGGTTTTGCAGCAAGGCGTAAAGAAAGCGTCGTTGTTGGGAGCGAGTGTGGGCCCGGCAAAGGCCAGAACCTTGTCCATTAGCGACATGGCCCACTCTGATCCCGACGCGCAACCCCCGTGGTATGGGGGCTGGTCGCGATAAGTATGTGAATGTCGCAGATAGGTAAATGGACGTTTCTCGCGTTACGCAGAATCGCCACCATCAGGCCGATATACGGCTGCGGAGAACAGCATGTCCAACAGCTTCCTGAATCCGGTCACCACCCAGACCTGGGCCAATGGTCGGCACATTGTCCGTTGCGTCAAAGTCATCCAGGAAACCTGGGACGTGCGCACCTTCTGCTTCATGGCCGACCAGCCGATCCTGTTCTTTTTCAAGCCGGGGCAGTTCGTCACCCTGGAGCTGGAAATCGACGGCCAGCCGATCATGCGCTCCTACACCATCTCCAGTTCACCGTCGGTGCCGTACAGCTTTTCGGTGACGATCAAACGCGTGCCGGGCGGCAAGGTTTCCAACTGGCTGCACGACACGCTGCACGAAGGCCAGGAGCTGGCGGTGCACGGGCCGGTCGGGTTGTTCAATGCCATCGACTTCAGCAACCCCAAGGTCCTCTACCTCAGCGGCGGCGTCGGCATCACGCCGGTGATGTCCATGGCGCGGTGGTATTACGACACCAACGCCAATGTCGACATGACCTTTATCCACAGCGCGCGCTCGCCCAAAGACATCATTTACCACCGCGAGCTGGAACACATGGCGTCGCGGATCGACAACTTCAGCCTGCACCTGATCTGTGAAAAACACGGCCTGGGCGAGCCCTGGGCCGGTTATCGCGGCTACCTGAACCACAAGATGCTCGAACTGATGGTGCCGGACTTCCTCGAGCGCGAAGTGTTCTGCTGTGGCCCTACGCCTTACATGAACGCGGTGAAGCGCCTGCTGGAAGTGGCGGGCTTTGACATGACGCGCTACCACGAAGAGTCCTTTGGCGCGACACCGCCGGAAGCGCGTGCCGACGCGGTGGAGCAAGCCGAACAGGCCGCCGACGCACCCGAAATCGACTTGGCCGACCTGCATCAGGTGGAATTCATTGCGTCGGGCAAGAGCATTCGTGTGGCGCCGGGCGAAACCGTCCACGCCGCTGCGGCCAAGCTTGGCCTGCTGATTCCCAAAGCCTGCGGCATGGGCATCTGCGGCACCTGCAAGGTGATGAAGCTGGGCGGGGAGGTCGAGATGGACCACAACGGCGGGATTACCGAAGAAGACGAGGCCGAAGGCTACATCCTGTCGTGCTGCAGCGTGCCGAAGGGTGATGTGCGGATCGAGTTCTGATAGACCAAACCCTCAAGCGGGCAGGGTCAAATGTGGGAGGGGGCAAGCCCCCTCCCACATTTTGTTCAGTGGTGAATTCAGGCGCCCATCACTTCGCGGATATCTGCCGCCAATTCGCGCACGCGCTCTTCTTCGGTATCCCACGCACACATGAACCGCGCGCCGCCTTTGCCGATGAAGGTGTAAAAGCGCCAGCCCTTGGCCGTCAAGGCCTCGATGGCCGCTTCCGAGAGTTGCAGGAACACGCCGTTGGCTTGCACCGGAAACATCAATTCCACACCAGGAATGTCGGCCACCAGGCTGCTCAGCAATTGCGCGCAGTGGTTGGCGTGGCGTGCGTGTTTGAGCCAGGCGTCGTTTTCCAGCAGGCCCACCCACGGCGCCGAGAGAAAGCGCATCTTTGATGCAAGCTGACCGGCCTGTTTGCAGCGGTAGTCGAAGTCTTCGGCCAGCTTGTGGTTGAAGAACAGGATGGCTTCACCCACCGCCATGCCGTTTTTCGTGCCGCCGAAGCACAATACGTCCACGCCGGCTTTCCAGGTCAAGTCGGCCGGGGAACAGCCGAGGAACGCGCAGGCGTTGGAGAAGCGTGCGCCGTCCATGTGCAGGTTCAGGCCCAGTTCTTTGCAGGTGGCACTGATCGCGCGGATTTCTTGCGGGGTGTACACGCTGCCGACTTCGGTGGCTTGGGTCAGGGTGACCACGCGTGGTTTGGGGTAATGAATGTCTTGGCGCTTGAGCGCGATCTCGCGGATCGATTCCGGGGTCAGCTTGCCGTTTTCGGTGCGGGCGGTGAGCAGTTTGGAGCCGTTGGAGAAAAACTCCGGCGCGCCGCATTCGTCGGTTTCGACGTGGGCGGTTTCCGAGCAAATCACGCTATGGTAGCTCTGGCACAGCGAGGACAGCGCCAGGGAGTTGGCGGCGGTGCCGTTGAAGGCGAAGAATACTTCGCAGTCGGTTTCGAACAGATTGCGGAAACCGTCGGCGGCACGGTGGGTCCATTCATCATCGCCGTAGGCGCGTTGATGGCCCTGGTTGGCGAGTTCCATGGCGGCCCAGGCTTCCGGGCAGATGCCGGAATAGTTGTCGCTGGCGAATTGTTGGCTCTTGTCGGTCATGGCCCATTCCTGTGGTCGATGTTGGTGCGCACTGTAACCAAGAATGTTGGGCGGGCGCACGCACTGTAAATGCAAAGTCACTGGGGAATTATGCACGGTACTGAAACGATTCCTGCCAAGCAGGCGCGCGATGGCGCCTTGGACCTGCTCAAGTGGCTGGCGCTGCTGAGCATGGTCCTGGATCACCTGCGCTATGTCGGTTGGAGCCTGGATGGCCTGTACGTGCCGGGGCGCCTGGCATTCCCCTGGTTTTGCCTGGCGATTGCGGCGAACCTGCACCGGGTCAAGGATGCGCCGGTAACGGGCCAATGGCGTTACCTGGGCTGGCTGCTGCTGTTCAGTGTGATCAGCGAAGTGCCGTACCGACTGTTTATCGACGATGCCGATACCTTGAACGTGCTGCCGACCCTGGCGCTGGGGCTGCTGGTTGCCCGAGGATGGCAGCAGAAGGCGCTCGTTGATCGAGGATTGGCGCTGATCGCCCTCGCTTTGGGCGCGGTGTTTTCCACGCAGTTGATGTTCGGTTTTTTCGGTGTCTTGCTGCCGCTGGCGATGCTGATGGTGTTTCGTCGACCTTGGTATTTCAGCGTGTTGCCAGGCTTGGTCTGTGTGGCCGCCAATCAATGGCAGATTTTGCTCAACAGCGGCACGCCCGTGGCGCTTTTGGGATTGGCCGCTTGCCTGATCGCGCCGTTGGCCGGTTTGGTCTTGTTGCGACAGGCCAAAAACGTCTCGCCTCCGGCCATGCGCCGTTGGGCGTATGCCCTGTATCCACTGCATTTCCTGATGTTGCTACTCGTGCGCAAGATCATCGCCTAACCCGTGTGGGAGGGGGCTTGCCCCCGATGGCAGTGTGTCTGCCGACACATGTGCAAGCTGATCCACCGCTATCGGGGGCAAGCCCCCTCCCACATTTGTTCTGCGTTGTTGCCGCTATGTCGTAAACGCACCTTTGCGTGGCGTCCGTAGGCATTTGACCTGTCTGCGCCAGCCCTACCATCGCATCAAAGGGCCCTGCACGGGCCTCAACAATACGAAAGGCTGGGAGAGACGCGATGTTCAGCAAAAAAGACCAGATCCAGGGATATGACGACGCCTTGCTGGCGGCGATGAATGCCGAGGAGCAGCGTCAGGAAGACCATATCGAGCTGATCGCGTCAGAGAACTACACCAGCAAACGCGTGATGGAAGCTCAGGGCAGCGGCCTCACCAACAAATACGCCGAAGGCTACCCCGGCAAGCGCTACTACGGTGGCTGCGAGCACGTGGACAAGGTTGAAGCCCTGGCCATCGAGCGCGCCAAGCAGCTGTTCGGCGCCGATTACGCCAACGTGCAGCCGCACTCCGGCTCGTCCGCCAACAGCGCGGTGTACCTGGCGCTGCTGAACGCTGGCGACACTATCCTCGGCATGAGCCTGGCCCATGGCGGTCACTTGACCCACGGCGCCAAAGTGTCGTCCTCGGGCAAGCTGTACAACGCGGTGCAATATGGCATCAACACCGACACCGGCCTGATCGACTACGACGAAGTCGAGCGCCTGGCGGTGGAGCACAAGCCGAAGATGGTGGTGGCGGGTTTCTCTGCCTATTCCAAGACTTTGGATTTCCCACGTTTCCGCGCGATTGCCGACAAGGTTGGCGCGCTGCTGTTTGTCGACATGGCCCACGTCGCCGGGCTGGTGGCCGCCGGTTTGTACCCGAACCCGCTGCCGTATGCCGACGTGGTCACCACCACCACCCACAAGACCCTGCGCGGTCCGCGTGGCGGTTTGATCCTGGCTAAGGCCAATGAAGAGATTGAGAAAAAACTCAACGCTGCCGTCTTCCCCGGCGCCCAGGGCGGCCCGCTGATGCATGTGATCGCCGGCAAGGCGGTGTGCTTCAAGGAAGCGGCGGAGCCTGGCTTCAAGGTCTACCAGCAACAAGTGATCGAAAACGCCCAGGCCATGGCCAGTGTGTTTATCAAGCGCGGCTACGACGTGGTGTCCGGCGGCACCGACAACCACCTGTTCCTGGTCAGCCTGATCCGTCAGGGCCTCACCGGCAAAGAGGCGGACGCCGCCCTTGGCCGCGCCCACATCACGGTCAACAAGAACGCCGTGCCGAATGACCCGCAGTCGCCGTTCGTGACCTCGGGCCTGCGCATCGGCACCCCGGCGGTGACCACGCGTGGCTTCAAAGTGCCGCAATGCATTGAGCTTGCCGGCTGGATCTGCGACATCCTCGACAACCTCGGCGACGCCGACGTCGAGGCCAACGTGGCCAAGCACGTGTCTGCCCTGTGCGCTGATTTCCCGGTTTATCGCTGAGCGCGGTTTTGGAGTAATGACTATGCAACGCTACTCGGGCTTCGGCCTCTTCAAGCACTCACTCAGCCACCACGAAAACTGGCAGAAGATGTGGCGCACGCCCACGCCGAAAAAGGTCTACGACGTGGTCATCGTCGGCGGCGGCGGGCATGGTCTGGCGACCGCCTACTACCTGGCCAAAGAACACGGCATCACCAATGTGGCCGTGGTCGAGAAAGGCTGGCTGGGCGGCGGTAACACCGCGCGCAACACCACCATCGTGCGTTCCAACTACCTGTGGGACGAGTCGGCGCACCTGTACGAACACGCGATGAAACTGTGGGAAGGCCTGTCCCAGGACCTGAACTACAACGTGATGTTCTCCCAACGTGGCGTCTACAACCTGTGCCACACCCTGCAAGACATCCGTGACTCCGAGCGCCGCGTCAGCGCCAACCGCCTCAACGGCGTGGACGGCGAACTGCTCAACGCCAAACAAGTGGCCGACGAGATCCCGTACCTCGACTGCTCGAAAAACACCCGCTACCCGGTACTCGGCGCCACCGTGCAACGGCGCGGCGGCGTGGCCCGTCACGATGCCGTGGCCTGGGGCTTTGCCCGCGCGGCTGACGCACTCGGTGTGGACTTGATCCAGCAGACCGAAGTGATCGGCTTTCGCAAAGAAAACGGCGTGTGCATCGGCGTGGAAACCAACAAGGGTTTTATCGGCGCCAAGCGCGTCGGTGTGGTGACGGCCGGTAACTCCGGGCACATGGCTTCGCTGGCGGGGTTCCGCCTGCCAATCGAATCCCACCCGCTGCAAGCGCTGGTATCGGAGCCGATCAAGCCGATCATCGACAGCGTGATCATGTCCAACGCCGTGCACGGTTACATCAGCCAGTCCGACAAGGGCGACCTGGTAATCGGCGCCGGCATCGACGGCTACAACGGCTACGGCCAGCGCGGCTCGTACCCGGTGATCGAACACACCATCCAGGCCATCGTCGAGATGTTCCCGGTGCTGTCGCGCGTGCGCATGAACCGCCAGTGGGGCGGCATCGTCGACACCACGCCGGACGCCTGCCCGATCATCTCCAAGACGCCGGTGCCGAACATGTTCTTCAACTGCGGTTGGGGCACCGGTGGCTTCAAGGCCACGCCGGGCTCAGGCAACGTGTTTGCCGCAAGCCTGGCCAAGGGTGAAATGCACCCGCTGGCCGCGCCTTTCTCCATCGACCGTTTCCACAACGGTGCATTGATCGACGAACACGGCGCTGCGGCCGTCGCCCACTAACAGGAGAAATTCCTATGTTGCATATCTTCTGTCCTCACTGTGGCGAACTGCGCTCCGAAGAGGAATTCCACGCGTCCGGCCAAGCGCACATCCCGCGCCCGCTGGACCCGAACGCCTGCACCGATGAGCAGTGGGGCGACTACATGTTCTTCCGCGATAACCCGCGTGGCTTGCACCACGAGCTGTGGATTCACGCCGCCGGTTGCCGCCAGTATTTCAACGCCACGCGCGACACCGTGACCTACGAAATTCTTGAAACCTACAAGATAGGCACCCAGCCGCAATTCACCGCCAAGGCTTCTGGAGAGAAGGTATGAGCCAGATCAATCGCCTGTCCAACGGTGGCCGCATCGACCGTAATAAAGTCCTGACGTTTACCTTCAACGGCCAGAGCTACAGAGGTTTTGAGGGCGACACGTTGGCCGCCGCCTTGCTGGCCAATGGCGTCGACATCATCGGCCGCAGCTTCAAGTACTCGCGCCCGCGCGGCATCTTTGCCGCCGGTGCCGAAGAACCCAACGCGGTGCTGCAGATCGGCGCCACCGAAGCCACGCAAATCCCTAACGTGCGTGCCACGCAACAGGCGCTTTACCAGGGTTTGGTCGCCACCAGCACCAACGGCTGGCCGAGCGTGAACAACGACATGATGGGCATTCTCGGCAAGGTCGGCGGCAAGCTGATGCCGCCGGGTTTCTACTACAAAACCTTCATGTACCCGCAATCGTTCTGGATGACCTACGAGAAGTACATCCGCAAGGCCGCAGGTCTTGGTCGCTCGCCCACCGAGAACGACCCGGACACCTACGACAACTTCAACCGTCACTGCGACGTGTTGGTGGTTGGCGCCGGCCCTGCTGGCCTGGCCGCCGCACTGGCTGCCGCGCGCAGCGGTGCCCGTGTGATCCTCGCCGATGAGCAGGAAGAATTCGGCGGCTCGTTGCTGGACTCGCGAGAAAGCCTTGACGGTAAGCCGGCTGCTGATTGGGTCGCCAGCGTCATCGCAGAACTCAAAGCCCTGCCGGACGTGGTGCTGCTGCCTCGCGCCACCGTCAACGGCTACCACGACCATAACTTCCTGACCATTCACGAACGCCTCACCGATCACCTTGGTGACCGTGCGCCGATTGGCGTGGTGCGTCAGCGCATCCACCGTGTGCGTGCCAAGCGTGTGGTGCTGGCAACCGGTGCCTGCGAGCGCCCGTTGGTGTACGGCAACAACGACGTTCCGGGCAACATGCTCGCTGGCGCGGTCTCGACTTACGTGCGCCGTTACGGCGTGGCACCCGGTAAAAAACTGGTGCTGTCGACCAACAACGACCACGCCTACCGCGTAGCGCTGGACTGGTTCGACGCCGGCCTCACAGTCGTGGCTGTGGCCGATGCGCGCCACAACCCTCGCGGTGCGCTGGTGGAAGAAGCCCGCGCCAAAGGCATTCGCATCCTCACCGGCAGCGCCGTGATCGAAGCGCGTGGCAGCAAGCACGTGACCGGCGCCCGCGTGGCGGCCATCGATGTCAAAGCGCACAAAGTCACCAGCCCTGGCGAGTGGCTGGAGTGCGACCTGGTCGCCAGCTCCGGCGGTTACAGCCCGGTGGTGCACTTGGCTTCGCACTTGGGCGGCAAGCCGACCTGGCGGGAAGACATCCTCGGTTTCGTACCGGGCGAAGCGCCGCAAAAACGCGTGTGCGTCGGCGGCATCAATGGCGTCTACGGCCTGGGCGATTCCCTGGCCGACGGTTTTGAAGGCGGCGTGCGCGCGGCCAGCGAAGCCGGTTTTGCGCCGGTGGAAGGCACGCTGCCCAAAGCCTTGAGCCGTCTGGAAGAGCCGACGCTGGCGCTGTTCCAGGTGCCTCACGAGAAAGCCACTGCACGGGCGCCCAAGCAATTTGTCGACCTGCAAAACGACGTGACCGCCGCCGCCATCGAACTGGCGACCCGCGAAGGGTTCGAGTCGGTCGAGCACGTCAAACGCTACACCGCGCTGGGCTTCGGCACCGACCAGGGCAAGCTCGGCAACGTCAACGGCTTGGCCATCGCGGCCCGCTCGCTGAACGTGACCATCCCGCAGATGGGCACCACCATGTTCCGCCCCAACTACACGCCGGTCACCTTCGGCGCCGTTGCGGGCCGCCACTGTGGGCACATCTTCGAGCCGGTGCGTTACACCGCGCTGCAGGCCTGGCACGTGAAAAACGGCGCCGAGTTTGAAGACGTCGGCCAGTGGAAACGCCCGTGGTACTTCCCGCGCAATGGCGAAGACCTGCACGCCGCCGTCAAACGCGAATGCCTGGCCGTGCGCGACAGCGTCGGCCTGCTGGATGCGTCCACCCTGGGCAAGATCGACATTCAAGGCCCGGACGCCCGCGAGTTTCTCAACCGCATCTACAGCAACGCCTGGACCAAGCTCGACGTGGGCAAGGCGCGCTACGGCCTGATGTGCAAGGAAGACGGCATGGTCTTCGACGACGGCGTGACTGCCTGCCTCGCCGACAACCACTTCCTGATGACCACCACCACCGGCGGCGCCGCTCGCGTATTGCAGTGGCTGGAAATCTACCAACAGACCGAGTGGCCAGACCTCAAGGTGTACTTCACCTCGGTCACCGACCATTGGGCGACCATGACCTTGTCCGGCCCCAACAGCCGCAAGCTGCTGGCCGAAGTGACGGATATCGACCTGGACAAGGACGGCTTCCCGTTCATGACCTGGAAAGAAGGCTTGGTGGGCGGCGTGCCGGCGCGGGTGTTCCGTATCTCGTTTACCGGTGAGCTGTCGTTTGAGGTCAACGTGCAGGCCGACTACGCCATGGGCGTGCTCGAACAGATTGTCGAGGCCGGCAAGAAGTACAACCTGACGCCGTACGGCACCGAGACCATGCACGTGCTGCGGGCCGAGAAGGGTTTCATCATCGTCGGCCAGGACACCGACGGCTCGATGACCCCGGACGACCTGAACATGGGCTGGTGCGTAGGCCGTACCAAACCGTTCTCGTGGATCGGCTGGCGCGGGATGAACCGTGAAGACTGCGTGCGTGAAGAGCGCAAGCAACTGGTGGGCTTGAAGCCGATTGATCCGACCGTGTGGCTGCCGGAAGGCGCGCAGCTGGTGTTCGATCCGAAGCAGACGATCCCGATGAAGATGGTCGGTCACGTCACCTCAAGCTATGCGCATAACTCGCTGGGTTACTCGTTCGCGATGGCGGTGGTGAAGGGCGGTTTGAAGCGCATCGGCGAGCGGGTGTTCTCACCGCAGGCCGATGGCAGCGTGATCGAGGCGGAGATTGTGTCCTCGGTGTTCTTTGACCCGAAAGGTGAGCGGCAGAACATCTGATAGACCGAGGCGCCTGCATCGCAGGCAAGCCAGCTCCCACATGTTGAAATGCATTCCCTGTGGGAGGGGGCTTGCCCCCGATGAGGCCATTAGCCGCACAACAGAATTCAGATAGGTGCTTTATGACAGCAGCCAATGTTTACCAACAACGCCCCACCACCGGTGCCAAGGCCGAGTCGTCGCTGCACCATGCCGACCTCGCCAGCCTGGTCGGCAAGGGTCGCAAGAATGCCGGCGTGACCGTGCGTGAAAAGAAACTGCTCGGCCACCTGACCCTTCGTGGCGATGGCCACGATGCGGCCTTCGCTGTCGGCGTGCACAAAGCCCTCGGCATCGAACTGCCTGGCGCCCTGCAAGTCATCATCAACGGCGAAACCAGCCTGCAATGGCTCGGCCCGGATGAGTGGCTGCTGGTGGTGCCAAGCGGTGAAGAATTCGCCGCCGAGCAAAACCTGCGGGCTGCCCTGGGCGACCTGCATATCCAGGTCGTCAACGTCAGCGGCGGCCAGCAAATCCTCGAACTCAGCGGCCCGAATGTGCGCGACGTGCTGATGAAGTCCACCAGCTATGACGTGCACCCCAACAACTTCCCGGTGGGCAAGGCGGTGGGCACGGTGTTCGCCAAGTCGCAACTGGTGATCCGCCACACGGCCGAAGACACCTGGGAACTGGTGATTCGTCGCAGCTTCTCGGACTACTGGTGGTTGTGGCTGCAGGATGCGTCCGCCGAATTCGGCCTGAGTGTTCAAGCCTGAGGAGTTACACACGATGAGCCGCGCACCTGATACATGGATTTTGACCGCCGACTGCCCCAGCGTGCTCGGCACGGTGGACGCGGTCACCCGCTACCTGTTCGAACAGGGCTGCTACGTCACCGAGCACCATTCGTTCGATGACCGCCTCTCGGGCCGGTTTTTTATTCGTGTGGAATTCCGCCAGCCCGACGGTTTTGACGAGCAAGCCTTCCGCAACGGCCTGGCCACGCGCGGTGAAGCCTTTGGCATGATCTTCGAGCTGACGGCGCCGAACTACCGGCCAAAAGTGGTGATCATGGTTTCCAAGGCCGATCACTGCCTCAACGACCTGCTGTACCGCCAGCGCATCGGCCAACTGTCGATGGACGTGGTCGCGGTGGTGTCCAACCACCCCGATCTCAAGCCGTTGGCCGACTGGCACCAGATTCCCTACTACCATTTCCCCCTCGACCCCAACGACAAACCGTCCCAGGAGCGTCAGGTGTGGCAAGTGATTGAAGAGACCGGCGCCGAACTGGTGATTCTTGCGCGCTACATGCAAGTGCTGTCGCCGGAGCTGTGCCGCAAGCTGGATGGCAAGGCCATCAACATTCATCACTCGTTGCTGCCGGGGTTCAAGGGCGCCAAGCCGTATCACCAGGCCTACAACAAGGGCGTGAAGCTGGTCGGCGCTACTGCGCATTACATCAACAATGACCTGGACGAGGGCCCGATCATTGCCCAAGGCGTGGAGGTGGTGGACCACAGCCACTATCCCGAGGATTTGATTGCCAAGGGGCGGGATATCGAAGGGCTGACATTGGCCCGGGCGGTGGGGTATCACATTGAGCGACGGGTGTTTTTGAACGCCAATAGAACGGTGGTGCTCTGACTGAAGCCATCGGGGGCAAGCCCCCTCCCACCTTTGATGTGTGAATGCAGTCAACTGTGGGAGGGGGCTTGCCCCCGATGAGGCTCTCACAAACAACACAAGAAACAGCATCTGTAACCCGAGCACTTAAACGCGCTGCCTGCCTGGGCAACGCGGTTCCATAAAAACAACAGCGAGGTGAAAGCATGTCTGGTAATCGTGGTGTCGTGTATCTCGGCAACGGCAAGGTCGAAGTACAGAAAATCGACTATCCCAAAATGCAGGACCCCCGTGGCAGGAAGATTGAGCACGGCGTCATCCTGCGCGTGGTCTCCACCAACATCTGCGGCTCCGACCAACACATGGTGCGCGGCCGTACCACCGCCCAGACCGGCCTGGTCCTGGGGCATGAAATCACTGGCGAAGTGATCGAAAAGGGCAGCGACGTCGAAAACCTGAAAATCGGCGACCTGGTCTCGGTGCCGTTCAACGTGGCGTGCGGCCGCTGCCGCTCCTGCAAGGAACAACACACCGGTGTGTGCCTGACCGTCAACCCGGCCCGTGCCGGTGGCGCGTACGGTTATGTCGACATGGGCGACTGGACCGGCGGGCAGGCCGAATACGTGCTGGTGCCGTACGCCGACTTCAACCTGCTGAAACTGCCGGACCGCGACAAGGCCATGGAGAAAATCCGCGACCTGACCTGCCTCTCCGACATCCTGCCCACCGGCTACCACGGCGCCGTCACCGCCGGCGTTGGCCCGGGCAGCACGGTGTATATCGCCGGCGCCGGCCCGGTTGGCCTGGCCGCGGCCGCCTCGGCTCGGTTGCTGGGTGCCGCCGTAGTGATCATCGGCGACGTCAACCCGATCCGCCTGGCCCATGCCAAGGCCCAGGGTTTTGAAATTGCCGACCTGTCCAAAGACACGCCTCTGCACGAACAGATCGCCGCACTGCTGGGCGAGCCGGAAGTTGACTGCGCCGTCGATGCCGTAGGCTTCGAAGCCCGTGGCCACGGCCATGAAGGCGCCAAGGCAGAAGCACCGGCCACCGTGCTCAACTCGCTGATGGGCGTGGTACGCGTGGCGGGCAAAATCGGCATTCCTGGCCTGTACGTCACCGAAGACCCAGGCGCTGTCGACGCCGCCGCGAAGATGGGCAGCCTGAGCATTCGCTTCGGGTTGGGCTGGGCTAAATCCCACAGCTTCCACACCGGCCAAACCCCGGTGATGAAGTACAACCGCCAGCTGATGCAGGCGATCATGTGGGACCGCATCAACATTGCCGAAATCGTCGGCGTGCAGGTCATCAGCCTGGATGACGCGCCGCGTGGGTACGGCGAGTTCGATGCGGGTGTGCCGAAGAAGTTTGTGATCGACCCGCATAAGTTGTTCAGTGCGGCGTAAGGCTTAGGCCAAACAAAAGGGCGACCCATGGGTCGCCCTTTTTGCGTCGAGTGCTTAAGCCTGCAAGCGCCGTGAGCAAGGCGCCTGGCCGACGAAGATCAAAATGTGGGAGCTGGCTTGCCTGCGATGGCGGCGGGCCAGTTGACCTATCCTTGGCTGACCCACCGCTATCGCGGGCAAGCCCGCTCCCACAGGGGTTGAGTGGTGTCAGCGAGAGGCGAGTGCGCCTTGGTACAGGACCGGGCCAGTGGGTTGCCCGGTCGGCGAGCCGCCTTGTGGTTCCAGGCTGACCGCGAGGGTCACGGGGGCCGTCAACAGCGCCTGTTGTTCCTTGCTCAACTGGATTCGGCCCTTGCCGGCACTAGGCACCAAGCCCAGGGAAATCGGCTTTCCGCCAGCCGGGATGACCCACAATTCCAGGGCGCGCGTCGGCTCAACAGCGGCCAACGTCAGCGGCTCCACTTGCAGGTGATCGCCAAATGCCTGGATCTGCAGCGCCGGTTGCTGGTTAGCCGCCACCAGCGTGGCGTTGTACTCGGCGCCGATGTCACGCTGATAAAGCACGCCGACCAACACGGCGACGACGACCGCACATGCTGCCGCCAGCAGGCGAAAGCTCATCCAGAACGGTTTCTTCGCCGGCACATGCAGCACTTGCGGCTCGATCCGTGCCTTGATGCCTGCCCACACATGATTCGGCACCGGGCGTTCGGGCAGTGCGCCGGTCAGGCTGGCGAGGGCATCCTGCCAATGGCCGAGTTCGACGCGCAGCGCGGCGTCTTCCAGTAACAGGGCGTCGAAGCGCCGACGGGCGGTAGCCGGCATCAGGCCGATCGCGTAGTCGGCGGCGAGGGCGCGGCGCAGGGCGGTGGTTTGGTAGTTCATGATTCAAGGCACCTGCGCAGGCGCTCCATGCCACGGCGAATCCAGGATTTGACCGAGCCCAGGGGCGCGGCCAAGTGTTCGGCCAGTTCCGAGCACGACAGGCCCTGGAAGTAAGCCACGGTGATCGATTGGCGCTGCATGCCATCGAGGGTGTCGAGGCAGCGGTTCAGGGCGCGGGCCTCGCGCTCGGTGTCGAGCTGTTCGTGGGCGCTGGGGCTGTCGTCGAGCAGGGCGTCCTGCTGGCCGTCGGCCAAGGGCTGTTCGCGGTGCTTGCGCAATTGGTCGATGGCCAGGTTACGGGTGATGTTCACCATCCAGGTCATCGGCGCCGCCAAGTGCGCCTCGTAGCGCGAAGCGTTGTACCAGATGCGCACAAAGGCTTCCTGCAGCACTTCTTCAGCCAGGTCCTTGCGCCCCATGAACCGGAATGCAACACCGTGCAGGCGTGGCGAGACACTGCGGTAGAGGGTCTCGAACGCCTGGCGGTTGCCCAGGGCGCACTGCGCCAGCAGGGGCTGCAACGGGTCAGCATCGTTGGTGGAAATAGGGCTTCTCCAGGCTCTCGAACGAGGGCGACGGGACTGCGCACGGTAGGCAGAGGGTAGTCCAGCTTGAGCATTCATTCCATCCGACTCCGAGCGGTGCATGCTGGGTATACGCGCGGTAGGGGGATTTGGATGCAGCTTTTTCTGAACTAATCTTCAGGTGGGAACAATCCTTCGGGACTGTCAGTCCAACGCCTGCTTTTAGCTCCTACATTCAGAGGTTGTCTTGATGAAGATTTCACGCGGTTTTGCCCTGTCCTGCCTGATGACCGTGGCCGCCAGCCCGGTGTTTGCCGCAGGTTTCAGCCTCGGTGACGTGGCCAACGCCGTTTCCAGCGCCCAGGGCAGCAACAACAAGGCGGCTGCTGCAGCGCCAAGTTCCCAGACCGCAGGCCTGCTGAGCGCCCTGACTTCGCAACTGAACGTCACCCCTGAACAAGCCGTCGGCGGTACCGGCGCCATGCTGGGCCTGGCCAAGAACCAATTGAGCAGCACCGACTATTCGCAATTGGGCAAAAGCGTGCCCGGCCTGGATAAGCTCGCGGGGAACAACTCCCTGGGCAGCCTCGGCGCCTTGAGCGGGATGCTCGGCCAGAGCGGCGGCAGCAAAACCAGCGGCCTGGACAGCGTGCTGGGTAACGTGAAGAACACCAACGACCTGAACACCGCCTTCAGCGCGCTGGGCATGGATAACAGCATGATCGGCAAGTTTGCGCCGGTGATCCTGCAATACCTGGGTGGTCAGGGCGCCAACGAATCGGTGCTGGGCAAACTCGCCTCGGCCTGGGGCACTGGCAGCTAAATAGGCTCCGCGCGCAGTTGGGCGATGCGCGCGTCCTTCTCCCTCCAGAGCTGGTTCACCCAGTTCTGGACGGTCTGGCGAAAGGCCGGATCATTCTCGTAATCGCCCTGCCATAGCGCCGGGTCGAGTTCCCGGGTGCGAATGTCAATGATCACTTTGGGCACCGCGCCGCTGATCAAATCCCAAAACCCCGGAATCTTTTGCTGCGGATAGACCACGGTCACGTCGAGCACGGCATCCAGTTGTTCACCCAGCGCTGCCAACACAAACGCCACGCCGCCCGCCTTGGGTTTGAGCAACCGGGCATACGGTGAATCCTGCTGCTTGTGTTTGGCCGCGTTGAACCGCGTGCCTTCCAGGTAATTCACCACGGTCACCGGCTGGCGCTTGAACAGTTCGCAGGCCTCTTTGGTGATTTTCAGGTCCTGGCCTGCCAGCTCAGGGTGCTTGGCCAGGAACGCCTTGGTGTAGCGCTTCATGAAGGGGTAATCCAGCGCCCACCACGCCAGGCCGAGGAAGGGCACCCAGATCAGCTCTTTTTTCAGGAAGAATTTGAAGAACGGCGTGCGCCGGTTGAGCGCCTGGATCAGCGCCGGAATGTCCACCCAGGACTGATGGTTGCTGATCACCAGGTAAGAGGTGTCGCCACGTAGCTGCGCGCCACCGCGGATGTCCCATTGGGTGGGGATGCACAGCGAAAAAATCAGCTTGTCGATTTCAGCCCAGGTCTCGGCGATCCACATCACGGCCCACGAGGCATAGTCGCGATAGCGCCCGGGCGCCACCAGCTTGAGCAGGGCAAACAGCATCAACGGCCCGAACAGCACCAGGGTGTTGAGCAATAGCAGCAGTGTGACGAAACAGCCGGTGAGCAGGCGGCGCATAAGTAACTCTTGGAATCCTGTGGGCGGGCCATGATAAGCAAGCTGAGTCTAGAGGCCAAATCGCAAATCACTGGACGAATGTTTCACAATGTTCCCGGTATGGTTGAGAACTAACTAAGTGCTGCCTTTGCGGTCTAGAATCCGCCTACTTCTTTCGAGGAAATCACTTCGTGAAATTGCTCCTTGCCGCGTTCGCCCTCGTTCTTCCTGTTGTGGCTGCCCAGCCTGTCCTGGCCGCCGAACCGACCCTTTACGGTCGCTACGAATACATCCAGTTGCCGGAGATCGGCGAAACCTTCAAGGCCAAGATGGACACCGGCGCGCTGACCGCCTCGCTGTCGGCCCGAGACATCGAGACCTTCACCCGCGATGGCGACGATTGGGTGCGCTTCCGCCTCGGCGGCAAGGACGCTTCCAACAAAGTCTACGAGCACAAAGTCTCGCGCATCAGCAAGATCAAGAGCCGCGCTGACGAAGACGATGACAAGGACGAAGCCACCGTGGCCAAGCGCCCGGTGATCGACCTGGAAATGTGCCTGGGCAACGTCAAGCGCACCGTTGAGGTGAACCTCACCGACCGCAGCAGCTTCAACTACCCGCTGCTGATCGGCGCCAAGGCCCTGCGTGAATTCGGCGCAGCGGTGAACCCGGCGCGTCGCTACACTGCCGACAAACCGGACTGCTGACGGACCCACATGCCGCATATCCTGATTGTCGAAGACGAAGCGGCGATAGCCGACACGCTGATTTTCGCCCTGCAAGGCGAGGGCTTCACCACCACCTGGCTGAGCCTTGGCCAGGAGGCGCTGGCCCATCAGCGCCAGTCGCCCGCTGACTTGATCATCCTCGACATCGGCCTGCCGGACATCAGCGGCTTTGAAACCTGCAAGCAATTGCGCCGTTTCAGTGAAGTGCCGGTGATGTTTCTCAGCGCCCGTGACGGCGAGATTGATCGGGTGGTGGGCCTGGAGATCGGTGCTGACGATTATGTGGTCAAGCCGTTCAGCCCGCGGGAAGTGGCAGCGCGGGTGCGGGCCATCCTCAAGCGCGTCAGTCCAGGCGCTGCGCCTGCTGTGTTCCAGGTTGACCTGGAACGCATGCAAATCCATTACCGCGGTCATCCCCTGAGCCTGACGCGTCATGAGTTCCGCTTGCTGCAAAGCCTGCTCGAGCAACCCGAGCGCGTGTTCAGCCGCGAGCAATTGCTCGACGCGGTGGGCGTGCCCGCCGACGCTGGCTACGAACGCAATATCGACAGCCATATCAAAAGCCTGCGCAGCAAACTGCGAAGCGTGGCCGCCGACGCCGAGCCGATCCAGACCCACCGTGGCCTGGGTTACAGCTACAGCCCGAGCCATAGCTGATGCGCCTGGGGCTGCGGATTTTCCTGGTGTACGCGCTGTTTATCGGCCTGACCGGCTACTTCGTGCTCAACACGGTCATGAAGGAAATCCGCCCTGGCGTGCGCCAGTCCACCGAAGAAACCCTGGTGGACACGGCCAACCTGCTGGCCGAAATCCTGCGGCTGGACGTAAAGAACGGCACCCTCGGCCAAAGCCACTGGCCGGAGCTGCTCAAGGCGTACGGCAGCCGCCAGCCGGGCGCGACGATCTGGGGCCTGCCGAAAAACCAAGTCAACCACCGTATCTACGTGACGGACGCCAAGGGCATTGTGTTGCTCGACTCCACGGGCGAGGCGGTCGGCCAGGACTATTCCAAATGGAACGACGTGTACCTGACCCTGCGCGGCGAATATGGCGCGCGGTCGACCCGTAATGAGCTAAATGACCCTAACTCGTCGGTGATGCACGTGGGCGCGCCGATCCGCGACAACGGCCAGATCATCGGCGTGGTCACCGTGGCCAAGCCCAACAGCTCGTTGCAGCCCTATGTCGACCGTACCGAGCACCGCCTGCTGTGGTACGGCGCCGGGTTGGTGATCCTCGGCCTGCTGCTCGGCGCACTGTTGTCGTGGTGGCTGAGCGTAGCGCTGCATCGGCTGACGGCGTATGCCCAGGCCGTGAGCGAAGGTCGGCGCGCCGAGTTGCCGCATTACCGCGGCGGTGAGCTCAAGCAGCTGTCCACTGCCGTCGAGCACATGCGCACGCAGCTGGAGGGCAAGGCCTACGTCGAGCGTTACGTGCACACCCTGACCCACGAACTGAAAAGCCCGCTGGCGGCAATTCGTGGCGCGGCGGAGCTGTTGCAGGGCGACATGAGCCGTGAGCAACAGCAGCGCTTCGTCGGCAATATCGACAGTGAAAGCGCGCGCTTGCAACAGTTGATCGAGCGCCTGCTGAACCTGGCCCAAGTGGAGCAGCGCCAAGGTTTGGAAGAGCAAGTCAGCATGCCGTTGGCGACCCTGGTCGACGAGGTGCTCAAGGCTCAATGCGCGCGCATTGAAGGTGCCGGCTTGCAGGTCGAACAGGCGATTAGCGCGGATGTGAAGGTATTTGGCGAGCCGTTCCTGCTGCGCCAGGCCTTGGGTAATCTGCTCGATAACGCCCTGGACTTCACGCCGCCCGGTGGCACGTTGAGGTTCAGCGCACGCACGCAGCACAACGACGTGCAGGTCAGCCTGTTCAACCAGGCTGCGGCCATTCCCGACTACGCCTTGCCGCGCTTGAGTGAGCGTTTCTACTCGCTGCCACGCCCGGCGAGCGGGCGCAAAAGCACCGGCCTGGGCCTTAACTTTGTTGAAGAAGTGATGAAGCTGCACGGCGGCGCGTTGCAGATCGGCAATGTGCAAGGCGGCGTGCAAGTGGTGCTGCATCTCCACACAGTCTCCACATTGCCCACATAAATCTCCCATCTGCGCGGTTCACGCTCTGCCCATCAAAACAGGGAGAGCCCCATGAACCGCAGCCTGCTTTTCAAACTAGGCGCGATTGCGCTACTGATTCTGCTGTTGCTGATTCCGTTGCTGATGATCAACGGCATTATTGCTGACCGCCAATACGCCCGCGACAGCGTGCTGATGGATATCGCCCGTAGCTCCAGTTACAGCCAGCACCTCAACGGCCCGGTGATGGTGGTGCCTTACCGCAAGACCGTGCGCGAGTGGAAACTCAATGAAAAGCTCAATAAACGCTACGAGGAAACCCGTGAAGAGCGCGGTCGTCTGTATTTCCTGCCGGACCGCTTTGAGCTCGATGGCAAGGTGCAAACCGAGCTGCGGTCGCGGGGTATTTACCAGGCGCGACTGTTCCATGCCGACACCCGCATCAGCGGGCGTTTCGAGCTGCCTGCGCAGTTGGGCATCACGCAAGACTTTGCCGATTACCGCTTTGATCCAGCGTTTCTGGCGGTGGGCATCAGCGATATTCGCGGCATTGAAAACGCACTGAAACTGGAACTGGGCGACCAACGCCTGGACTTCTCGCCGGGTACTCAAGTGGACTGGCTGGGGGAGGGCGTGCACGTGGCATTGCCGGAACAGGACAGCAAGAAACCGGCCGTGCTGGACTTCGCTTTTGACCTGCGCCTGCAAGGCACCGAACAACTGCAAGTGGTGCCGGTGGGCAAGGTCAGTGAGGTCTCGCTCGCATCGAACTGGCCCCACCCAAGCTTCATCGGCAACTTCCTGCCGGCTCAACGGGCCGTCACCGATAAAGGCTTTACGGCCAACTGGCAGACCACATTTTTTTCCACCAATCTGGAGCAAGCCCTGCAATCCTGCCTGGACGGGCGAAGCTGTGATGGCTTCAGCAACCGCAGCTTCGGCGTGAACTTCATCGACCCGGTGGACCAGTACCTCAAGAGCGACCGCGCGATCAAATACGCGCTGCTGTTTATCGCCCTGACGTTTGCCGGCTTCTTCCTGTTCGAAGTGCTCAAGAGCCTGGCGGTGCACCCGATTCAATACGCGTTGGTGGGCGTTGCCCTGGCGTTCTTTTACCTGCTGTTGTTGTCGTTGTCCGAGCACATCGGCTTTGGCCCGGCGTACCTGTTGTCGGCGAGCGCCTGTGTGTTGTTGATCGGCTTCTACGTGTGCCATGTGCTGCGCAGCATTGCCCATGGGCTGGGCTTTTCGGCGGGGCTGGCGGCGCTGTATGGCCTGTTGTACGGGCTGCTCAGTGCCGAGGATTACGCGCTGCTGATGGGCTCGCTGTTGCTGTTCGGGCTGCTGGGCACAGTGATGGTGCTGACGCGCAAACTCGATTGGTATGGCGTGGGCAAGCGCAAGGTGGCCGAGCCGCTGCAGTTTGACCTGGAGGCCGTGCAATGATCGGGTTACGGGAAGATCAGCAGGTAAAGACGCAATTGGTGGCGAGGATTAACCTGCTGTTCCCTGTTGTCGTTGTGGCGAGCGGGCTTGCCCCGCGTTGGGCTGCGCAGCAGCCCCAGAACCCATCACAGAGGAGTGCCTGATGGACCGCATTCTGATTGATTGGGGCGGCTTCGCCACCCAACGCGGGGCAAGCCCGCTCGCCACGACAAGCCCGCTGGCCACACAAAGCGGGCTCACTGCACAGGGTCAGATCGGCGGCTGGGTCTGCAGCATCGACGGCCGCTGGCTGACCTTGGCGTACCAATCGGCAAGCTGGGGATTCGCAGCGCGCCATTGCAAGTCTGGGTGGCGGAAGTCGAGGTAGCCCAAGGCGCAGGCCACGCTGATCGACGCAATGTCGAAGTGGCTGGCCAACTCGGCAATCGCATTGGCTTCCAACTCCGCGAGGGTGCGACGGATCTTGTTGCGCTGCTCATCCAGCCATTGGTCCCAGTGCTTTTCTGCCGGGCGCATGGCGGTTTCGTAACGCACCAGCACGGCGGCGTCCATGATGCCGTCGGCCATTGAGGCCAGGGTCAGGCGTCGCCAGCGCGCCGAGCCGTCGCGAGGGATCAGCGGGTTGCCGACATGCTGGTGGTCGAGGTAATCGAGGATCACCCGGCTGTCGTGCAGGGCGCTGCCGTCGGCCAGGCGCAGGGCCGGGATCTTGCCCACGGGGTTTTCGTGCACCAGCTGCGCGTCCGGGTTGACCGGTGTCGGCATGCAGCCTTGCAGGGCCACGCGGTCCTGCTGGCCGGTTTCGATCAGCAGCACGCGGACTTTACGAACAAAGGGTGAGGCAGGGTTGTGGAACAAGGTCATGCTGGGCGTGGACATGGGCATTCCTCGAAATGGGCAGTGGCTAGCCTAGAGGGTTGCGCGGTGGCTGGCGAGGGGGCTTTGGGTGTTTTTGAGGGCCTCATCGCAGGCAAGCCAGCTCCCACACGGGGAATGCATTTCAAGGTGGGAGCTGGCTTGCCGGCGATAGCGCCCTCAGCCGCGCCGCTTGAATAACGCCCAAACACCAATGACCGCAGGAATCCCCAAACCGACCCAGCTCAATGAGTCCCACAGCCCATCGCCGAGCAACGCGGCAAACAGCCCGGCCGCGCTGAGCACGCCAATTCCCAGCGGAATGCCAAACACCTTCCAGAAGTTCGACTGACGCGGCTTCATACCCTGGCCGCCTTGCGCCGCACGATCCACAGGTAAACGCCGCTGCCCAGCACGATGATGGTCAGCACATCGAGCACCGCCCAGAGAATCTTCATCGGCATTCCGCCGTAGTCACCAAAGTGCAATGGCTGCGACATGCCCATGGCGTCCATGTACCACGGCCGCTCAGCGATAGCGGTGACGGCCAGGGTGCTGGCGTCGATCAGCACCGGCGTGAGCAGGTGCGAGGTCAGGTGCGTGCTGCCCTTCATGAACACCGCGTAATGGTGCTCACTGGAAAAACGTGTGCCGGGGAAGGCGATAAAGTCCGGCTCCATGCCGGGCGCGGCCTTGGCGGCAATGCTCAGCAGCTCGGTGGCCGGCGCGCGTTGGGTCAGTGGCGGCGCGTTTTTGTAGGGTTCGATCATCGCGCTGAGGCTGTCCTGGCGCCAGGCGGCGATGATCAGGTCGGCGCAGGCGCTGATCACACCGGTCACGCCCACCACCAGCGCCCAAGTCAGCGTGACCACGCCGATCAGGTTGTGCAGGTCGAGCCAACGCAAGCGCGTGGACTTGTCCTGGCGCACGGTGGCGAACTTCAAGCGGCGCATGAACGGCAGGTACAGCACCGTGCCCGAGACAATCGCCAGCACAAACAAAAGGCCCATGAAGGCCAGCAGCAACTTGCCCGGCAGGCCGGCGAACATGTCCACATGCAGGCGCAGCAGGAACAGCGTCAGCCCGCCATTGGCCGCTGGGGTTTCGACGGCTTCACCGGTGCGCGCATCGAGCATGAAAGTGTGCGACGAGTTGGGTTCGGTGCCAGCCGTGGCGGCCATGATTGCGATCACGCCGTTCTTGTCGTCTTCGTCCCACGCCAGGTATTGCATCGCCTCACCCGGGCGATGCGCCTGGGCTTTGGCCACCAGTTGCTCAAGGTTCAGCTGCGGGGTATCGGCGGGCATCTGCGCCAGTTCAGGCTCATTGCCCAGCAGGTGATCGATCTCATGGTGAAACACCAACGGCAGGCCGGTGAGGGCGAGCAGCAGGAGGAAGACTGTGCAGATCAGGCTGGTCCAGGTGTGGATGAAGGACCAGCGGCGGATGGTTTTGCTTTTCATGGTTCATCCAAATGCAAAAGGGCCACGGCGTTACCGTGACCCTTGGGTGACCGCGTCAGTGGTTTACCACTTGTAGTTCACAGCTGCCACGACATTGCGTTCATCACCGTAGTAGCACCAAGCGCCGTCGCAGGTCGACAAGTAATCCTTGTTGAAGATGTTCTTGGCGGTGACATCCACTGAGACACCCGCGAGTACCGGGTTTATACGGCTCAAGTCGTAATGCACGGCAGCATCGTAAACGGTATAGGAACCAACGTGGCCATTGGCGGTGTTAGCAGTATTGCCGTAGGTGTCGCCCACGTAACGCACGCCAGCGCCTACGCCAAAGCCATCCAGCACACCCGAATGCCACGTGTAATCAGACCACAGCGACGCCTGGTTACGTGGTACCAGCTTCATGCGGTTGCCCTTGTCGTCACCCTTGAGGATTTCGGTGTCGGTGTAGGTATACGAGCCCACCAGTTTCAGATTGTCGGTGACTTCCGACGTGGCTTCCAGCTCCAGGCCGCGCACGCTGATTTCGCCGATCTGACTGGTGATGTTGTTCTGTGTCACCGAAACGTTTTGCTGGCGCAGGTCAAATACGGCGGCGGTCAACAGGGTCTTGCTGCCTACCGGTTGGTACTTCACACCCACTTCGGTCTGCTTGCCCTGAGTTGGCTTGAACGACTCGGTCGCGCTTGCACTGGCGCCAGCAGTGGGCTGGAACGACTCGGTATAGGAGATGTACGGCGTGATGCCAGAATCGAATACATAGCTGAGGCCAGCATTACCGCTGAAGGCTTTGTCACGTTGGGTGTTGGTGGCGTCATTCATGTTGAAGAACGTTGTGCCGGTATGAATCCAGTCCTCGCGCCCTCCCAGGGTCAGGCGCCATTTATCCAGGGCAATTTGGTCTTGGATGTAGAGGCCGGTCTGCACGGTTTTCTGGTTGTAATCGTAGAAGGTGAACGGCGCACCCGCTGGGCGTGGCTGGTTGTAAATTGGGCGGTTCGGGTTGATGCTCGCCGCGTTGCCTTCGATCCAGTGGTAGTCGGTATTGGAGCGCTGGTGGTCCAGGCCGAGCAACAGGGTATGGCTCAGGGCTCCAGTCTGGAAGTCGGCCTGGAAGTTGTTGTCGACAGCCAGTTGGGCGATGTCTTCGTCCACTTTGTCGTAAATGCGTTTGAGCATTCCATCTGCGCCGACGGCGGTATCGCCATAGCTGGAATAGGTGGTGTTGAAAGCCAGTTCGCTCTTGGTGTAACGCAGGTTTTGCTTGAACTGCCACACATCGTTGAAGCGATGATCGAAGGCATAACCCAAGGCATAGTATGTGCGGTCGTAGTAGTCCTGGTCCGGCTCGCCAAGGTTCTTGTGATGGGAAATCTTACCCGCCGGCGAACTCAGCTTGGTGCCCTGCAACGGTAAAAACTGACCGCTGATACCAGTATCATCGCGGGTGAACTGCGAGAGCAGGGTCAGGTGAGTGTCGTCGTTTATGTTCCAGGTCAGGCTCGGCGCGATGTTGTAGCGCTTATCCTCGATATGGTCGATAGGTGTACCGCTGTCGCGAACTACGCCATCGACACGGTAGAGAAACTGACCTTGGTCATCAATTTTGCCGGTGCTGTCGAAGCTGATTTGCTTGCGATTGTTGCTACCGACTTCGGCGCGCACGGCGTTGCTGCTTTCCGCCTGTGGGCGACGGCTGACCATGTCGAGCATACCGCCCGGCGGGGTTTGCCCGTATACCGAGGACGCTGGACCACGCAACAGTGTGATGCGGTCCAGGTTCCAGGTTTCCTGTTTCGGGTTGGCATAAGAACCTTTGGGCAACGGCAAACCGTCGAGGAATTGCGTCGGCTCGAAGCCACGTACTCGAAGCCAGTCCGCTCGGGAATCGCTGCCGTAGCTGCTGGCGATCACTCCAGGCATGTAGCGCACAGCGTCATCGAGGTTCTGCACGCCGCGGTCTTCCATCTGGGCACGCGTGACCACAGACATTGAGCGGGGCGCCTCAACGATTGGTGTGTCTGTCTTGGTGCCCGCAGCTGTGCGCGTTGCGACATACCCGTCCACAGGTCCCCACGCACTTTCATAGCTGCCTTGCCCGGTGATACTGGTCTCAGCCAACGCCACAACGCCTTCCGGAATCGCCACCAGCGTAAACGTGCCCGCGCTGCTTTGCTCCAGTTGCAGCCCGGTGCCACGCAACGCCTCTCGCAGCGCGCCCTGCGCATCGAACTGGCCTTTGACCGGTGCCGAGGTCTTGCCCGACGCCAATGCTGGGTTCAGGGTCAGCGCAAGGCCGGCCTGGCTGGCGATCTGGTTGAGCGTGCTGGCCAACGGCGCAGCCGGCAGGTTGTAGACGCGCACGCTGGAAGCCTGTTCGGCGGCGATCAGCGTGGTGCTCGCCAGCGGGGCGCTCAGGGCAATGGCCACGGCTAACAGGCTGGGGCGCAACAAGGTGTCTAGCGTGCGGGACATAGGGCGGCTCCTGAATGGAAACATTTCTCAATTGCCTAGGTGCCGGACGAGAATCAAAAAGTGATAGGGCCAAGCGAAAATAAATCTGCGGATGTGCGCAACTGTTCGTACGGCATGGCCCTCAAGGCGCGGGGGAGCTGGGTTTTTCAGCCGACCGCCCACTGCAGTTTGTCGGCCAGGGCGTCGGGGTAGTGATCGGTCTGGGTGATTGCCGCGCGTGTGGCTGCGCCATGACCGAAGGCTTCGATCAACACGTCAACCTGTGTGGCCAGCAAGTCGCTCAGCGAATCAAGCCGTGACTCAAGGGCGCGGTAGCGGGCGATGTCCATAAGGCCTTCGCTGATGAACCAGGCAGCATGCTTGTTCAGGTAGTCCAACACGTAGAGGCCGCACAGCGCGTTGCCCAGTTCCTTGGCCAACCCTTGGGGCAGCAAGCTGCCGGCGCGGATTGCGCTTTGGATGGCAAGACGCTGGGCGTAGGCCTCTCCTGCGCGGGCAACGACCATCAACTGCGCGTTCCAGACCTGCATGTCGTCCTCTTCCTCGCCACGGTGCCGGGCAACATGGTCGGCCACCTGCTTGAGCAAACGGTACTCCAGGGTGTGAGCCATGGCTTGCCAGTATTCGGTGTCATCCAGCCCGGCCTGGGGGTTGGGCGGTGTGGGTTCACTCAAGGGTTGGCCGATCAGTACCTTGGCGGCGTCCAGCAGGATCATGCGGTTATTGCCACCGGCGTCCTGGTAGATTTTGGCCATGCCTTCGTAGTCGGCGAAGCGATTGAGGTTGAGCGCACCGGCCACCCCGCAGCGCAACCGACACTCTGTCGCCAGCGCCTCGGCGGCGGGGGCACACAGCGCCTTGGTCAGCGCCAGGGTTTGGCTGATGGCGGCCCACGGTGTCCACGTCACGTCGCCTGTGCCGGTGGTGTGCAGTGACGCCTGACTGGCCGTGCCTTCAATCCACAGGCGGGCGGAGTCGTTGGCAAAGCACTTCATGACATACGCCGTGGCCAGGCAACTGAACAGCGCGCGGCGTTGGGTACGAAAAGCCAACAGGCCGGTGCCGTTGCCGATCCGCGCCTGGGTCGTGCGTCGGTTGGCATGGGTCAGGGCCAGGGTTGAACAGGCAAGCATCACCGAACTCAAGCCGACGCCGACCATCGCCCACACATTCTTGGGCGCGAACAGTGAGCGAATCAGGCGACGGTCCGTACTGCCCAGCGGGTCGTGGAACTGATTGGACGCGTCGATCGAAGCGCCATCGCGCAGCCACGCGTCGAAGGGCAGGCGCACGTTGTCAAAACTCGCCAGGCCGTAATCCAGCGGCACTGCGCGAATTTCCGCCGGTGACGACATGGAAACTCCCGGGCGCGGGCCGTTGGCGTCACTCAATGGCAGCATGAACGCGAATACGCCACAGGGCTGGCCCTGAACGATCACTTGGGCAAACACCACGCCCAGCTTGTCCAGGTTGCTGATCCCGACGTTGGCGAATTTAAGCGCGGCCTTGTTCGGTGTGTTGAGCACGAAGGTGCGCGTGTCGGCGTCGAATACGGCCTCGACACACGCGCCCATGTGGGAGTTGCTGCGACCTATCTCGGTCAGCGCGTAAACCCCCAGACTCTCACCGGCCTCCAGCTTGCGTCGCCACTGGGTGGCGCTCGGGTGATCCTGCTCGAACGCCAGCAGCGTACCGATACACAACCCCTGCTGAATCACGCAGCCCATGAACAGCGAGGGATCATTGAGCGCCGCGTGGGTGGCCTCGGCCATCAACAACTGCGGCTGCGCAAAGCCATGGATACCGTCGGGCAGCTGGCGCATCAGGTGCTGCAGGCGTTGGTAGGTGTGCCGATGACCCTCATGAAAACTCTGGTTGGCGCGAGGATGGAGTTCGGGGTCGCTGAAAATCTTCGCCATCTGCGCGTGAACTTCGGCATCGACTGGCCCGTTGGCCAGCTGGCGCAAGGCAACCACGGCCTTGTGTGCTTCGGGCGCATTGACCAGCAAATGGCGCAGGGTTTCGATAGGTTGCGCCAGCGGCGCGTAGGTCTGTGCAGGGTGCAGGCTTTTGCGTATGCACACCGACAGGCCGCTGTTCACCCCAAGGTCGATAAACACAGTGTGTTTGTCCGTCGGCAGTTGCGCCAACGTGTGGGGCAGGTTGGTGGGTTGCGTGACGCCCAGGGTAAACATGTGATGCAAATCGTCCTCGGGTTCGTAGCGACGCCCCAGCACGGTTGAGTAGATCGGTGTTTTGAAGGGTTTGGGTGCCAGCGGCTGCAGGTTTTCGTGAAGTCGCCGGGCGACTTCCGTGTGAGGCGGATAGTGCGACGCGTAAGCGATCGAGACCGGGCGCAAGGGGGGCGCGCTGTCATCGTGGTGAGCAAGCAAGTGCTCCAGGTCTGCGGTCTCGCCGCTGATGATGCATTGGGCTGGCGCGTTGACGGAGCCCAGCACCAGATTCGACTCGGGGTAGCGGTCCAGCAGCGCTTGCGTGTCCTGCGCTGAAAGGTTGACCAGCAACATGCTGCCTCGCCCCTCCTCGCTGCGGTAGGCGGCGTTGAGGGCGCATACCGCGCGGGCACCCTGGGCAATGTCGAGCACGCCACCACACACCCGGGCAGCAATTTCGCCGAAGCTTTGCGCAACAATCAGGGAGGGAACAATGCCCGTTGCCTGCAGCAACTGGTTAAGCACCACCGCAGCGCCATACAGCGCCAGTTGCGCCACACCCGAAGGCAGCGGCAGGGCGTGATCGCGGGTCAACAGAACCTGGGTGATCAACCCCGGATGGGGATCAGGTTCGTGCGCCGCCGCCTCGGTTTCGATGATTGCCAGAATCGTGTCAATTCGGTCCCTGGTTTCGGGCACATGCTGATACAGCTCTGCCAGAGCGCCGCACGGATCGCTCCCTTGGCCAGGAAAGGCGAAGACATAGTTCTGACTGTAGATGTTGAGTTGGGTTGACATGGGTCCATCCTCGTTAGCCGAACAGGATCGCTTCACCAGCAGAGTGCTGGAAAAAACGAAGGCTCATTGGATGGCAAAAAAAAGGGCGACGTACCTGTGAGAAATGACAGTTTTTTGTAACGTTTCGAGATAGGTTCGATTCAATTATTGCTAACCGAACCGCCTTGCGCCGGCCTTGCGACCACCTGGGTCCACCACGGTGTGTGCTGCTCGATCTGTACCGGCAGCGTCGGCAGCAGCGCGTTCAGCGCCAGCGTCGTGTCGTGCAGCGGGAAGCTGCCGGTGATGCGCAGATCGGCCACAGTTTTATCCACACCCAGATAGCCGCTGCGGTAGCGGCTGAGTTCCTCGACCACATCGCCCAGGCGGGCGTTGTCGACCACCAGCATGCCGCGCGTCCAGGCGTCGGCGGCGGCAGAGACGGCACGCGCAGGGTCGAGGCTGTCGCTGCGCATCAGCACTTGCTGGCCTTCTTTGAAGATCTGTTCCTTGTGCAGCTCCTGGGGCTGGGCAGCCACGGCGGACTGCAGCACGCTCAGGCGTGTGGCGTGGTCTTCGCGCTTGACGATAAACCGCGTCCCCAGCGCTCGCAGGCTGCCATCGCGGGTTTGTACATAAAACGGGCGTGCATCGTTGTGGCCGGTTTCGACCAGAATTTCGCCTTCCTGCAACACGATCAGCCGGCGTTTTTCGTCGAAACGCACGTCGATGGCCGTGTGGGTATTGAGGTTGATCAGCGTGCCGTCCGCCAGTTTCAGCGTGCGTTGCTCGCCCGTGGCGGTGCTTTCGTCGGCCAGCCAATAATGGATCGGCACATAACGCTCACCGGCAAACAAGGCCAGGGCGCAGAGCAACGCGATGCTTGCCACGCCGCGTCCAAGCTTGCGCACGCGCTGGCGAATGCCTTCGCGCGACTGCAGCAGCGCCGCGCGCGCGGGCCCTGAGGCCACGCTGAAGCGCTGGTCGAGCATGCCCAGCTGGCGCCAGGCGCGCGCATGTTCTTCATCGCTGGCCAGCCATTTGGCGAATTCTTCCTGTGCAACGAAGCTGCCGTCACCTGAGTCCAGGGACAGTTGCCACGCAATCGCGGCATCCAGCACGCGCGCCGAGACCGGCTTGGCGCTGACCACGCTCACAGCGGCTCGCCATACAGTGCGATGTAACACTGGCGAATGCCTTGGGCCAGGTACTGGCGCACGCGGGGCACCGACACGCCAAGACGCTGGGCAATGTCGGCGTGGCCCAGGCCGTCGAGGCGGTTATAGAGGAAGGCGGCGCGGGCCTTGCTCGACAGTTTGCCGAGCAAGCGGTCGATGGCCTTGAGGTCTTCGAGGATCAGTTGCTGCTCTTCCGGCGACGGGTGTTCGCTTTCCGGGATCAGCATCAGTTCAGTGAGGTAGGCCTGCTCCAGGGCCGCGCGCCGGAAGTAGTCGAACAGCAGTCCCTTGGCGATAGCCACCAGAAACGCCCGTGGCTCGCGGGGTTCGCGCAACTCGTCACGGCCCAGCAGGCGCATGAACGTGTCCTGGCTCAGGTCTTCGGCGCGGCTGGGGCAGGCCACATTGCGCCGCAGCCACGCCAACAGCCAGCCACGATGGTCGCGATACAACGCGCCAACAAGCTCAGTGTGTGGGGTCTGGACCGACGACAAGGCATCACCGAATAAACAAGAGGTTTAAACTAACGAGAATTATTCGCGATTGTGTCAGAGGCAAGGAACGCGCGCAATTGGCGTCTGTCGGGCGGTGCTATTAAAACGATGGCGCCTGTTTACGCCGTTTCCATTGGCTCACGCGTGCTTGAAGTGCCTGCGGGGAGTCGATGTGCTGCGCACGCGCACGGCTCAACAGGATGAGCATCAACTCTGCCGTGGCCAGGGCGTCGGCGCTGGCGTGATGGCGCTCACCGACCTGCAGCTTGAAGTGGTTGATCCAGTCGTCCAGCCCGGCTTCACGGATATTCGCGTCGGGGCACAGCAGCGGGGCGATGTCGGCGACGTCGAGGAACGGGTGCGCCAGGCGATAGCCCAGGCTGTCCTTGAGCGCGCGGCTCAGCATGTGTTGATCGAAAGGGGCATGGAACGCCAGCAGCGGGCTGTCGCCAACAAACGCCATGAAGTCCAGCAGCGCCTCGACCGGGTCGGTGCCGGCGGCGATGGCGCTGGGGCCCAGGCCGTGAATCAGCACGCTGGGGCTGAGCTTCGTTTCGGCACGGTGCAAGGTGCGCTCGAACATTTGCGAGAAATCCACCGCGCCGTCCTCAATCACCACCGCGCCAATGGACAGCACGTGGTCGCGGTTGAGGTTCAGGCCGCTGGTTTCCAGGTCGACCACTACCCAGCGCTGGTTGCGCAAGGCGCCATCCCCCAGCACGGCAGGTGCGGGCAACTGCGCCAGGCGCCTCTGCTGAGTCGCGTCGAGCCCGGGCTTTTTCGCACGCAGCCAGCTGAACAAACTCACAGTTGGTACCGAAAGGTCAGGCTGCTTTGCAGGCGCTGCGCCTGACGCAGGGATTCACGCAGGATGCGCCGGTCCAGGTGGTTGAGGCTGTCGGGGTCCACGCGGTTGGAATACGGCTGGTTCTCGCGGGTTTGCAGTTGGTGCTGCTGCATGCGGGTTTGCTGGATGAAGTGGTAGGCCTCTTCGTATGCGGCGCCGTCCAATCGCTCGATGACTTCTTTGTCCACCAACTGGCGCAGCCGCTCCAGGGTGTTGTTGGCGTGGATGCCATTGGCCAGGGCCAGCAGGCGCGCGCCATCGACAAAGGGCGTGAGGCCCTGCACCTTGAGGTCGAGGGTGGCCTTTTCGCCGCCTTTGCGCGTCAGCACAAAGTCGCGGAAACGCCCCACCGGCGGGCGCTGACGCAAGGCGTTTTCGGCCAGCATGCGTTGGAACAGCCGGTTGTCCGCGACTTGATCGAGAATGCCCTGGCGCAGTTGTTCGCAGCCCTGTTCATCGCCCCACACCACGCGCAAATCGAAATAGATGCTCGACCCCAGCAGGTTCTCCGGCGTGGCCTCACGGATAAACGCCCCGAAGCGCCGCGCCCATTCGGCCCGCGACAGGCACAGTTCGGGGTTACCGGCCATGATGTTGCCCTTGCACAGGCTGAAGCCGCACAACGCCAGGCTCTGGTTGATCTGCTGTGCCAAGGGCAACAAGCGGCCGCGAATCTCGGCGGCTTCGGCGGCATCCTTGGCGTCGAACAGGATGCCGTTGTCCTGGTCGGTATACAGCGTCTGCTCGCGGCGGCCCTCGCTGCCAAAACACAACCAACTGAACGGCACGCCGGGGTCGCCCTTGTCGGCCAGGGTCAGTTCGATCACCCGGCACACGGTGTGATCGTTGAGCAGCGTAATAATGTGGGTGATCTGGGTGGACGAGGCGCCATGGGCGAGCATGCGTTCGACCAATTGGCCGATCTCACCGCGAATCGCCACCAGGTTTTCCACGCGTGGCGCATTGCGGATGGTGCGCGCCAAGTGCACCAGGTCCACCCGCTGCAGGGAAAACAGGTCGCGCTCGGAGACCACGCCACACAGGCGCTGGTCTTTGACCAGACACACATGGGCGATGTGCCGTTCGGTCATGGCAATCGCGGCGTCGAAGGCGCTGTGGTCCGGGCTCAAATAGAACGGCGCCTGGGTCATATGGCATTCGATGACCTGATTGAAGTCACTGATGCCATCGGCCACTACCTGACGCAGGTCGCGCAAGGTGAAAATCCCCAGAGGCGCCTTGTGTGCGTCGACGATCACGATGCTGCCCACTTGCTGCTCATGCATCAGTGTGACCGCCTCGCGCAGCGGCGTGCTCGGGCTGCAAGTGACCGGATGGCGCATGGCCAATTCGCCCAAGCGCGTGTTCAACGAGTATTGGGTGCCGAGGGTTTCCACGGCTTTTTGCTGCACCTGCTGGTTCACTTGGTCCAGCAGGCTGCTGACGCCGCGCAGGGCGAAGTCGCGAAACGGGCTCGAAAGCGCGAACAGCTTTATAAAGGCCGGCTTGTTCAGTTGCAGGCAGAAGGTGTCTTCGGCGGCCTTGTGCTCGGTGCGGGTCGCGCGTTCGCCCAGCAGCGCAGCGAGGGGGAAACACTCGCCGGTGGTGATTTCGAAGGTGGTTTGCGTCGCATCTTGATTGAGCAGCGGGCGCTCGCCGACCACGCGGCCTTGCTTGACGATGAAAAAGTGCTCCACCGGCCCGCCCGACGGTTTGAGGATGCTGTCGCCTTGGCCGTAGAAGCGCAGTTGGCACTGTTCGACCAGATACGCCAGGTGTGCGTTTTCCATCTGGTTGAACGGGGGAAAGCGTTGCAGGAATTGCAGGGTGCCGTGGATGTTCTGCAACACGGCGGTTTTTCCCGCCTGCGTGAAAGCATCAGCTTTACTCATAACAGTGACCGCAGTTTCTTGTCGTTATCGTCCTTTATGGTCGGCCCCCGTGCCCTGGGTGCCCATTGGACGTAAGTCTAGGTAGCGGTCAAACCATTGGCGACTAGGGAAAAACCTTACATGGCTATCGTGCAAACCCCGTAGAACGCCCACTAGTCAAACTTTCCGACGAAGTGCACATTGTTCGCCCTTCCGCAGATGTCTGACGAGTGTGCTGGGAGATTGATGAAAACTGCTGAGAAACGTATGCCCGACCACGATATTTTGAGTGATGCAGAGCGCGAGGCACTGAGCGCTGTGATGCTGGAGCCTGATTTACCGCCACAACGTGTGTTGATCGTCGACGACGACAAAGATGCACGCGAATTGCTGGCGGAGATTCTGGGCCTGGACGGCATTCGCTGCATGACCGCCGACAGTGGAGAGGCGGCGTGGGATTTGTTGAGCTCCAGCAGCTCCATCGGTTTGCTGATCACCGACCTGCGCATGGCGCCGAGCAATGGCCTGGAATTGATTCGCCAAGTGCGCAGCTCTCCTCGGGCGGCGCTACCGATCATCATCATGTCCGGGGACGCTGAAGCGCCGGATGTCATCGATGCAATGCACTTGAGTGTGGTGGACTTTTTGCTCAAGCCTATCGACAGCGTGAAGTTGGCGAAGATGGTCAAGCGCGAGTTGGGAATGGCGCAGTAACTTCCACTGGTCGGTATCAGGCGAGCACTGTCAATTCTGACAGTAGGCAAGCAATAGGTGGGGCTGTTTACTGGATGAGTGCGCGGCGGTCGGGAATGGTCGCCCCCTTCACTCACCACCAGGAGTCAGTCATGAAAATCGCTGGCAAGATTAAAGCGGACATTTTCCACAACGGTAAGCTTTTACGCACCACCAGCTCCACGAGCGTTTCGGGTGACAGTAATCACTTTCAAAGTACAGATTCTGCGACCCGTACTTCAGTCTCGATGTCATTTGTTCCCGCCATCGAGGATGGCACCACGACGTACAAGTTCGAGGAGGCTGATTCCAGATTCGGATGCAGCATGGGCGATATGCTTCTGCCTGTTGCCGGTACGGTTGAAGTGACGTCCGCCAACTCAACCGACAACTTAAAATATACGTTCAGTGGGAAGTTTAACGATGGAAGGCGCGACCTGGAGATCAAGGGGACGGCTGAGTTGAACTACCTCTATCCGTGACTTGATTGCTCTTGCAGGATCAGTCCCTGATCTTTTGATCAGGGACGTCTCCATTCGCTAGTTACACACCCATTTTGGCTTTGAACTCACGGCGCCGACGGTGTAACACCGGCTCGGTGTAACCATTGGGTTGCTTGGTCCCTTCAATCACCAACTCCACCGCTGCCTGGAACGCGATGTTGCTGTCGAAATCCGGCGCCAAGGGGCGATACAGGGCATCCCCCGCATTTTGACGGTCTACCACCGGCGCCATGCGCTTGAGGCTTTCCATCACTTGGGTTTCGTTGACGATGCCATGGCGCAGCCAGTTGGCGATGTGCTGGCTGGAGATGCGCAGGGTGGCGCGGTCTTCCATCAAGCCGACGTCATTGATGTCTGGCACTTTCGAGCAGCCGACGCCTTGATCGATCCAGCGCACAACATAACCAAGGATGCCTTGGGCATTGTTGTCCAGCTCGTTGCGGATTTCTTCATCGGACCAATCGGTGTTACTGGCCAGAGGAATGGTCAGGATATCGTCCACCGACGCGCGCTCGCGTTTGGCCAGTTCGGCCTGACGCGCGAACACATCGACCTTGTGGTAATGCAGCGCGTGCAGTGCAGCCGCCGTGGGCGAAGGTACCCAAGCGGTGTTGGCGCCGGCCAGTGGGTGAGCGATTTTCTGTTCAAGCATCGCCGCCATCAGGTCGGGCATCGCCCACATGCCTTTGCCGATCTGCGCACGCCCTTGCAGGCCGGTGCTCAGGCCGATATCGACGTTCCAGTTCTCGTAGGCGCCGATCCATTTCTCGGCCTTCATGGCCGCCTTGCGCACCATCGCACCGGCTTCCATGGAGGTGTGGATTTCGTCGCCAGTGCGGTCGAGGAAGCCGGTGTTGATAAACACCACACGCTCGCTGGCAGCCTTGATGCAGGCCTTGAGGTTGATCGTGGTGCGGCGCTCCTCGTCCATGATCCCGACTTTGAGCGTGTTGCGCGGCAGGTTCAGCACGTCTTCGATACGGCCAAACAGCTCGTTGGTGAACGCAGCTTCTTCCGGGCCGTGCATTTTCGGTTTAACGATGTACACGGAGCCGGTGCGGCTGTTCTTGCGGCTGCTGGTGCCGTTGAGGCTGTGGATTGCCGCCAGGCTGGTGAGCAGACCGTCGAGAATGCCTTCCGGTACTTCGTTGCCGTCTTTGTCGAGGATCGCGTCGATGGTCATCAAGTGGCCAACGTTGCGCACGAACAGCAGCGAACGGCCGTGCAAGGTCACGTCCTGGCCATCCACGCCGGTGTAGACGCGGTCGGGGTTCATGGTACGGGTGAAGGTCTTGCCGCCCTTGGCCACTTCTTCGGCCAGGTCGCCCTTCATCAGGCCGAGCCAGTTGCGGTAGATCACCACTTTGTCATCGGCATCCACGGCGGCGACGGAGTCTTCGCAGTCCATGATGGTGGTCAGCGCGGCTTCCATCAGCACGTCTTTGACGCCGGCCGCATCGGTCTGGCCGACAGGTGTGCTGGCGTCGATCTGGATCTCGAAATGCAGGCCGTTGTGTTTCAGCAAAATGGCGATCGGCTGGTCCGCCGGCCCCTGGAAACCGATCAGTTGTGCATCATCGCGCAGGCCGCTGTTGCTGCCGCCTTTGAGGCTGACGATGAGCTTGCCATCAGCGATCTTGTAGCCGGTGGAATCGACATGGCTGCCGGCGCTGAGCGGCGCGGCTTCGTCGAGGAAAGCACGGGCGAAGGCAATCACCTTGTCGCCGCGCACTTTGTTGTAGCCCTTACCCTTCTCGGCGCCGTCGGCTTCGCTGATAGCGTCGGTGCCATACAGCGCGTCATACAGCGAGCCCCAACGCGCGTTGGATGCGTTGAGGGCGAAACGGGCGTTCATCACCGGCACAACCAGCTGAGGGCCGGCCATGCGGGCGATTTCGTCATCGACGTTTTGGGTCGAGGCCTGGAAGTCTGCGGCTTCTGGCAGCAGGTATCCGATGTCTTGCAGGAAGGCTTTGTAGGCCACCGGGTCGTGGGCCTGGCCGGCGTGGGTCTGGTGCCAGGTATCGATCCGCGCCTGGAAATCGTCGCGTTTGGCGAGTAGGGCTTTGTTCTTCGGTGCCAGGTCGTGAATGACCTTGTCGGCGCCGGCCCAGAACTGGTCGGCAGTTATGCCGGTACCGGGAATGGCTTCGTTGTTCACGAAGTCGAACAGGACTTTGGCGACCTGCAGGCCACCGACTTGAACGTGTTCAGTCATTGCTTGCCTCACTCTGCGGAGCTTATGCGCTTTTCAGCTTTTCAATTTACCAATGAAGCCTCTGGCCATTTAAACCACGAACCCGATCCCCCAGTACATGCCGTTAAGGCGGCTGGGCTGGCGGGTTGTCGCGATACGTTGGTGCCTTGGCAGACATCGACCTAACGTTATGTAGTGCGCGGTTTTGCATACTACATGATGAGTTGCGGTTGTGAAAATTTGACTAAATACGTCGTTTAGCGACCCACTTTGGTCGTGCGGTCACAGTGGGGTATTGGATGTTCTCAAAAAACTATCAGATTGTTCCAGATAAATATAAAAATGGTACACGATTTGTTTTCGAGGGCGCCTGCGTCCACCTTGTAGATTGAATTCAGAGGGCTTCGCCATGGACCATCTTGTACTCACTATTATTGCCGCCGACAAACCCGGCTTGGTTGAACGCATTGCGCAGAATATTGCCGCCCACGATGGCAACTGGCTGGAGAGCCGAATGGCGCACATGGCCGGGCAGTTTGCCGGGATCCTGCGGGTCAGTGTTCCCGCCGAAAGTCGTCAGGGTTTGGTGAACGCGCTGGAGGACTTATCCACACACGGCATTCGCGTGCTGGTGGGTGAGGGCAGTTCAGGGCAGACCGCGGCGTCCAAGGCGATCCTGATGACGCTGGTGGGTAACGACCGTTCGGGCATCGTGCGCGAGATCACGGCGCTGTTGAGCAAACAGGGGGTGAACCTTGAAAGCCTGAGCACGGATGTGCGCCCGGCGCCCATGAGCGGTGATCCGTTGTTTACCGCCGAGGCATTGCTGCAGGTGCCGACAGCGTTATCCCTGGATACCTTGCAACTGTCCCTGGAAACCCTGGCGGATGACTTGATGGTCGAGTTACACCACGAAGAATAACGGCCCACAGGGTTATGCATGGAAATCTTGCATGGGCCTGTGGATAACCTGTAGAGACCCGGCGCCAGGCCACGTCGGCCGGGCTTCTTCTCGAGTTGAGCAAAAAACGAGCAGTTTCAAGGGCTTGTGCACAAATGGCGGGGATCAGGTTGTGGATAACCTTGGGGTTGATGTCTGCAAGCCAGGCCCGCTGTGGCTTGCAGAGGTTTGTACGTTATTTGATCAGCGTTTGCGGAGGGTCAGCCAGGCGTCCAGGCTGTAGACCACCAGGCCGGCCCAGATAAACGCGAACGCGATCAGCGTGCTGGTGGCCAAGTGTTCGCCGAACAGGAACACCGCTTCCAACAGCACCAGGGTGGGCGCCACATACTGCAAAAAACCCAGGGCGGTGTAGGGCAAATGCCGCGCAGCAGCGTTGAAACACACCAGTGGGATCAGCGTGACCGGGCCGGCCGCCACCAGCCACCAGGCTTCGGAAGTGCCCCAAAACTCAAGCTGTGCGCTGTGCGCCGACGGGTTGAACAGCAGCCAGGCGACAGCGATCGGCACCAGCATCCAGGTTTCCACCACCAACCCCGGTAGCGCCTTGACGGGCGCCTGCTTGCGGATCAGCCCGTAAAAGCCAAAGGTCAGCGCCAGCACCAGCGACACCCACGGCAAACTGCCCACCTGCCATACCTGCTGCGCCACACCCACCGCCGCCAGCCCGACGGCCATCCACTGCAAGCGCCGCAGGCGTTCGCCGAGAATCAGCATGCCCAGCAGCACATTCACCAGCGGGTTGATGTAATAACCCAGGCTCGCTTCGAGCATGCGCCCGCTGTTGACCGACCACACATACGTCAGCCAGTTGGCGGCAATCAACGCACCGCTCAGTGCCAGAATCGCCAGGCGCTTGGGGTTATCGCGCAGTTCACGAAACCAGCCCGGGTGTTTCCATACCATCAACAGCAAACCGCCAAACAGCGCCGACCACAGCACGCGGTGCACAATGATTTCGGCGGCGGGAACGCTGGCGATGGCTTTGAAATAGATCGGGAACAGGCCCCAGATGACATAGGCGCTCAGGCCCAGGATGTAACCCTTGCGGGGGTTGGCGGGTTGCATTGCGGAATCCTTGCATAGGCAGCTGACAAAGGCGCAATTGTAAGGATTTTTGTCAGGCGATGGGACGCTGCTTTTCTGTGGGAGCTGGCTTGCCTGCGATGGCATCACCTCAACGTGACTGATACACCGAAGTGCCTGCATCGCAGCGATGCCGCGACCCGACAAGCCAGCCCCCACAAGGCCTAGCGGCAGGGTCAGAACAGTTTCAGCGGTTCTTCATTGAGCGCCGACAGTTGTTCACGCAACGCCAACACCTGGTCGCCCCAATAGCGTTCGCTGCCGAACCACGGGAAGCTGTGAGGGAACGCCGGGTCATCCCAGCGCCGCGCCAGCCAGGCGCTGTAGTGCATCAGGCGCAAGGCGCGCAGGGGCTCGATCAAGGCCAGTTCGCGTGGGTCGAAGTCGTGAAACTCCTGATAGCCGTCCATCAATTCCGACAGCTGGCCCAGGCATTCCTGCCGATCACCGGCGAGCATCATCCACAAATCCTGTACGGCCGGGCCCATGCGGCAGTCATCCAGGTCGACGATATGGAACATCTCGTCGCGGCACATCATGTTGCCGGGGTGGCAGTCGCCGTGCATGCGGATGTTCTTGTGCGGCGTGGCTTTGTAGACCTCCTCCACGCGCTTGAGCAGGTCGCGGGCCACGGACTCGTAGGCTGGCAGCAGGCTTTTCGGAATGAAGTTGCCTTCCAGCAAGGTCGTGAGGGAGTCGTGACCGAAGTTCTTCACCCCCAATGCCTCGCGGTGTTCGAACGGGCGCGTTGAGCCGACGGCGTGCAAACGGCCAAGCAGCTGACCCAGGCGATACAGCTGATCAAGATTGCCCGGCTCCGGCGCACGGCCACCGCGGCGCGGAAACAGGGTGAAGCGGAAACCTGCGTGTTCGAACAGGCTTTCGCCGTTGTGGATCAACGGGGCGACCACCGGTACTTCGCACTCGGCCAGTTCGAAGGTGAAACGGTGTTCTTCAAGAATCGCTTCGTTGGTCCAGCGCTGCGGCCGATAGAACTTGGCGATCAGCGGTTCAGAGTCTTCGATACCCACTTGGTAGACGCGGTTTTCGTAGCTGTTGAGCGCCAGAATGCGAGCATCGCTGAGGAAGCCGATACTTTCGACAGCGTCGAGAACCAGGTCGGGGGTGAGTGTTTCAAACGGATGGGCCATGCGAACTCCTGCGCGCAGCAGGGCGCCGCGTCCGGCCCGGTATGGTAACGCACACGGCGATAGATAGGTGGTGTCTGTACTGGCCTCATCGGGGGCAAGCCCCCTCCCACAGCAGACCGCGTTTAACCTGTAGAAACGCGGTCAAGTGTGGGAGGGGGCTTGCCCCCGATTGGGCCTATCAGGCGCCGACAATCCCACCATCATCGCGCCGAATCGCCATCACCGACGAACGCGGCTTGCCGTTCGGCAGATGCTCCGGCCAGGTCGAACCGCCGGTTTCACCCGGGTGCTGAATGCCCACAAACAGCGTCTTCTGATCCGGCGAAAAACTGATGCCGGTGACCTCGCACGCCACTGGCCCGACCATGAACCGGCGGATTTCCCCGGTGCTCGGGTCGGCGCAGAGCATCTGGTTGTTGCCCATGCCGGCGAAATCACCCGCGTTGCTGTAGTCGCCATCGGTGAGAATCCACAGGCGTCCGGCCTTGTCGAAACCCAGGCCGTCCGGGCTGTTGAACATGTTTTGCGGGTTGATATTGGACGAGCCGCCCTTCGGTGTGCCGGCATGCACACCGGGGTTGCCGGCCACTACAAACAGGTCCCAGGAAAACGTGTTGGAGCCATGGTTATCGGCATCGGCTTTCCAGCGCAGGATCTGGCCGTAGACATTTTTCTCACGCGGGTTCGGGCCGCCTACCGGCTGACCTTCTTCACCACGTTTGGCGTTGTTGGTGAGGGTGCAATAGACCTGGCCGTCGGTAGGGCTGACCACGATCCATTCCGGGCGGTCCATGCGCGTGGCCTTGACCACGCTGGCGGCCAGGCGCGCGTGGATCAGCACTTCGGCCTGGCTGGTGAAACCGGTGCTGGCGTCGATGCCGTTTTTGCCATGGCTGAGTTCGACCCATTGGCCGGTGCCCTTGGGGTGGTCGGCGTTGCCGTCGCCTGCGTCGAAGATCGCCACATACAAGGTGCCGTGGTCGAGCAGGTCTTTGTTGGCCTTGGGGTTCTTGTGGTTGATCTTGTCGCGGCTGACGAACTTGTAGATAAACTCGCCGCGCTCGTCATCGCCCATGTACACCACGGCGCGGCCATCGCGGGTTTCAGCCAGGGCGGCATTTTCGTGCTTGAAGCGGCCCAGGGCGGTGCGTTTGGTCGGAGTGGATTGCGGGTCGAATGGGTCGATTTCCACTACCCAGCCATGGCGGTTGAGTTCATTGGGGTTCTTGGCCATGTCGAAACGCGGGTCGTGTTGATGCCAGTTGATCTCTTTGCTGGCTGCCACCACGCCATAGCGTTTTTGCCCGGCGTCGAAGGCCTGTTGTGGGTTGCTGCTGCCAAAGCAGTCGGTGAAGTTCTCTTCGCACGTCAGATAGGTGCCCCACGGGGTCTTGCCGTTGGCGCAGTTCTGGAAGGTGCCGAGGACTTTTTTACCGGTTTTGTCGGCGCGGGTTTTCAGCCAGTCGTGACCCGCCGCCGGACCGCTCAGGCGGATCGGCGAGTTGCCGTGGATGCGCCGGTTGTAGCGCGAGTCCTGCACGAACTGCCAGGTGTCGCCCGTGCGCCGCACTTCGATCACCGACACGCCTTCACTGGCCTGAGCCTTGTGCACGTCTTCGGCCGATTGCGGCGCGCCGCCGTGGGCGTAGAGGTAACGGTAATTGGTGTATTCGTTGTTGATCGCCATCAGCGCGCGGTTGGTGTCACCGGGGAAGGCGAACAGGCTCATCCCGTCGTTGTTGTCACCGAACTGTTGCTCCTGGGCCTTGGCGCTGCCGTTGCCAGAGGGGTCGAACGCCGGCGCGTTTTTGTGCAATGGCTGGCCCCAGCTGATCAGCACCGAAGCACTGTAGCCGGGTGGCAGGCTGATGGCGTCGCGGGTGTCGGCGGCGATGCTGGGGAAGCCCAGCAACGGGCTGCTGGACGCGGCGTTGACAGCCAGGGCGCTGCGGCTCAGCAGGTTGCCGCCGAGGAACATCGCGGCGCCGCACAAGGCCCCCGCGCCGATGAAACGGCGGCGGGTGAGGCCGACCATCTGTTCGAGGTCGGTGGCTTGGTTGTCTTCTAATAGGCTCATTTCAGGCTCCCTGCGGTTTTTGCAGACACCTTAAGGAGCGCGCGTGACGAAATTGTTGCAGTTTGAAGTAGCCCTCGCGCTACACCGGCGTGCCGAGCAACACGTTGCTGGGCGAGAACTGCACCTGAATTGGCTGGCCCTCGGCGGCCTTCAGTGCCTTGAGCGCGGCGGGCTGCGCCAGGGCGCATAAAACCTGGCCGTTGGGCAGGGTGATGCGCACCTCGCTGGGGCCATCCTCGGCGTCGAGAATCGTCTCGATCACACCGCTCATGCAATTGTGTCCAGGTGTTGCTGCCTGCTCCAGGCCGAGCAACTCCAGCCAGCCGGCCTTGATCAAGGCGACCACTTCAACGCCGGCCTCGAGTTCCAGGCGCTGCGTGCTGTCGTGGGTGATCTGTGCGCTCAGGCTCAAGTCGCCCGACAGTTGCAGGCGGATCATGTCATTGCGGCCATGGCTTTCAATCGCGATGACCCGGCCGTGCAATTGGTTGCGCGCGCTGGTGCGCAGCATCAGCCGGCCGAGCAGGTTGAAGTCGCTCGCGTCTTCATCCGAGCCCAGCACCTGGGCCTGCAACACTTGCAAACGCTGGTAAAGGCGCAGCACGCGCTCACCCTCGGCCGTCAGCTTGGCGCCGCCGCCGCCTTTGCCGCCGACGCTGCGTTCCACCAGCGGTTTTTGCGCCAGATTGTTCAGCTCGTCGATGGCATCCCAGGCGGCCTTGTAACTCAAACCGGCGCTTTTGGCCGCACGGGTGATCGAGCCTTGCTCGGCGATGTGCGCCAGCAAGGCGATGCGCTGGGGGCGGCGGATGATGTGTTGGCTGAGCGAGGTCGGCAGAGACATGTGGATACGCTTCTATAAGGTCAGCGGACGTTGCAGGCGTGGCGCACGCGAGTCAAGTCATGCCCCGGGTTTAGGTGTGCGTGCCAGGCAGTACACATCGACTTGCCGCGCCCCCGCGTCCATCAGCAACCGCGCCAGGCTGTGGGCGGTGGCGCCGGTGGTCAGTACGTCGTCGACCAGCGCCAGGTGGCGGCCTTGCACCTGAGCGTCGGGAGCCAGTGCAAACGCGGCGAGCAGGTTGCGTTTGCGGGTTTTGGCGTCGAGGGCTTGTTGCGCGACGGTTTCATGGGGGCGTAACAACAGGTGGTCATCGTGCGGGATATCAAGCTGTTCACTCAGCCAGCGTGACAGCATCAGCGCTTGGTTGAAGCCGCGTTCGCGCAGGCGCTTACGCGCCAGGGGCACGGGCAGCAGGCAGTCGGGGCGCTCGAGTTCGGCGTTGTCAAAACGGTGTTGCAGGTGATGCCCCAGCAGGCGCGCGAGCAGGTGGCCGAGGGGCCAGCGTGACTGATGCTTGAAGCGGCTGATCAGGGTGTCGACCGGAAAGCTGAAAGACCACGGTGCGACGACGTGTTTAAACGCAGGCGGGTTTTTCAGGCATTGGCCGCAGATCAAACCGCTGGTTGGCAGCGGCAAGGCGCACACCTCGCATTGCGCCAGCAACCATGGCAGCTCTGTTTCGCAGACGTTGCACACACAATCGGCCGATTCTGTGGCTTCATCGCAAACTAAACACGTCTGGTTGTTTTTTAGCCAGATGTAAACCTCGCGTTTGTATCCTGGTTGACAGTGCATGAATCTTCCTTAAATATGCCGAGCATCCGTGTCGTGACTGTGGGTATTGCCCTTCCCGCAGCGAAAGCCCAAGCATAATCAAGGAATCGCCCATGAGCGCCAGCACCACTGCCACCCTGCGTCACGATTGGTCCTTAGCCGAAGTCAAAGCGCTGTTTGTGCAGCCTTTCAATGACCTGTTGTTCCAGGCGCAGACCGTGCACCGCGCGCATTTCGACGCCAACCGCGTGCAGGTGTCGACGTTGCTGTCGATCAAAACCGGCGCCTGCCCGGAAGATTGCAAATATTGTCCGCAGTCGGGCCACTACAACACTGGCCTGGAAAAAGAAAAGCTGATGGAAGTGCAGAAGGTCCTCGAAGAGGCCGCCCGCGCCAAGGCTATTGGTTCGACCCGCTTCTGCATGGGCGCCGCGTGGAAACACCCGTCGGCCAAAGACATGCCGTACGTGCTCGAAATGGTCAAAGGCGTGAAGGCCATGGGCCTGGAAACCTGCATGACGCTCGGCCGTCTCGACCAGGACCAGACCGAGGCCCTGGCCCAGGCCGGCCTCGACTACTACAACCACAACCTCGACACCTCGCCTGAGTTCTACGGTTCGATCATCACCACGCGCACTTACAGCGAGCGCCTGCAAACCCTGGCCTATGTGCGCGATTCGGGCATGAAGATCTGCTCGGGTGGCATCCTCGGCATGGGCGAGTCCCTCGACGACCGCGCCAACCTGCTGATCCAGCTGGCCAACCTGCCGGAGCATCCGGAGTCGGTGCCGATCAACATGCTGGTGAAGGTGGCCGGTACGCCGCTGGAAAACGCCGATGACATCGACCCGTTCGACTTCATCCGCATGCTCGCCGTGGCGCGCATCCTGATGCCGCAGTCGCACGTGCGCCTGTCCGCCGGCCGCGAAGCCATGAACGAGCAGATGCAGGCCCTGGCGTTCTTTGCCGGCGCCAACTCGATCTTCTACGGCGACAAGCTGCTGACCACCGCCAACCCGCAGGCTGACAAGGACATGCAGCTGTTTGCGCGCCTGGGCATCCTGCCGGAAGCCCGTGAAGAGCATGCCGATGAAGTGCATCAGGCGGCGATCGAGCAGGCGCTGGTGGAACAGAAGAGCAGCGAGCAGTTTTATAACGCCGTGGTTTGACGCCGATCCCCTATTTGGAATGCATTCCAAATGTGGGAGCGGGCTTGCTCGCGAATGCGGTGGATCAGTGAAAGATAGGTTGACTGACGCACCGCATTCGCGAGCAAGCCCGCTCCCACATTTTTGACCGAGTTGAACCGCTAATCCGAGGCCTGCATGTCTTTTGATCTCGCCGCGCGTCTCGCTGCCCGTCGTGCCGAACACCTTTACCGTCAACGCCCTTTGCTCCAGAGCCCGCAAGGCCCTGAAGTCGTGGTGGACGGCCAACCGTTGCTGGCGTTCTGCAACAACGATTACCTGGGCCTGGCCAATCACCCGCACGTGATCGAAGCCTGGCGCGCCGGTGCGTCCCGTTGGGGCGTGGGCGGTGGCGCGTCCCACTTGGTGGTTGGCCATGCCACGCCGCACCATGAACTGGAAGAAGCCCTGGCCGACCTGACCGGGCGCCCGCGCGCGTTACTGTTCACCACCGGCTACATGGCCAACCTCGGCGCCGTCACGGCGCTGGTGGGGCAGGGCGACACGGTGCTGCAAGACCGTCTCAACCATGCCTCATTGCTGGATGCCGGCTTGCTCAGCGGTGCGCGGTTCAACCGCTATTTACACAACGACGCCGCCAGCCTGGCCAAGCGGTTGGAGAAGGCTACCGGCAACACGCTGGTGGTCACCGACGGCGTTTTCAGCATGGACGGCGATCTGGCCGACCTGCCCGCGCTGGCCCGTGAAACCAAGGCCAAAGGCGCCTGGTTGATGGTGGATGATGCTCACGGCTTCGGCCCGCTGGGTGCCACTGGCGGCGGGATCGTCGAGCATTTCGGCTTGAGCCAGGAGGATGTGCCGGTGCTGGTCGGCACGCTGGGCAAAGCCTTTGGCACCGCCGGAGCGTTTGTGGCGGGCAGCGAAGAGCTGATCGAAAGCCTGATCCAGTTCGCCCGGCCTTACATCTACACCACCAGCCAACCGCCGGCGTTGGCCTGCGCAACTTTGAAAAGCCTGGAGCTGCTGCGCACCGAGCATTGGCGACGCGAGCATCTCAATGGCCTGATCCGCCAGTTCCGCCGGGGCGCCGAACAGCTCGGCCTGGACCTGATGGACAGCTTCACGCCGATCCAGCCCATCCTGATTGGCGACAGTGCCCGCGCCGTGCGTCTGTCGCAGCTGCTGCGCGAGCGTGGCCTGATGGTCACCGCGATCCGGCCGCCCACCGTACCTGCCGGCGGTGCGCGTTTGCGCGTGACGTTGACGGCGGCCCACAGCGCGGCGCAGGTGCAGCTATTGTTAAACGCATTGGAAGAGTGTTTCCGCTTGTTAGGCGCCATGGAGCCCGACCATGCGTGATCGACTGATAGTGCTGCCCGGCTGGGGCCTTGGCGTATCGCCACTGGAGCCCTTGGCCGCAGCCTTGCGCGGCCTCGACGAACACCTGCAGGTGCAGATCGAGCCATTGCCGACGCTGCAATCGAGTGACTTGGGTGAATGGCTCGACGAACTCGACGCCACGCTGCCCGACAACGCCTGGCTGGGTGGTTGGTCCCTGGGCGGCATGCTCGCGTCGGAGCTGGCGGCGCGCCGCGGCGAACGTTGCTGCGGCTTGCTGACGTTGGCGAGCAACCCGTGTTTTGTCGCCCATGCCGGGTGGCCCAGCGCGATGCCGGCTGAGACGTTCGATGCGTTTCTCGCCGGCTGCCATGCCGACTCCCAGGTCACCCTCAAACGCTTCGGCCTGCTGTGTGCCAAGGGGACGCAAGACCCGCGCGGGCTCTCGCGTTTGTTGGTCAGCGGCGCGCCGAATACGCCTTCCAGCGAATTGATGACCGGCCTTGAGTTGCTGGCTCAACTGGATACCCGCGAAGCCTTGCTCGGCTATCGCGGCCCACAGTTGCATCTGTTCGCTGGCTTGGATGGTCTGGTGCCCGCGCAGGCGGCTGGCGACTTGCTGGCGCTGCTCCCCGATGTAGAAATCGGCCTGATTGAACAGGCCGGTCACGCTTTTCTTCTGGAAGACCCTCACGGTGTAGCGGGGGCCATCCAGGCTTTTTTGCACGAGTGCGTTGATGACTGATTTATCCCACCCAACACTGCCGGGCGCCTTGCCGGACAAGCGCCAGGTGGCGGCGTCTTTCTCCCGCGCCGCCGCCAGTTACGACAGCGTGGCCGCGTTGCAGCGCGCAGTGGGTTACGAGCTGTTGGCTCGCCTGCCGACGGGCGCCGCGCCGCAACGCTGGCTGGACCTGGGCTCGGGCACCGGTTTTTTCAGCCGCGTGCTGGGCGAGCGATTGCCCGCCAGCCAGGGCGTGGCGGTGGATATTGCCGAAGGCATGCTCAACCACGCGCGGCCATTGGGCGGCGCGCAGCACTTTATTGCCGGTGATGCTGAACGCCTGCCGTTACAGGGCAACAGTTGCGGGCTGATCTTCTCCAGCCTGGCGGTGCAGTGGTGTGCAAATTTTGACGCCGTGCTCCGCGAGGCTTATCGCGTGCTGCAACCCGGCGGGGTGTTGGCGTTTGCCAGCTTGTGCGTGGGCACGCTGAGTGAGCTACGCGAAAGCTGGCGGGCCGCGGATGGCCTGGTGCACGTCAATCGCTTCCGCACTTTTGAGGCTTATCAACAGCTGTGCGCCGCCAGCGGCTTGCGGGTGGTGAGCCTGGAGCGCCGGCCGCACGTGCTGCATTACCCGGATGTGCGCAGCCTGACTCACGAGCTCAAAGCATTGGGCGCGCATAACCTGAACCCGGGCCGCCCGGGAGGGTTGACGGGGCGCGCGAGGATTGTTGCACTGGTGGGCGCTTACGAGCAGTTCCGTCAGGCCCAAGGCCTGCCCGCCACGTACCAAGTGGTGTATGCCGTACTGGAGAAACCTCTATGAGCGCCGCTTACTTCATCACCGGCACCGACACCGATGTTGGCAAGACCACCATTGCCGCCGGCCTGCTGCACGCCGCAAGGCTTGCGGGTAAAAGCACCGCCGCTGGCAAGCCCGTGGCTTCGGGTTGCCAGGTCACCCCCAAAGGATTACGCAATGCCGATGCCTTGGCGCTGTTGGCTGAGTGTTCGTTGCCGTTGAGCTATGCCGAGGTCAACCCGGCGGCGTTCGAGCCCGCGATTGCACCGCACCTGGCGGCGCGGGAGGCGGGCGTGGCGCTGACGGTGCAATCGCTGTTGAAACCGATGCAGCAGATTCTGGCGCGGCAGGCGGATTTCACCTTGATTGAAGGCGCGGGTGGCTGGCGGGTGCCCTTGGCCGATCAGGACAACCTGTCGGACCTGGCCAAGGCGCTCAAGCTGCCGGTGATCCTGGTGGTGGGCGTGCGTCTGGGCTGTATCAGCCATGCGTTGCTCACCGCGGAAGCCATAGCGCGAGACGGCTTGCCGTTGGCAGGCTGGGTGGCGAATATCATCGACCCCAAGACCTCTCGTCTGGAAGAGAACCTCGCCACCCTGGCTGAGCGGTTACCTGCGCCTTGCCTTGGGCGCGTGCCAAAACTCAAGCAGGCCAGCGCCGAAGCCGTCGCCGAATACCTGGAACTGGACCTGCTTGACTGATTTTGGCTATCGCTAAGGCATTATGCCATTAGTGTTTTTGACGGGCGTTTTGCCGGGATGTCTGCTTCAATTCAGGTTCACGATTCTCTAAAGGCAGGCTTACGCCATGGAAATCTCTGGAAGCAGCGCGTTTTATTCGGGGCTGAGCACGATTCAGGCCGGGCAGAACCGCGTCGACCAGGCCGCCGGCAAGATTGCCAGCGCCGCGACCACCCAGCCATCGGACGCACAAAGCGACCGTCTACAAGCCAACGACCGTGCCCAGCCATCCAACTCGGCGAGCAACATGGTTGAAATGGCTCAAGGCAAGTTTCAAGTGGAGCTGGGCGTCAAAGTCGCCAAGGCTTCGGATGAAATGCTGGGCACGCTGATCGATACCTACGCTTAACCCCTCTCTTTCCAGGTATGCCGGCTCTTGTGTGAGAGCTGGCTTGCCTGCGACAGCTTCTACTCGGCCCCCCTTGGTACACCGCGGCGCCTGTATTGCAGGCAAGCCCGCTTTCACATTGGTCCTGCTTCGTCTGACTGACTTTTACACCGCTCAATCATGTGGCGCCTTGCCGCAGGCCTTGCCGTGCCTGATGTTGATCCGCGTCATGACAAATGGCAGCGGGACGATGCTTGACAACCCCAGGTCGTAAACGTATGTTTCAAACACCTGTTTGACCGCCACGACGCATCCACGCGGTTGTTCATCCCAGATACATCAGCAGAGGTTTATCGCTATGCCTGACTACAAGGCCCCCTTGCGTGATATTCGCTTCGTTCGTGACGAACTGCTCGGTTATGAAGCGCACTATCAGAGCCTGCCGGCTTGCCAGGACGCTACCCCGGACATGGTTGACGCCATCCTCGAAGAAGGCGCCAAGTTCTGTGAGCAAGTGCTGGCACCGTTGAACCGCGTGGGCGACATCGAAGGCTGTACCTGGAGCGAGTCAGGCGTTAAGACCCCGACGGGTTTCAAAGAAGCCTACAAACAATTCGTTGAAGGCGGCTGGCCAAGCCTGGCCCACGACGTGGAGCACGGCGGCCAAGGCCTGCCGGAGTCCCTGGGCCTCGCAGTCAGCGAAATGGTTGGCACTGCCAACTGGTCGTGGGGCATGTACCCGGGCCTGTCGCACGGTGCGATGAACACCATCTCTGAGCACGGCACCCCAGAGCAGCAAAATGCCTACCTGACCAAACTGGTCTCGGGCGAGTGGACCGGCACCATGTGCCTGACCGAACCCCATTGCGGTACCGACCTGGGCATGTTGCGCACCAAGGCTGAGCCTCAGGCCGACGGTTCTTACAAAGTCTCTGGCACCAAGATCTTCATCTCGGCCGGTGAACACGACATGGCCGACAACATCGTCCACATCGTGCTGGCCCGCCTGCCGGACGCACCGGCTGGCACCAAAGGCATTTCGCTGTTTATCGTGCCCAAATTCCTGCCAAACGCAGACGGCTCGATTGGCCAGCGCAACGCGGTGTCCTGTGGTTCCCTGGAACACAAGATGGGTATCCACGGCAACGCCACCTGCGTGATGAACTTCGACGCGGCCACCGGTTTCCTGATCGGCCCGGCGAACAAAGGCCTGAACTGCATGTTCACCTTTATGAACACCGCACGCCTGGGCACTGCGCTGCAAGGCCTGTCCCACGCTGAAATCGGTTTCCAGGGTGGCCTGAAATACGCCCGCGATCGCCTGCAAATGCGTTCGCTGACCGGCCCGAAAGCACCGGACAAAGCCGCTGACCCGATCATCGTGCACCCTGACGTGCGCCGCATGCTGCTGACCATGAAAGCCTTCGCCGAAGGCAACCGTGCGATGGTGTACTTCACCGCCAAGCAAGTGGACATCGTCAAATACGGCACCGACGACGAAGCGAAGAAGCAGGCCGATGCCCTGCTGGCATTCATGACCCCGATCGCCAAGGCGTTCATGACCGAAGTCGGTTTTGAAGCCGCCAACCACGGCGTGCAAATCTACGGCGGCCACGGCTTCATTGCCGAGTGGGGCATGGAGCAGAACGTTCGCGACAGTCGCATTTCGATGCTGTACGAAGGCACCACCGGTATCCAGGCGCTGGACCTGCTCGGCCGTAAGGTGCTGATGACTCAAGGCGAAGCGCTCAAGGGCTTCACCAAGATCGTGCACAAGTTCTGCCAGGCCAACGAAGGCAACGAAGCGGTTAAAGAGTTCGTCGCACCGCTGGCCGCGCTGAACAAGGAATGGGGCGAGTTGACCATGAAGGTCGGCATGGCTGCGATGAAAGACCGTGAAGAAGTCGGTGCCGCTTCGGTGGATTACCTGATGTACTCCGGTTACGCGTGCCTGGCTTACTTCTGGGCCGACATGGCGCGCCTGGCTGCCGAGAAACTGGCTGCCGGCACCAGCGAAGAGGCCTTCTACACCGCTAAGCTGCAGACTGCGCGCTTCTACTTCCAGCGCATTCTGCCGCGCACCCGCACCCACGTTGCAACCATGCTGTCGGGCGCCAACAACCTGATGGACATGAAGGAAGAGAACTTCGACCTGGGCTACTAAGCCTCGGCGGGTTCATGAAAAAGCCGCCGCTCTTTCGGGAGCGGCGGCTTTTTTGTGGGGGCCAGCAACGCGGCGCTTAAGGTGTCGGGATATAAGGCGCGCCGTCGCAGTAAGTGTTGCCCGGCAAAACGCCCCTGACTGGAATGTCCGTCGGTGGCGACTGAAGCAATTGCCCGGCGGCATTCTGCGTCGTGTAGCTGAGGTACATGACGCCCCTGCCGATCACCCGCATGGTGGCCGAATACTGCAGGTACACGGTTTGCCCGGTGGTGGAAGCCGCGGCAGCCCACACAATCGGGACAGTCAGTGGGGGCGTAATGGGGTTCGAACCGTCATCCTGACGGCTCATTACGCACGTCAATGTCCCCGCCGTGTTGGCACGCAGGAGCGCAGAGGGCGGGATAAATACACCGATAGATCGGTTTAAAAAGGTCAGGCTCGAAGGCTGCGGCGAGGCGCAAGTGAGATTGCCGCCGATAAGGTTGAGCACCTGCGGCTGCGCCAGCGTCATCAACGGCGAGAAGTTCAAGATGAGATTTCTGGTAGGTCCCTCCACGAAGGTGGTCCCCCTGGTGATGCGGAATTTTATCTGGGCGGGCGTGTTGTTGCTGGCGGCGCCCGGAAGGATGGCCAGTAATTGCGCCGTCGTGATCACAAGGCGCAGCGGCAGTGGTTGGCCCACGTAAACCACAGGCGGCGCCAAGACGGTATTCGTGCCCACGACAACGGCCACAGCGTCGTTGATCTGCAAATTGGTGACACTGTCCAGCCAAACCTCCATCCCGCCTAGCCCGCTCAGGTCGATATCGGCCTGAGTCACCGTGTTGTCGGGCGCAATCGCCTGTGTCACGCGCGGAGCGGCAATGTTTGAAGGGGTCAATTGCAGCGCGACCCTGAGTTCCAGAATCAACGAATCACGTGAGCGGTTGCCTAGCCGGTCCAGGAAGCGGTAGGTCAGTTGCATGAGGCCGTTGCCGCGCTCGCGAATCACGGAGGCCGGTACTGAAATCAGGCGCGGGGCCGGATAGTCGGGCAAGGTAACAGGGCCCGGAGGTGCGAAAGGAAACTGCATGTGCCGGTCGGTAATGCCGTAGTAGGGAATGACCCTCAGCGCCACCTGGGCGTTGATCTCTGTGTGCTCGGGAATCCGGAACACGACCGGGTCATTGCTGGCCAGATACTCATCGGTAATCGTCGCAGTTGCCAGGTTCAATGGCAGCAGCGGGGCTGGCGGTGTGATGGTCAGGTAACCAAAAGGTGGCGTTTTATGCACCCGCAGCGGGGTGCTGGCGGTGGCGCGCAGAACGTTGTCACCGGCTTCCAGGATGTAGGTCAGCAGATAATCGCCTTCACTGCCCACGAAGCGGCGCGGCACTGGCATTTCAATGTCTGCTGTGGGGTAAGACGGCAACTGGAGGTAAGCGATGACTTGGTGTTCATTCGGCGGGGGCAGCTCGGCATACACCCGGATAATGGGCTGGGCCCCGGCAGGCCCCGGTTGCGGCAACGCTGGAATCCGGATTCGCAGGTCACGTTCAGCCGCCGTCAGCGGCACCATGCCGCCGGTTCCGGGCAGAGCATCCACCACAATCAAGGGCGGCAGCGAGGGTATGGCGTTACGAATCAGGAACTGAGAGCTGGTGCTCACCAGTTCGGATACCAAGGTTTCCATGAGGGTCACTCCCATCGTGTTTAAGGGACACTCCCTGTCCCGAATACTCGCTGGGCGGTATTGAGTGGTACGCGCAATTAAACATGCCAATCCTGCCGGCGACTACTGTCATAACTGACAGTACGGGATGGCCTGCGCATTGCATCCGCCTGTTTTTTGCGCAATGACCTATAAAAAAACGCAGCGTGGTGCTCAGGGATTAGGCCGAGCGGCCGTTAAAGTGATGGCAATGTGATACGCATCACATTGAATGTGCTTAACTGTAATCAGTGAAGGCACTGTGCCATCTTTTTGAGTGGGTCGGAGCTTTACCCTTGTCACGCGCGTCCGCTGTACGTTTCAGTCATTTCCTACCTTCACTGCTGTTACTGCTGGCGGGGCTATCGGCTGCGTACGTGAAGGACCTCAATGTGTTCTTCACCTCGCTGTTCAACGTGCTGCCGACCTTGGTGCTGCTGCTCGGCGGCTCGTATTGCGCGGTGTATCGGCGCCAGCGTGAACTGTTCCTGATGATCACGGTGTACGTCGTTTATTTCCTGCTGGACACCCAGACCGACTACTACCGCGACAATGGCCGAGTCCGCGAAGACGCGGCGGTGGTGTTCCATCTGTGCTGCCTGTTGCTGCCGCTGCTGTTCAGCATCTACGCGCTGTGGCAGGAAAAAACCCACCTGTTTCGCGACTTCGTGGCCCGTTGCGCCGTGCTCTTCGCCGTCGGCAGCGTGGCGCTGGCGATTGAGCAAAGCTTCCCGCAAGCGCTGTTGAGCTGGCTGGCAGAGATTCGCTGGCCGGCTTTGCACGGCAGCTGGATGAGCCTGATCCAGCTGTCGTACCCGATGTTCCTGATTGGATTTGTCACCCTGGCGGCGCAGTACTGGTATCAGCCGCGCCCGTTGCATGCCGCGCAACTGGTTGGTTTGCTCGGGCTGTTCTGGATGTTGCCGCAGACCTTCATCCTGCCGTTCACCCTGAACATCATGTGCAGCCAGGTGATGCTGATGATCGCCGCGGGCGTGGCACATGAGGCGTATCAAATGGCCTTCCGTGACGAGCTGACCGGCTTGCCGGGCCGCCGCGCGCTCAACGAACGCATGCAGCGCCTTGGGCGCAACTACGTGCTGGCGATGAGTGACGTCGATCACTTCAAGCGTTTCAACGACACCCACGGCCATGATGTTGGCGACCAGGTATTGCGCCTAGTCGCCAGCAAGCTCTCCAAGGTCAATGGCGGCGGGCGTGCCTACCGTTACGGCGGCGAGGAGTTTGCGGTGGTCTTTGCCGGCAAGACGCTGGATGAGTGCATGCCGTACCTCGAAGAAATTCGCGAGATCATCGCCCACTACGACATCAAGCTGCGCAACCCCGACCGCCCTCATGACGACCAGCAGGGCCGCCAACGGCGCGCGGGCAGCGGCGCGTCGAGCGTGTCGGTAACCGTCAGCATCGGTGTGGCCGAACGCCAGGCCGAACAGCGCACCCCGGAAGAAGTGCTCAAATCCGCCGACCAGGCGCTTTATGCCGCCAAGGGCGCCGGACGTAACTGCGTGGTCGCGGCCGGGCAAACCCGGCGAGGCGCGGTGCGTATGGCGAGTGCTGCCGGTTGAGTGATGGCGGTGTATTCAGGGGTTCTACAGTGATTGTTTGCGGCGGTGGCCGGCAGTAGGTTGAAACCATCTGCTGCCGGAGACATCGCCATGCCTGAGTACAAAGCTCCCCTGCGCGACATGCGCTTTCTGATCGACAACGTGTTTGATTTTCACGGCCACTACGCGGCCCTCGGCGCCACAGACGCCAGCCCGGATATGGTCAGTGCGATCCTCGAAGAAGGCGCCAAATTCTGCGAAAACGTGCTCGCGCCGCTTAATCGCAGCGGCGATGAGGAAGGCTGCCATTTCGACAACGGCGTGGTCACCACGCCCAAGGGCTTCAAGCAAGCTTTCGCCCAGTACGTGGAAGGCGGCTGGCATGGCGTGGCAGCGGACCCAGCCTACGGTGGGCAAGGCCTGCCGCACTCGTTGGGGCTGGTGTTGAGCGAAATGATCGGTTCCAGCAACACGTCCTGGGGCATGTACCCGGGGCTGACCCATGGCGCCATGTCGGCGATCCACGCCCACGGCACCGAGGAGCAGAAAGACACCTACCTGACCAAACTCACCGCCGGCGAATGGACCGGCACCATGTGCCTGACCGAAGCCCACTGCGGCACCGACCTGGGGCTGATCAAGACCCGTGCCGTGCCCCAGGCCGACGGCAGTTACGCGGTCACCGGCAGCAAGATCTTCATCTCGGCCGGCGAGCATGACCTGAGTGCGAACATCATCCACTTGGTGCTGGCCAAACTGCCGGATGCGCCGGCGGGCACCAAAGGTATCTCGCTGTTTATCGTGCCCAAGTTCCATGCCGATTCGGGTGAGCGCAACGCGGTGCACTGCGGCTCCATCGAGCACAAGATGGGCATCAAGGCCTCGGCCACGTGCGTGCTCAATTTCGACGGTGCCAAGGGGTTCCTGATTGGCGAGGCGAATAAAGGCCTCAACTGCATGTTCACCATGATGAATCACGCACGGCTGGGGACCGGCATGCAGGGCCTGTGCAATGGCGAGGCGAGCTTCCAGGGCGCCATCAAATACGCCAATGATCGCCTGCAAATGCGCTCGCTGACCGGCGCCAAGGCCCCGGAAAAGGCCGCCGACCCCATCATCGTGCACGCTGATGTACGCCGCATGCTGCTGACCATGAAAGCCTTCAACGAAGGCAACCGCGCGCTGACGTATTTCACCGCGCAATTGCTCGACACCGCGCACCTGAGCAACGACGCGGGTCAGCGCCAGGACGCTGAAGACCTGTTGGCGTTCCTCACGCCGATCTGCAAAGCCTTTATGACCGACACGGGCCTGGAGGTGACCAACCACGGCATGCAGGTATTCGGCGGCCACGGTTATATTCGTGAATGGGGCATGGAACAGCTGGCACGCGATGCGCGGATCGCGCCGATCTATGAAGGCACCAATGGCATCCAGGCGCTCGACCTGCTGGGGCGCAAGGTGCTCGGTAGCCAGGGCAAGCTGCTGCGTGGTTTTACCAAAATCGTGCATAAATTCTGCGCGGCAAATGCCGAACACCCGCAGCTCAAGGCTCACGTGGCGCAACTCGATCAACTGAACCAGCAATGGGGCGAGCTGACAATGAAGGTCGGCATGGCCGCCATGAAAAACCCGGATGAAGTCGGCGCCGCGGCGGTGGATTACTTGATGTACAGCGGTTACATCATCCTCGCCTACCTGTGGTTGCGTATGGCGATAGCGGCTCAGGCACACGACGACGCCGAGTTTGCCCAGGCAAAGCTTTCGACCTGCGACTTCTACTTCAAGCGTTTGCTGCCGCGTACGGCCACGCACCGGGCCGCGGTGGAGGCGGGCAGTGACTGCCTGATGAGCTTGCCTGCTGAGTTGTTTGCCCTGTAGGCGGCTGATGCTTCTGCGGGTAACTGTGTGCGGGCTTGTGTGGGAGCTGGCGTGCCTGCGATGCAGTCACCTCGGTAGGTCAGTGAAACTGCGGTGATGCCATCGCAGGCAAGCCAGCTCCTACGTTAGATCTGTATGTGACTTATAAATACTTAATAGTCACGAACGGACCCTATGTGTCTGAAAAGTTGTTCGGGTACACTCGGAGCCTGTAAAACCGATCCTACCGACTTACTTTTCACGTTCTCACGAGGTTTGCCATGGCTGATTACAAAGCGCCGCTGCGTGATATGCGCTTCGTCCTCAACGAAGTCTTTGAGGTCGCCACCACTTGGGCCCAATTGCCGGCATTGGCAGACACCGTGGATGCCGAAACCGTCGAGGCGATCCTTGAGGAAGCCGGCAAGGTCACCGCCAAATCCATCGCGCCGCTGAGCCGCAATGGCGACGAGCAAGGCTGCCGTTGGGCCGATACCGTGGTCAGCACACCGGATGGTTTCCCCCAGGCCTACAAAACCTACGCCGAAGGTGGCTGGGTGGGTGTAGGCGGCGACCCTGTCTTTGGCGGCATGGGCATGCCCAAGGCGGTGTCGGCCCAGGTTGAGGAAATGATCAACTCGTCGAGCCTGGCATTCGGCCTGTACCCGATGCTCACCTCTGGCGCCTGCGTGTCGATCAACACCCACGCCAGTGAAGCACTCAAGGCCACCTACTTGCCGAAGATGTATTCCGGCGAGTGGGCCGGCTCCATGTGCCTGACTGAAGCGCACGCGGGCACCGACCTGGGGATTATCCGCACCAAGGCTGAGCCGCAGGCGGACGGTTCCTACACGATCAGCGGCACCAAAATTTTCATCACCGGCGGCGAACACGACCTCACCGAAAACATCATCCATCTGGTGCTCGCCAAGCTGCCGGATGCGCCGGCCGGTCCGAAAGGCATCTCGCTGTTTCTGGTGCCCAAGTTCATGGTCAATGCCGACGGCAGCCTGGGCGCGCGTAACCCGGTGAGCTGTGGCTCGATCGAACACAAGATGGGCATTCAGGCGTCTGCGACCTGCGTGATGAACTTCGACGAAGCCGTGGGTTACCTGGTGGGCGAGCCCAACCGTGGGTTGGCGGCGATGTTCACCATGATGAACTACGAGCGTCTGGGGGTGGGCATCCAGGGCCTGGCATCCGGCGAGCGCTCCTATCAGAACGCGATTGAATATGCGCGTGATCGCCTGCAAAGCCGCGCACCGACCGGCGCCCAGGCTAAAGACAAAGTGGCCGACCCGATCATCGTGCATCCGGACGTGCGCCGCATGCTGCTGACCATGAAGGCTGCGAATGAAGGCGGTCGCGCGTTCTCCACGTACGTGGCAACGCAATTGGACATCGCCAAGTTCAGCGAGGATGCCGCCGCCCGTGAGCGTGCGGACAATCTGGTGGCACTGCTGACGCCCGTCGCCAAGGCGTTCCTCAGCGATCTGGGCCTGGAAACCACCGTGCTCGGCCAGCAAGTGTTTGGCGGCCACGGCTACATTCGCGAGTGGGGTCAGGAGCAACTGGTGCGTGATGTGCGCATCACGCAGATTTACGAAGGCACCAACGGCATTCAGGCGCTGGACTTGATGGGGCGCAAGATTGTCGGCAGCAACGGCGCGTTCTATACCCTGTTCGCCGACGAGATCCGTCAGTTCATTGCCACAGCGGACGCCCAATTGGCTGAGTTCACCCGACCGCTGAGCGCGGCGGTGGATAACCTGGATGAGTTGACCGCCTGGGTGCTGGACCGCGCCAAGACCAACCCGAATGAAATCGGTGCAGCGTCGGTGGAATACCTGCACGCCTTTGGCTACATGGCGTACGCCTACATGTGGGCCCGCATGGCGAAGGCCGCGTGGGGCAAAGAGTCTGAGGAAGACTTCTACGCGAGCAAGCTGGGCACGGCGCGTTTCTACTTTGCCCGCCTGCTGCCACGTATCCATTCGCTGAGTGCGTCGGTAAAAGCCGGTAGCGAATCGCTGTTTTTGCTGGATGAGGCACTGTTCTAAGGGCTTGGAGGGCGTGTAAGCATTCTCTTACATGACGTGCTGCTATTCGTCCTCTATCGCCAAATTGGATCCACGGATAATCTACTTCACATGGACGTCGCGCAGGAAGCGCAAAGCAACAACACGGACACGTAGGATTCTGCCAGGACGGCGGAGTGAAATGGATGTCAGGGAAACAGTCTGCAAAACCCCGCTTCGGCGGGGTTTTCTTTTGCCCGCGAAAAAGTCAGGCAGGCGCCTGCGGGGCATTCATCACGTCTTCCAGCAGCGTGCGCAATAACGCCACCGTTGCTTGCTGGCGCTGTACATCGCGGCACACCAAGCCCACTTTCAGCGCCACCCGGGGTTCGCTCAAGGGTTTCCACAACAGCGCCTTGCTGTTGTGCTCATCCTGGGAGCGCCCGGGCAGTACCGTGGCCAGCTTGGTATGGGGCAGGCTGTCGAGAATGCCGACCATGGTATTCAGTTCGGCCTGCACCTGTGGCCGGCGCCCGAGGTTGGCGAGTTGGCCCTGCCAGATCTGCCGCACCTGAAACTCCTCTCCCAGTAGCAACATCGGTAATTCGGCCGCCTGTTTCAGCGAGACCTTCTTGAATTCGCGCAGGGGGTGGTCTTCCGGGATCACGACCTTTAATTCGTCTTCATACAACAGCACGCCGTGCAGCCCCGGCTGGCGCGGCGGCAGGTAGCTGATGCCGATGTCCAGCGAGCCGTTGAGCAAGCGCCGTTCAATCTCCAGGCCGGTCAGTTCGTAGATCTGCACCACCAGATGCGGCTGGGCCTTGCGCACGCGCTCAAGCATTTGCGGGACCAGGCTGGTGTGCACCGTTTGCAGCACGCCGATGGCCAGCGTGCGCATGGCCTGGCCCTTGAAGTTGCGCAGGGCTTCGACGGCCTGTTGCATACCGTCGATCAGCGGCAATGCGTGGTTGTACAAGGTATGCGCGGCCAGCGTCGGCAGCAGGCGCTTGCTGCTGCGCTCGAACAGGCTCACGTCCAGGTTCTGCTCCAGCTGGCGAATCTGTTGCGACAGGGCCGGTTGGGAGATCGACAGACGCTCCGCAGCGCGGCCCACGTGGCCTTCCTCATACACCGCGACGAAATAACGCAGTTGCTTGAAATCCATAAGGCTTACTTATCGAAAAAGCTGGAAAATCGAAATGGCCGGTGGGCCCCGAGACGCCTAGTCTAGCGCCTATTCGCAAGGCTTACAGGGCCGGATCTGGCAATGAATAGCGTTTATGTTGATGGCGTTTACATAGGCAAGACAAAAAACCTCGAGGCGGTCTTTGCACAGGATTGCGACCAAGGTCAGGTTGCCATTGGGGGTGAGGTGTGAACCTGTTTCGTCGCCCTGCACCGAGCCTGGACGATCTGATCCTCGACGCGCCGCACGAGGATCTGCCCAGCGATTCACTGATGCCCACTGTGGCAAGGCCTGCGCAGGTCTTCGTGCGCGGCCAGGGCTCCTGGCTCTGGGACAGCGACGACCGTGCATACCTTGATTTCAGTCAGGGCAGCGCCGCCAACAGCCTGGGCCACAGCCCGCAGGTGCTGATCAAGGCCCTCGCCGAGCAGACTCAGGCGCTGATCAACCCCGGCAATGGCTTGCACAACCGCCCCCAACTGAACCTCGTCGACCGGTTGTGCCAGCACACGGGCAGTGATCAGGGTTACCTGCTTAATAGCGGCGCTGAAGCCTGCGAGGCTGCGATCAAGCTGGCGCGCAAATGGGGCCAACAGCACCGCGGCGGCGCTTACCACATCATCAGCGCCAGCAACGGTTGCCATGGCCGCAGTTTCGCGGCGATGGCGGCTTCGACCGGGGCGGGTGGCAACCGTTTTGAACCGCAATTGCCGGGTTTCAGCCATGTGCCTTTCAACGACCTGCCTGCGTTGCACGCGGCGGTGGATGCACAGACCGTGGCCATCATGCTGGAGCCGATTCAGGGCGCAGCCGGCGTGATTCCCGCCACCGAGCACTACCTGAAAGGTGTCGAACGCCTGTGCCGCGAGCTGGGCATCCTGCTGATTCTTGATGAAGTGCACACCGGCATCGGCCGCTGCGGCACCTTGCTCGTCGAACAACAGTACGGCGTGCGCGCCGACATCATCACCCTTGGCAAAGGCCTGGGCGGCGGCGTGCCGTTGGCGGCCCTGCTGGCGCGTGGCAAGGCCTGTTGCTTCGAGGTGGGCGAGCTGGATGGCAGCCACCATGGCAACGCGTTGATGGCAGCGGCCGGGGAGGCGGTACTAAAGACAGTACTGGAGCAGGGCTTTCTGGAGCAGGTGCGCGAGTCCGGCCTTTACCTTGGCGAAGGCCTCGCCCGCCTGGCTTATCGCTACGACCACGGCCAATTGCGCGGCCATGGCCTGATGTGGGGCCTGACGTTGTCGGATGATTCTGCAGATGCCGTCGTAAAAGCAGCATTGCACGAAGGCTTGATTCTTAACGCCGCGCAACCCAACTGCCTGCGCTTCACCCCAGCCTTGACGGTCAGCAAAAGCAATATCGACGAAATGCTTTTGCGCCTGGCTCGCGCCTTCTCCCGAGTGCGCACCGCGCAGTTGCAATGCCGCAAGGGCATCGCCGTTTAACCCACATTTCAGAACCGTCTCGCGGCCTACGCGGCGCCCTCAGCCTGATTCTTTTGGCTGGGGGCGTTTTTTTGTCTGCGCACTTCAAGGTGGCCCAGTGCCAGAACCCACTGAACCCTTACGAGTGCCCAAGGTCGATTAGCTACACGGCTCACACGAGCCGATTATTTGGAGCTGACCCATGGACATCATTCGCATCATCATCGCCATTCTGCTGCCGCCACTGGGTGTGTTCCTGCAAGTGGGTTTCGCCGGCGCGTTCTGGCTGAACATCCTGCTGACCCTATGCGGTTACTTCCCGGGCATCATTCACGCCGTGTACATCATCGCCAAACGCTAAAACTGTCAGCCTTTTGCAATGAGCCGCGAGTTGCGCTCGTTGCGAAAGGCCAATTGCTCGATGGTCTGGGTGGCGTGTTCGGCTTCTTCCCGCGCTTGCAGGATGATGCCGTGCTGCTCGGACTTGCTGCACACCGGGTCGGCGTTGCTCGCGTCGCCCGTGAGCATGAACGCCTGGCAGCGGCAGCCGCCGAAGTCCTTTTCCTTTTCATCGCATGAACGGCACGGCTCGGGCATCCAGTCGTAGCCGCGAAAGCGGTTGAAGCCAAACGAGTCGTACCAGATGTGCTGCATGCTGTGGTCGCGCACGTTGGGAAATTGCACCGGCATCTGTCGGGCACCGTGGCAGGGCAGGGCGGTGCCGTCCGGTGTTACGGTCAGAAAAATGCTGCCCCAGCCGTTCATGCAGGCTTTTGGGCGTTCCTCGTAGTAGTCCGGTGTAACGAAGATCAGCTTGCACGGGTGGCCTTCGGCTTCGAGCTTGGCGCGGTATTCGTTGGTGATGCGTTCGGCGCGCACCAGTTGTTCTTTGGTCGGCAACAACCCCACACGATTGAGCTGCGCCCAACCGTAGAACTGGCAGGTAGCGAGCTCGACGAAGTCTGCTTCCAGTGCGATGCACAGCTCGATAATGCGGTCGATCTTGTCGATATTGTGCCGATGCGTGACGAAGTTCAGCACCATCGGGTAGCCATGCGCCTTTACCGCGCGAGCCATTTCCAGCTTTTGCGCGAAGGCTTTTTTCGAGCCGGCCAGCAGGTTGTTCACCTGCTCGTCGCTGGCCTGGAAGCTGATCTGGATATGGTCCAGGCCGGCTTTCTTGAAGTCGCTGATTTTTTGCTCGGTGAGGCCGATGCCGGAGGTAATCAGGTTGGTGTAGAAGCCCAGCTTGCGCGCCTCGGCGATCAGTTCGGCAAGGTCCTGGCGTACCAGCGGCTCACCGCCGGAAAACCCCAGTTGCGCGGCGCCCATTTCCCGCGCTTCGCGAAATACTTTGATCCATTGCTCGGTGCTCAGCTCTTTACCCTGCTCGGCGAAATCCAGCGGGTTTGAGCAGTACGGGCACTGCAACGGGCAACGGTAAGTCAGCTCGGCGAGCAGCCACAGCGGCAGGCCAACGGGTGGCTTTTCAGGCAAGTTCGATCCAGTGCTCAGCACGGGCGACCTCCATGAAATCCTCGATGTCTTGACCGAGTTCAGGTACGCCGGGGAATTGTTTATCCAGCTCGGCGATGATGGCAGCCACGTCGCGTTCGCCATCGATCAGACCACCGATCAGCGCGGCGCTGTCGTTGAGCTTGATCATGCCTTCGGGGTAGAGCAATACGTGGCCTTTTTGCGCGGGCTCGTACTGGTAGCGATAGCCCTGGCGCCAGGTCGGTGTTCTGCTGCGATCAAAGCTCATAGGGTGATCCCTTTATGCCATACACGCTGATCAGTCACGCTGTGATACGGCGGGCGGTTCAGTTCATAGGCCATGCTCATGGCATCCAGCATGCTCCACAAGATGTCGAGTTTGAACTGGAGAATTTCCAGCATGCGCTCCTGACCTTCGCGAGTGGTGTAGTGCTGCAACGTGATCGCCAAGCCGTGTTCCACATCGCGTCGGGCCTGGCCCAGGCGGGTACGGAAATACTCATAACCGGCCGGGTCGATCCACGGATAGTGCTGCGGCCAGCTGTCGAGGCGCGACTGGTGGATCTGCGGCGCGAACAGCTCGGTCAGCGAGCTGCTGGCGGCTTCCTGCCAGCTGGCACGGCGGGCAAAGTTGACGTAGGCATCCACGGCAAAACGCACGCCGGGCAGCACCAGTTCCTGAGACCGCAGCTGATCCGGGTCCAGACCAACGGCCTGGCCCAGACGCAACCAGGCTTCAATACCGCCGTCTTCACCGGGAGCGCCGTCGTGGTCGAGCAGGCGCTGGATCCACTCGCGGCGGATCTCGCGGTCCGGGCAATTGGCCAGGATCGCGGCGTCTTTCAGCGGGATATTCACCTGATAGTAGAAACGGTTGGCGACCCAACCCTGGATCTGCTCGCGGGTGGCGCGGCCTTCATACATCGCCACGTGGTACGGGTGATGGATATGGTAAAACGCGCCCTTGGCACGCAAGGCATGCTCGAACTCGGCGGGCGTCAGTGGTGTGTCAGTCATGTGGTCTGCTCCTACAATTCAATGCTCATGCCGTCGTAAGCCACTTCAACATTACGCCGTGCCAGCTCGGCCCGTTCGGGGGAGTCTTCATCGAGGATCGGGTTGGTGTTGTTGATGTGGATCAGCACCTTGCGCTGCTCGGGCAACTGCTCCAGCACTTCGAGCATGCCGCCGGGGCCGTTCTGAGCCAGGTGGCCCATCTCGCGGCCAGTGCGGGTGCCGACGCCACGGCGCTGCATCTCATCGTCGTCCCACATCGTGCCATCCACCAGCAGGCAATCGCTGCCGGCCATGATCTCCAGCAACGGCGCGTCGACCTTGCCCAGCCCAGGGGCGTAAAACAGTTTGCCGCCGGTGCGCAGGTCTTCGACGATCAGGCCGATGTTGTCGCCTGGGTGCGGGTCGAAGCGGTGTGGCGAGTAGGGCGGCGCGGCGCTGCGCAATGGCAGCGGCGTGAAACGCAGGTTGGGGCAGGCCGGGATGGTGAAGCTGGCGTCCAGCTCGATGCGGTTCCAGGCCAGGCCGCCGTTCCAGTGCGTGAGCATGGTGAACAGCGGGAAACCGGTACTCAAATCTTCATGGACCATGTCGGTGCACCACACCTGGTGCGGGCAGCCTTCGCGCAGGCTTAACAGGCCGGTAGTGTGGTCGATCTGGCTGTCCATCAGGATGATCGCGCTGATACCGGTATCGCGCAGCGCACGGCCGGGTTGCATCGGGGCGAAGCCTTGCAGTTGCGCGCGGATATCCGGCGAAGCGTTGCACAGTACCCAATTCACGCCATCGTCGGAAATCGCGATGGACGACTGAGTGCGCGCCTGGGCCCGCAGGCTGCCGTCACGAAAACCTGCGCAGTTCACGCAGTTGCAGTTCCACTGCGGGAAGCCACCGCCGGCGGCGGAACCTAGAATCTGGACAAACATGATTGCTCCATCACGCAAAGCTCAAAACAAAAACGCCCCGGGCGAACCGAGGCGTTGTATTACTCAGCCAATCAACGGCTGGCGAAGTACATGGTGACTTCGAAACCGATACGCAGATCAGTGTAAGCAGGTTTGGACCAGGTCATATTCATACTCCTACGAAGGGATGGGACGTTCACTACTCATACATATAGTCCACCTCCAATCGGAGATGTTCAGAGGTGTGCGGATGAATGTTACGCAATTCTTTTCAAGTTAGCGCTGTCTTGGTGGCAAAAGCCTTTTGCAGGGCCAGCAATGATCAGCCTGTCGTTTGCCAGGAACCGTTGATTGGCGGGCCGTTGGCCACACAGCGCCAACCGCCTACAGCGTCATTGAGCTGCCCTGCGGCACGCTGCAGATCCTCGCGCGTGCAGGTTTGTATCAACTGCTGAAGTGGCGCCAGATAACCCGACGAATGGCCAGCCAGCTGCGCCTGCCAGAGCAATTCGGCGGCTTGGGCGACCGGTAATGCCTGGGCCGTGAATTGCTCTGCCAGCGTCTGGTTGCCCAATTCGGCGCTGTTGTCGATCAACGCCGCAAGCTGCGCCAGGAAGGTCTGCACGTGCTCGAAGATCCCGGCCAGGGATACGCTGGGTGATTGCACGCCAAACAGCAGGCCGGTTTGCCCGTTGATCTGTCGGATGCCGCTGAACACGGCGTAGCCGATTTGCAGTTCGACGCGCAGTTTTTGGTAAAACGGCCCCTGGAGCAGATGCCCGAGCAGTCGCCATGCCGCTTCATCGGCCAGGGATTGGCTTGGCGTAGGGCAAAACAGCAGCAACGCGGCTTCGCGGGAGTCGGTATTCACTTCGTGCCAGAGCCGCTGGCCGTCGAGGGTTTTCGGCGTGTGTTCGAAGCTTACCGGCTGGCCTGGCAATCGCGCGGCTGCGGTTTTGATCGCCGCTTCACTGGCAGCGGGAAAACCTGTGCCCAGGCCCTGCCAGCGTGCGGTGGTCCATGACGATGGCGTCTCGCCGGCCCCGGAAGCGATGCCGGCACAGCAGGCAGGCAACGCCTTGAGCAGCTCCCGAATGGCAATCATCGGCGTTTGTGCGGGTGACGGCAGCGGCCCATCGGACTGGCTGAGGTTAAGCGCCAGCGCCTCGACCACAGCCGCGATTGGTTCGTGAAGGCCAACTATTTTCACGCGCCAGTCATTGGCGGCGGTTTCGAAGGCCAATTCGACGCCCGCCTGACGGGCCTGCTCACGCAACGGTTGCAACGCATGTTCCAGGCCTGCGGGTACCAACGAATCAAAGCGCCATTGCAGGTACAGCGCGCCTTCGTTGGTGTCATCCGCCAAGGCCTGGCTGAACGTCAGCGCCGACACTTCCCGTCGTCCCCGCGAGCGATCCTGAGCGAACGTGCGCAAGCCCCGGTGGGCGCTGGTTTGGCCGCGAATCAGGCCGGCGCGCGCTTGCTTGACCGCTGGGCGCAGGAAGGGGTTGTTGGGCGGCAGTTGCCACGCGTGCTCGGAGGGCGGTAGGTGCAGTGAATCGAGCAGGTTCTTCAGGGCCTCCACGCCCTGTTCCGATAGACCCTCGCTGTCGTTGCGGGCCAGCGCCAGGGCGCCCTGGATTTGCTGCTGGCGAGCGTTCAGCAAGGCGAACTCTTCTCGCAACGGCGTCCAGTCGCTCTGTGCGAAAAAGCTCAACCAGTCGTGCAATAACGCTTCGACCTGAGTAGCCGACCCGTCTTGAGCGAAGAGGGAAAAGTCGATATCCAGCAGCGCTTGCCCGGCGAAGTGATACAGCACGGACGCGTGCAGTGCGTGGGCCACGTTTCGCGTCTGCAGCTCGGCCAGTAACCCGCCGGGCGCCGGGGCGTTGAGCCAGGTGCAGAGAAAATCCAACGCTTCACGGGGCACGTCACAGGCAATGACGTGGTGCCGATGATTATTGGCGGTGTATTGATAACTCACTGCTTGATCGGGCAACAGCGCAGGCGGCTCGGCCTGTGGGTGCAAAGGCCCGCAAGCCAGTGCCTCGCTGAATCGCTGCGCCAAGGCTTCCAGCTCGTCCAGCGGCTGCGGGCCGGCCAGGCTCAACGTCATCTGCCCGCTCTGATAAAAGTGCGTGTGAAATTCGCGCAGTGCTTGCTGAAATGCCTCACGCTCCACCGGCAGGCTTTCCCGGTTGCCGGCGTGAAAACCGCGCAGTGGATGATCGGCGGCCAAGCCCTCCAACAGCGCGACCTGCTGCTGAGCCTGGGCATCCTGGGACCATGCAACAAACTCTGCGTGCAACACTTCGCGCTCACGCAACTGGTCTTCAATCGCCAGACGCGGGTGGGCCAGCATGTCCGCCAGGCGCTCAAGCCCGCTGGCAAAGGTCGCCAGCGGCAATTCAAAGAAGAAGTCCGTCGTACGCTCCCGGGTACTCGCGTTGACCTGCCCGCCATGGCGCTGCACGTAGGCCATCAGCCCTTCATTTGCGGGAAAACGCTGCGTGCCGAGAAACAACAAATGCTCAAGAAAGTGCGCCAGCCCCGGCCAGGCCAAGGGCACGTCATGGCTGCCGGCAGCCACGCGCAGCACCGCAGCGCAACGCTTCAGACGTGGCGCATGGCGCAGGGTAACCCGCAGGCCATTGGCCAGGGTCAGGTGAAGGTGATGAGGGTGGGCCGGCGCAGGCATGGGCACTTCCGAAACGTAGGAGGTGGCCATGTTATCAAACCGCTGGCGAACCGGCTGGGTCAGGGCTTGTGCAGTGCGCCGTACAACTCGGGGCGACGGTCTTGCAGGTAGTGGTTGGCGGCGCGGGCGTCGAGGATGGACTGGCGGTCCAGCGCACCGACGATCAACGTTTCATCCAGCCCGGCCTGGGCGATGCGCTGGCCATTCGGCGCGGCGATGCTGCTTTGCCCGCAGTACTGAATCTCGCCTTCCTGCCCGCAGTAGTTGGCGTACGCCACATAACACTGGTTTTCAAAGGCCCGCGCCCGCACGGTGACGTCGGCGACAAAGTCGAACGGCACCATATTGGCAGTCGGCACCAGGATCAACTCGGCACCGGCCAGCGCCAGGCGACGGGTATTTTCCGGAAACTCCAGGTCGTAGCAGATCAAGAAGCCAAGCTTCCAGCCGTTCAATTCCACCAACGGGAAATCATCTTCCCCAGCACTGAACATCGAGTGGTCCAGGTCGCCAAACAAGTGAGTCTTGCGGTAGTTGCACAGGCGCTGGCCGTGGGCGTCGATCAACTGCACGGCGTTGTAGATCTGCCCGTCCTCGGCGCGCTCCGGGTAGCCGTACAGAATCGCCAGCCCGGCGCTTTTGGCGAGTGTGGCAATCGCCTGCGCGGACGGCCCATCCTGAGGTTCGGCAAGGGCGCCGACCGCTTCGGCGCCGATGTTGTAGCCGCTGAGAAACATCTCCGGCAGCACCAGCACATCGGCATCCGACGCCTCATGCGCCAGTGGGTGCAGGCGCTTGAGGTTACCGGCCACATCCAGTGGCAGCGGCGGGCATTGGTACAGGGCAACGCGCATGCTCAACTCCTTAATCGGCCAGGGCGATCGGGCCGATTTCGTCAAAGACATCACCCGGCCCTGGGTTCTCCGGATGCGTGCTGCCGCCGAAGTGGGTCATGATGCCCCACACCGCGTTCAGCGAGGTTTGCACCGCGCCTTCGACCCAGGCCGGCGTCCAGGACACGTCATCACCGGCAATAAAAATCCCACGTTGTTCGGCGGGCATGTCCTTCTGCATGAAGTGCGCATACATCCGCTGGTTGTAGCGATAGTGGCCGGGCAGCGCGCCTTTGAAAGCCCCGAGGAAATGCGGGTCGGCTTCCCACGACACAGTGATCGGGTCGCCGATGATGCGCGCCTTGATATCGACTTTCGGGTAGATCTTTTTCAGTGCGTCGAGGGCCAGTTTCACCCGCTTGTCGATGGGCTGCGGGAGCATTTTCAGCGCGTCGCTCATCCACGAGTACGACAGGCAAATCACGCCCGGCTTGTCGTCGCCGTTGTCGAACAGGTAAGTGCCACGGGTCAGGCGATCGGTGAGGGTCATGCTCATCAGGTCGCGGCCGGTTTCCGGGTCTTTGTCTTTCCAGAACGGGCGGTCGACCATCACGAAAGTTTTCGACGATTGCATGTAGCGCGTGCGGTCCAGGGCCATCCACATTTTCTGCGAGAACAGGGTTTCGTCGCATTCGATCTGGGTGGTCAGCAGCCAGCTTTGGCAGGTGGTCAGCACGGCGGCATATTCGCGGGTGTCGCCGTAGTTGTCGGTCACGGCGAAGCGGCCATCGGCGGCGTGGGCTATACGGCTCACACCGGCCCGTGGCGCGCCGCGATGCAACGAGCTGAGGCTGGTGCCGGCCGGCCAGTGCGCACAACGCTCCGGCACGTGGCGCCAGATGCCCATGGGCACTTGCGCCACGCCGCCGACGACCAAGTGCTGGTGGTCGTCGCAGTTGGTCATCACCACGCGGAAGATTTCGAGCATCGAGTTGGGGAAATCCGAGTCCCAGCCGCCGGTGCCGAAACCTACCTGGCCAAACACTTCGCGGTGCGCAAACGAGAGTTTGGCAAAGGCCTTGGACGTGGCGACGAAGTCATAGAAGGTGCGGTCGTCCCACAGCGGCACCAGCTTATTCCACAACGCTTTGAGGCGCGGCACGTCGCGGTCGCGGATGGCTTGCTGGATATCACCGAACTGCGAACCGGCTTCCAGTGCATCGGCCCAGGCGTCGGCAACTTCCTGGAACAGCACTGGCAAGTCCGAGAGTTTTTGTGCGTAGTGAGTCTGGCCTTCGAGGTCGATCACCGTGCTGCCGGAGGCGGGCGTCAGCGGGTTGGGGAAGGGTTTGGTCTCCAGGCCCAGCTTGTCCACATAGTGGTAGAACGCGGTCGACGACACCGGAAAACGCATGCCGCCCAGCTCGGCGATGATGCCCTCGGCCCCTTCAAACGCCTGGGAGCGCAAGCGGCCGCCCATCTTCGAGGCTTCGTACACCACTGGCTTGAGGCCCAGCTTCATCAGCTCGTAAGCGGCCACCAGGCCCGCGATCCCTGCACCGACAATCGCCACTTCGGCGCCATGGTTGGCGGCCGGAATGCTGCCCAGGCCGGCCGGATGCTCAATCCAGTCGTCAAAGGCAAACGGAAAGTCCGGGCCAAAGATGGTGATGGGTTTTTTACCGTCGGCGGGGTGGCGATGGGTCTTGCTGATGGTGCTGGACGGAATGCTCATGGCTGACCTTACTGGCGACTCGGCGGGATGTGGCCCGTTGAGTATAGGAAAAGATGGCAGCCAGTTTAGGGAGCGTAGCGTTCGTTAATAAGACGCAAAGTGTCGTCGTATTGGATTGTTTTCAGTCAGAGTGACGAAGAAGGTGGTCAGACTGGCTGGCCACGGTCCAATTTGTTACTGAGGATGATCGACGTGGTGGTTTTTTCCACGCCATCGACACTGCCGATCTGGTCCAGCAATTGATCCAGCTGCTCCGGTGAATCGGTGCGCAGCCAGGCCACGTAATCAAATTCGCCACTCACCGCACACAGCTGCTGCACCTGCGCCATTGCACTCAACCGACGCAACACTTCCTTGCCCGAGCGCGCTTGCACGGTGATCCCGACATACGCCTGCAAACCACCATCGACCACACGCTGCCCGAGGCGCACGCCATAGCCGGTAATCACCTGAGTTTTCTCCAGGCGCGCCAGACGCGACGTCACCGTGGTGCGCGCAATGCCCAACTGCCGGGCAAGCATGGCCACGCTTTCGCGAGCGTTGATCTGCAAGGCGGCGATCAGTTGGCGATCGATTTCATCAAGGACGGGCAAGGGCAGGGCTCCAGTGCGGGCGGCAATGGGTCGCCATGTTACAGGCTTGCGCCCGTCTGGAGCGCTGCGATCTGCGAGATTAAGGCGCCTTGCAGACTTTCGCGGCGGCGGGATCGTTCGGGATAAACGAGTCCGGCGCGCCAGGCTTGAGCACCACGTAGCCACGGCGCCATGGCTGGTCGTCGATCAGCTTCCAACGATGGCCGGTGCCGGTGTTGTCTTCGGCGACCAGCACTTCACCGGGGTGCAGGGTGAACGTCTCGCCGCCTCGGGTAGCGAAGGCCAAGGTGCCGGAGAGGGTCATGACGTACTGCGGCTCGGGATCGTTATGCCAATCGTAAGAAGCGTGCGCCGGGGTTGTCTTGAAATGAATGGCAGTGACGTCGTTGCGCATGCTCGGGTCGATGGTGCCCTCCAAAACGTGCGAGGCGTTGTCTGCGCCTGTGCAGAGCTTGTACGCCTTGATGGTGGCCGGGGCGGGCGATGCTGCGTGTGCGCAGTTCAGGGTGGCGAAGGTGATTGCGAGAGCGCCTGCGGTGCGCAGGCTGAGGGTAAAAAAGGCGCGGGGTGAACGGTTGGCCTGAGGCATGGAGCCGGGTTCCTCGTGCTGGTTGAGTGACCGGCCATGGTCTATGCCGCAGCAGTTGAGGACAATTAACAAATCTTTCATTGCTGACAAAGGCGTGGGAGTCAGCGTCGCCTTTTCCATACGCCAGACACGCGAAAGCCGCGCAATGCGCGGCTTTTTTGTTTGGTGGGCCCACACGGACTTGAACCGTGGACCAAAGGATTATGAGTCCTCTGCTCTGACCAACTGAGCTATAGGCCCTTGTAACAGGTCGCGGATTATAACGATGGTTTCCCCGCTGTGCCATCCGAAAAGTCTGAAACCCTCAGATGAAGAAAAGCCTCGGCAAAAAGCTCGGGCGGCAGGGGCAGGCTGACGATGTAGCCTTGCATCTGTTCACAGCCTTCGGCGGCAAGAAAGGCTTGTTGCGCGGGGTTTTCTACGCCTTCGGCGATGATGGTGAATTGCATGCTGTGGCCCAGGGCGATAATGGCGCGCACGATGGCGGCGTCGTGCGGATCGTCGGGCAAGCCGCGCACGAAGGACTGGTCGATTTTGAGGAAGTCCAGCGGCAAGCGCTTGAGGTAGCTGAGGGATGAATAGCCGGTGCCGAAATCGTCAATCGCCAGCTGCACGCCCAGGCGTTTGAGTTGGTGCAGCACTTCCAGGGCTTCCTCGGCCTGGCTCATGATGAAGTTTTCGGTGATCTCCAATTGCAGGCAGCCGGGCTCCAGACGGTAGTCGCGCAGCAGCTGTTCAATGCGCGCGAGCAGGTTGGGGTGGCGCAGTTGTGCGCCGGCGAGGTTGACCGACAGTGGGCCGAAATCCTCATAAACCGTTTGCCAGGCGTGCAGTTGTTGGCAGGCCTGTTCCAGTACCCAATCGCCGATCTGCAGGATCATGCCGTTCTCTTCGGCGAGGGGGATGAAATGCTCAGGCGGCACGTCGCCAAAGGTTGGATGGCGCCAGCGGATCAGGGCTTCGGCGCCGATCAGTTCGTGGGTCGCCAGGCTCAGCTTGGGTTGGTAATACAGGCTCAGTTCGTCACGTTCGATGGCGCGGCGCAGTTCGTGTTCCAGGGCCACGCGCTCGTTGGCTTGGGCGGTGAGGTCACGGGTGTAGCTTTCGACGCGGTTGCGGCCCTTGGCCTTGGAGCGGTACATCGCCGCGTCGGCGTTTTTCACCAGGGTGGCGACGTCAGTGCCGTCCTGCGGGTACAGGCTGGTGCCGATACTCGCGCTGATAAAGAACTCGTGCTCGCCGGCCTGGAACGGCGGGGTGAAGCAGGCGAGCAGCTTGTTGGCCAGGTGCGCGGCATCGCTGGCGTGTTGCAGGCCGGGCAGCAGGATGATGAATTCGTCGCCGCCCAGGCGTGCCACGGTGTCGACATCGCGCAGTTGCTCCTTGAGGCGCACGGCGATGTCCTTGAGCAGCAGGTCGCCGATGGGGTGGCCAAGGCTGTCGTTGATGTGTTTGAAGCGGTCCAGGTCCAGAAACAGCACGGCGCCTTGGTTGCCGCTTTCCTGCTGACCATTCAGTGCGGCCTGCAACCGGCTTTCGAACAGGGTGCGGTTGGGCAAGCCGGTCAGTGGGTCATGGTGTGCCTGGTAGTCGAGGCGCGCCTGGGCGTGCTTGAGGCTGGAGATGTCGGCAAACACGGCGACAAAGTGGGTGATCAACTGCTCGCGGTTGCGCACGGCACTGATGGTCAGCCAACTGGGGTACAGCTCGCCGTTCTTGCGGCGGTTGGAAATCTCGCCCTGCCAGTGCCCGTGGGCGGTCAACTGGTGCCACATGGCTGCATAGAATGCGCTGTCGTGCAGGCCGGAGGCGAGCAGGCGCGGCGTGCTGCCAAGGGCTTCGGCTTCGCTGTAGCCGGTGATTTCGCTGAACGCGCGGTTGACGGCACTGATGTTCTGCCGGGTGTCGGTGATCAACACACCTTCGGCAGTGCTCTCAAACACCGTGGCGGCCTGTTGCAGTTTTTCCTGCATGAACTGGCGTTCGGTGATGTCTCGCGCAATGGTCAGCATGCAATCTTCATCGCCGATGGGCAGTGGGCGACTGGACACTTCGCAGAGGCGAATCTGCCCGTCGTTGCGGCGTATATGGCAGACGAAGTCGCGCACAAACCCGTCGCGCTGCATCAGCTCCAACATGTGTTTGCGTTCGTTGAGGTCGACCCAGATACCCAGGTCCAGGGTTGACTGGTCGAGCGAGGTCACACTGGTGAAACCGGTAATACGGCTGAAGCCCTCATTCACTTCAATCAGCAGCCCGTCACGTTGACGGCTCAGCAGCAGGCCATCGGGTGAGGCGTGGAAGGCTTTGGCGAATTTCTCTTCGGACGTTTGCAGCTGTTGCTGGGTTTCTTTGAGCTGGGTGATATCGCGCACCACCACCACCAGGGCTTCGGTGGTGTCGAGTTGGAACGGTTGCGCCGAGATCAGCCCGGTAAACGCCTGGCCGTTGCTGCGTCGGAACGACATTTCGAGGTTGCGGATGCTGGTGGTCTGCACGCGTTGCAACAGGTCGGGCCCGACGCCCTGAATGCCCCAGATATTCAGTTCTGTGGCGGTCTTGCCCACCACTTGCTCGGCGCTCAGGCCGATCTGGTCTTCGAACGCCTTGTTGACCTCCAGCAGGCAGCCATCGGACATCCGCGCAATCACCAGGATGTCCGGGCATTGCTGGAACACCGAGGCAAATTTCTGCTCGGAAAGCTGCAGGGCTTCTTCGGTGCGCTTGGCTTCGCTGATATCGATCATCAAGCCGCGCAGCACCGGCTCATGCCCGTGTTCGATAAGGCTGACAATGTCACGTACCCACAGGCAGCGCCCGTCCGCCGTGATGACTCGGTAATCGAGGCTGTGGTCGCGGTTGGCGCGGGTTTCCCGGTAGCAGTAAGCCTCGGCGCGCGTCAGGTCGGCGGGGTGGATGATGTTGCGCCAGAACCCTGGAATCAGCCAATGCGCGCGGGGGTAGCCGAGCAGCTCTTCGGCATGCGGCGACACATAGCTGTAGGTGAAGTCCGTGATGCTGGCTTCCCAAGCGATGGCGGACAGGCTCTCCACCAGGCCGCGGTAGTGGTATTCGCTGCTGCGCAGTTCTTGCTCAAGGGCAACCCGCCGGGATATTTCCGAACTGAGCCGACGATTGATCCGAATCACGATGGCCAGCACGGTACTCAACAGCAGCACGGCTGGCAGGCCGTACATCAGCAGGTCGGCCCAGAACATGCGGTGATCGGTGAAGCTGCCTACCCAGTGTTGCTGGATGGCGTCGGTTTCGTCCGAACTGAGGTCGGCGAGCACCTTGTCCAGGATACCCACCAGCATTTTCTCATCGCGCGGTACGGCCATTGCCAGTTGATAGCGGTAGGGCGTTTCACCGCTGACGTATAACCCATCGAGTTTGAGTTGGCGCAGGCTCCAGACGCTGGAGGCAAGATCACCGACGACGGCATCCACTTCATCAGTGGCCAGGGCTTGCAGCGTCGAGCTGACGTTGGGCATGGCCACCAGGTTGAGGTCGGGATGGTGGGTGCGCAGCAATTCGTGGGGCGCGTAGTTCTCCACCACGGCGATCTTCAGCCCGTAAAGGTCCTTGAGGTTGCGCGGTTTGGCGCCGCCTTCGTGGGCGAGGATGACAATGGGAAAGTCCAGATACGGCCGGGTGAAGGCCAGGAAACCCTGGCGCTCCGGGGTGGACATGATGCCGGGCAGCAGGTCGAGCTGGTTGTTTTTGGCCTGTTCGAGCACGGCGGTCCAGTTGGCGGGCTCGATCAGGTTGATCCTGACGCCCAGGCGGTCCTGGATCAGGCGTACGTAGTCGGCGGCAAGGCCCTGATAACGGCCATTTTCGTCACGGTATTCGAAGGGTGGCCAAGAGGTGTCCACTCCCAGTCGCAGCTCCTGATGGTCCGCCAGCCAGCCACGTTCTTCATCGGTGAGAGTCAACGCGCCAGCCGTTGCGGTCCAGGTGAGCAGCGACAGCAGTATCACGGTCGGCAGTCTGGGCATAACGGTCTCGTTATGGCACGGGGAATGTTTCGAGTGTAGACGGGCATTGCGGGGGAGGGGTGTTGCGCGGCAGTTAATCTGTAGAAAGTGATCTGCACAAAGCAAAACCCCCGGCCTGGGCCGGGGGTTCTGGTATCACTCGTCGAGGAAGGAGCGCAGATGCTCGCTTCGCGTCGGGTGGCGCAGCTTGCGCAGTGCCTTGGCTTCGATCTGACGGATCCGCTCGCGGGTCACGTCAAACTGCTTACCGACTTCCTCAAGGGTGTGGTCGGTATTCATGTCGATGCCGAAACGCATGCGCAGTACCTTGGCTTCACGGGCAGTGAGGCCGGACAGTACGTCGCGAGTCGCTTCTTTCAGGCTCTCAACAGTGGCGACATCGATTGGCGACTGCATGGTCGAGTCTTCGATGAAGTCACCCAGATGGGAGTCTTCGTCATCACCAATCGGCGTTTCCATGGAGATCGGCTCTTTAGCGATCTTCAATACCTTGCGGATTTTATCCTCAGGCATTTCCATGCGTTCGCCCAGCTCTTCCGGGGTCGGTTCGCGACCCATTTCCTGCAACATCTGCCGGGAAATACGGTTGAGCTTGTTGATCGTCTCGATCATGTGCACCGGAATACGGATGGTGCGGGCCTGGTCGGCGATCGAGCGAGTGATCGCCTGACGGATCCACCAGGTGGCATAAGTCGAGAACTTGTAGCCGCGACGGTATTCGAACTTGTCCACAGCCTTCATCAAGCCGATGTTGCCTTCCTGGATCAGATCGAGGAATTGCAGGCCACGGTTGGTGTACTTCTTGGCGATGGAGATCACCAGACGCAAGTTCGCTTCAACCATCTCTTTCTTCGCGCGGCGGGCTTTGGCCTCACCGATCGACATGCGACGGTTGATGTCCTTGATTTCGGCAATCGTCAGACCGGTTTCAGTCTCAAGCGCAGTCAGCTTCTGCTGGCAACGGATGATATCGGGCTGCAGACGACCAATGGCTTCGGCGTATTTCGCCTTGCCTTTGGCCAGTGCGTCGGTCCAGCTTTCGTCAACTTCGTTGCCCGGGAACTGGCGCAGGAAGTCAGCACGCGGCATGCGCGCATCACGTACGCAGAGCTGCATGATTGCGCGCTCTTGGGCACGCAGACGCTCAAGGGCACTGCGAACACGTTCAACCAGGCCTTCGAATTGCTTCGGCACCAGCTTGATCGGCATGAACAGCTCAGCCAGGGCGATCAGCTCGGCAATGGCCTGCTTGTTGCCGCGACCGTGCTTTTTCAGCGCCTTACGGGTGATTTCCATTTGATCGGAAACCGCACCGAAACGCTGGGCAGCGATGATCGGGTCCGGACCGCTTTCAACTTCATCTTCGTCGTCGCTGCTGGCTTCAGCATCGTCGTCTTCGGAATCGTCGTCGGCTTTCGCGGCTTTCGCATCGACAGGCGGCGGTACTTCGGCAGCAGGCGGCGCAATGCCATCGTCCGGGTCGATATAACCGCTCAGAACGTCGGACAGGCGGCCACCTTCGGTGGTAACGCGGGTGTACTCGGAGAGAATGTGGTCAACCGTGCCAGGGAAGTGCGCAATTGCGCCCATCACTTCACGGATGCCCTCTTCGATACGCTTGGCGATTTCAATTTCGCCTTCGCGTGTCAGCAACTCGACCGTACCCATTTCACGCATGTACATGCGCACAGGGTCCGTCGTGCGACCGATATCGGTCTCCACTGCTGCCAACGCTGCTGCTGCCTCTTCGGCCGCAGCCTCGTCAGTATCGGCGTCGGCCAGCATAAGGGAATCCTTATCTGGCGCAGTTTCGAATACGTTGATCCCCATGTCGTTAATCATGCGGATGATGTCTTCCACCTGCTCTGGATCTGAAATATCCTCAGGCAAGTGGTCGTTGACCTCGGCGTAAGTCAGGTAACCCTGCTCACGACCCAGTGTGATCAACTCTTTGATACGAGACTGCTGTTGCGCTTTTCCGGACATAACACCCTATCCACTGAAGGTCTTGGCGGGCAAAAAACAAGCCGAGGATTATACCCGAGCTATGACCTCACACGCCAGCTGAGGTCGGGTTTGATGCGGAAACATTCTGTTTTAAGAGGTCGCGCATCTGTTTTGCTATCTGAATCTGCTCTTCAGCCGATAATCCCGGCTGCCTTGCTCTCTTGATGAGTTCATCGAGGGTCTGCGTGTGCTGACCCGCGGATAACCTAGTAATGGTGTCTAAAAACTGTTGTTCAAGGTTATCGCCGTCAATTAGCCACTCCTTTTCTGCGAGTGCTTTCAAGAGGCGGCCTTGTTCGGTGCCATGCCAGCGAGCCATCAACTGAATTGAGTTTAGCTTAGGATTTTTCTGTACCGCCTCGATCAAGGCGATCAGTACCTGAGCGTAAGTGTTGCTCTCGTTGGCAAAATGATCGGCGCTCTCAACTTTCTTCGCCAATTGCGGGTAGTGGATCAGCGTACGCAACGCAATCAGCGTAGGGGCTTCCACCGCCACCGGCGTGCGTGGCGCGTAGGCCTCATCACGATCACCGCGCTTGCCGTTCTTGCTCCAGGGTTTCTTGTCCCATTTCTTGCCGCCGGCGCCGGGTTTCTTCGGTGTCCACTCCTGCTGGGGCGCGTAGGCCTCCTGCGGTTGGTGAAAGTCCGAGTAGTCCGGCATGGCGTCGTAATCCATGCCTGGGTCGTAAGCCGGCGGTGCGTCTTGCGGCGCGTTGTGCACCAGCTGGCTGACGGCCTCGCCGCTCAAACCGGTGATTTCCAGCAGGCGCATGCGCATCAGTGACTTCAGGTTGGCGCCCGGTACTTTGTCGATCAACGGTGCCGCGAGCGTGGCCATGTGGGCCTTGCCTTCAAGGGACCGCGGATCGGCTTCTTCGGTCAATTGCTGGAAGAAATAGTCGGCCAGCGGCTGCGCATGTTGATTGATGCGCGCGCGGAACGCGTCGGTGCCTTCGGAGCGCACCAGGGTGTCCGGGTCTTCACCTTCGGGCAAAAACAGGAAGCGTGCACGGCGGCCATCCTGCAGGCTCGACAGCGTGGCTTCGAGCGCGCGCCAGGCGGCGTTGCGGCCGGCCTGATCGCCGTCGAAGCAGAACAGCACGCTGGGCACCACGCGAAACAGGCGCTTCATGTGTTCTTCGCTGGTGGCGGTGCCCAGGGTGGCCACGGCATTGCGCAGTCCTTGCTGGGCGAGGGCGATCACGTCCATGTAGCCCTCAACCACGATGATTTCATCGAGGTTGCGGTTGTTTTTACGCGCTTCGAACAGACCGTAGAGTTCCTGGCCCTTGTGAAACACCGGGGTTTCCGGGGAGTTCAGGTACTTGGGTTTGTCGTCGCCGAGCACGCGGCCGCCGAACGCGATGATCCGGCCACGGCTGTCGCGGATCGGAAACATCACCCGGTCGCGGAAGCGGTCATAGCGCTTGCCGGTCTCGGCGTTTTCCACCAACAGGCCGGCGTCGATCATGGCTTTCTGCTGCAGGGTGTCGCTGCTCAGGTGCTTGTAGAGGTTGTCCCAGCCCGGCGGCGCAAAACCCAGGCCGAAGTCCCGGGCAATTTCACCGGTGAGGCCGCGGCCCTTGAGGTATTCGACAGCGGCCTTGCGCTGCGGATGGCTTTTGAGCGCCTGGCGGTAGAAGTCGGCAGCGGCCGTCAGCAGCGGGTACAGCGGCGAGTCGGTGGGTTGCCGCGGTTTGTGCGGGCGGCCACTTTCTTCGCGGGGGATTTCCATGCCGGCGGCTTTGGCCAGGTCCTCGATAGCCTGGGGGAAGTCCAGGTTGTCGTGGTCCATGAGAAAGCCGAGGGCATTGCCGCCCGCGCCGCAGCCGAAGCAGTAGTAGAACTGCTTGTCGGGGCTGACGCTGAACGAGGGAGTCTTTTCTTTGTGGAACGGGCAGCAGGCGGTGTAGTTCTTGCCGGCTTTTTTCAGTTGCACGCGCGAGCTGACAACATCGACGATGTCGGTGCGGTTCAGAAGGTCGTCAATAAAGCTCTGGGGAATTAGCCCGGCCATGGCGTTCTCGTCATCACTGCGTATCAATGAGGCCCGCGAAGTGTTCAGGCGCACACATTGTGCGGCTCGATCAACTGTCGTCTGGTTGGGCTGTCAGGGAGTGTATCTGCCGAACATTCACTGACGTTAATTTCTATCAGTGTTCGGCCTGGAAATGTTGCCCGGGCGTCCGGTGTTGGCCAATGGCGGGCCTCGGAAACGCATCGTTGGGCACAGCCGACACGGTTGATCGTCTGTTTGAAGAATGAGTGTGCTCGTCAGTAGCCTTGTTAGGCTCGTCAGAAGAGACGCGCACCGCTGGCAAAAGAGCCAGTCCTGACGTGTGAAGCAGTGTCTCGGTCGCGTGTGCGGCGTCGACGGTGAAGCATCAAGCGATATCCGCAAATGCCAATAGCCCGGCTGAGGGCCGGGCTTGGCAGAAGCTTGCTACGTAAGTCTGTGTATTAGTACAGACGAACGGCGCGGCGCTGCTCGCGCTGAACTTTCTTAGCGTGACGCTTAACAGCGGCTGCTGCTTTGCGCTTACGCTCAGAAGTTGGCTTCTCATAAAATTCGCGGCTACGAACTTCAGCCAGAACACCGGCTTTTTCGCAGGAGCGCTTGAAACGACGCAGAGCTACGTCGAAGGGTTCGTTCTCTTTTACTTTGACGGCTGGCATCCAGAGCTACCTTCTTTCATTACCGGGAATCAACGTTCTCGTCGCAAAAAATTCGCGGCTGAGGTCGTCGGTTTTTAAGGGTTGCGGATGTTAACCCCTCATTGCCCGGAATGCAAAGCCTCTGATCGAAAACCGCTAGTCGGGAGGGGGAGTGGCGACTATTATGCGCGCCTTCGAATTCAGCCTCTACAAGGCGCAAACCCATGCTAGTACTGGGACTTGAAACCTCCTGCGACGAAACCGGTGTCGCACTTTACGACAGTGAACGCGGGCTTTTGGCCGATGCACTGTTCAGCCAGATCGACCTGCACCGCGCCTATGGCGGTGTGGTGCCGGAGCTCGCCAGCCGCGATCACGTCAAGCGCATGCTGCCGTTGATTCGCCAGGTGTTGGACGAGGCCGGCTGCGTGCCGACCGAGATCGACGCGATTGCCTACACCGCCGGCCCCGGATTGGTCGGAGCCCTGCTGGTTGGGGCTTCTTGCGCCCAGGCGCTGGCGTTTGCCTGGGGCATTCCGGCCCTCGGCGTGCACCACATGGAAGGCCATTTACTGGCACCCATGCTGGAAAAAACACCGCCACAGTTCCCGTTCGTCGCTTTGTTGGTTTCCGGTGGGCATACGCAGCTGGTTCAGGTCGATGCGATTGGCCAATACACGCTGTTGGGTGAGTCTCTGGACGATGCCGCCGGTGAAGCGTTCGACAAGACCGCGAAGATGATGGGCCTCAATTATCCGGGCGGTCCGGAAATCGCACGTCTCGCCGAAAAAGGCGTGCCGGGCCGTTACACCTTCCCGCGTCCAATGTGCGATCGCCCGGGCCTGATGTTCAGCTTCAGCGGCTTGAAAACCTCCGCACTCAACACCTGGCAGCAAAGCGTCAGCGCCGGGGACGACAGTGAGCAAGCCCGTTGCGACATCGCACTGGCGTTCCAGCAGGCCGTGGTGGAGACTTTGACCATCAAGTGCAAGCGCGCCCTGAAACAGGCGGGCATGAAGCGCCTGGTGATCGCCGGCGGCGTCAGTGCCAACAAAGCGTTGCGCACCTCGTTGGAAAAAATGCTCGGCGACATGCAGGGCGACGTGTTTTATGCGCGCCCTGAGTTCTGCACCGACAACGGTGCAATGATCGCCTACGCCGGTTGCCAGCGTCTGCAGGCCGGCCAGCATGAAAGCCTGGCGATCAGCGTGCAGGCACGCTGGCCGATGGAGCAACTTTCACCGCTGTAAGGGCTCACGTGAGCCGGGCTCATCGAACGTATTTAAAAATGCCGTTCGCGCCCGGCAAACAGGTCGCGTAAATTGCCGCGGTGGCGCCAGACGATCAGCAGTGTCAGCACGCTCATCGGCAACAGCGCTGCAGGCGCCTGCCAGGCCAGCAATGGCAGGGTGAGCGGCGTGGCGATCAATGCGGCCAATGAGCTGGTGCGGGTCAGGTAGAACGTCAACAGCCAGGCCAGCACGGCCAGCAGCGCTGCTGGAGGGTAAATGCCCAGCAGCATGCCGGCCGCCGTGGCGACACCCTTGCCGCCGCGAAAGCGGAAGTACAGCGGAAACAGATGGCCGAGGACAGCGTACACGCCCACCCAGGCTTGCTGTTGCAGGGTGAGGCCGGCGAGGCTGGCGATGAGTACGGGCAACAGGCCCTTGCAGATATCGCCCAGCAGCGTCAGCACGGCGAGTTTTTTGCCGGCCAGGCGCAACATGTTGGTGGCACCGGCATTGCCTGAGCCACTCATTCGCGGATCGGGATTTCCCGTCAGGCGGCTGAGCAAAATGGCGAAGGACAGCGAGCCGAGCAGGTAGGCGAGAATCGCCAGTGACCAAAACATGCTAACTATTCCGGGCGAGGACGCCCTGATTCTAACGGGGCAACGCGCCCTTGTCGTGCTGCGGAGAAGAGCTTGGACAGAGTGTTTATCGAAGGCCTGGAAGTCGACACCGTGATCGGGGCCTACGACTGGGAGCGCGGCATCAAGCAATGCCTGCGCCTGGACCTGAGCTTCGCCTGGGACAATCGCCCTGCCGCTGCGGGTGACGACCTGACCCTGGCGCTCGATTACGCCAGCGTATCCGCGCGTATTCAGGCCTTTGCCGAGCAGTCCCAGTACCAACTGGTAGAAACCTTCGCCGAACGCCTGGCCGAAGTGCTGATGAGCGAGTTCCAGATTCCCTGGTTGCGCCTCAAGCTGACCAAGCCGGGTGCCGTGCCGGCAGCCAAAGGCGTGGGCGTGGAGATCGAGCGCGGATGTCGCTAACTCAGGTTTACCTTGGCCTTGGCAGCAATATCGAGCGTGAGCGCCATCTGCGCGCTGGCCTGGATACGCTGGCGAGCTTCTTGACGGATATGCGCTGCTCGCCCGTGTTCGAAAGCCAGCCGGTGGGGATCAAAAGCGGGCCGTTTTTCAACCTGGTGGTGTCGGCCTATACCGACTTGCCGTTGATGGAGCTGGATCGCCGGTTGAAATTCATCGAGGCCGACAATGGCCGCTACGCGCCGGACCGCAAAGGGCTGCCGCTGGATATCGATGTGCTGCTGTATGGCGAATTGGTCGGGAATTTCGACGGCTTGATCCTGCCGCGCGCAGAAATCCTCAAAAACGCCTTTGTGCTGTGGCCCCTGTCGTTGATGGCGCCGGATCGCGTGCATCCCGAGGTGGGCAAGACATTGGCCGAGCTGTGGCGCGATGCGCAGATCGACCAGGTGCTGGCACCTGTCGCGTTTGAATGGCAAAACCAGCAACTCACCCCGACGAATCTTCTGTAACGCCTGCCTGCCCGGATTCAACGGTGGACGCTGACTCGCAAATCCCCCGTGGCGAGCGGGCTTGCCCCGCGTTGGGCTGCGTAGCAGCCCCAAAACAGGCGCTGAGTTTTACCAGGAAAACCTCGGCGTCTTTACTGGGGCCGCTGCGCAGCCCAACGCGGGGCAAGCCCGCTCGCCACAAAGCTTGCTCGCTACACGTTGTGGTGTTCCTTGTAGGCTTTCAGCGCCTTGAGCCGCTCGCGCTTGAGCGCCTCGCCCAGCTCGGGGCCTTTGAAGCCTTTCTCCAGCAACGGCGCCACCGCTACTTCGCGCGCAACCTTGGCCGCGCCGCGTAAATAATCCGCCTGTGGATAACTTCGTTGCTCAAGGCCTTTGCGCCCGCGTGCATCCATTTCACAGCTCACCACAAATTCCTCAAAGCGCTGCGGCCGGCGATACACGTCAAAACTCTGCAGCAGCTCCAGCAATGTCGAGGCTTTCAGTTCCAGAGCGCGGTGGCCATGGGTGTGATATTGGCCTACCAGCAGCGCCAGCTCCTGGCAGTCCCTTGGCACCTTGAAGCGTTCGTTGACCGCCTTGATCAGCGTCAAGCCTGTTTTTTCATGAGCAATATGCTGCGGCAACTTATCCACAGCCGTCAGGCCCTTGCCCACGTCATGCAGCAGGCAGGCCCAGCGTACGGTGAGGGGTTGTTTGTGCAGGGCGGCCTGTTGCAGCACGCTCAAGGTGTGCAGGCCGGTGTCGATCTCGGGGTGATGGGCCTCCGGCTGCGGCACGCCGAACAGCGCGTCCACTTCCTGCATCAAGGTTTTCAGCGCATGGCAGTCGCGCAGCACCTGGATGAACACCTGAGGTTGATCTTCCATCAAGGCCCGGGAGATTTCCTTCCAGCTTCGCTCGGGCGTCAGGGCTTCCAACTCGCCGGACTCACTGAGTTGGCGCATCAGTCCGAGCGTGTCGGGCGCTACCGTGAAACCCAGGGAGGCATAACGCGCGGCGAAGCGCGCAACACGCAGTACACGCAAGGGATCTTCGGCGAACGCCGGGGAAACATGACGCAGAATGCGCGCCTGCAGGTCGTGCTGGCCGTGGTAAGGATCGGTCAGGTTGCCGTCGCCGTCCTCGGCCATCGCGTTGATGGTCAGGTCGCGACGCATCAGGTCTTCTTCCAGTGTGACCTCGGGGCTGGCATGAAACACAAAGCCACCATAACCCCGGCCACTCTTGCGCTCGGTGCGGGCCAGGGCGTACTCGTCGCCGTTTTTCGGGTCCAGGAACACTGGGAAGTCAGCACCCACCGGCTTGTAGCCCTTGGCGAGCATTTCTTCAGTGGTTGCGCCGACAACAACGCGGTCGATGTCGGTGACCTCGATGCCGAGCAAACGATCACGCACCGCGCCGCCAACTGTGTAGATTTTCATGAAAAAGCCTCCATTAGCGGCACAGGATACCGCCTGTGCCTGACCAATGGAGGCTTTGCTGTTTCAGAGATGAACGACGGCCAAGTCCAGGCGGCCGTAGTCGTTGTCGCTGTGATCACTGCGCGGTGGCACATGGTGAGTCTTCATCACTTGGTCGCCCTGCAGGGTTTCCAGGTGAATATCGAAGCCCCACAACCGATGCAGGTGCTTGAGCACTTCCTCAGTGGATTCGCCCAAGGGTTTGCGGTCGTGCTGCTGGTGACGCAGGGTCAACGAGCGGTCGCCGCGCACATCGATGCTGTAGATCTGCACGTTAGGCTCGCGGTTGCCCAGGTTGTATTGCGCCGCCAATGTCTCGCGGATGGTGCGGTAGCCGGGCTCGTCGTGAATTGCCGGCACCAGCAGGTCGTCCTTGAGGTCGTCATCCATGATGCTGAACAGTTTGAGGTCGCGAATCACCTGGGGTGAAAGGTACTGCAGGATGAAGCTCTCGTCCTTGAAGCTGCTCATGGCGAATTTGATGGTCGACAACCAATCGCTGCCGGCGATTTCCGGGAACCAGCGGCGATCCTCTTCGGTGGGGTGTTCGCACATGCGCCGGATGTCGCGGTACATGGCAAAGCCCAGCGCGTAGGGGTTGATGCCGCTGTAGTACGGGCTGTCGAAGCCGGGTTGGAACACCACGCTGGTATGGGAAGTGAGGAACTCCATCATAAAGCCGTCGGTGACCAGGCCCTCGTCGTACAGGTCATTCATCAAGGTGTAGTGCCAGAACGTCGCCCAGCCTTCGTTCATCACTTGGGTTTGGCGCTGTGGATAAAAATACTGGGCGATCTTGCGCACGATACGTACGATTTCGCGCTGCCATGGCTCCAGCAGTGGCGCGTGTTTTTCCAGGAAATACAGGATGTTTTCCTGAGGTTCGGCGGGGAAGCGTGCATTGTCTTTATCGCTGTTTTTCCCGGTTTTCTTCGGAATGGTGCGCCACAGGTCGTTGATCTGCTTCTGCAGGTGCTCCTCGCGCTCCTTCTGGCGCAGGCGCTCTTCCTCAGCGGAAATCGGGTACGGGCGCTTGTAGCGGTCAACGCCGTAGTTCATCAGCGCATGGCAGGAGTCGAGCAGGTCCTCAACCGCGTCGATGCCGTGGCGTTCCTCGCATTGCATGATGTACTGCTTGGCGAACACCAGGTAATCGATGATCGAACTGGCATCGGTCCAGGTGCGGAACAGGTAGTTGCCCTTGAAAAAGCTGTTGTGCCCGTAGCACGCGTGGGCAACCACCAACGCCTGCATGCAGATGGTGTTTTCTTCCATCAAGTAGGCAATGCACGGGTCGGAGTTGATGACGATCTCGTAGGCCAGGCCCATCTGGCCGCGTGTGTAGGACTTCTCCGTACTCAGGAAGTGTTTGCCGTAGGACCAATGGTGATAACCCAACGGCATGCCGACCGAGGCGTAGGCATCCATCATCTGTTCGGCGGTGATCACTTCGATCTGGTTGGGGTAGGTGTCCAGGGCATAACCTGCCGCAATACGGCTGATTTCCCGGTCATAGGCCTGGATCAGTTCAAAGGTCCACTCGGAGCCGGTGGAAATGGGTTGGCGCTTATGCTCTTTTTTGGCGGTCATGTCACTAACCTGCGCTGGAAGAGTTCACGGAAGACCGGGTAGATATCGCCGGCCGAGACCAGTTGCTGTTGGGCGAACGTGTCGGCAAAGGCTTCACCGATACGCTCATATTCGAACCACAGGGCCTGGTGCTCACGGGGAGTAATTTCGACGTACGTGTAGTACTGCACAAACGGCATGATCTGGTTGATCAGGATATCGCGGCAGATCGGCGAGTCGTCGTTCCAGTTGTCGCCGTCGGACGCCTGAGCTGCGTAGATATTCCATTCATTGGCCGGGTAGCGCTCGGCCATGATCTCCTGCATCAGTTTCAACGCACTGGATACGATGGTGCCGCCGGTTTCCCGCGAGTAGAAAAACTCCTCTTCGTCCACTTCCCGGGCGCTGGTGTGATGGCGGATGAACACCACGTCGATCTTGTCGTAGTTCCGCTTCAGAAACAGATACAGCAGGATGAAAAAGCGCTTGGCGATGTCTTTGGTCGCCTGGGTCATCGAGCCGGACACGTCCATCAGGCAAAACATCACGGCCTTGGAGCTGGGGTTGGGTTGTTTGACCAGCAGGTTGTATTTCAAGTCGAAGGTGTCGAGAAACGGCACGCGGTGAATCCGCGCACTGAGCTTCTCGATTTCGGCCTCGATTGCCTGGATATCGCCGAAGTTGTCTGGCTCTTCGCGTTTTAAGCGCGCCAACTCTTCCTTCGCCTGTTTCAATTTGGCGCGGCTGCTGCCTGACAGCGCGATACGCCGGGCATGGGCCGAGCGTAGCGTGCGGATGATGTTGATCCTGGACGGGTTACCTTCGTTGCTGATGCCGGCGCGAACGGTCTTGAAGGTGTCGGTGCCGGTCAGGTTGCGTTTGACCAGGTTGGGCAGCTCCAGGTCTTCGAACATGAACTCCAGGAATTCCTCCTGGGTGATCTGGAACACAAACTCGTCCATGCCTTCGCCGGAATTGCCCGCTTTACCTGGGCCTTTACCGCCGCCACCGCCTTGGGGGCGCTGGATATGTTCGCCGGTGGTGAACTCCTTGTTGCCCGGGTGCACGACGGTCTGTTTGCCGCCGCGACCGTGGTGCAGCACCGGTTCGTCAATGTCGCGTCCAGGAATACTGATTTGCTCGCCATGCTCCATGTCGGTGATGGAGCGGCGGCTGACGGCCTCTTCAACGGCCTTTTTGATGTGGTCACGGTAACGCCGCAGGAAACGCTGGCGGTTTACCGTGCTCTTGTTCTTGCCATTGAGGCGTCGGTCGATCACATAGCTCATGGGGAGCCCTCCGGGCAGCTTCACGTTACAAGCTTCAAGCCGCGAGCTGGAAGCTTAGAGACAAGCGGTCAGCTGCCAGGCCAAAGGCCCGGCAGTACACGCCTGTCGCTGCCTTACTGTGATTTACGAACCCGCAGGTACCACTCGGAGAGCAGCCGTACCTGTTTGTCGGTGTAGCCACGCTCGACCATTCGAGTGACGAAGTCGTTGTGTTTTTGCTGGTCCTCCTTGCTGGCCTTGGCGTTGAAGCTGATAACCGGCAGCAGATCCTCGGTGTTCGAGAACATTTTCTTCTCGATGACCACCCGCAGCTTCTCGTAGCTGAGCCAGGTTGGGTTCTTGCCGTTGTTGTTGGCGCGGGCGCGCAACACGAAGTTGACGATTTCGTTGCGGAAATCCTTCGGATTGCTGATGCCGGCGGGTTTTTCGATCTTCTCCAGCTCCTCGTTGAGGGCCACACGGTTGAGGATTTCGCCGGTTTCCGGATCGCGGTATTCCTGGTCCTGAATCCAGAAGTCCGCATACAGCACGTAGCGGTCGAAGATGTTCTGGCCGTACTCGCTGTAGGACTCCAGGTAAGCGGTCTGGATTTCCTTGCCGATAAACTCGATGTAGCGCGGCGCCAGGTATTCCTTGAGGAAGCGCAGGTAGCGCTCGCGGGTTTCAGCCTGGAACTGCTCCTGTTCGATCTGCTGTTCCAGCACATACAGCAGGTGCACCGGGTTGGCGGCGATTTCGTGCGGGTCGAAGTTGAAGACCTTGGACAGGATCTTGAACGCGAAACGAGTGGAAAGGCCGTTCATGCCTTCATCCACGCCCGCGGTGTCGCGGTATTCCTGGATCGACTTGGCCTTGGGATCGGTGTCCTTGAGGTTTTCGCCGTCGTACACGCGCATCTTCGAATAGATGTTCGAGTTCTCCGGCTCCTTGAGGCGCGACAGCACGGTGAACTGGGCGAGCATCTTCAAGGTATCGGGCGCGCAATGGGCCTTGGCCAGCGAGCTGTTGAACAACAGCTTGTCGTAGATCTTGATCTCATCGCTGACGCGCAGGCAATAGGGCACCTTGACGATGTAGATCCGGTCGATGAAGGCTTCGTTGTTCTTGTTGTTGCGGAAGGTGTGCCATTCCGATTCGTTGGAGTGGGCCAGCAAGATCCCGGTGAACGGAATCGCGCCCAGGCCTTCGGTACTGTTGTAGTTGCCTTCCTGGGTGGCGGTCAGCAGTGGGTGCAGCACCTTGATCGGCGCTTTGAACATCTCCACGAATTCCATCAGGCCCTGGTTGGCCCGGCACAGCGCGCCCGAGTAGCTGTAGGCGTCGGCGTCGTTCTGCGGGAATTCCTCGAGTTTGCGGATATCGACCTTACCCACCAGCGCCGAGATGTCCTGGTTGTTCTCATCGCCCGGTTCGGTTTTTGCCACGCCGATCTGGTTGAGGATCGACGGGTAGAGTTTCACCACGCGGAACTGGCTGATGTCACCGCCAAACTCGGCCAGGCGCTTGGTGGCCCAGGGCGACATGATGGTGTTGAGGTAGCGCCGTGGAATGCCGAAGTCTTCTTCGAGGATCGCGCCATCTTCCGTGGCGTTGAACAGGCCCAAAGGCGACTCGAACACCGGCGAGCCCTTGATCGCGTAGAAGGGCACCTTCTCGATCAGCTGTTTGAGCTTTTCAGCCAGAGACGATTTACCGCCGCCGACGGGGCCGAGCAGGTAGAGGATTTGTTTCTTCTCTTCCAGGCCTTGGGCGGCGTGGCGGAAGTAGGAGACGATCTGGTCGATGCATTCTTCCATGCCGTGGAAGTCTTCAAAGGCCGGATAGCGGCGGATCACCTTGTTGGAAAATATTCGCGACAGGCGCGAATTATTCGCGGTTTCCACTAACTCAGGCTCACCAATCGCCAATAGCAGACGTTCGGCGGCAGACGCGTAGGTACTGCGGTCCTGTTTGCACAGCTCGAGATACTCTTGCAGCGTGAGTTCTTCCTGCTGTGTGGACGCGAAGCGTTGTTGGAAGTGGCTAAAGATACTCATGACGTCGTCACCTCGCTCGATACGTGGAGCCGACGCCGGGTCAATCAGTCGATGCTGGCAGTCATTGGTGATCAACCAATGGCCGTTTTCCCCCCAAACACCCTGAAACGCTACCGTTGACCCGCACGCCGGTGTACCGGCTCTCCCCTGATTCGGATGGCCTGCGCTTAAGGATAGTTCGGAATCCGGGAGGTCAAGGCGGGATACGTAATTAGTTTGGCTGCGCCGTTCGTCAGAAACGGCGCGAGCCCAAGCGTCACGCGGGGTAGCGGGGTGTGAAAAAAATTATTGCGAATCGCCTGAGGCAATTTCTGCAGGATAGGTCGCACGCCACAGCTCAAAGCCGCCGTCCAGGCTATACACGTCAGAGAAGCCCTGGCTGATCAGGTAGGCGGCCGCGCTCTGGCTGGAGTTGCCGTGGTAACAGGCGACGATCACCGGCGCGTCGAGGTCGGCGGCACGGATGAAGTCGGCAATGTTGGTGTTATCCAAATGCTGCGCACCGCTGATATGCGCGGCGGCATACGTCGGCTGATCGCGGATGTCGACCACCACCGCGCCTTGCTCGCGCAGCGCCTGGGCTTGTTCGGGAGGGATACGTTTGAATTCGCTCATGGCGGGCTCCTATGGCTTGGCGGCCGGCTGTGTCACAGAAAGGGGGGATTCGCACTGGCAGCTCAGGCGCTCGCCGGTGTCGATGTTCATCAGGGTCATGGCGCCGCCCCACACGCAACCGGTGTCGAGGGCGAACACGCCGGGTTCATCACATTTGCCTTCCAGGGCTGCCCAGTGGCCGAAGATGATCTTCGTGTCACGGGTCTTGCGCTCCTTGTGGGCGAACCAGGGTTTGTAGCCGGGCAGGGCGGTGTCGGCGCCTTCCTTGCTCTTGAGGTCCAGCTTGCCTTCGGCGGTGCAGAAGCGCATGCGGGTGAAGTAGTTGGTGATCACGCGCAGGCGGGCCACGCCGGTAAGGTCGTTGTCCCACTTGACCGGCTCATTGCCGTACATGCCGTCGAGAAAGGCGGTGTAAAGGTTGTCATCGGTCAGGGCGCTCTCGACTTCGGCGGCGCACTTGAGGGCTTTTTTCACCGTCCACTGGGGCGGGATGCCCGCATGGACCAAAGCCATGTTGCGGCCTTCGTCGTAATGCATGAGCTTTTGCCGACGCAGCCACTCCAGCAGCTCGGTGCGATCCGGCGCTTCGAGGATCTCGCGCAGCGTGTCGCCCTTTTTCAAACGCTCGATGTTATTGCCGGCCGCCAGCAGGTGCAGGTCGTGGTTGCCCAGTACGCATACCAGCGAATCACGCAGGCTATATAAGTAGCGCAGGGTTTGCAGGGATTCGGGCCCGCGATTGACCAGGTCACCCACCAACCACAGGCGGTCGCTCGCCGGGTTGAACGCAACTCGCTCCAGCAGGCACTTGAGGGGTTCCAGGCAGCCTTGCAGGTCGCCGACCGCGTACGTCGTCATCAGTGCAGGGCTCCCGGCACGGCGAGGCGGAAGGGCGCGATGACAGCGTCGAACAGTTTGCCGTCAGTGGCTTTCATCTGATAAGTGCCCTGCATGGTGCCGACTTTGGAGGTCATCACCGTGCCACTGCTATACGTATGGCTGGCGCCAATGTCGATCAACGGCTGCTGGCCAACCACACCGGCGCCGCGCACTTCCTCGACCTGGCCGTCACCGTCGGTGATCACCCAATGGCGCGACAGCAGCTTGGCCGGCACCTGCCCGTTGTTCTTCACCGTGATGGTGTAGGCAAAGGCGAAACGGTTGTGTTCGGGTTGCGATTGGTCCGCCAGGAAGCGGGTGACGACGCTGACGTCGATCTGGTAGCGAGGATCGGACATGCAAGAGGCCTTAAAAGCAAAAGCGGAGGACAGCAGATGCGGATCAGTCTAGGCCATGAGGAGGGCACTAGGCCAGACATGTGTCGGGCAGCCGGCAAGCGTTATCGGTATAACGCTGAGCAAATGTGGGAGCGGGCTTGCCCGCGAATGCGCAGTGTCAGTCACTGAATGTGTAACTGATGCACCGCCATCGCGGGCAAGCCCGCTCCCACATTTGTATCGAGTTACAGCTTATTCCACGGTCGGCGCGGGCTGGATCGCAAGCTGATCAGCCAGGCGCACAAACGCGGCCAGGTCCAGTTGCTCGGGGCGCAGGCTGCCATCGACGCCGGCGGCTTCGATTTCGGCGTTGCTGAGCAGTGCCTTGAGCGTGTTGCGCAGGGTCTTGCGGCGTTGGTTGAACGCTTCGCGCACGACGCGCTCCAGCAGTTTGTGATCCTTGGCCGGGTGCGGCAGCACGGCGTGAGGTACCAGGCGCACAATGGCCGAGTCGACCTTCGGCGGCGGGTTGAACGCGCCAGGGCCGACGTTGAACAGGTGCTCAACGCGGCAATGGTACTGAACCATGATCGACAGACGGCCCCAATCACCGCCGCCAGGGCCGGCCGCCAAACGCTCAACCACCTCTTTTTGCAGCATGAAGTGCATGTCGCGGATGATCCCTGCGTTGTTCAGCAGGTGAAAAATCAGCGGCGTGGAGATGTTGTACGGCAGGTTGCCCACTACCCGCAGGCTGTTGGGGGCGGCATTAAGGCTGTTGAAGTCGAACTTCAGCGCGTCGCCCTGGTGCAGATTGAAATTGGGTTTGTCAGCAAACTGCTGGTTGAGGATCGGGATCAAGTCCTTGTCCAGTTCCACCACGTCCAGTTGCCCGCCACTGGCCAACAGGCCTTGGGTCAAGGCGCCCTGGCCCGGGCCGATTTCCAGCAGGCGGTCTTCCGGCTTGGCGTGGATGGAGCGCAGGATGCGGTCGATTACGCCAGCGTCGTGCAGGAAGTTTTGCCCGAAGCGCTTGCGCGCCCGGTGTTGGTAATGCTCAGTCATATACGGGTCTCGGCCATCTGATAGGCGGTTTCCAGGGCCACGTGCAGGCTGCCGGTATCGATCTTGCCGCTGCCCGCCAGGTCCAGGGCAGTGCCATGGTCGACGGAGGTACGGATGATCGGCAGGCCCAGTGTCACGTTGACTGCGGCGCCGAAGCCTTTGTATTTCAGCACGGGCAGCCCCTGGTCATGGTACATCGCCAGCACTGCATCGCAGTGCTCCAGATACTTGGGGGTAAACAGAGTGTCTGCAGGCAGCGGGCCACGCAGGTCCATGCCTTCTTGGCGCAGACGCTCTAATGTCGGTTCGATGATGTCGATTTCTTCATGGCCCAAATGGCCGCCTTCACCGGCGTGCGGGTTGAGCCCACAGACCAGGATGCGCGGTTGGGCAATGCCGAATTTCTGTTGCAGGTCGGCGTGCAGGATGCGCGTGACGCGCTCCAGGCGCTCGGCGGTGATCGCATCGGCGATATCACGCAACGGCAAATGCGTCGTCACCAGTGCAACGCGCAGGCCGCGTGTGGCCAGCATCATCACCACTTGAGCGGTATGGGTCAGCTCGGCGAGGAATTCGGTGTGGCCGGAAAAGGCGATACCGGATTCGTTGATCACGCCTTTGTGTACCGGCGCGGTGATCATGCCGGCGAAGTCACCGTCGATGCAGCCTTGACCGGCGCGCGTCAGGGTTTCCAGTACAAAGGCCGCATTGGCCTTGTTCAGTTGCCCGGCAACCACCTTGGCTGCAAGCGGCGTGTCCCAAACGTACAGGCTGCCCGCAGGTGCCGGCAGGTCGGGCCAGTTGCCCGGTGACACGTCCAGCAGATTGACGGTCACACCCAGTTGCGCGGCCCGCTCAAGGAGCAGGTCGCGGCTGGTAATGGCTATCAGGGGGTGTGGCTGAGGGTGCGAGGCGAGCAGCAGGCACAGGTCAGGACCAATGCCGGCCGGCTCGCCGGGTGTTACCGCGAAACGCTGGGGTTTCACTGTGCTGCCTGGTCGGTGCCTGTTTGCTCGGCGCCTGGCAGCTTGTTTTCCACGTAGGCTTCGTCACGGATCTGACGCAACCAGGTTTGCAGCTCTTCATCGTATTTGCGGTTACGCAACACGGTCAGTGCTTGCTGCTCGCGGGCCTGCGTGGTGTTGTCAGTGGCGCGACGGCCAAGGACTTCCAGTACATGCCAGCCATATTGGGTCTTGAACGGCTTGGACAGAACGCCTTGCGGGGTCTTGGCCATCACGTCCTGGAACTCAGGCACGAGCGCTTTCGGGTCGATCCAGTTCAGGTCGCCACCGTTGAGGGCCGAACCCGGGTCTTCCGAGAAGCTCTTGGCCAATGTGGCGAAGTCTTCACCGCCTTCGATGCGGTCATAGATCTTCTGGGCCAGTTCCTTGGTTTGCGCTTCGGTGCGGATTTCGCTTGGTTTGACCAGGATGTGACGAACATGAACTTCGTCTTTCAGCGAGGTCTCGCCGCCGCGCTTGCCGAGCAACTTGAGGATGATAAAGCCGCCTGGCGTACGTGCTGGCTGGGTAATGTCACCCACGTTCATCGCACTCAGCTCACGGTCGAACGGAGGTGGCAGTTGAGCAGCTTTACGCCAGCCCATGTCACCACCGTCCAGAGCGTTGTCACTGCCGGACACGGCAATTGCCGTCTGGGCAAAGTCAGCGCCGGCTTTCAAGCGGTCATAAACAGCCTGGGTTTTTGCGGCTGCAGCATTGAGCTGTTCGGCGTTGGCGCTGTCTGGCGTCGGGATCAGGATGTTGGCCAGGTGCAGTTCTTCGGAGAGCTGCATCTTGCCCAAGTCCGATGCCAGGAAGTTTTTCACTTCCTGCTCGGACACCTGCACCCGCTCGGCCACACGGCGCTGACGCACACGGCTGATGATCATTTCACGGCGGATCTGGTCACGGGCGTCCTCATAGGACAAACCGTCGTGAGCCAGCGCCGCACGGAACTGGTCAACGCTCATGTTGTTGCGTTGAGCGATAGTACCGACCGCCTGGTTCAGCTCTTCGTCCGAAATACGGATGCCGGAACGATCGCCGATCTGCAGTTGCAGGTTTTCGACAATCAGGCGCTCCAGAACCTGCGGGTCCAGCACGCTGGTAGGCGGTACGCCGCCGCCACGCTTGGCGATGGTTTGCTGAACTTCCTTGACCCGTTGGTCGAGTTGGCTCTGCATGATCACGTCGTTATCGACGATGGCCACAACCTTGTCCAGCGGCTGGACCGCAGCGTGTACCGAAGCGGTCCCCAGGAACAGTGCGCCCAGTACTAGCGGGCGCAGACAATCAGAAAGCTTGGTCTTCACGTTCACGATAACCTTCAATGCCTTTGTCGAGGAAGCTCTCTACCTTGGCGCCGGTCAGGCCGCCGAGTCCTTTAAGGACGATCTGGAAGAAGAGCCCGTGGTCACCCTTTTCGTTCAGCGGGGCGATCTGGCTGTATTCGTCGTTGGAAACCCAGTAACGGTTGATGACGCGCAGTTTCCAGCAGCAGTTGTCGTACTCGAAACCACCGAATGCTTCCAGGGTACGGTTGCGTGCATAGTCATACTGCCAGCGGGTGATCAGGTTCCACTGAGGAATGATCGGCCACATCATCGAGAAATCGTGTTGCTGGATTTTGTAGTAATCCTTCACGAAGTTTGGTGAACCTTCGGTGCCGTAGTCGCCACCGAACTGGTATTTGCCAGTCAACTGGTTATAAACCACCTGGTCGTTACGATAGCGGTAACCAACGTTGATAACCTTGTTAGGGTTGTCTTCCGGCTGGTAATGGAACATTGCGCTGCCGGAACGAGGACTGTGGCTTTCGGTATCCCAGTTATAGTCGGCGGTGGCGCGCCAATCGCGGTTGAAGCGGAACTCGTAGTCCAGTGCAATTGGCGAAACATTGGATTGTGCATCTGCGCGCTGGCTTGCCAGGATACCCGGCAGTTGGACTTCACGATCCTTGAAGTACACCGCTTGCCCAATCGCAACACGTTGACGTTCGAAGCCGTTTTCTTCGATCCAGCGGCTGGTTACGCCCAGCGACAGCTTGTTCTCGTCGCCAATCCGGTCGGTACCGCTGAAGCGGTTGTCGCGGAACAGCGAGGCGTAGCTGAACGAGTACTCGCTGGAATCGAATACCGGAATATCGCTCTGGTCCTTGTTTGGCACATAGAGATAGAAGGCTCGCGGTTCCAGGGTCTGGCGATAGTCTTTACCGAACCAGTTGGTGTTGCGGTCGAAGTACAGACCGCTATCAATACTGGCGATTGGAATTGCACGGTCTTGGGAGCTTTTGAATTCTCCACCCGCATAAGGGTCAGCTGCAGTAGCTGCCGCCTGTTGAGCGACGATCTGGTTCTTACCCGTGCTGTCCAAGTCAAGATCGTACTTGGTGTAGACGTACTTGAGCTTCGGCGTAACAAAACCGTAGGTCCAATTCATCGGGTATTCAACAGCCGGCGCAACGTTCAGACGAGTACCGTTTGCACGGGTCAGGCCGGTGACGTAGGTATCCAGACGTGGCGAGACGAAGCCGTTCTCGTCGGTAAAGTTTCCGCTATCGAGGCTGCGTTCGAATCGAACAGCTTCAGTCTCGTAGGTAAAGTTCAGCCCGGCCGGGTGGTACGGCAGAGACCCGTTGAAGGTGATCTGCGGCAACCGGTTATACGGGGTGATCTGAGAGATCGTCGCCAGCTGGTAGGCCTGAAGGTTCAGGCGCGCCTGGAAATCGTCGCCACGATAAGCCACGGAACCCTGCTGGTTGACGTAGTCTCGCGGCTGAACACCTTCTTGGTAGGTCTTCAGATCCTGGAAGAAGTAAGGGTCGCTGATGTTGGTGTAGTCGACCTGCGTCGCTATACGTGAATCCAGACCGCCCTTGTGCTGCCAGTTGACCATGTAACGGTCTTTTTCGTAGTCGCTCTGACCTTTACGCTCATCGCTGTCGTCATTCAGGTACGCGCCGCCGAACTGACCTTCGCTGGACTTGGTGAGGTAGCGGAATTCGCCTTCCACCATCATGCCGCGCTTGGTCATGTACTGCGGATACAACGTGGCATCGTAGTTCGGTGCCAGGTTGAAGTAGTACGGCGTAACCAGAGTAAAGCCGGTTTCGCTGCCGGTGCTGAAGCTCGGCGGCAGGAAGCCGGATTGACGACGGTCGTCGATCGGGAAGTAGATATACGGGGTGTACAGGATCGGAATGTTCTTGACCCGCAACGTCGCGTTGGTCGCCGTACCGAAACCGGTGGCCGGGTTCAACGTGATGTTGTTGCCTTTGAGCTGCCAGGCGTTGCTGTCCGGCTCGCAGGTGGTGTACGTACCGTCCTTGAGACGGATGATCGCGTTCTCGGCACGCTTGGCGTACAGCGCGTTACCGCGGATACGCGACTTGTGCAGCACGTATTCGGCGTTGTCGATCTGGGCGGCGCCGGTGTCGAGCTGGACCTGGGCATGGTCGCCCACGATCAGGGCGCCGTTGTCGCGCAGACGCACGTCGCCGTTCAGCTCGCCACGGTTTTCGGCCTGATACAGGCTGGCTTCCTGAGCCTCCAGCTGCATGCTGCCCTGACGCATGACAACGTCACCGGCCAGGGTCGCGACCTGTTGTTCCTGCTCGTAACGCGAGGCCTTGGCGCCGATGAAGGTCGGCGCATCGCTCTTGTTCGTCTTGTCGTTCATACCAGGACGAACCGGTTCGATGTACGCGCCGGAGCAATAAGGACCGGTTTCAGCCAGTTGGGCTGCGGTCAGCTTCTCGCGAGGCACCCAGTCCAGGTGGCTGTAGTCGGCGCTGCGCGAACGCAGGCCACGGCCCTTGGCTTCGGTGACCAGAGCGGTCTTCGGTTCGGCCTCGGCGCTGCCGCCAGCATTGGCTTGCGCCGTGCTGCCGGCCGAGCTGACGGCTGCGCCGTCATGCACCGGGCGTGGTGGCAACGGGGCTGCGGCGGTTTTCGGCGCGCAATCCCAGGCACCCGAAGCAGAGACTGAGCAGTCATACTGTTCCGCGGCGACCACGAATGAGGTGGCGAAAGGTTGCATGGCCAGCAGACTGCCGGTTACCAGCAACGGAAATTTTCTACGAAACGCGGGGGATTTCAATGCCATCTTATTAGTCCGGGCTTCCTGCGTGCCATCTGCCCGCGGTGTGGGCCGCACGCCTCTCGATGGTCTGAAAAAGATGCGTGATAATAAAGCATGACCCGCTTGACGGCTAGCGCCGTCGGAGACCCTTGTAATGCCCGAGCAAGATCTACGTTTACAACAGCTGAAAGTCTGGCTGGATGAGCAGTTGCCGATCCTTTTCAACGCTCAGGACTGGGGCGCCGTACCCCCGGCCACATTGACCGCGGCCAGCAGCGACGCGAGTTTCAGGCGTTACTTCCGGTGGGAAGGCGGTGGGCAAAGTTTCGTCGTTATGGACGCGCCACCCCCCCAGGAAAACTGCAAACCTTTCGTCGATATCGCTGATTTGCTGGCGAAATCAGGAATAAATGTGCCAAAAATTTATGCAGAAGATTTGCCGCGCGGCTTTCTTTTGCTCAATGACCTGGGCAAAAAAACCTATCTGGACGTGATTGACGAGCAAAACGCCGATCAATTGTTCACCGATGCCATCGACGCGTTGCTGGCTTTTCAGCAATTGCCGATGGACGCGCCGCTGCCCAGCTATGACGTCGCCTTGTTGCGCCGAGAGCTGGAACTGTTTCCGGAATGGTACGTTCGCCGGCACTTGGGTATCGAGTTGGATACCCAGCAACAGGCCTTGTGGCAGCGCGTCAGCGATCATTTGATCGACAGCGCCCTGGCCCAGCCTAAAGTGCTGGTGCATCGCGACTATATGCCGCGCAACCTGATGATCAGCGAACCGAACCCCGGTGTGCTGGATTTCCAGGACGCCGTCTACGGCCCGGTCACCTACGACATCACGTGCCTGTTCAAGGATGCCTTCCTCAGTTGGCCGAAAGCGCGCGTACGCGCGTGGCAGCGGGGCTATTGGGAACGTGCCGGGCAACTGGGCATTCCCGTGCAGGCCGGTTTCGAAGAATTTCAGCGTGCCAGTGACTTGATGGGCGTGCAGCGTCACCTCAAGGTGATCGGTATTTTCGCGCGTATCTGCCATCGCGACGGTAAGCCACGCTACCTGGCGGACGTGCCGCGCTTCTTTGCTTATATAGAAGCGGTGCTGGCAGACCGTCCTGAGCTGGCCGAGTTGGGCGAACTGCTCGCCAGCCTGCGCCAACCTGTCGAGGCGAGCGTATGAAAGCCATGATCCTGGCGGCCGGCAAGGGTGAGCGCATGCGCCCACTGACCTTGCACACGCCCAAACCCCTGGTGCAGGCGGGCGGCAAGCGGCTGATCGAGTATCACCTTGAGGCGCTGGCCAAGGCCGGCTTCAGCGAAATCGTGATCAACCATGCCTGGCTCGGCCAGCAGATCGAAAGCTACCTGGGCGATGGTGCGCAGTTTGGCCTGCGCATCCAGTATTCGGCCGAAGGCGAGCCGCTGGAAACCGGCGGCGGGATTTTCCAGGCATTGCCGTTGCTGGGGGACGAGCCCTTCCTGGTGGTCAATGGCGATATCTGGACCGACTACAACTTCACCCAATTGCGCCGGCCACTACAGGGCCTGGCGCATCTGGTGATGGTGGATAACCCGGCGCATCACCCCACCGGCGGCGATTTCTACCTGGATCAAGGGTTGCTTCATGATGCGGCGCCCGGTGCCGATAACCTGACCTTCAGTGGCATTTCAGTGCTCGACCCTCAATTGTTCGCGGGTTGCAGTGCCGGTGCCTTCAAGCTGGCGCCGCTGCTGCGGGCGGCCATGGTCAAAGGTCTGGTAACGGGGGAACGCATGACGGGACGCTGGATTGATGTCGGCACGCTGGAGCGTCTGGCACAGGTTGAAACCTTGCTGACTGCGGGGCAATAAGATGTTGTGGCCAGGGACACTGATCGGTGCCGGGGCTGGCTTTGCCATTGCCAGTATTCCGGGGGCCTTGTTGGGGGCATTGCTGGGGCAGGCGCTGGATCGCCGTCTTCAACTGCAAAGTTGGGCGCAACTGCGCGAGCGGCTGGGCGGACGCCCGGCGTTGCGCAATGACGAACTGCTGTTCGTGCTGTTGGGGCGCCTGGCCAAGAGCAATGGCCGCGTGGTGGATGGGCATATCCAGCAAGCGCGCCAGGAGATGCGTGCGCTGGACATGACCGAGTCGGCCCAGCGCCGGGCGATCAGCGCGTTCAATCGGGGCAAGTCCGGTTCCGACCGGGTGCGCAATTACCTGCGCGTGCTCAAGGCCCAGCCTCATGCCGCAGAGGGCTTACTGCGCGCCTGTTGGCGCATGGCCTGGGCGGACGGCAAGGCGGATAACGCCGAGCGCGACTTGATCGACCTGTGGGGCAAATGGCTCGGCTGGACGCCGCAACAGTTGCAGGCGCTGGCTGCCGACTACGTGCAGGAGCGCAAGCCGTTGGCCAATCGCGCGGGCGCTTATCAGGACGCGATGCGAATTTTGGGGGTCACGTCCACCAGCGAGCCGAGTGTGATCAAACGCGCCTATCGTCGCCTGCTCAGTCGCCACCACCCGGACAAGATTGCCGGCACTGGCGCCAGCGCCGCACAGGTGCGCGAAGCGACCGAGCGAACCCGTGAGCTGCATAACGCCTATGCGTTGATTCGCGAGCGCCGGGATTTTCGCTAGCCAGCACAAATCCTGAGTTGCCAACTCCCACAGTTGATTGGGTTATCAGATCAAGGTTACTCAGCAGCAGTCTGCGGGCTCAACCACCCGCGGATCCGCCGATACAACTGCTCCTGCTCAGCCGAACTGTTGCCGGGCAAGGTCTTGAGTGACACCTGTTTATAGCCGTCATTCTTCCCGCGCTTGGCGGCCTGGACGCGTGCCAGTGCGTTTTTGCGCGCCTGGGCGTCGTCCTGGTAGAAAACATCCGCCGTCGGCACCTTCAGCGCCGGGGCCAGTTGTTGCAGGTCTGGCTGCCTGGCCGCCGGCGTCTTGCCTGCCACCATCACCAACTTTTGCACCTGGGCCGGTTGTTTCTCGCTCAGGTAACGCGCCGCCCACCAGGCGCCCGTGCCATGGCCAAGCAGTACCACGCTGCGCGCGCTCTGGGTCTGGGCAAAGGCAACGGCGGCATCGATACGGTCGAAAATGCGTTTGGCGTCGGTCTTGTCTTGTTCATCGGCGCCCGGCACTACCGCAGGATCAGTGCCTTCGGCTTCGGCGCTGGCGGCTTGTTCGATGGGTTTGGCCGCGGTGCTGCCGTCTTTGCTGCTGGTATCGACGGCGGCCTTGGGCGATTCCAGGACGCGCGGCGGCAAGGTGTCGACGTTCACGTCCGGCAGTGACAGGCTCAGCGTGCCCCAATTGGCGTCGGGTAATTTGCGCCGCAACGGCGCGATTGCTTGCGGCCAGTCAGCGCTTTCCCCGGCGCCCGGCACGATAATCACCACGCCTTCGGGCTCGGCGCTGTTGGCCGGCTTCCACAGGGCCAGGAATGAATCGCTGCCGGCCTGCAATTGTTGCTGTTCCTGTTGCGGCACCTGACGCTCCAGGGCGCTGGCTTCTTCCTGGCTGCGCTCGGGCAGGGGTTGGCGTTCAACCGGCTTTTCGGCGGCGGGTGCAGGCGCATCGGCGGCATGAACAGAAAAGGCGCTGGTAAATAGCAGCGACAGGCACAATGCTGGCAGTGCCGAACGGTGGATAAAGGGCATCGTTAATTCCCGGCCAGAAGTGATTCCAGCAGCCTAATGGGTTGGTCAGTATTTGTCAGTGATGTGAGACGTGGATCATGGGTTTTCGCTGTCTGCTGGTTATCGGCGGTTTGTGCTTTGCCTTGATGGCGAACGCTGCGCCCGCGCCTGCCATACCGCAGGCGCCGCTCAATGCGCAGCAGCGTGAGTGGCTGGCCCAGCATCCGGAGCTGCGCGTGGGCCTGGTATTGCAGGCGCCGTACGCGCAATACGATCGGCGCCTGCAGCGCTTGTCCGGGGCCAATGTCGAGTTGATGCAGTGGCTGGCCAAAGCCCTGAACATCGAGCTGACCTGGCGCAACTTCCCCAGCCAGGAGCAATTGGACGCTGCGGTGCGCGACGGCGAGGTGGATATCGCCCCTGGCCTTCAGCAAACACCGGCCGGCTTGCGCCTGTGGTTATTCAGCGATCCTTATATGCGCGTGCCCCAGCATATCGTCGGCATCCGCGAAGGCGGCGGCGCGGTGGAGCTGGAAAAACTCGACGAGCGTTCTCGCGTTGCCGTACGCATGCCCAGCACGCTGGCTGATTACCTGCGCAGCAACTATCCCAACCTCAACCTGCAAGGCGTGCCCATGGAGCGCCAGGCCCTGCAATTGCTGGTGAGCCAGCAGGCGCGTTATGCCGTGGTGGATGAGGCGCAATTGAGCCGTTTGTCCGGTGAGGCCGAGTTTGCCGGGCTGACCGTGGTCGGCGATATCGGCCTGCCGCAATTGCTGCGCGTGGCCACCCGCCGCGAATGGCCGGAACTGGCCGGCATCATGCAAAGCGCGTTGCGCGCGATACCGGCCCGCGACCTCGACCAATTGCACAGCCGCTGGCTGCAACCTAAATACCCGCAGCTGACGCAATCGCCGGGCCTGTGGCAAAACCTCAGCCTGCTGTTGGCGATGTTCTTGCTCGCCAGCCTCTCAGTGGTGTTCTGGCAACGCCGTCACCAGCGCGTGCTCGAACACAACCTGCTGGCTGCCCGTGAAGAGAGTGCCGCACGCGCTGCCGGCGCCGAAGCCTTGCGGCTGACGCAGTTCTCCATCGATCAAAGCACCGTTGGCATCCTGTGGGTCAATTGGGACAGCCACGTGCGTTACGCCAACCGCGCCGCCGAAACCATGTTGGGCTATGGGCCGGGCGCGCTGATCGAGCGACCGCTGATCGATTTCGACCCGACCTTGAACATGGACCGCTGGCTCAATGTGTGGAAGCGCGCGCGTGCCAGCGAAGAAGGCCCGCAAACCTTCGCGGCCGATTGCGTGCGCGCCGACGGCAGCATCCTGCCGGCCGACGTGTCGCTGAGTTTCCTGCGCTTTGCTGATGCCGAATACCTGGTGGCCTACCTGAATGACGTCACCGAGCGCCGCCGTTATGTGGCCGCCCTGCTGCAAAGCGAAACACAGCTGCGCGAGCTGTCGGCCCACCTGGAAACCGTGCGCGAAGAAGAAAAGGCGCGCATCGCCCGTGAGGTGCACGACGAACTCGGGCAGATGCTCACGGTACTCAAGCTGGAAACCTCGATGTGCGAGCTGGCCTATGCCCAACTGGACCCAGGCCTGAACGAGCGCTTGAACAGCATGAAGCGCCTGATCGCCCAGCTTTTTCAGCTTGTGCGCGATGTGGCGACCGCGCTGCGCCCGCCGATTCTTGACGCCGGCATCGCCTCGGCCATCGAATGGCAGGCCCGGCGCTTCGAGGCCCGCACCCACATCCCCTGCCTGGTACAAGTCCCGGAAAACCTGCCGGCCCTGAGCGATGCCAAAGCCATCGGCCTGTTCCGCATCCTGCAGGAGGCGCTGACCAATGTGATGCGCCATGCCCAGGCGCATACTGTCGAGCTGACCTTGAGCGTGGAGGGCGCCGACCTGCGGCTGACCATCAGCGATGACGGCGTCGGGTTCGTCGAAACCCAGGGCCGCCCGGTGTCCTTTGGCGTCGTCGGCATGCGCGAGCGCGTATTGATGATGGGTGGGCAACTGAGCCTGCACAGCGAACCGGGGGAGGGCACCACCTTGAGCGTCACGGTGCCGTTGGATGCATAACCACAAGAGGAAGCCCCTGTGATTCGCGTATTGGTAGCCGAAGACCACACCATTGTCCGTGAAGGCATCAAGCAATTGATCGGCCTGGCCAAAGACCTGCTGGTGGTCGGCGAGGCCAGCAACGGCGAGCAATTGCTGGAGACCTTGCGCCATGTCGCGTGCGAGGTGGTATTGCTGGATATCTCGATGCCCGGCGTGAACGGCCTGGAAGCAATTGCGCGCATCCGCGCGCTGCACAATCCGCCGGCGATTCTGGTGCTGTCGATGCACGATGAAGCACAGATGGCCGCCCGCGCCTTGAAGGTCGGCGCGGCCGGGTACGCCACCAAGGACAGCGACCCGGCGCTGCTGCTGACGGCGATTCGCAAGGTTGCGGCAGGCGGGCGTTACATCGACCCGGACCTGGCCGACCGCATGGTCTTTGAGGTCGGCCTTACCGACGCGCGGCCGCTGCATTCGCTGCTGTCGGAGCGTGAGTTCTCGGTGTTCGAGCGCCTGGCCCAGGGCGCCAACGTCAATGACATCGCCCAGCAACTGGCGCTGAGCAGCAAGACCATCAGCACGCACAAGGCGCGGCTGATGCAAAAGCTCAACATCACCTCGCTGGCCGAGCTGGTGAAATACGCCATGGAGCACAAACTTCTGTAAGCAAGGCAAGCGGGCTCCAACATGGGCGCGTGTCTGTTTACGACATGGGCTTTGCCGGCAGGCGCTGATGATTGCCGCTGCACTGTTCTGTGCCCGCCATCCGTGTAGGGCAATCCCTACCCCGAACCTTCCATCCTGCTGATGCAAATCTCTCCTGGCCCCCGATTTCCGGGGCCTCGCGCCTGGACTACGCTTGTGCCACAGCCGTCCAAAACAAAAAGGTGTGGGTATGAGCGAGGTGGATTCAAATGATGTGCTGGTCAGCTTTCGTGGCGTGCAGAAGAGCTACGACGGCGAGAACCTGATCGTCAAAGACCTCAACCTGGAGATTCGCAAGGGCGAGTTCCTCACCCTGCTCGGGCCGTCCGGTTCGGGCAAGACCACCAGCCTGATGATGCTCGCCGGTTTCGAGACGCCCACCGCCGGGGAAATCCTGCTGGCCGGGCGCGCCATCAACCACGTGCCGCCGCACAAGCGCGACATCGGCATGGTGTTCCAGAACTATGCGTTGTTCCCGCACATGACCGTCGCCGAGAACCTGGCGTTCCCGCTGTCGGTGCGTGGCCTGAGCAAGACCGACGTCAGCGAGCGGGTCAAGCGCGTGCTGAGCATGGTCCAGCTCGATGCCTTCGCCCAGCGTTACCCGGCGCAACTCTCCGGCGGCCAGCAACAGCGCGTGGCCTTGGCGCGAGCGCTGGTGTTCGAACCCCAGCTGGTGCTGATGGACGAACCCCTCGGCGCCCTCGACAAGCAACTGCGCGAACACATGCAGATGGAGATCAAGCACCTGCACCAGCGCCTGGGCGTCACCGTGGTGTACGTGACCCACGACCAGGGCGAAGCGCTGACCATGTCCGACCGCGTGGCGGTGTTCCACCAGGGCGAGATCCAGCAGATTGCCGCGCCGCGCACCTTGTACGAAGAACCGAAAAACACCTTCGTGGCCAACTTCATTGGCGAGAACAATCGCCTCAATGGCCGCCTGCACAGCCACACAGGCGAGCGTTGCGTGGTGGAGCTGGCGCGCGGTGAAAAGGTCGAGGCGCTGGCGGTGAATGTCGGCCAGCTCGGCGGTCCGGTGACGTTATCGGTACGCCCGGAGCGCGTCAGCCTCAATGGCTCCAGCGAGTCCTGCGTGAACCGCTTCTCCGGGCGCGTGGCGGAATTTATCTACCTGGGCGACCACGTGCGCGTGCGCCTGGAAGTCTGCGGCAAGACCGATTTTTTTGTGAAACAACCGATTGCCGAGCTGGACCCAGCCCTGGCGGTCGGCGACGTGGTACCGATTGGCTGGCAAGTCGAGCACGTTCGCGCACTCGACCCACTTCTAGAGGCGAATTAATCGCCCCATGGCTTCACCAACCCTGCACGTGGAGAGAACAACAATGTTGAGATCCCTTAAATATTCCGCCCTGGTCATCGGCTTGATGGGCGCGACACAGGCCATGGCAGGCCCGGACCTGACGGTCGTGTCCTTTGGTGGCGCGAACAAGGCGGCCCAGGTCAAAGCCTTTTATGCACCGTGGGAAAGCGCGGGCAACGGCAAGATCGTCGCCGGTGAGTACAACGGTGAAATGGCCAAGGTCAAGGCCATGGTCGACACCAAGAGCGTGTCCTGGGACCTGGTGGAAGTGGAATCGCCGGAACTGTCCCGTGGCTGCGACGAAGACATGTTCGAGCCGCTTGACCCGAAACTGTTCGGCAATGGCGCCGACTACGTGAAGGGCGCGATCCAGCCGTGCGGTGTGGGCTTCTTTGTGTGGTCCACGGTGCTGGCCTACAACGCCGACAAACTGGCCACCGCACCGACCAGTTGGGCGGATTTCTGGGACACCAAGAAATTCCCGGGCAAACGCGGCCTGCGCAAGGGCGCCAAGTACACCCTGGAATTCGCCTTGATGGCCGATGGCGTGGCGCCCAAAGACGTGTACAAAGTGCTGGCCGGTAAAGACGGCCAGGACCGCGCGTTCAAAAAGCTCGACGAGCTCAAGCCGTCGATCCAGTGGTGGGAAGCCGGCGCACAGCCGCCGCAGTACCTCGCCTCGGGTGACGTGGTGATGAGCTCGGCCTACAACGGCCGCATTGCTGCCGTGCAAAAAGAAAGCAACCTGAAAGTGGTGTGGAACGGCGGCATCTACGACTTCGATGCCTGGGCCATTCCCAAGGGCCTGGCCAAGGACCGCGCCGAAGCGGCGAAGAAGTTCATCGCCTTCTCGGTACAGCCGCAGCAGCAGAAGACCTACTCGGAAAACATCGCCTACGGCCCGGCCAACACCCAGGCCGTGCCGTTGCTGGCCAAGGATGTGCTGAAGGATATGCCGACCACGCCGGAAAACATCGCCAACCAGGTGCAGATCGACGTGAGCTTCTGGGCGGATAACGGCGAGCAGCTCGAGCAGCGCTTCAATTCGTGGGCGGCCAAGTAACGGCCTTCAGTCAAGCCTGTTCCCTGTGGCGAGCGGGCTTGTGCCGCGTTGGGCCGCGCAGCGGCCCCATTGAATTCACCGAGTTCGTTCAGCCAGAACGCGGCGGTTGGTTTGGGGCTGCTCTGCAGCCCAACGCGGGGCAAGCCCGCTCGCCACAGCGTAGGCCCAGGCCACATAGGTTTGTGGTCATTTTTCAGTATTCCGGAGTCCGCCATGGCCATCGCCGTTCCCTCCAACGAGGTCAACAGCCCCACCCTCAAGCAGCGCCTGGCGCGTGCCGAGCGGCTTAACCGCTGGAAGGCCCAGGCCTTGATTGCGCCGCTGGTGCTGTTTTTGCTGCTGGTGTTTCTGGTGCCGATTGTTGCGCTGCTTTACAAAAGCGTCGGCAACCCGGAAGTGGTGGGCGGTTTGCCGCGTACCGTGGTGGCGGTCAAGACCTGGGACGGTCGTGGCCTGCCAGGTGAGCCGGTCTACCAGGCGCTCAGCGAAGACCTGGGCGAAGCGCGCAAAAACCAGACCCTGGGCGATCTGTCCAAACGCTTGAACATGGAACTGGCCGGCTACCGTAGCCTGCTAACCAAAACCGCGCGGGCGCTGCCGTTTACCGAAGCGCCCGGCTCTTATAAAAAAGCGCTGGAAAGCCTCGACGAACGCTGGGGCGACCCGGCGTACTGGCAGGCGATCCGGCGCAACACCAGCAGCCTCACGCCGTACTACCTGCTGGCGGCGGTCGATCACCGCATCGACGACCTCGGCGAAGTGGCCCCGGCCACGCCTGATCAGGCGATCTATCTGGATATCTTTGCCCGCACGTTCTGGATGGGCCTGGTGATCACCTTCGTCTGCCTGCTGCTGGCGTATCCATTGGCCTACCTGCTGGCCAACCTGCCGGCCCGCAAAAGCAACCTGCTGATGATTCTGGTGTTGCTGCCGTTCTGGACCTCGATTCTGGTGCGGGTGGCGGCGTGGATCGTGTTGCTGCAGTCCGGCGGCCTGATCAACAGCGCACTGATGGGCATGGGCCTGATCGATCAGCCTCTGGAGTTGGTGTTCAACCGCACCGGGGTCTACATCTCGATGGTGCACATCCTGTTGCCGTTCATGATTCTGCCGATCTATAGCGTGATGAAAGGCATCTCGCCCACCTACATGCGCGCGGCGATTTCCCTGGGTTGCCACCCGTTCGCGAGCTTCTGGCGCGTGTACTTCCCGCAGACCTACGCCGGGGTGGGCGCCGGCTGCCTGCTGGTGTTCATCCTGGCGATTGGTTACTACATCACCCCGGCGCTGCTCGGCAGCCCGAACGACCAGATGGTCAGCTACTTCGTCGCGTTTTACACCAACACCAGCATCAACTGGGGCATGGCCACGGCCTTGGGCGGCTTGCTGCTGCTGGCGACGGTGGTGCTGTACCTGATCTATAACCGGTTGGTGGGCGCCAGTCGCCTGCGCCTGAGCTGAGGAGACCTTGCGATGCTGAGCCCTTATATGTCACCGGTGGAGCGGGTATGGTTCTACAGCTTGCGGATCTTGTGCGGCCTGATCCTGCTGTTCCTGATTTTGCCGGTGCTGGTGATTATCCCGCTGTCGTTCAACAGCGGCAGTTTCCTGGTGTACCCGCTGCAAGGCTTCTCGCTGCACTGGTATCAGGATTTCTTCGCCTCGGCCGAATGGATGCGCGCGCTGAAGAACAGCATCATCGTCGCCCCGGCGGCCACGGTGCTGGCCATGGTCTTCGGCACGCTGGCGGCGATTGGCCTGACGCGCGGCAACTTCCCCGGCAAGGCGCTGGTGATGGCCCTGGTGATTTCACCGATGGTGGTGCCGGTGGTGATTATCGGTGTGGCCAGTTACTTGTTCTTTGCGCCGTTGGGGCTGGGCAACAGCTTCTTCTCGTTGATCGTGGTGCACGCGGTGCTGGGCGTGCCATTTGTGATCATCACCGTGTCGGCGACGTTGCAGGGTTTCAACCATAACCTGGTGCGGGCGGCAGCCAGCCTGGGCGCTTCGCCGCTGACCGCGTTCCGCCGCGTGACCTTGCCGCTGATCGCGCCGGGGGTGATATCGGGGGCGCTGTTTGCCTTTTCCACCTCGTTTGATGAAGTGGTGGTGACGCTGTTTCTCGCCGGCCCCGAGCAAGCCACCCTGCCTCGGCAGATGTTCAGCGGCATCCGCGAAAACCTCAGCCCGACGATTGCGGCGGCGGCCACGCTGCTGATTGCCTTCTCGGTGCTGTTGTTGCTGACGCTTGAATGGCTGCGCGGCCGCAGCGAGAAACTGCGCACCGCCCAAGTGTAACGGTCGGAACCGGATCAACTGTGGGAGCTGGCTTGCCTGCGATAGCATCACCTCGGTTTGCCTGTGACACCGAGTCGCCCGCATCGCAGGCAAGCCAGCTCCCACATTGATCGTGCCATTCAGTGGGTGAATAGTTCACAACCGAAAATCCCCAGCTACTCTTGTGCCAGCCCATCATTAATAAGAGGCCGCGCACATGAGTACTTCCTCATTCAAGATCGCCCACAAACTGCTGACCGGCGCCGGCGCCATCGAACAGCTGGCCTTTGAGCTCACGCGCCTGGATGTGGATAACCCGCTGATTGTCACCGACGCCGCGCTGGTCAAATCCGGCACCGTGGCGCTGGCGCTTGAACACTTGGGCGAGCGTACCTATGAAATTTTCGACCGCGTGCTGCCCGACCCGGAAATCGCCATCGTCGAAGACTGCATGCGCGTGTACCGCGAAGGCGGGCATGACGGCTTGATCGGCGTGGGCGGCGGCAGTGCCATCGACATTGCCAAGAGCGTCGCGGCCTATGCCGGTTACCACGGCGCGCTGGCGGATTTGTTCGGCGTCGACCAAGTGCCGCGCAAGGGCCCGCCGCTGATCGCCATCCCGACCACGGCCGGCACCGGCTCGGAGGTGACCAATGTGGCGATCCTCTCCGACAAGGCTGCACAGCTGAAAAAGGGCATCGTCAGCGATTACCTGCTGCCGGACGTCGCGCTGATCAGCCCGCAAATGACCCTCACGTGCCCGCGCAGTGTCACCGCTGCCAGTGGCGTGGATGCGTTGGTGCATGCCATCGAATCCTACCTGTCGCTGAATGCCTCGCCGATCACCGACGCCCTGGCGATTGGCGCGATCAAGCTGATCGCCAACGCGCTGCCCAAAGCCTACGCCAACCCGGCCAATCTGCAGGCCCGCGACGACATGGCCACCGCCAGCCTGATGGCCGGCATGGCGTTCGGCAATGCCGGAGTGGGCGCCGTGCATGCCTTGGCGTACCCGCTGGGCGGGCGTTTCAATATCGCCCATGGCGTGAGCAATGCGCTGTTGCTGCCCTATGTGATGCACTGGAACAAGCTGGCGTGTGTGGAGCGCATGCAGGACATTGCCCAGGCCATGGGCGTGAATGTCAGCGGCTTGAGTGTCAACGACGCCGCCGACCAGGCCGTCGAGTCGATGACGCGACTGTGTGCCGCCGTAGAAATCCCGGCAGGCCTGCGCAGCTTCGGGGTGCCCGAGGACGCAATCCCCGCCATGGCCACGGAAGCGGCGGGCATTGAACGCCTGATGCGCAACAACCCGCGCAAGCTCAGCGCGGCGGATATCGAGAAAATCTACCGGGCTGCGTATTAACCGTTGAGTTAGGTCACGGTGCGCGCAGCAAAGCATGAGGTATACAATGCGCGCCATCGTGATTTAGCTCAAAAAAGGTGCGTCATGCAGCCCTTCGTTATCGCTCCATCGATTCTCTCCGCCGATTTCGCCCGCCTGGGTGAAGAAGTGGACAAGGTGTTGGCCGCCGGCGCCGACTTCGTGCACTTCGATGTCATGGACAATCACTACGTGCCCAACCTGACCATCGGCCCGATGGTCTGCGCGGCGCTGCGCAAGTACGGCATCACCGCGCCCATCGATGCGCACCTGATGGTCAGTCCGGTGGACCGTATTGTCGGTGACTTCATCGAGGCCGGCGCGACCTACATCACCTTCCACCCGGAAGCCACGCTGCACGTCGATCGCACCCTGCAACTGATCCGCGAAGGCGGCTGCAAGGCAGGCCTGGTGTTCAACCCGGCCACTCCGCTGAGCGTGCTTGAGTACGTGATGGACAAGGTCGACATGGTCTTGCTGATGAGCGTCAACCCAGGCTTTGGCGGGCAGAAATTCATCCCCGGCACCCTGAACAAACTGCGTGAAGCCCGTGCGCTGATCGATGCGTCGGGCCGTGACATCCGCCTGGAAATCGACGGTGGGGTCAACGTCAACAATATCCGCGAAATCGCCGCCGCCGGCGCCGACACCTTTGTGGCCGGCTCGGCGATCTTCAATGCCCCGGACTACCAGGCCGTCATCGACAAGATGCGTGCCGAGCTGGCGCTGGCGCGTCCATGAGCGGCTTTGAGCAGCTGTTCCCCGGCAAACTGCCACGGCTGGTGATGTTCGATCTGGACGGTACGTTGATCGATTCGGTGCCGGACCTGGCAGCGGCGGTGGACCAGATGCTGCTCAAGCTGGGGCGCAAGCCTGCAGGGATCGAGTCGGTACGCATGTGGGTCGGCAACGGCGCGCAGATGCTGGTGCGCCGGGCCTTGGCCAACAACATCGATGCCGAAGGTGTCGATGAAGTAGAGGCCGAACACGCCCTGGAATTGTTCAACGCGGCCTATGAAAACGGCCACGAGCTGACCGTGGTTTACCCCGGCGTGCGCGACACGCTCAAGTGGCTGCACAAGCAGGGCGTGGAAATGGCCCTGATCACCAACAAGCCGGAGCGTTTTGTCGCGCCGCTGCTGGATCACATGAAGATTGGCCGTTACTTCCGCTGGATCATCGGTGGCGATACGTTGCCACAGAAGAAACCCGACCCGGCGGCGCTGTTCTTCGTGATGAAAATGGCCAATATCCCGGCCTCCCAGTCGTTGTTTGTCGGTGACTCGCGCAGTGATGTGCTGGCCGCCAAAGCCGCAGGCGTGCAGTGTGTGGCGCTCAGTTATGGCTATAACCATGGCCGACCGATTGCCGAAGAAGCGCCGGCGCTGGTGATTGATGACCTGCGGCTGCTAATCCCCGGTTGCTTGGGAGCGGGCGCTGAGATAACGTTGCCCGACATCGAACCAACCCCTTCTGGAAACGCCATCGTGGTGGTCACTCGCAAACTCTGGATGAAAGTCATCAAGGCCCTGGCCCGCTGGCGTTGGCGCGCCTGACTGATCCTGGCCGCGCTGCGGCACGTTTGCACACCTGACCGTTTGACCCTCAAGCCACGAGGCACCTCATGATCCGCGAAGAATTCCTGCGTTTGGCCGCTGCCGGCTATAACCGTATCCCGTTGGCCTGCGAAACCCTGGCCGACTTCGATACGCCGCTGTCGATCTACTTGAAACTGGCCGACGAGCCCAACTCCTACCTGCTGGAATCGGTACAGGGCGGGGAGAAGTGGGGCCGTTACTCGATCATCGGCCTGCCGTGCCGCACCGTGCTGCGGGTGCACGATCATCATGTGAGCATCACGCTCGATGGCGTCGAGATCGAAAACCACGACGTTGAAGACCCGCTCGCCTTCGTCGAAGCCTTCAAGGCGCGCTACAACGTGCCGACCATCGCTGGCTTGCCGCGCTTCAACGGCGGCCTGGTGGGCTACTTCGGCTACGACTGCGTGCGCTACGTGGAAAAACGCCTGGGCAAATGCCCGAACCCGGACCCGCTGGGCGTGCCGGACATTCTGCTGATGGTCTCCGACGCGGTGGTGGTGTTCGACAACCTCGCCGGCAAAATGCACGCGATTGTGCTGGCGGATCCTTCCCAGGCCGACGCCTTCGAGCAAGGCCAGGCCAGCCTTGAAGCGCTGCTGGAAAAACTGCGCCAGCCAATCACCCCGCGCCGTGGCCTGGACCTCAGCCGTCCACCGGCTGCCGACCCGGTGTTCCGCTCCAGCTTCACCCAGGATGACTACGAGCGCGCGGTGGATACCATCAAGGAATACATCCTCGCCGGTGACTGCATGCAGGTGGTGCCGTCGCAACGCATGTCCATCGACTTCAAGGCCGCGCCGATCGACCTGTACCGCGCGCTGCGTTGCTTCAACCCGACGCCGTACATGTACTTCTTCAACTTCGGCGACTTCCACGTGGTGGGCAGTTCGCCGGAAGTGCTGGTGCGCGTCGAAGACAACCTGATCACCGTGCGCCCGATTGCCGGCACACGCCCACGCGGCGCGACCGAAGAGGCCGACCTGGCGCTGGAAGAAGACCTGCTGAGCGACGACAAGGAAATCGCCGAGCACTTGATGCTCATCGACCTGGGCCGCAATGACACTGGCCGCGTTTCGGAAATCGGCTCGGTGAAGCTCACCGAGAAGATGGTCATCGAGCGCTATTCCAACGTGATGCACATTGTCTCCAACGTGACCGGCGAGCTGAAGGAAGGCTTAACCGCCATGGACGCGCTGCGCGCGATTCTGCCGGCGGGCACCTTGTCGGGCGCGCCGAAGATTCGCGCGATGGAAATCATCGACGAACTGGAGCCAGTCAAGCGTGGTGTGTACGGTGGCGCCGTGGGGTATTTCGCCTGGAACGGCAACATGGACACCGCGATTGCGATCCGTACGGCGGTGATCAAGGACGGTGAGCTGCACGTGCAGGCCGGTGGCGGAATTGTGGCTGACTCGGTGCCGGCGCTGGAATGGGAAGAAACCCTGAACAAGCGCCGCGCGATGTTCCGTGCGGTGGCGCTGGCCGAGCAAACCCCGCAAAACTAAAGCCAGATAGAGATCCAACTGTGGGAGCTGGCTTGCCTGCGATAGCATCACCTGGGTGTACCTGATACACCGGGGTGTCTGCATCGCAGGCAAGCCAGCTCCCACAGTTGTTTTGTGATGTGCTCTAGACCGTTTTAGAAATCCAGGCTCACCCCCACGCTCACCCCTTGCTGGGTCAAATTGTCATCCTTCCTCACGTTATACGCCGCCCGTAACGCCAGCTCCTGAGTCAGTTTGTGGCTGACGCCGAGGCTTAAGCGATCCGAATTGCTGCGCGGCGTGTAGCCGTCCAGCTTGAAATCGATCCCTGGAACGCTATTGAGCGACATCTTCACCTTCTGGGTATCGTTTTCGAATTCATGCTCGTGGGCTACTTCGCCAAACACCTGGGTTTGCGGCGTGACACGATAGCTGCCCTGCAGGCCGACGCCCAGGCGCTTGGAGTCGCGTTGTTGATCGTCAAAGGTCAGTGCGGTGGAGCGGCTGTCCTTTTCCGAATAGCCATCGACCTCGACCCGCGCATAGTCGGCGCTGACGAACGGCGACAGGTGCCAGTCGCTGCCGGCGCCGGCAATGTCGTAACCCACTCGGCCGCTGAGGGCCCAGAGCCAGCCGTCGGTGTCGCCTTTTTCCGAGCCTTCGCTGACGCCCAGGGCGAACTTGCGCTTGAGGCTGTCGAAGTCCAGTTTGCCGCCGGTCAACGCGGCATCGGCCCACCAATGGTTTTGCTGGTATTGGGCGAAGGCGGTGCCCATGTAGCTGTTGAGCTTGTAGTCCGAATCGCTGGCGCCGGCTTCAAGCGTCTGCCGATACAGGCCGGCTGCCACGCCTACGCGCCAGTTTTCGTCGAGCCGGTAGCTGCCCCCGACATTCAGGTTATAGCCACTGCCGTCGCCGCTGGCCGAGCTGTTTTGATCATCGAAGTTCAGGCGCTGGCCGCCACCGGTCACGATGGCGCGCCATTGGCCCACGGCTTGCCAGTTGCCGTTGTCCGCCTGCCATTGGTTGCGCAGTTCGTCCTGGTGGGCGCGCAACGTGCCTTGGGCCATCTCCGGCAGCAAGGTCAGTTCCCACGGCGCCGCAAGCAGTGAATAGGCGTAGTCGGCGATCAAGCGTTGCCCGGCGATGGTGGGGTGGACCGAGTCGTTGTAGATCAGCTTGGTCGGGTCCGGGTTGGTGCCGCCGATGCCGTAGGTCGGGTTGGCGGTGCAACTGTTGCCACTGAAGCAGGTGCCGGTGAGGTTTTGTCCGGTGGCCAGGCCAAAGCGGGCCGGGCTGGCGAAGGCTTCATTGAGCAGCAGCGGAATATTCAACGGGATGATCTGCGCATCGATCTGAGACAGGCGCTGCACCAGTGACTGGTTGAAGAGAGTGCTCAGGGCCGAACTCGACGCCTGCAGCGGCGTGCCGTTGATGGCCGGAGTCAGGCCCAGGTCGGGCAGCATCCACACCATGATGTAGCGCGCGCCGGCTTGTTGCAGGGCTTGGGCGCTGTCGGCCAGGCGCCCGCCGGCGGCAACGGCCTGGCCTGGGCTGAGGACGCGGCCTTGCAGGAAGTCATTGCCGCCACCGGACAGGAAATACAGCGCGTTGGGGTCGGCCCGCCCGCCGTTTGCCGGGAGATAACCCTGGCGACTGCGAAGCACCGTACCGCCACCCGGGTTGCCAGGCGGAATCGCCGCGTTGGAGACCGAGGTAATGGAATCCAGGATGTTGTCGGTACGGTAGCCGCCGACTGCCCAGTTGTTGCCGTCGGGCAAGCCTTGCGCCGCGCGAACCGGCGAGGTGGAGGCATTCAAGTCGTTTGGCGCGACGCCCAGCCGGGAGCCGAGCAAGGTCGACGAAACCAGGCCGTAATCGCCCTGGAAGGTCGGCCCGGTGCGGTTGGTAAAGCGTAACGTGGCACCATTCGAGCCATCGGGGAACTGACCGGCATCGGCCAGGCTGTCGCCGAAAACGACCATGGTTGAATACGGTGAGGAGGCTGCGAACGCCTGCGCGCAGGCCAGTGATAAGAGGCAGCCGGCAAGCGGTGCGAAAAACGGAGGTCTGAACATGCAAAATTCCATTTAGTTGTTTTTGTATCGGAAGCGAAACACTAGCAATGTAGTGAGGGTTTTCTGTGAAGAAAACAGTTTTTTCCTATAAAGATTTCGTCGTGATTACCCCGTATTCGCGGCTCCATATTGCACCGCTGGCGAGGCTACGTTACTGTGCCTGAACGTATGAACGAGACCCTCCCCGTGTTGATCATCAGCAAACTCTTGATGCGAGTAGTCAAGGCACACGCCCGTTGGCGTTGGCGCGCCTGACATTTTTCTCTGCCGGCTTGGCCGGACCTGTACCGATTTGCCTTCTTCACCCGTTGTTTGACGCCCCTTGCCGGCTCACCCTGGCAACCGGAACGTGCGTCTGGCAGCGGGTCACTCCTGGAAGGCGGTCATTCGAAATCAGTGAATTCAAGAGGTTTGAACCCACATGTTGCTGATGATTGATAACTACGACTCCTTTACCTACAACGTTGTGCAGTACCTGGGCGAGCTCGGTGCCGAGGTCAAGGTCGTGCGCAATGATGAACTGACGGTCGCCGAAATCGCCGCGCTGAACCCGGAGCGCATCGTGGTTTCGCCAGGCCCCTGCACGCCGACCGAAGCCGGTGTGTCCCTGGAAGCAATCAAGTATTTCGCCGGCAAGTTGCCGATCCTGGGCGTGTGCCTGGGCCACCAGTCCATTGGCCAGGCCTTTGGCGGTGATGTGGTTCGCGCGCGCCAGGTAATGCACGGCAAAACCAGCCCGGTGTTCCATAAAGACCTGGGCGTATTCCACGGCCTGAACCTGCCGGTGACGGTCACCCGTTACCACTCGCTGGTGGTCAAGCGTGAGACCCTCCCCGAGTGCCTGGAGCTGACCGCCTGGACCCAACTGGACGACGGTTCGGTCGATGAGATCATGGGCCTGCGCCACAAGACACTGAATATCGAAGGGGTGCAATTTCACCCCGAGTCGATCCTGACCGAGCAGGGCTACGAGCTGTTCGCTAACTTTCTCAAGCAGAGCGGCGGCACGCGCTAAGGACTTTCCATGGATATCAAGACTGCCCTGAGCCGTATCGTCGGCCATCTGGACCTGAGCACCGCTGAAATGAGCGATGTGATGCGCGAGATCATGACCGGCCAATGCACCGACGCGCAGATCGGCGCGTTCATGATGGCGATGCGCATGAAGAGCGAAAGCATCGACGAAATCGTCGGCGCCGTGTCGGTGATGCGTGAGCTGGCCGACAAGGTCGAACTCAAGACCCTCGACGGCGTGGTCGACGTGGTCGGCACCGGCGGTGACGGTGCGAATATCTTCAACGTATCGACGGCTTCCTCCTTTGTGGTCGCGGCGGCCGGTTGCACCGTGGCCAAGCACGGTAACCGCGCGGTCTCTGGCAAGAGCGGCAGCGCCGACTTGCTGGAAGCGGCCGGGATCTACCTGAACCTGACGCCGGTACAAGTGGCGCGCTGCATCGACAGCGTCGGCATTGGCTTCATGTTTGCCCAATCCCACCACGGTGCGATGAAACACGCGGCCGGCCCGCGCAAGGACCTTGGCCTGCGCACCCTGTTCAACATGCTCGGCCCGCTTACGAATCCGGCCGGTGTGAAACATCAGGTGGTGGGTGTGTTCAGTCAGGCGCTGTGCCGCCCGTTGGCCGAGGTGTTGCAACGCCTGGGCAGCAAGCACGTGCTGGTGGTGCATTCCAAAGACGGTTTGGACGAGTTCAGCCTGGCCGCCCCGACCTTTGTGGCGGAACTGAAGAACGACCAAGTGACCGAGTACTGGGTCGAGCCCGAAGACCTCGGCATGAAAAGCCAGAGCCTGCATGGCCTGGCGGTAGAAAGCCCGGCCGCCTCGCTTGAACTGATTCGGGATGCCCTGGGGCGTCGTAAAACAGAAAACGGCCAGAAAGCTGCCGAAATGATCGTGCTCAATGCCGGCGCGGCACTGTACGCCGCCGATCACGCCTACAGTCTCAAAGAGGGCGTGGCCCTCGCACATGATGCATTGCACACCGGGCTCGCTCGCGAGAAGCTCGAAGAACTGGGTGCCTTTACTGCGGTGTTCAAGATGGAGAATGAAGGATGAGTGTGCCGACCGTTCTGGAAAAAATCCTGGCCCGCAAGGCGGAAGAAGTCGCCGAGCGTCGCGCCCGCGTCAGCCTGGCCGAGTTGGAAGCTCAAGCGAAGATCGCCGATGCGCCGCGTGGTTTTGCCAACGCCCTGATAAAGCAGGCCAAGGACAAGCAGCCCGCGGTCATTGCCGAGATCAAAAAAGCCTCACCCAGCAAGGGCGTGATCCGCGAGCTCTTTAATCCTGAAGACATTGCCAAGAGCTACGAGAAGGGCGGCGCAACCTGCCTGTCGGTACTGACCGATATCGACTTCTTCCAGGGTTGCGACCTGTTCCTGCAACAGGCCCGCGCGGCGTGCAAGTTGCCGGTGATCCGCAAGGATTTCATGGTTGACCCGTACCAGATCGTCGAGGCCCGTGCCTTGGGCGCCGACTGCGTGCTGCTGATCGTCTCTGCACTGGATGACGTGAAGATGGCTGAGTTGGCGGCCGTGGCCAAAAGCGTTGGCCTGGATGTGCTGGTGGAAGTCCACGACGGCAATGAGCTGGAACGTGCACTGAAAACCCTCGATACGCCGTTGGTGGGGGTCAATAACCGTAACCTGCACACCTTCGAGGTCAGCCTGGAAAACACGCTGGACCTGCTGCCGCGTATCCCGCGTGACCGTCTGGTGATCACCGAGAGTGGCATCCTCAACCGCGCCGATGTGGAACTGATGGAAATCAGCGGTGTGTACTCGTTCCTGGTGGGCGAGACCTTTATGCGCGCCGAGAACCCGGGGGCGGAGCTGCAGCGTTTGTTTTTTCCTGAGCGTGGTGTGGCGGTTAGCGGTTCGACCCTGGATTGATTTGAAACACGGTCAAAAATGCGCGAGCGGGCTTATGTGGGAGCTGGCTTGCCTGCGATAGCATCACCTGGGTGTAACTGATACACCGAGGTGCCTGTATCGCAGGCAAGCCAGCTCCCACATTAGTTTTGTGTCTATCCAGAGAAGTAGGTGTTTGATGATTCAACCCCTATCGATGACCGTCGAAGCCGGCCTCGCTGCCGAACAAGACCTGTTGGCGGCCGTTTGCGCTGGCGAGCGAGCGTTCGGGCTGCTGTTCTGGCAGCCCTGCGATCAAGCACTGGTCATGCCGCGCCGCTTGAGCCGCTTGCCCGCTTTTGAAGCCGCGAGCCGCGTATCAGCCGATGCCGGTTGGCCGGTGTTGCTGCGTGAAACCGGCGGTGAGCCGGTGCCGCAGTCTGGCGCCACCGTCAATATCGCCCTGGTTTACGCGCCGCCGCGCAGCGAAGGTGATCAAGGGCGCATCGAAACCGGTTATCAGCGTTTGTGCCAGCCGATCTGCGACTTATTGATTGAGCTGGGTGGTGACGCGTCCGTCGGTGAAGTCGACGGAGCGTTTTGCGACGGTCGTTACAACGTCAATCTCAAAGGTCGCAAGATGGTGGGCACCGCCCAGCGCTGGCGACAGAGCGGCGGCCGCCCGGTGGGGTTGGTGCACGGCGCCCTGTTGCTGGATGACGATCGCGAAGAATTGATTGCAGCGGTCAACCGTTTCAATGAAGCCTGCGGCCTCGACCAGCGCGTACGTGCCGACAGCCATATCGCGCTGCATGAAGCCTTTCCCGCGCCGGATGCGATCAGCCGGCTGGATGCCTTGTACCGTCAAATGCTGGCCGGCTTTCTGCCGGGTTAACGCGTACCGAACACCACCATCGTCTTGCCTTTGACGTGCACCAGGTTGCGCTCTTCCAGGTCCTTGAGTACGCGACCGACCATTTCCCGTGAGCAGCCGACAATGCGCCCGATTTCCTGGCGCGTGACTTTGATCTGCATGCCGTCCGGATGGGTCATGGCATCCGGTTGCTTGCACAGCTCCAGCAGGCAGCGGGCCACGCGGCCGGTGACGTCAAAGAACGCCAGGTCACCGACTTTGCGCGTGGTGTCGCGCAGGCGCTGGGCAATCTGGCCGCTCAGGGCGTAAAGGATGTCGGGATCATGCTGGGCCAATTCGCGGAATTTCGCGTAACTGATTTCGGCAACGTCGCATTCAATCTTGGCGCGCACCCAGGCGCTGCGTTCCTGCTCTTTGCCGGCTTGTTCGAACAGCCCCAACTCCCCGAAGAAATCGCCGGTATTGAGGTAGGCGATGATCATCTCGCGACCGTCTTCATCCTCGATCAGGATGGTGACCGAGCCTTTGATGATGAAGAACAGTGTTTCGGAACGTTCGCCCGCGCAGATGATGTTGTGCTTGGCCGGATAACGCCGGCGCTGGCAATGCATCAGCAGCTTGTCGAGATTCTTGATCTTGGGTGTGGGAGTAAGAGCAACCATGGTTGTATCCCGGAAAGACTGCACGGTGTGGTTGGATTTATTTTTTATCCAGCGATGTCGGCATTGATACACGCTGTACAAAGGATGGCAATGCGCCATTGAATTGGCGCCAGCTTACCAGACACATTCTGCCTCGATTAAGGAATTTACCGAGCAAACGCTGTCATTGATCGCTTTGCAGGCAGGACGCTGCGGTTCCAAGGCCCTGTGCTAAGCTGGCGACCCTTTTTTAGCAGTGGAGTCTGGGCGATGAAGGCACGCATCCAATGGGCGGGCGAAGCCATGTTCCTCGGTGAGTCGGGCAGTGGCCATGTGGTGGTCATGGATGGCCCGCCGGAAGCCGGCGGCCGTAACCTGGGCGTACGTCCGATGGAAATGCTCCTGCTGGGTGTCGGCGGTTGCAGCAATTTCGACGTGGTCAGCATCCTGAAGAAATCCCGCCAGGCCGTGGAAAGCTGCGAAGCCTTCCTGGAAGCCGAGCGCGCCACTGAAGACCCGAAGGTGTTCACCAAGATCCACATGCATTTCGTGGTGAAGGGCCGGGCGCTGAAAGAAGCGCAGGTCAAGCGTGCCATCGAGCTGTCGGCCGAGAAGTATTGCTCGGCGTCGATCATGCTGGGCGCGGCCGGTGTGGCAATCACTCATGATTATGAAATCATCGAGTTGGGTTGATCGCCAAGCGGCAAAAGAAAAGGGCGCCTGTGTGGCGCCCTTTTTTGTGGGTCAGATTCAATGCACTTAGATGCGATAGGTGCTCTTGGTCATGACTTTGGCCAACAGGCTCATGCCAAACCGCACCGGTGCCGGGAAGCGGAAACCGCCCGCATCCAGTGCGCTTTCTGCGTGGTGTTCTTCATCGATGCGCATCTGCTCGAGGATGGCCCGGGACTTTTCATCTTCGGCCGGCAGCTGTTCCAGGTGTTCATCCAAATGCTTGCACACCTGATGTTCCGTCGCAGCGACAAAGCCAAGGCTGACCTTGTCACTGATCAGGCCGGCAGCGGCGCCGATACCAAACGACAAACCATAAAACAGTGGGTTCAGCACGCTGGTATGGCTGCCCAACTGACGAATGCGCTGCTCACACCAGGCCAGGTGGTCGATTTCTTCCTCGGCGGCATGTTCCATCGCCGCACGCACCTGCGGCAGCTTGGCGGTCAGCGCCTGGCCCTGGTACAGCGCCTGGGCACAGACTTCGCCGGTATGGTTGATGCGCATCAGGCCGACGACGTGGCGGGTGTCGCTCTCGCTCATCTGCGAATCCGGCTGCACGATTGCGGGCGATGGGCGGTACGGTTGGCCGCTGAACGGCAACAGCGTGCGCATGGCCATGTCGGCTTGCAGCAACAGACGGTCAATCGGCGAGTAGTGACGTTGGGTAGTCATGCTGACCTCCGGGAAGAATCTCGGCGGCCAGTTTACCGCAAGAGAGGGCGAAGCGTTTGCGCTGAGTCAAGGGCATGAAGTCGCAGCCCTGGGCCGCGACCTCTGCAGGAAGGCTGATCAGCCCGGTGGCCAGTTCATCTGGCGCTGCCCCAGCACGTGCATATGAATGTGATAAACGGTCTGCCCGCCTTCTTCATTGCAGTTCATCACCACGCGAAAGCCTTTCTCGCAGCCCTGTTCCACAGCCAGACGCTGAGCGGTAAACAGAATATGGCCGGCCAGGGCTTTATCGTCTTCGGTGAGGTCATTGAGGGTGCGGATCGGCTTTTTTGGAATGACCAGAAAATGCACGGGCGCCATCGGGGCAATGTCGTGGAAAGCGAGGACCTGGTCATCTTCATAGATGATCTTCGCCGGTATTTCCCTGTTGATGATCTTGGTGAACAGAGTATCCACAGCTGTTTCTCCATTGTGAAAGTGCAGGGGAGTGTACCCAGGCCGTCAACGTGGGCAATAGGCCTTGTTGATGGCGCCGGCAATCTTGCGGGTCAGCCAGCGGGGGCTCAGGCGTGGGCTGAACGCCAGCCAACGGTTACGCCGCCCGGGAATGATGATGGCTTTGTTTCTTTCCAAGGCCCGCACGGTATAGAGCGCGACTTCTTCCGGGCTCATCAGTTGTTGGCTGCGGTCGAGTTTGGCGGTGTCCATTTGCGCGGTACCAAAAAAGGCTGTGCGCGTAGGGCCGGGGCACAGCACCGAGACCTTGATGCCACAGGTCTTCAATTCTTCGCGCAGCCCTTCGGAGAAGTGCAGCACATACGCCTTGCTGGCGTAATAGCTGCTCATCCAGGGGCCCGGCTGAAACGCGGCGACCGAAGCAACGTTAAGAATCTGCCCGCCGCCATGCAGCGCCATGGCATTGCCCAGGGCATGGCACATACGGGTCAGGGCCAGGATGTTGACTTCGATCAGGTCTTGTTCGGTCATCCAGTCCTGGGCCAGGAATGGTCCGCTGGTGCCGATGCCGGCGCAGTTGACCAGCAGATCGATCTGCCGCTCGCCCTCTTCAAGCTCCAGCAGGAACCCGGACAGGCGCAGCGGTTCGCCCAGATCGCAGGCGCGAAACAACACCTCGACGCCGAAGCGTTGAGTCAATTCGATTGCAATGCTTTCCAACTGATCACGCTGGCGGGCCACCAGAATCAAGCTGCGGCCGCGACGGGCCAATGCTTCGGCCAAGGCCAGGCCAATGCCGCTGGAGGCACCGGTGATCAGAGCGTAACGGGTCATGCCTTTCTCCATCGCAACGCCGCCGGGCCTGTGACAGAGGCATCACAGGCGCCGGGCGTTTCTCACTGTTCTGGAGAGTCTACAGGTTCGGCTGCGTCGTCAGCACTTTGCGCGCCGTCTTCTTCATCAACGATGACGCTTTGATCGGTGTCGTCATCGGCATTGATGGAGCTGCTTTCGTAGCTATTGCTCATGTTGGCTTCGAGTTGATTCAGGTAGCCGTTCATGCCCAGTGTGACCAGGATGGCAAGCATCACCGGAATGAACGCCAGCCACAAGGTAGCCAGCACCTTCACCGCAGTGGAGTTGCGTGGTGGCGGAGGGCCGTATTGGTTGGCACCTGGATTACCGGGCAGTACCAGCAGCAACAGCGGGAAAATGCTGTTCACAAATGGCACCAGGTTCAGGAAATACAGCCAGCCAGACCAGCCCAGATCGTGCAGGCGTTGCACGCCGATTTGCACGCTGACCCAGACCAGCGCAACAAACAACGCGAAACCCAGCAGCGCGCCGAGAATAGCGCCGGCTGTTGGCGAGGCGGTGGCCACGGCGAAACTGGCGGTGCTGATGATGCCCGCAGCGACCAGCATGGCGAGGGTCAATACCAGCGTCCAGGCCAGGTAGCGCAGGCGACCGATGCGCCCGTGAATGGTGAAAACCTTGAGCGTTGCGAATGCCTCGGTGTTATCCCCCACGGCTGCACGGGGTGGCGCGTAAGGCGAGGCGGCGGCGCGCGAAAAATCAGCGGCGCTGGTCTGCGTTTCGTGGGTTTCGGCAAGGCTGAATGCCACGGGTTGTTCATCTTCGATGCGGGCATCAACACCGGCGTTTTTCAGCGCAGTCAGGTAGGTCTCGGCATCGGCGCGCGACAGGTCACGCTTGAGCGCAACCGGGCGTCCGGTGAAGAGCTTTTCGATCGACTCGACATCGCTCTTGAACAGCTCGGCCAGGTTGAGTTTGGCCGTGGTGCTTTCGACACCCGGGAGCAAGGCTCCGTCAAACACGATCTTGAAACGGTTGTCGCTCATGCGGGCATCCTTGTCACTGGTAAAGGAGGGGAGTTGCCGGCCCGCTTCAATCGGCAGGCCTGGCGAGTGTATCAGCGTGGCCAGCGCAGTTGTGTCGCCTGTTCGCGGGCCTTGCGGTATTCGGCACCCAGGCGGGCAATCAGTTCATCGACGCCGGGCAGATCATCAATCTCACCGACGCCCTGGCCCGCAGACCACACCGTTTTCCATGCCTTGGCCTCGTCGCTCAACGGCTTGAGCTTGGAGCCGAAGTTGACTTCGCCTTTGCCCTGTAAGGCTGCGAGGTCGAAACCGGCGTTTTCCAGGCTCTGGCGCATAAAGCTGGCGGGCACGCCGGACACTGCGGGAGTGTGCACGATGTCGGCGGCACGCGATGTGAGCAGCATCTCTTTATACGCATCCGGGGCATGGCTTTCAGTGGTGCCGATAAAGCGTGTACCGAAGTAGGCGAGGTCTGCGCCCAACAGCTGGGCGGCGAGGATCTCGTGGCCATGGTTGAGGCAGCCTGCCAACAGCAGGGTTTTGTCGAAGAACTGCCGAATCTCGGCGATCAGCGCGAACGGACTCCAGGTACCGGCATGGCCACCGGCGCCTGCAGCCACGGCGATCAGGCCGTCGACACCGGCCTCTGCGGCTTTCTCGGCGTGGCGCCGCGTGGTGACGTCGTGAAACACCAGACCGCCGTAGCTGTGCACGGCATCGACCAGTTCTTTCACCGCACCCAGGCTGGTGATGACGATCGGCACTTTGTGCGCCACACAGATCGCCAGATCGGCCTCCAGGCGAGGGTTGCTGTTGTGCACGATCAGGTTGACGGCATACGGCGCGGGGTTATCCAGCTGCGCCAGGCCTGCTTCGATTTCTTCCAGCCAGGCCTTGAAGCCGCTGCTTTCACGTTGGTTCAGTGCCGGGAAACTCCCGACCACGCCATTGCGACAGCAGGCCAGTACCAGTTGCGGGTTGGAAATCAGGAACATCGGCGCTGCCACCACGGGCAGGCGCAGACGTTGTTCAAGCAAAGCGGGCAGCGACATTGGAGGTACCCCGAGTGATTGAAGTTAGAACGGTTTGACCACGACCAAAATTACGATAGCCAGCAATATCAGAACCGGTACTTCATTGAACCAGCGATAAAAGACATGGCTGCGGGTGTTTTCGCCACGGGCAAAGCGTTTTACCTGTGCGCCGCACATATGGTGGTAACCGATGAGCAGCACCACCAGAGTCAGTTTGGCGTGGATCCACGCACCGGATTGAAAGATCGCAGGGTTGAGGTAGATCAGCCAGCCGCCGAATATCAGCGTGGCGATCATCGCCGGGCCCATGATGCCGCGGTAGAGCTTGCGCTCCATGACGCTGAAGCGTTCCTTGCTGACGGTGTCTTCACTTTGGGCGTGATAGACGAACAGGCGTGGCAGGTAGAACAGCCCGGCAAACCAGCAGACGATGGCGACGATGTGGAAGGCTTTGATCCATAGATAGAGCATTTCTAGTTATTCCCAGGTTCACGGTAACTGAAGATAGTAGTGGCTCATGCGCCCGTACGTCACGTTGACGGTTGTCGCAGGACGATGTGGCCCCTATTATCGACGGCTTTCCAGTGGGTTCGTTGAGGGCAGGTTTATGGTCAAGGTCGGTATCGTCGGCGGCACGGGTTACACCGGTGTCGAATTGCTGCGTCTGTTGGCTCAGCATCCGCAAGCTGAGGTGGTGGTTATCACTTCCCGATCCGAGGCGGGGCTGGCCGTGGCCGATATGTACCCCAACCTGCGAGGCCACTACGACGGCCTGGCGTTCAGCGTGCCGGACATCAAGACCCTTGGCGCCTGTGACGTGGTGTTTTTCGCGACGCCTCACGGGGTGGCGCATGCACTGGCCGGTGAACTGCTGGCGGCGGGCACCAAGGTCATCGACCTGTCGGCCGATTTCCGTCTGCAGGATGCTGACGAATGGGCCAAGTGGTATGGCCAGCCGCACGGCGCGCCTCAATTGCTGGAAGAGGCGGTATACGGCCTGCCTGAAGTCAATCGCGAGCAGATCAAGCAAGCCCGCCTGATCGCGGTGCCGGGTTGCTATCCGACTGCCACGCAGTTGGGTTTCCTGCCATTGCTCGAAGCCGGGCTGGCGGACACTTCGCGCCTGATCGCAGACTGCAAGTCGGGTGTGAGCGGCGCAGGTCGCGGGGCAGCTGTAGGTTCGCTGTACTCCGAAACGTCGGAAAGCATGAAGGCCTATGCGGTAAAAGGGCACCGCCACTTGCCGGAAATTCGTCAAGGGCTGCGGCGTGCTGCGGGCAAGGATGTCGGTCTGACGTTCGTGCCGCACCTGACGCCGATGATTCGTGGCATTCACTCCACGCTGTACGCAACCGTGGTCGATCGTTCGGTAGATCTGCAGGCGCTGTTTGAAAAGCGTTATGCCAACGAACCGTTCGTCGATGTAATGCCAGCTGGCAGCCATCCGGAAACCCGCAGCGTGCGCGGTGCCAACGTCTGCCGTATCGCCGTGCACCGTCCGCAGGATGGCGACCTGGTGGTGGTGTTGTCGGTCATCGACAATCTGGTCAAGGGCGCCTCGGGCCAGGCGGTGCAGAACCTCAACATCCTGTTTGGCCTGGATGAGAAGCTGGGCCTGTCCCACGCGGGCATGCTGCCGTAAGGCTTGACTGCTGGTGTGCAAAAGGCCCGTTGATCGGGCCTTTTGTGTTTTTAATGGCGGCAACGCAGATTGATATACCGTAACAATAGTTGACCGCTTTTCTAGGAGAAGCGGATAATGCCCGCCATTACGCATATGGCGGCGGTACGCCGGGAGATTATCAGCATGAGCGTTGAGTCCTTCACCCCCACGGCTTTGCAATTCACCCACGGTGCTGCGCACAAGGTGAAGAGCCTGGTCGATGAAGAGGGTAATGATCGCTTGAAGCTGCGCGTATTTGTTACGGGCGGCGGTTGTTCAGGGTTTCAGTACGGTTTTACCTTCGATGAAGATGTGGCCGATGATGACACTATCGTCGAGCGCGAAGGCGTCAGCCTGGTCGTGGACCCGATGAGCTTCCAATACCTGGCAGGTGCCGAGGTGGATTATCAAGAAGGTCTGGAAGGTTCGCGTTTCGTGATCAAGAACCCGAATGCCACCACGACGTGTGGGTGCGGGTCTTCGTTCTCGATCTGATCCACTGCAGATAAAAAAACGCCGCTTGGCTTTGAAAGGCCAAGCGGCGTTTTGCTGTCTGGGAGTTAGGCCGGGTAAATCGCGCCCAGTACCCGCAGCCCACGTGCGCCGGTGACGCTGGGGCGGTTGGCGGCAATGCCTTCAAGGCAGCAATGGGCCAGCCAGGCGAAGGCCATGGCTTCGACCCAGTCGGGATCGACGCCATAAGTGGCGGTGCTGCTGACCTGGGTGGACGGCAGCAGCGTCGCCAGACGGTTCATCAGTGTGGCGTTATGCGCGCCGCCCCCACAGACCAGTAGCGTTTCAGTCTCGGACTGTGCAGTTTGCAAGGATTCAACGATGGTCAGCGCCGTCAGTTCAAGCAGGGTTGCCTGTACGTCCTGAGGCTTAAACGCGGGCAGTGTGCCAAGGTGGTGCTGCAGCCAGCTCAGGTTGAAGACTTCACGTCCGGTACTTTTCGGGCCTTGGGTGAGGAAGAAGGGGTCGCTGAGTAGGCGGCTGAGCAACTGAGGCTCAACCTTGCCACTGGCGGCCCACTGGCCGTCACGGTCAAAGTGCTCGCCGCGCTGTTGGTGAATCCAGGCATCCAGCAAGACGTTTCCGGGGCCGCAGTCGAAGCCGGCTACCGGTTTGCCGGTCTCGATCAGGCTGAGGTTGCTGAACCCGCCAACGTTTAATACGGCACGGTTGCCGGTACGCTCACCGAACAACGCCTCATGAAAAGCCGGCACGAGCGGCGCGCCCTGGCCGCCGGCGGCGACGTCGCGGCTGCGGAAGTCGCTGACCACGGTGATGCCTGTCAGCTCGGTGAGCAGCGCAGGGTTACCGATCTGCACGGTAAAGCCGCGGGCCGGCTCGTGGCGGATCGTCTGCCCGTGGCTGCCAATGGCGCGAATGTCTTCGGGCTTGAGGTTCTGCTGTTGCAGCAAGGCATGGATGCCTTGGGCGGCGAGCGTTACCCAGTGTTGCTGGGCAATCGCTGAACGGGCGATCTCGTCCGGGCCGCTGGCGCACAAGCTTAGCAGCTCGGCGCGCAGGGTCTCGGGCATCGGGATGTAGTGCGTGGCGATCAAGTTGATCGCCGGGTCTTGTTCGATCAGGGCGATATCCAGGCCATCAAGGCTGGTCCCGGACATCACACCTATATAGCGCGGCATACCTTAGCGCTTCGCCGAGGCCAGCAGGGTAGAGCGCTCCTGGTCCATGCGGGCCATCAACGGCTGGCTTTGCTGCAGGAAGCGTGGGCGCTCGGCTTTGGCGATCGGGTCGGCCATTGGCAGCTTCTGGCCCAATGGATCGACGTGGACGCCATTTACCTGGAATTCATAGTGCAAGTGCGGCCCAGTGGACAGCCCAGTGGTGCCGATGTAGCCGATCACCTGGCCTTGCTTGACGTTGCTGCCTGTGGATACGCCTTTGGCGAACCCTTGCATGTGGCCATACAGCGTGCGGTAGGTGTTGCCGTGCTGGATGATCACGGTATTGCCGTAGCCACCGCGACGCCCAGCCAGCAGCACCTTGCCATCGCCGGCTGCTTTGATCGGCGTGCCACGCGGGGCGGCATAGTCGACGCCTTTGTGAGCGCGGATCTTGTTGAGGATCGGGTGTTTGCGGCCCATGGAGAAACGCGAGCTGATGCGGGCGAAGTCTACCGGCGTACGGATGAAGGCTTTGCGCATGCTGTTGCCATCAGCCGTGTAGTAGCTGGTGTTGCCTTGTTTGTTGGTATAGCGAACGGCGGTGTAGGTCTTGCCACGGTTGGTGAAGCGCGCCGAAAGGATGGCGCCGGTGCCGACCACTTTGCCGTTGGCGACTTTCTGCTCGTAGATCACGTCGAATTCGTCGCCTTGGCGAATGTCCTGAGCGAAGTCGATGTCATAGCCAAACACACTGGCCATGTCCATGGTCATGCTGTGGGACAAGCCCGCGCGGGCGGCCGATTGCGACAGTGAACTGTTGATCACGCCATGTATGTAGGCCGAGCGCATCACCGGTTTGGTGGTGATGCGGTTGAAGGCAAAGCCTTTGGCGCCTTTGGTCAGCGTGATGCTTTCGAGGTCGCTGACATTGCTGTGCAGGTTGTTCAGCTGGCCGTTGGGTGCCAACTCGAACTGAAGCTTCTGCCCGTGCTTGAGCTGAGTGAATTGCTTGGCTTGTTTATCGCTGGCCAGCACCTCATTAACAGTAGAGGCGGGCAGGCCCACTTTCTCGAACAGCGTCGAGAGAGTGTCGCCTTTGGCCACGATCACTTCGCGGTGCAGGGGATTCTTGGCCGCGACGGCCGCAGGCGGCTCTTGAGTGGCGTGTTGAGTGTCTTCGGGAGTGCTTTCTATCTGCGCAAAGGGTGATTCAGTGGGTGCATTTGTGGCTTGTTGCGCGTCGGCAGCGTCTTGATCTTGTGTCAGTTGTTCAACTGGACTTTCCAGGTCAAGGCTCAGGGATGTTCGTTTGGCTTCTACGTCACTGGAAGGGAATACCAGGAGTGCCAGGCTGAGAAGAGCGGCGATACCACTTGCGGCGAGCAGGTGGGTCTTCGGGTAAAGCGGCGGCGCTTTAGACGGTTCTGTGGTCATAAGTAATTTTGACTTTGAAGATGAAATGGAAAAGATGAATGACATGATGAAGATGAAATAACTGTATAAAATATAACCAAATCATCTGTGGCGCAAGCTTGCGAATGCTGGGCTTGCTGAACGGTGTCCGTGCGCAGGGCAAAACTTGTAATTAGTCCCTGATCTTGTATGGTTGGTTCCCTTTTGAATCTGAGCCTTGCGGGTCTGTTATGAAGTCGGTTGAAGAGCAGCTAGCGCTGATAAAACGTGGTGCGGAAGAACTGTTGGTCGAGGCCGAGCTGATCGAAAAGCTCAAGCGTGGCCAACCCCTGCGTATTAAGGCTGGCTTCGATCCAACGGCGCCGGATCTGCACCTGGGCCACACCGTGCTTATTAATAAGCTGCGTCAGTTCCAGGAGCTGGGGCATCAAGTCATCTTCCTTATAGGTGACTTCACCGGGATGATCGGTGATCCAAGCGGCAAGAGCGCGACGCGCCCGCCGCTGACCCGTGAGCAGGTTCTCGATAATGCCGAGACCTACAAGACTCAGGTGTTCAAGATTCTCGATCCGGCCAAGACCGAAGTGGCCTTCAACTCCACCTGGATGGACCAGATGGGGCCGGCTGACTTTATCCGCCTGACATCCCAGTACACCGTGGCACGCATGCTTGAGCGCGATGACTTCGACAAGCGCTACTCCACTAATCAGCCGATCGCGATTCACGAGTTCCTGTACCCGCTGGTTCAAGGGTATGACTCGGTGGCGTTGCGCGCGGACGTTGAGTTGGGGGGTACTGATCAGAAGTTCAACCTGCTGATGGGGCGTGAGCTGCAGCGTGCGTATGGGCAAGAGGCGCAGTGCATTCTGACCATGCCGTTGCTGGAGGGGTTGGATGGCGTCAAGAAGATGTCCAAGTCCTTGGGTAACTATGTAGGTATCCAGGAAGCGCCGGGTGTGATGTACGGCAAGCTGGTTTCGATTCCGGATGCGTTGATGTGGCGTTACTTCGAGCTGTTGAGTTTCCGCTCGATGGATGAGATCAATGCGCTGCGTGCTGACGTCGAGGCGGGTGCCAATCCGCGTGACGTGAAGATCAAATTGGCCGAAGAGATTGTGGCGCGCTTTCATGGTGAAGAGGCTGCGGCAAGTGCTCACCGTGCGGCAGGCAATCGCATGAAGGATGGCGAGTTACCGGATGATCTGCCGGAGATCGAGCTGACTGCTGCTGAAGCGATGCCGATCGCTGCTGTCCTTAATAAGGCTGGTTTGGTGAAGAACTCGGCGGTTGCGCGTGACCTGCTGGGTTCCGGCGGCGTGCGTATAGATGGTGAGGTTGTTGATCGCACCTTTATATACGAGCTGGGGGCTACCCACGTTTGCCAGGCAGGTAAGAAGGCATTTGCGCGTATTACGCTTAAATCCGAATAAACCTGAAATTAAGTGTTGACGGCGTTTTATATCTGTCTATAATTCGCCCCACTTCCGGCGCAGTCGAAACGGAAAACTCCTTGGTAAAC